>JAJEEM010000034.1 GCA_022820995.1 Gemmatimonadota bacterium | reverse complement strand
GCGTCGGTGTCTCAGGGCTTCCGCGTGGATGTCAACGCGGGTCCGAAGGCGGCCACGGTCGTGATCTCGAGGCTGCTCGACGAGAACCGGAACCAGATCAGCGATCCGACGGGCATCTCGGGCACGATCTACGCGGTCCTCGATGTGCAGTCGAACGACGAGACGTGGAATGAGATCGGTCTCACGCTGAACGGCGAGACCGTCACGCCCATGTGCCGCGGCAGCGCCTCCGCCGACGTGGCCGTGGGCCCCGGACTCGCCGCCGCGGGGCAGGTCGAGATCGAGTGCCGTCTCCAGACCAACGCGGTCGAGGGCGAGTGCGTGGGGATGCCGCTCGATCCCATGTACGCCAACGGCGCGTACGAACTGGGCGCCTTCCTCACGACCGACGCGGACGCGCGGCGCGAAGTCGTCGCCACGCAGCCGATCGCGCTGATGAACTCCAACTTCGTCACGATCGCGCACGTTCCGGGCAACCGGTCCGAAGTCGGAACCCACACCGACGGTCTCACCTTCTACGGCGGTCCGTCCACGGCCGAGGGCAACGCCAACATGTTCCACGCGTGCCCGGTCGCGTACGACGGCACCGAGGTCGGGAAGATGCAGCTCGGATCGATGTTGACCGACACGGCGCGTCCCGACCCGAATCCGGTCGAGGGTCCGAGGGTGAGCTTCCGGAATCCCGCCGGCGGGTCGTATTACCCGAGCATCGAGGCGCCGTTCACGTGGACGATCAGCACGGCCCACAGCCGAACGGGCAACAGCAGCGTCGAGAACGTGCCGGGCGAGACGGAGCACTGGATCGTCAACGACGGTCAGATCCTCGATCCCAACGGCCTCGACATCAGCGCGTCGTTCCGCAGTGACGGGATGGCCAAGTACGGCCCGCTTCACTTCGACTTCAAGGCGCCGGTGGCCGGCACGAACTCGGAAGTCGTGATCGCCGCCGCAAACGCCGCCTCCTCGACCTGGGCGTCGACGGAAGCGCAGTTCTACCGCGCCAGCGGCGGGTCGACCGCGCGACGCTTCCGGATCACGGACCTGAGCGACATGGGCGTCGGGCACGTGTACGGCACGACGTCGGCGATCGCCGT
Source organism: Gemmatimonadota bacterium (assembly GCA_022820995.1). Lineage (GTDB taxonomy): Bacteria > Gemmatimonadota > Gemmatimonadetes > Palauibacterales > Palauibacteraceae > Palauibacter. Next base: position 45,042 of record JAJEEM010000034.1, on the reverse strand, counting down.
GGGCGACTGGTCCGCGGGCACCAATGCCGACACCCGCGCGAGCACGGCGTTCACCGCGCTCGAAGGTCTTGAGAACGTCACGCACGTCAGCCAGTTGCCCGAGGAAGACGCCAGGGTCGATGGCGTAGCCGACGGTGGCGGCGTGGACACCTACGTGGCCGAGGTCCAGTCCATCGCGGACCGGCTGGGCAACAGCACCTGGCTCGGTAGCCGCAGGATCCGTTCGGCCTCGCACTTCGGCGTGGACCACACGGGGCCGGAGATCAGCCGCGAGCGGCCCTCCGAATCGCTGGTCCTGTCGACCAACATGCTGTACTTCGAGGTCGAAGATCCGCGGCTCGCAACCGGCGAAGACGGCAGCGGCCTGACCCGCAGCGTGACCGCGTGGGCCGGCGGCTCGAGCCCGAGGTCCAGTTCGACCTACTGGACCGGTTCGGCGACGGTCGACGCCAACGGAGTGGCCGCGATCGATATCACTCCCGGGACGAACGCCCGCTTCGCGCGTGAAGCGAGTCACACGGTGTTCGCCTGGACGCCGGACGTTGCCGGCAACGGCGCGTCCACGTCCTTCACGTTCGTGCGCGACCAGACGCCACCGGATCTCTCGCTCTCCGCGGTGCCGAGCAACTTCGGCTCGACGACGGCGAAGTCGGTGAGCGTGACCGTGGCCGGAACGCTGAACGACGCGACCGAGATCCGGCGCGCGTTCCTGAGCATCCATGAGGGCACCACCTGCACGGCCGCCGATCCGCTTGAGGGGTCGCAGGTGAGCGGCCCCGTGCGGCGACTCGACAACGGCACCAACATGATCGAGTTCTCCGAGGTGTTCACCGTCAAGCAGGGCGACGACGCCGGTCCAACGACCTACTGCTTCTTCCTGACGGCCGAGGATGACGCGCGCGACGCCGATGACCGCGCCTTCGCGAACGCCTACAACGCGAGCGAGGACCGTAGTACGCACGGCGATGTCATCTCCACGTTTGAGGTAGGCTGGCCTGCAGGTCCGCCGCCTCCGCCTCCTGGCCCGACCTTCGAGTTCAATACGCGAACGGACGACGCGGATCCGGCGACGGCGACGGCTGTGGAAGCGTTGAGTGTGGGCGAGGCCGCGACGACCGGTAACGTCTACCACGTCACGCTGAAGGATGCGCCGGCAAGCGCGACGTATCCGCTCACGCTGATGGTGGACGATCCGCTGAATACCATGACGGTGGCTCCGGTCAGCGGTGGCACCATGATGTTCGCGTCGGCGACCGATACGGTCTCGCTGGTGGTCAGCAACGGGCACGACCTGAACATCACCTGGGAAGTGCACAATCTGACCCACAGCGCGACGGGCTTCGACGACACGCCATTCCCCGTGACGGTGATGGACGACGACTTCGCCATCACGACGGACGTGGTGTCCGTGCGGGAGGATGACGACGCCGTGGAGGTGCTTGTGACGGTGAAGGCCGGCGGGACACTCACTTCCCAACATGCCGTGAGCGTCGACATCGGCGCGAATGCGGCGAGCGGCGCCGTGGCCGCGGATTTGACGGCCGGCAGCGGCAACATCGTGAACCTGATACTCGGGACTCCGACTACGGCTAGGGAGTCGTCGGAACCGGTCATGATCGATGCGGCGGACGACGCCGAGCGTGACGAGGTAGGCGAGTCGATCGCACTGACGGTGTCAACCAGCGCCGAGCAGGGCGTGTACTACGAGCCCGCCAGCATCGCGATCATCGACGACGATCCCGACGTCACGTTGTCGCTGGATATGGACGAGGTGGACGAGGATGCGGGCACCGTGACGGTGGAGATCACCGCGACGGCGGACGAGGCGGTGAGCGGAATCACCACCTTCGAGCTCGCCCTTACCGGGACGGCGACGGGCGGTGGCACCGACTACACGCCTCCTGCTACGGTTACGCTGAGGATCGACGGAGGATCGACGAGCGGGTCGACGTCGGTGACGCTCACGATCACCGACGATGGCGACGACGAGTCCAACGAGACGATCATCTTCGATGACGCCAATGGCGCTCAGGCTGCTGTTCCTGGTGGTGGCGGCAAGACGTACACGGTCAGCCCCGTGACTCTCACGATCATCGATAACGACGACACCTAAACCCCAGCGGTCTCTGACGAGAGGCCTTACGGAAGCGGCCCCCCGCGAAGTCTGCGGGGGGCCGCTTTTTCTTTATGTCCCCTCCTCCGCACACCGTCCCTCGCGCATGTGGCGAGGCTGGCGTCGGTATCGACGTACCACGCCGTCGATACACTTGAGGCCGTTTCGAGTTGATACGACATTGATTGTGGCCGGGAGGTTCGGTGCGGACGGGCGGGTGCCGCCCGCGGCGCGCATCGCCTTCGAACCTCGTGCGGAAGGCGTGGCAACAATGGGATTGGACGTGATCGGAATCCTGAGCATCCTGGTGGCGGTCGTCGGCGTGGGCGGGACGATGGGCGGCCTCGCCCTTCGCGGCATCGGGACTCTCACGAAAAAAACCGACAACCTCTCGGGTCAGATCAAGAGGGTACAGAAGGAACTTCGCGGCGAGCTGAAGAGCGAAATCGCCGGCGTGCGGGACGAGCTGAAGGGCGAACTCGTCGGCGTGCGAGACGAGCTGAAGGGCGAAATCGCCGGCCTGCGCGGCGAGCTGAAGAGCGACATTGCCGGCCTGCGCGACCGAATCGACGCCGTCCACTCCGAGATGGTCGAGGCGCGCGTGACCATGAGCGACCGCGTGGCCAGACTCGAGGGGAGCGTGTTCGGAGTGCCCCTTCCGGATACGGGCACCGATCCCGCCTGACGCGGGCACCGGGGCGGTTGAAGTCTACCGAGCCGGCGGGCCGGGCATCTCCCGCGCGCGGCGTGTGGGCTTCCTGTCCAGGTTTCTTCGCTCACGCCGCCTCGTCGGAGTTCGCGGTGACGGTGATCGGCTCTCTGATGACCGCACCGCCGCTGGCGTCCTCGCGGGCCATTTCCCGGTTGGCTTCGATCACCATGGCGACGGCTTCGCGAAGGTTCGTGCGGGCTTCTTCGAGGGAGGCGCCTTGGGTGTTGGCACCGGGGAACTCCTCGACGAAGGCGATGTAGCCTTCAGGGACCCTCCGGAACACCGCCGTGCATTGCAGGTCCACAACAGACATCCTGGTGAAGATACATCTACTGAGCGGGCGAGCCGGATAACTCCCGTGCGCGGATGAGATCGGCGAGTTCACGTACTTCTTCGCGTAGACCGCCGATCTCTTCGCGGACCTCCACACGCAGGTCGCGCATTTCCGATTCGAGGCCTGTCATCCGCGCCTCAAGACGGGTCACGCGTGTTTCGAGGCCGGTCATCCGCGATTCGAGTCCCGTCATCCGCCCGCCCAGGTCGGCGACGGTCGCGACGAGTTGCACCTGCGTGTCACCGAGCCTCACGGTCTGATTCCACACGAGAGTGAAGGCGGCCGTCACGACGGTGAGCGCGACCGTCAGGGAGAGTCCCAGGCTCCAGCGCGTGATCGTAATGCCGTCCGTGGCCCCCGACCGTCGAGTGCCTGTACGGGACCGGCCGTCGTCAGCGCGCGCCGAGCCGGCATCCGCGCCGGATTCAAGGGTTTGCGTCTTCGGGCCGGGCATGCACGCTCCTTCGGTGTGGGTTCAGAATAACGACTCGAGCTACCACACCAAAATCGAAACGAGGCTCAACACAGCCTCAACTCCAGAAGTCCCTGCGGCACCTTACGAAATCAGGTGCAGCTAGCGCGGTTTCTGTCGCGCATGACCGTCCCGCCGGAGAGTCGGATGTGATTCGCGGCGGGCGAACCGGCGGCCGCCCTCACCCGATCGAACCCGGGCGGCGCGTCGGCGTCGCCGGCCGGCGCGGCGACCACCGGAGACCCCCACCCAGTCGAACAGCGCGATCGCCTCGGCGGCGCCCCCGTTCACCAGCCAGATGTCCACGATGCGGTCCAGAAAATCGCCCAGGCGACCGCCTTGCAGCGGTGCGTCCAGGTTCAGCCTGAGGAGCGTCCTGCCGAAATCGCCCCCGCCGACCTCGAACACGAAGTAGCCGTCCGTGCCGTGCCCCAGCCGGAGGTGATCGTACGAATGCGGCGTCGCCGCGATGCGCCGTGAATGTCCGAACAGATCGTCGATCTCGATCCATGCGTTCTGCGCGGTATCGAACACGGCGAACTAGCGAGGCTCGCCAGGAACGCGCAGAGGAACGACGTGGATCTGGCGCGTCCGCGCGACTGAAGCCGATGGAGGCGAGGGTGGGTCACGGGCAAGATCCTCAAAAGGTTCGGCGAAAAGAAAGAAGCGGCCCCCCGCAGACTTCGCGGGGGGCCGCTTCAGAAAGGCCTCTCGTCAGAGACCGTTGAGGTTTACGAGTCGTCGTTGTCCACGATCGCCAGTTTGACGCTGCCGAACGTGTAGTCCTTGCCTCCGACCGTGACGTTCGGGGCCGTGAACTCGATCGTCTCGCCATCGTCGTTCAAGGCGTCCTCGCTGATCGTCACCGTCGTGGTCGCCGTTCCAACCGTCTCTCCCGCATCGATCCTGAGCTGCACGGGAGTCGTGGCGGTGAAGTCGTCCGCCGTAGCCCCATCGGCACCGGCGATCGCGATCGCCGCGGTGATGATTCCACTCACCTCGCTCTTCGCCGTGGCCGTGATCGTGAGGGTCACGGCACCGGCACTCTCAGCCGCCTCGGTCTGGCTCAGCGACAGCTGAATGTCCGGATCGTCGTCGATGATCATGATCTGCGCAGGCGCGTAGTACACCGCGGCGGGGTCGCTCCCGCTGACGCCCACGGCGATATACTCGTTCTGCTCGTCCTGGGCGCCGTCATCGGTCGCATCCACCTCGACGGTGTCCGTCACCGACGTCATACCCGCCGCGATGGTCATGGAGAGGTCACTGATGGCCGCGAAGTCACCCGATCCCGCAGCCCCTCCGACATTGAACCCCACGCTCACCGGGCTCGCCGTGGGGGCCCCCGACAAAGTCACCGCGACCTTCACGGCGTCGTCATCCTCCCGTACGGACGACCGATTCACGGTGATTGCGTAGTCGTCGTCCATCACGCGCACCGCAAACGGCGTGTCGTCGAAGCCCGTCGCGCTGTGGGTCAGGCTCCTCAGTTCGGAGACGTTGTTCAGGTCGTGCGCGGTGGTGACCACCAGCGAGACCGTGTCGCTCACCGACGCGAACATCATGTCGGTGCCGCCGACCGGAGCCACCGTCACCGTAGCCGGCGGATCGACCATCAGCGTGAGCGGGTACGTTGCCGACGCCGGCGCATCCTTCAGCGTGACGTGGTAGACGTTGCCGGTCGTCGCGCCCTCACCCACGCTCAGCGAATCCGCTGCTGCCGCCGTCGCCGGATCCGTGTCGTCCGTTCGCGTGTTGAACTCGAACGTCGGGCCCGGAGGCGGGTCCGTCGGCTTCGTGCCGGGCCAGATCACGGTGAACGAGGAGACCATATCGCTGTAGGCGTTGGCGGCGGCGCGGTCATCGGAGTCGCGCGCGTCATCCTCGGCCTTCAGGTAGAAGCAGTAGCTCGTATCGGCGAGGTCGTCGCCCTGCTTGACCGTGAACACCTCGGAGAACTCGATCGAGTTGGTGCCGTTGTCGAGCCGCCGCACGGGACCGCTCACCTGCGACCCCTTCAACGGATCGTCTCCCTCTGCGCACGTGGCGCCGGCGTGGATGCTCAGGAACGCGCGCCGGATCTCGGTCGCGTCGTTCAGCGTCCCCGCCACGGTCACGCTCACCGACTTCGCCGTCGTCAAGCCGAAGTTGCTCGGCACCGCGGACAGCGAGAGGACCGGGTCGGTCTGGTCGCGCGTGAAGGTGAAGGACGTGCCCGTGTAGTTGCCGGCGCCGTCGGCGATATCGACGTACACGGTGTGGCTCTGTTCACGCGCGAAGACGCTTCCCGCCTCCGGCGTGATGTCGAGCGTGACCGATCCGTTGACGGCCGTCGCTCCACCACTCCAGTACACCCGGCCGGAGGTGCGGCTCGAGCTGCCGGCCCATGCCCTGACCGTGTCCGCCAGCCCACTGGCCGTCTCGCCGGTCGCGAGCCGCGGCTCTTCGACCTCGAAGTGCAGCGTGTTGCTCGACAGCACCAGCGCTTCGGAAGGCCGCTGGCGGCTGATCTCGGGCGCCGTGCGGTCCACGCCGAAGTGCGAGGCCGTACGGACCCTGCCGCCACCGAGCCAGGTGCCGTTGCCCAGCCGGTCCGCGAGAGACTGGAGCTCGGCCACGTAGGTGTCCACGCCGCCGCCATCGGCTATGCCATCGACCGAGTTGTCTTCCTCGTCCAGCTGGTTGATGAACATGACGTTCTCGAGACCCTCGATGGGCGTGAACGCCGTGTCCGGGTTCTTGTCGGCATTCCTGCCCGCCGAGTAGTCGCCCACGGCGATCGCCGAGGTCACGCCGTACACGTGTCCGACACCCATGTCGGACATCTCCGTGATCTGGAAGCGTCGCGTGCCGCCCCCGGCCCCGTCGATGTAGTACGTGTCCGTCACGGGACCCCAGCTGCGATGCGTGGGATTGTCCGAAGTCGCGATCACGACCTGCGAGGTGCCGGTGATCGCCGGCGCCTTGAAGTCGAAGTGAAGCGGGCCGAACTTGGCCGTCTCGCCGGCCGCGCGGAACATCGCGGTGACGTCGAGGCCGTTCGGGTCGAGGATCTGTCCGTCGTTGACGATCCACGTCTCGGTCTCGCCCGGCATGTTCTCCACGCCGTTGTTCGGGCTCCACCACTGCGTGCCGGCCGACCACGTGAACGGCGCTTCCTTGCTCGGAGAGTCAGAACCGAACCGGCTCTCCCTGAAGCTCAGCGAGGTGCCGTCCACGGCCTGCTGGTCGGTGTCCGTCAGCCGCGTGGACAGCCGCATCTTGCCGACCACGGTGCCGTCGTACGCGACCGGGCACGCGTGGAACATGTTGACGTTGCCCTCGGCGTTCGGACCGCCGTAGAAGGTGAGGCCGGCAGTGTGCGCCCCAACCTCCATCCGGTCGCCCGGCATGTGCGCGATCTTCACGAACCCGTGGTTGTCGAGCGCGATCGGCTGATTGGCGACGGCATCGCGACGCTCGTCCGTCGTCGTCATGAGGAAGGCGCCCAGATCGTACTCGCCGTTGGCGTACTTGGGATCGAGTTGCATCCCCACGCACTCGCCCATCACCGCGTTGGTGTTGAGCTGGCACTCGATCTCGACCTGCCCCGCGGCCGCAAGTCCGGGACCCGCGATCGCGTCGGCGGAACTGCCGCCGGTGCGGCCCTGGCACAGGGGCGTCACGGTCTCGCCGTTCAGCGTGAGACCGATCTCATTCCACGTCTCGTCGTTCGACTGCACATCGAGGACCGCGTAGATCGTGCCCGAGATGCCCGTCGGGTCGCCGATCTGCTGACGGTTCGCGTCCAGCAGCCGCGAGATCACGACCGTGGCCGCCTTCGGACCCGCGTTGACGTCCACGCGGAAGCCCTGAGACACCGACGCTTCGCCGTCGCTCGCCGTGATCGTGATGACGGCATCGCCTGCCGTTACGGCGGTGATCGTCGCCTCCGAGCCCTCCATCGCAACCGTCGCGACGCCCGGATTCGAGCTGGAGCCCGTGTACGTCAGCTCATCGCCGTCCGCGTCGCGGAAGTAGCCCGCCGCGTCGATCGTCGACATGCCGCCGATCTCCAGGCTCGAGCCCGGAATCGTGCCCACCGCAACCGGCGGGTTGTTCGCGGGCGCCGCCGCGACCGTCACGGTGAAGCCCTGCGACGCCGATGCGGACCCATCGCTCGCGGTGATCGTGATCACGGCATCGCCGGCGGCGACCGCGGTGATCGTCGCGCTCGAACCGTCCATCGACACCGTCGCGACGCCTTCGTTCGAGCTGGCGCCCGTGTAGGACAGCTCGTCGCCGTCCGCGTCGCTGAAGTAGCCGGCCGCGTCGATCGTCGACGTGCCGCCGATCGCAAGGCTCTAACCCGGGATCGTTCCCTGCGCCACCGGAGCGTTGTTCGTCGCTGCCGCTTCGACCGTGACGTTGAAGCCCTGGTTGGCCTGTAGACCGTCAGGGTCGGCCGCTGTTATCGTGACAGCCGCCCGACGGAAATCGCGTATGTGGGGCGGCTCCGTCACGAATATGTCATGCGATTTACCAACAAGGAGTTACGATCACTTGCGTGCACCGCCGCCCTACCCCCGACATTCCTTTGACCGGGCGCACATTTGTCGTGTACGATGCGGTAATGGATGACGTAACGCATTCCCCCGTTCCGCGTCGGCGAACGAAGCCGAAGGGCCGGCATCCCGACAAGGCCCTGTCGGCCGGGTTCGTGCGTTCGGCGCCGCCGGGCCGGTACTGCGACGGCAACGGGCTGTACCTCTTCGTCCAGCCGAGCGGAGCCCGGAGTTGGGTCCAGCGTCTCGTGATCCGAGGTCGGCGCCGCGACTTCGGGCTCGGCAGCGTGGCGCTGGTTCCGCTGGCCGAGGCCAGGAAGAAGGCGCGGGCGAATCGCAAGCTCGCCCGGGCAGGCGGCGACCCGCTCGCGGAGAGGCGGCGTGCCCGGCGCGTGCCCAGCTTCGCCGAAGCGACAGCGCGCGTTCTGGAGCAGAAGCAGGCCGCATGGCGCAGCGAGAAGCACCGAAGGGACTGGATCTCGGCCCTCGAGCGGTACGCCTTCCCGCGCATCGGAGGGATGCCGGTCTCGGAGGTCACGAGCGCCGACGTTCTGGAGCTCCTCACGCCGATCTGGCATACGAAGGCGGCCACGGCCCGGTGTGTGCATCAGAGAATCGGCTCCGTGCTGGAATGGGCGGTCGCGATGGAATTCCGCACCGACAATCCCTGCGGCTGGCTCAGATCGGTGCTCGGCCCGCAGAGCCATGTCGTGGAACACATGCGCGCATTGCCGCACCGCGAAGTCGCCGCGGCGATCGAGGCGGTGCGGGGATCCGGGAGGCTGCCGGCGGCCCCGCTCGCGTTCGAGTTCCTGGTGCTCACGGCGGCGAGGTGGGGCGAGGTGCGGTGGGCCGTGTGGGCGGAGGTCGATCGGGCGGAGGGCGTGTGGAAGATCCCCGCGACGCGCATGAAGGCGAAGCGCGAGCATCAGGTGCCGCTGTGCCGCCGCGCTCGGGAGATCCTCGACGAGGCGCGCGCGCTGGACGGCGCGGGGGGGCCGCTGGTGTTCACCCGCGATGGTGCGGAGCCGCTCGCGGACAAGACCCTGCGCCGGTTGCTCCGGAAGCACGAGATCCCGGCGGTGCCGCACGGCTTCCGGTCGAGCTTTCGCGACTGGGCGGCCGAGGAGACGGATCATCCGCCCGAGGTCGTCGAGGCGGCGCTCGCGCACGTCGTCCGGAACAAGGTCGAAGCGGCCTACCGGCGCACGGATCTGTTCGCCCGCCGGCGCCGGCTCATGGACGACTGGGCGGCGTACATCGCGGGCCGGTGACGGCGTCGCGCACGGCGATCCGGCCCGTCGCGCGCGGCGGCCGGACCCCTGACAGCGGCCGGCGCCAGGGAAGAGGGATACGATGAGGTAACGCCGCCCCGACCGGCCCGTTGATAGTCCGTTGATGGCGGACGCCACCTTTTGGGCGGACACCGGAGAGGGCTACGTTGGGTAGCGAGGCGAGATTCAAGGAGGAGGGCGCGTGAACTGGGATTCGGTCCTGCCGATGATGACCGTGTTTGCCATGCTGGTGGGTTCGGTCTGGACGATGACGAAACTGTTCGCACAACCGCTCGAGCGGCACCTGGACCGGCTCGACCGGCGCTTCGATCGGCTGGAAGGCAGAATGAACGAGAGCTTTTCGCAACTCCGCGACGACGTTCGCGCCCTCGGCACGACACCGCCCCCGGAGCCGCCCCGGACCTCCGGCTGACCCTTCGCGCGCGGGTTCCGTGCCGCGTGTCCCGGCGTTATCATGGCCCGCCGTCGGCGGTTCGCGCGACCGCTTTCGCCGGTTCGCGCGGCCGTCTGCGGGGAAACTCCGGTCCGGTTCGCCTCGTAGGTTCGTTTCGCCGATGGCGGCCGGTTCCGGACGGTACCAGTTGCGGCAAGGACGGCGATGAGCGTCTTCGTCTTCATCATCATTATCGTGGCGCTCGTCACGTTCGGGGAAGTGGCCCAGAAGTGGTTCGCGGCCCGCCCGTCGCCGACGCCGGTGGAACCCGGCGGGGACGACGAGATCGAGCGTCTGCGCGAACATGTCGCGCTGCTGGCGAACCAGGTGGACCGGTTGACGGAGGAGCAGCGCTTCATGACCCGCCTCCTCGAGGGCGGCGGGCTCGGAGGCGGCGGGCTCGGGAGCGGGACGCCATCGGATGAGCCTCGCCCGGAAGGGCGACCCGATTCACGACTGCGGGGACCGAACTGATGCTGAACCGAGAGGACATAGAGAGCTTCCTCATCCGCACCGAAGCGGACTATCAGGAACTCGACGAGGGACTGTGGATCGTCCACCCGGACGGTGCGAGCGCGGAGCGGCAGCCCAGGATTCTGGTGAACTACCAGCCGCCCGTTCTCGTGTGTCGCGCGGACATCCGCGATCTCCCGATCGACGACGAAGACCAGCTCGCGCTCTACCGGAGGCTCCTGGAGTTGAACGCGGTGGACCTCATCCACGGGGCCTACGGTCTCGAGGACGGCGAGGTCATCCTGAGCGACACGCTGGAGCTCGAGAACCTCGACTTCTCCGAGTTCCGCGCCACGCTCGAGAGCCTCACGCTCGCGCTGACCTCCCATTGGGACAGCCTCACCGCCGACATATCGACCGACTGAAGAGCAAAGCACAGGAAACGAGCATACACCATGGGTGTCCTGGACCGTCTTTCCCGGCTGATTCGATCGAATCTCAACGACCTCATCGCTCGTGCCGAAAACCCCGAGAAGATGCTCACCACGATTATCGAGGACATGCGCCGCCAGCTCGCCCAGGCGAAGCAGGAGGTGGCGGTCGCGATCGCCGACGAACGCAAGCTGCGGGCGCAGTTCGAGGAGTCGCGCTCCACGGCGCAGGAGTGGGAGCGGCGGGCGCGGCTCGCGATCCGCGAGGGCCGCGACGACCTCGCGCGCCAGGCGCTGGTGCGCGGGCAGGAGCACGCCGAGCACGCGCGCGAGCTGGAGGCGCAGTGGCAGAACCACCGCGCCGAGACGGAGAAGCTCAAGGACTCCCTGCGGCAGCTGAACGCGAAGATCGAGGAGGCGAAGCGCAAGAAGAACCTCCTCATCGCGAAGCAGAAGCGCGCGGAGGCCCAGAAGCGCATCCACGACACGATGCAGGGACTCCACGACAAGAGCGCCTTCCGAGCCTTCGATCAGATGACCGAGAAGATCGAGCAGGCGGAGCGCCAGGCGCTCGCGAGCGCGGAGGTCACCGAGGAACTCACCGGCGACACGCTCCTCAGCGAGTTCAAGGCGCTGGAGGCGGGCGGCGACGCCGCCGTGGAGGACAAGCTGCTGGAGATGAAGGCCTCCATGGGTCTCCTCTCCTCGGGCGAGCCCGAGGACGTGAAGGCGCTCGGCTCGGGCGAGGACGCCGGGGCGGAGGCGGATTCCGGGTCGGGGGCGGCTGAAGCCGGGGGCGCGGATGACGTGGAGGAGATCCCCGAGGCCGAACTCCTCGAGCTGCTGGGCGAGTCCGGCGAGACGGAGCGGGCCGGGAGCGAATGAGCCCGGGCCCGGGGCGGAAGCGGCTTTCCTCCTCCCGGCTCGCGATCCTCGCGGAGGGGGCCTTCGGGGTCGAGACGGCGAAGACCGCCTCGTCCGCCGTGCGCTACCAGCCGGAGCGGGTGTGTGCCGTCATCGACTCCCGCTTCGCGGGCAGCACGGTGGGGGAGACGCTGGGCTTCGGCGGCGACATCCCCATCGTCGCGACCTTCGCCGAGGCGCTCGCGACGGAACCCCGCCCTGAAGCCCTTCTCGTGGGGATCGCGCCGCAGGGAGGACAGCTCCCCGAGGCGTGGCGGGCCGTGCTCGTGGCCGCGCTCGAGGAGGGGCTCGACGTCATCAGCGGCCTCCACTTCTTCCTCTGCGACGATCCGGAGTTGGCGGCGCTGGCGGACCGGCACGGCTGCACGCTGTTCGACCTCCGCAAACCGCCCGCCGACCTGCCGGTGGGCGCGGGACGGGCCATGGGGACCGACGCGTTCCGGGTGCTCACCGTCGGCACGGACTGCAACACGGGCAAGATGACCGTCTCGCTCGAGTTGCAGCGCGCCCTCGAGGCCCGGGGGGTGCGCGCCGGCTTCGCCGCCACGGGACAGACGGGCATCCTCATCGCCGGCACCGGCATCGCCGTCGACGCGGTGGTGTCGGACTTCATCTCCGGCGCCGCGGAACGCCTCACGCTCGAGGCGGCGCGCGGCGAGGACGGCGAGGGCGTCGACATCGTGCTCGTCGAGGGCCAGGGGTCGCTCATGCACCCCGGCTACTCCGGCGTCACGCACGGCCTCCTGCACGGCACGCTCCCGCACGCGATGATCCTCACCTGGATGCCGAGCCGCCCCCGCATCTACGGCGGCAACCACGGCTGGGTCGTCCTCCCCGAACTCGACGAGGTGATCCGCCGCTACGAGGACGCCCTGACCTGGGCCTGTCCCGACATCCCCGGCCGCGTGATCGGCGTCTCCCTCGCGACCTGGGACATCCCCGAGAACGAGGCCCGCGCCGCCGTCCGCCACGCCCGCGAGGTCACCGGCCTCCCCGCCACCGACCCCATCCGCTTCGGCACCACCCCCCTCGTCGAAGCCATCCTCCAGGCCCACGCAGCCCATCGGGAGTCCCCCACCCCCACCTGACCCGCCGTCCGCGCCGGCCCCCGCGGCCGACCGCCGGCCGCATCCCCCACCCCCTGAGTCGCCGCCGTTGATCGTGCGTTGAGAGCCGCGGCGATCGTTTGGCTGGTGACGCTGCGGAAAGTTTCCGCGCCGCGCGCCTATGGGTTACGTTCACAGCATCCTGGGGATCCTCAATGGCCGAATCGAAGACAGACACCGCAGAATCCCGGACGGCGGTCGGCGAACCCGCCGCCGCCGGCCGCCGTGCGCGCGCGGAAGCACGCCGCGCGGCGGACGGAATCACGGTCACGCGCTGGAATCTCGGCCTCTTCCTCACCTTCGCGTTCACGGTCGTGACGGGAGCCTTCACTCTCCTGTGGGAGCGGACGAACGCCCTCCAGGCGACGCAGATCGAACTCGTCGCCAGCGTGTCCCGCATGGAGGTTCAGGTCGGGGACCTTCGCGAGGACGTCGTGACTCTCCGCGAGGATATGGTGGCCCTCCGCGAGGACATGGTGGTCCTCCGCGAGGAGGTTACGGCCCTCCGCGAGGACGTGACCGCCATTCGCGAGGACGTGACCGCCCTTCTCGAGGAACTGCGCGAGAGCGTGGCGGAGCTCCGCGAGGAGATTCGGGGACGGGGTGACCTCAATCGCGCGCGCGGGACTTTGGGAGTCGGCACGCAGTGACCGACACGGCCTCGCCGGGCCGGCGCAAGCGCGTCTTCAGCGGCATCCAGCCCACGGGCCACGCGCACCTCGGGAACTATCTCGGGGTGTTCCGGCGCTGGGCGGCGATGGTCGATGAGTACGAGTGCTTCTACTGCATCGTCGACCTGCACGCGATCACGCGCGAGTACGAGCGCGAGGACCTGCTGCGCCGCGTGTTCGACCTCACCGTGTCGCTCGTCGCCTCGGGGATCGATCCGGAACGCTGCACGCTCTTCGCGCAGTCGCACGTCCCCTTCCACAGCGAACTCCAGTGGCTGTTCAACACGGTCACCCCGGTGGGCGACCTGGGACGGATGACGCAGTTCAAGGAGAAGTCCCAGGGCCGGGAGTCGGTGAACGCGGGTCTCCTCAACTATCCCGTGCTGCAGGCGGCCGACATCCTCCTCTACCGGGCCGACTTCGTGCCGGTGGGAGAGGACCAGCGCCAGCACCTGGAACTGTCGCGGGAGGTCGCGCGGCGCTGGAACGCGCGCTTCGGCGACTTCTTCCCGGAACCGGAGACGCTCGTGGGGACGGGGAGTCGCGTCCGCGGGCTCGACGGCGTGGCGAAGATGTCGAAGTCGAAGGACAACACGGTGCGGATGGTCGCCGAGCCGGACGAACTGTGGGCGCGGCTGCGCACGGCGGTCACGGACCCGGCGCGGGTGCGGAAGGACGACCCCGGCAACCCGCACGTGTGCAACGTCTTCGCCCTGCACGAGTTCTTCACGGACCCGGCGGAGCGCGAGGAGATCGAGATCCTCTGCCAGACGGCGGGGATCGGCTGCGTCGCCTGCAAGCGGCAGCTCACGGACAACGTGGCGGAGGAACTCGCCCCGGTGCGCGAGCGCGCGGCGGAACTGCGCGCCCACCCGGAGCGGGTGATCGAGATCCTGGCGGCGGGAGCGGAGCGCGCGGCGGCCGAGGCCGAGCGTACGATGGAGGTCGTGCGCGAACGGATGGGCGTCGGCCCGCGCACGCTGGACGTCGATCTCCCGCACCTGTCCGGGGTCGGCGCCGGGGCCGGGGTCGGCACGGCGGACGGCGGCCCAGCGGGCGCCGCGGGCTGAGCCGGGAGCGCCGGGAGTCGCCTTGCGCCGCTTCGTGATCTGGATGTACGCGCCGGAGACCCCCCACTGGTCGATGCCGGAGCGGTCGTTCGAGCGGATCCGCGACGCGCTGGACCCGGAGTGGGAGATCGAGTCGGTCCGCGTCGCGCTCGAGGCGACCGGCGACGGCGTGCGCGTGACGCCGCCGGAGCTTCTGGAGGCGGTGGCCGACGCCGAGGTCTACTGCGGGTGGGGGATCCGGCGGGACGTCTTCCTCGCCGCCCGCAAGCTGCGCTGGTTCCACTCGGGCGCCGCCGGGGCGCGGAACTCGCTCTTCGAGGAGATGCGGGAGAGCGACGTCATCTTCACGAACTCGGCGGGCATGTACGCGGACTCGCTGGCGGACCACGCCATGGCCGGCATCCTCTATTTCGTCCGCGGCCTGGACCTCGCGGTGCGGGCGCAGCGCGGGCACGAGTGGGTCCAGTCCGCGCTGAACTCGCCCCGGAGTCCCCTGCACGCGGCGCCCGCCCGCGGCGAGGTGGCCGGAGCCTCGCTCGGCATCATCGGCTACGGCGGCATCGGATCCGCGCTCGGCCGCCGCGCGTACGCCCTCGGCATGCGAGTTCAGGCCGTCCGCCGCAACGTCGGCCGAAAGCCCCCCGAGCTCGACCGCCTGGAGGGCCCCGACCATCTCCCGGAACTCCTCGAGACCTCCGACTTCGTCGCCCTCACGGCCCCCGAGACGCCGGAGACCGAGGGCCTCCTCGGCGCCGCCGAACTCGCCCGCATGAAGCCGGGCGCCGTGCTCATCAACCTCGCCCGCGGCACCCTCGTCCACGAGGCCGCGCTCGTCCGGGCGCTCGAAACCCGGCACCTGCGCGGCGCGATGCTGGACGTGTTCGAAACCGAGCCGCTCCCGGCCGATCACCCGCTCTGGGGGCTGGAGAACGTCCTCATCACCCCGCACGTCGGCGGCACGTCGGCACACTTCTGGCAGCGCGAGACGGACCTGATCGTGCGCAACATCGCCCGCTACCAGCGCGGCGACCCCCTCGAAAACCGCGTAAACAAGGCGCACGGCTACTGATGACGTACCGCGGCGCCGCGGTGTCGCCCGTGTCGGTGTCGCCGGTGCCGGTGTTGGTGTCGCTGGCGCTTCTGGTGGTGGTTTCCTGTGCCGAGGACACCATCGGTCCGTCGGTCCCGGTGACGTCGGTGACCGTCTCTCCGGCGGCGGCCGCACTCGCGCCGGGCGAAACGCTGCGCCTGACGGCGCAGGCGCGGGACGACCAGGGAAACACGGTGCCGGATGCCCGGTTCTCGTGGGCATCGAGCGACGCCTCGGCGGCGACGGTGAACGATCGGGGCGAGGTGACCGCCGCGGGCGGCGGGACCGCGATGGTGACCGCCACGGAGAGATCCTCGGGCTTGAGCGCGGCCGCACACGTATTGGTCGGGGGCGCGCCCCGCGATGTCCTGCTCTACCTCTACACAGTCCTCGGGGGCAGCGGCTGGACCGACGACGAGAACTGGGGTACGGATGCTCCTCTCGGGACGTGGCATGGGGTCTCGACCGATCGGCAGGACCGGATCATCGGGCTGGGCCTGAACGGCAACGGACTCACCGGCTCGATTCCGCCCCAACTCGCGACCTTCTCGGCGCTGCGCAGGCTGGATCTGTACGACAACGACCTCGAGGGTCCGATTCCGCCCGAACTGGCGGATCTTCAGAGCCTCGTGGCGCTACGGATCAACTCGAACGATCTGACGGGGCCCATCCCGCGCGAGCTCGGGAACCTCGGGCGTCTGCGTACACTGAGCCTGGCGTACAACGACCTCACGGGCCCGGTCCCGCGCGAACTCGGCAACCTCCAGAGCCTCACGAACCTCCGGCTCAACGGCAACGACCTGACGGGTGTAATTCCGCCCGAGCTGGGGAATCTCGAAAGCCTCACGGAGCTGTCCGTCTCCAGAAACAGGCTGGAGGGTCCGATTCCGCGCGAGCTGGGCGCGCTCTCCAGGCTCGAGAAGCTGTGGCTGTACCTGAACGACCTGACAGGTCCGATACCGGCGGAACTGGGCGAACTCTCCTCCCTGGACCTGCTGTCGGTGTCCCACAACGACCTGTCCGGAGCGCTGCCCGCCGACATCGGCCGGCTGGGGAAACTCGAGTACCTGAACCTGACCGCGAACGGAGGGCTGTCCGGGCGGCTGCCCGCCGAACTCGCCGGGCTCGACCGGCTCACCGCGCTGCTCGCTCGCGGCACGGGACTGTGCGCCCCCCCGGACGCCGACTTCCTGGCCTGGCTGCAGCGTCTGGAGGACGCGCAGGTGAACCCCTGTCGACCCCTGGCGGGATCGGTGGCGTACCTGACCCAGGCGGTTCAGTCCCTCGACTTCCCGGTACCTCTCGTCGCGGGCGACGAGGCGCTGCTGCGCGTCTTCGTGGTCGCCGGGCGTGCGACGGAGGCCGGACTTCCCCCCGTGCGGGCCACATTCTACCTCGATGGCGTCGAAACGCACCGCGTGGACATCCCGGCCCAAACAACCCGGATTCCGACCTGGATCGCCGAGGCCAGCCTGGAGGCGACGGCCAACGCGTCGATCCCGGGTCGAGTCGTTCAGCCGGGGCTGGAAATGGTGGTGGAGATCGACCCGGACGGCACGCTCGATCCCGACCTGGGCGTGACGCGGCGGATCCCCGAGACCGGCCGGACGCCGGTCGATGTGCGCGAGATGCCGGTGTTCGACCTCATGGTCGTCCCGTTCCTGCTTCGAAACGACCCGGACCGTTCGATTCTGGACCTGATCCGCGGATTGACCGCCGAGGCCGATCTGCTGTGGCCCACGCGTACGCTGCTGCCCGTCGGCCGTCTGGATCTGAGGGTGCACCAGACCGTGACGACGTCATCCGATGACGTGTTCGCTCTGCTGAGGGAGACGGCCGCGATCCGAACCATGGAAGGCGGGAGCGGTCACTACCTGGGGCTCAAGCCGCGGCCGGTCAGCGGCGGCTTTCTGGGGCTGGCGTTCATCGGCGGACGCTCGAGTTTCTCGATCCCCGACTCGGCGCTCATCGCCCATGAGCTGGGGCACAACATGAGTCTCCGCCACGCGCCGTGCGGCAACCCGCTCGGCGTGGACGCCGTGTTCCCGAATGTCGACGGGGTCACCGGAGCCTGGGGATACAACTTCGAGGAGGGGACGCTCCGATCGTCCCGCCTCCATGACCTGATGTCGTACTGCTATCCGCAGTGGATCGGCGACTACGGCTTCACGAAGGCGCTCCTCCACCGCCTGGAAGACGAGGCGGGCGCCGCGGCCCGCGCCGAGGCCGCCGGGCGCGACGTCGCTCCGACCACGTCGCTCCTCCTGTGGGGCGGAATCGACGAACACGGCGCCCCGTTTCTGGAGCCGGCCTTCGTCGTCGAGGCTCCGCCGCGCCTTCCCGGACAGGCCGGCGGCCCGTACGAAGTCACGGGAAGGACCGCCGCCGGCGCGGAGTTGTTTTCGATTCGCCCGCGAATGTGGCCCGTTGCGGATGGGAACGCGGCTTCGGCCTTCGTGGTCGCCCTCCCCATGCGGAGCGAGCGGGCGGAGAGGCTGGCCGAAATCCGGCTCAGCGGGCCGGGAGGTGTCGCCGTGCTCGACGAGTCCAGCGATCAGCCGATGGCCATCCTGCGGGACCCGGCGAACGGACGGGTGCGGGGCATCCTGCGCGGAGTATCGCGCGGCGCGCTTCCATCGACGCTGGCGGGACGGGACGCGGCATCCGCCGGGCCCGGGCCGGAGCTGGACGTGATCCTCAGCCGCGGACTTCCCGCAGCCACCGCCCGGAAGCGGTAGAAACGTTCCCGCGGGAACGCGATGGCGCTCCGAGACGTTCCCGCGGGAACGCCCCCGGACCTTCGATCACCTTGAAGGACCCCCCGCTTGATAGCACATTGAACCCCGCCCGGGAACGCGATGACACTCAAGAAGACGTTCCCGCGGGAACGTCCATGACCCCGCGAATGACCCCGGATCGGGACATCCAGTGAATTCCATGAGAGATCTTTCAGGTGTGCATCCGCCCGTCGCGACGCCCTTCGGCGAGGACGGCGAGCTCGCGCTCGACGCGTTCGACAACAACCTGCGGGAGTGGCTCTCGCACCCCGTCGCCGGCATCGTCGTCGCGGGCTCCACGGGAGAGGCGCCGCTCCTCGACCGTCGCGAGCTGTGCGCGCTGGTGGAGACGACCGCCGCGCGCATCGGCGACCGAACCCTCACGGTCGGGACGGGGGCCGAGTCCACGCGCGAGGTGATCTCCGTGACCCGCGAGGTGGCCGGGCTCGGCGCGAACGCCGTCCTCGTCCGCTCCGGCTCGTACTACCTGAAGGCGATGAAGCCGGACGTCGTGCGCGATCACTTTCTCGCGGTGGCGGACGCCTCGCCCGTGCCCGTCGTCCTCTATCACATCCCCCAGTTCGTGCCGGTGCACCTCACGCCGGATCTCGTGGGCCGGCTCGTCGAACACCCCAACATCATCGGGATCAAGGATTCCTCGGGCGATCTACGGAACCTTGGCCAACTCATCGAGGCGTGCGGCCGCAACGCGCAGGTGCTCGTGGGCTCGGGGGCGCTCCTCTACGCGGCGCTCGAGGCGGGGGCCGTCGGCGGCATCCTCGGCGTGGCCGTGGTCGCGACGCGCTCGTCCTGCCAGATCTACGACGCCTGGCGCGAGGGCGACCACCGCCGCGCCGGAGCGATGCAGGAACGCGTCGCCCCCCTCCACAAGCGCCTAGTGGCCGAGGGAGGCATCGTGTCGGTGAAGGCCGCCCTGGACCGGCTCGGCCTCTACGGCGGCCCGCCGCGCAGCCCCCTGCAGCCCGCCGACGCCGCGAGGCTCGCAGACGTCGACGCCGCCCTGGAAGCCGCCGCCCTCGGCGTCTCCGCCTGACCCCGGCCCGCACATTCTCTCAGACCGCGCGATGAATGAACTCGACGACGCCATCGCTGAATGGCACCGGGTTCGGAAGGAGATTGCGCCCGAGGACGAGGAACGTCTGTGGAAGAAGCTCCGCCTCGAGTGGAACTACAACAGCAACCACATCGAGGGGAACACGCTCACCTACGCTGAGACAGAGCTTCTCTTGCTCCACGGCCGTGCCGCCGGTTCGCATCCACTCCGCGACTACGAGGAGATGAAGGCGCACAACGTCGCCATCGGCCATGTCCGCCGACTCGCAACCGACGAACAGCCCCTAACGGAAGGTGACGTCAGAGATCTGAATCGGATCCTCCTCAAGGAACCCTTCTGGAAGTGGGTGGAGACCCCGGGCGGTGAGAGGACACGCAAGTGGATCGAGCCCGGGAAGTACAAGACGCAGCCGAACCACGTTCGAACACGCACCGGAGAATTCCACAGGTTCGCCGAGCCCGAGGAGACGCCCGCGCGAATGGAGGAATGGGTCCGCCGGTTCCGGAGCGACCTGGCCCGGACGGATTACCCGCTCCCGGAGTTCCTGGCCGAATCGCACTGGTCGTTCGTCAACATCCATCCCTTCGACGATGGCAACGGACGGACGGCGCGACTCATCACCAACTACATCCTGCTCTGCAAGAACCTGCTTCCCATCGTGATCAAGAGCGCGGATCGAGACCGCTACCTCGCGGCCCTGAACCAGGCCGACATAGGAAAGGATCAGCCCCTCGCGGAGTTGATGCAGTCTCAGATGCTATGGTCGCTGAACCTCGGCATCCGCGCGGCCCGTGGGGAGCCGATTGCTGACCCTGAGGACCTGGACAAAGAGATCTCCATCTTCGTTCGGGAGAAGCGGTCGGACATGCCGACGAGATCCGACATCGAAACCCTGGACGCGATCTACGAACTGTACGTCCGGCCGACCATCGAACAGTTAAACCGACGAATGGATCCGTTCTCAGGGCTGTTCCGCGTCTACGAGGCTACATCGTCGATTCACGCGGGGGAACGACAGATCGGCGGTGGAGCGATACTGGATCGGGGCGCATGGAGGAGCTTCAAAGAAGAATCTCTGGCCGGATCCGAATTCGTTCTTGGAAAGCCGGACATCACGTTGATACGGCAGTACCGGATGGCAGACTACTGCGGCGAGGGCCGCGAGGGGTTCACTCTGAGGTTGTGGATGCAGTGGAACCTTGGGCGCGACGGGCGACGGTTCGAAGTACAGCTCAATGGCCCACGCATAGACGAAGCATGTCACAACATCTCGTACGCGAGACTTGCTAGCGAGCCGCCTGGCGTACGGGACAGGGTTGAGACAATCTGCCGGGCGGTTATGGAAGAGATCGCGCACCAGGCCCGGCAGGAAACCTAGAACAGAAAGCCAAGACATATCGTGTTCAGTGACAGCGTGCGCTGCGTCGTCGTGGTCGGCGCGCAGTGGGGAGACGAAGGGAAGGGGAAGATCGTGGACGTGCTCGCGGAGCAGGCCACGATCGTGGCGCGCTACCAGGGAGGCGCGAACGCGGGGCACACGGTGCGCGTGGGCGAGGGCGCGAGCGAGGAGGAGTTCATCCTCCACCTCATCCCCTCGGGGATCCTGAATCGGGAGACGCGCTGCCTGCTCGGAAACGGGGTCGTCGTGGACCCGTGGGTGCTGAAGCGCGAGATGGACGCGCTCGGCAGCCGGGGAATCGACCTCGACGGCCGGCTGGGGTTGAGCCGGCGCGCGCACCTCGTCCTCCCCTATCACCGGCTGCTCGATGCGGCTCAGGAGGACAGCCGGGGCTCGAACAAGATCGGGACGACGGGGCGGGGAATCGGTCCGGCGTACCGCGACAAGATCTCGCGCACGGGGCTCCGGGTCGGCGATCTGCGAAATCTGGACCGTACGCACGAGATCGTGGCGGCGGCGGCGGTGCGCGCGAACGTCACGCTGGCGGGACTCGGCGACGAGCGGCGCGTGGACGCGGACGAGGTGATGTCCGAACTCGAGACGGTCCGCCCGACGATGGTGGAACTGTTGACGGACGCGGGGGATGAGATCCGCGGCGGGCTGGCGTCGGGGGGGCGGGTCCTCCTCGAGGGGGCGCAGGGGGCGCTCCTCGACATCGACCACGGGACGTATCCGTTCGTGACCTCCTCGACGACGACGGCGGGAGGCGCCGCTTCGGGGGTCGGGATCGGGCCGACGCTCATCGACGAAGTGATCGGCGTCGTGAAGGCCTACATCACCCGTGTCGGCGAAGGCCCGCTGCCGACGGAGCTTCCCGAGGCGGAGGCCGAACGGCTGCGGCAACTCGGGGGCGAGTTCGGCGCGACGACCGGCCGCCCCCGCCGCCCCGGCTGGTTCGATGCGAACGTGGCGCGCTACGCGGCCGGCGTGAACGGCCTCACCGGCCTTGCGGTCACGAAGCTGGACGTGCTCGACACCTTCGAGACGATCCGGCTCTCGACCGGCTACGAACTCGACGGGGCGCCGACCGCCTCGTTCCCGGACTCCGTCGCGGATCTCGCCCGCGTGCGTCCGGTCTACGAGCGCTGGGCGGGCTGGAACGCGGACACGAGCGGGTGCCGCGCCGTCGGCGACCTGCCCGAAGCCGCGCGCCGCTACCTCGCCCGGATCGAGGAAGTCTGCGCCACCCCCATCCGCTTCGTCGGCGTCGGCGCCGCCCGCCGCGAGACGATCGCCCTCCCCACCGGCGCCGCCGCCTGAAGCCGCCGCCCGATTCGTTGCCTGAAATCGCGAAAACCCCTAGACTTGGCGGCTCAATACGGATCGGGTGCGGGCGGTTCGGCGCCTTCTCGAGACGCGAATGGAGACCTTCCAATCGCGTTTTTTTGATGCCTGGAACGGTGGATGTTCGAACGCCTGGGTGACCGGCTGGACGGTGCGCTGAAGAAACTGCGCCAGCGCGGCGTCATCACGGAAAAGATGCTGGACGAGGGGCTGCGCGAGGTGCGGCGCGCCCTGCTCGAGGCGGACGTCAACTTCCGGGTCGTGAGCGACTTCCTCGCGAAGGTGAAGGAGCGCGCGCTCGGCGAAGATGTTCTGAAGTCGGTTCGGCCGGGCGACCAGATCGTGAAGGTCGTCCACGACGAACTCGTCGCCCTGCTGGGGGAGTCGGCGTCGGAGGAGTCGGAGGCGTCGGTTCCGCCCACCGTGGTCATGCTCGTCGGCCTGCAGGGGTCGGGGAAGACGACGACGGCGGCGAAGCTGGGGAGACGCCTGGCGCAGGAGGGGCGGCGGCCGGGGCTCGTGGCGTGCGATCCCTACCGCCCGGCGGCGCCCGAGCAGTTGGAGGCGCTGGCGGGGCGGATCGGCGTCCCGCTCCTGGCGCGGCCGAGCGGCGGGGACATGGCGGAACTCGCCCGTGGCGCGCTGGACGAGGCGAGGCGGAGCGGGGTCACGCACCTGCTCCTCGACATGGCCGGCCGGCTGCAGGCGGATGAGGAGTTGCTGGACGAACTTCGTCGCGTGAAGGCGGCCGTGGAGCCGCAGCAGATCCTGCTCGTGGCGGACGGGATGACCGGGCAGGAGGCGGTGCGGATCGCCGAGGGGTTCCACGGCGCGGTGGGGCTTACTGGGGTCGTCCTCACGAAGATGGACGGCGACGCCCGCGGGGGTGCGGCGCTTTCGATCTACAGCGTGCTCGGCGTGCCGATCCGATTCGTCGGAACGGGCGAGCGGCCCGAGGACCTCGCGGTCTTCGACCCGGAGCGCATGGCGGGCCGGATCCTCCAGATGGGGGACATCGTCGGCCTCGTCGAGCGCGCGCAGCAGACGATCGACCTCGGCGAGACCGAGCGGTTGCAGCAAAAGATGCTGGGAGGGAAGGGGGAGTTCGATCTCGCGGACTTCCTGACTTCCATCCAGCAGATCCAGAAGATGGGACCCCTGAAGGGGTTGCTGAAGATGATGCCGGGTGTCGACGCGCGCATGCTGGACCAGGCGAACGTCGACCCTCGGCGGGTGAGGCACCTGGAGGCGATCATCCTCTCGATGACGCCGGAGGAGCGGAGGCGGCCGGAGATCCTGAACGGGTCGCGCCGGGCACGGATCGCGAAGGGGTCGGGACGCCCGGTGCACGAGGTGAACCGACTCCTCAAACAGTTCCGCGAAATGCGGAAGATGATGAAACAGATGGGCAAGCTCATGCCCCGGATGATGCCGGGAGGTCCCGGCGACCCTGGCCGACTGGGCAAGGGACTGGGCCGGGGACTGGGCTAACGAATCGGAGAACTGAATGGCGACGACAATCAGACTCAAGCGGCGTGGGGCGAAGAAGGCGGCCTCGTTCCGCATCATCGTGACGGATTCGCGGGAGGGGACGTCGGGCGCGTCGATCGAGCGCCTCGGGCTCTACAATCCGCGTACGCAGCCGTCACTCGTGCGGATCAACGCCGCGCGCACGCTGCACTGGCTCAACGAGGGCGCGCAGCCGACGGACACGGTGCGATCGCTCCTGCGGAAGACGGGTGTCTGGAAGCAGTTCCACGACGGCGTGGATCCGGGGTCGCTCGAGACGGCGATCGTCGAGATCGGTCCGCCGCCGGGGCAGCGCGGCACGTCCCAGCGACCGAAGCCGAGCGCCGAGGCCCCGCCCGAGCCCGAGCCGCCCGCCGCCGAGAAGGCCGAGCCGGCCGAGGCCGCCGCTGAAGCGGACGCCGCGACGGATGATGCCGCGACGGAGGCCGAGGCGGCCGCTCCGGCTGAAGGCGCGACGGCTGAAGCCTCCGACGCCGGCGACGAGGCGAGTGACGCCGACGCGGGCGACGACGACTAGCGCCGCCGCCATCATGTCCGACGCGCCCGTGATCGTGGCCCGCATCGCCCGGCCCCACGGGATCCGCGGCGGGCTGCTCCTGGAAGCCGAGACCGACCACGCCGAGGCGCTCTTCCGGGCGGGACGCCGGCTCGATCTCATCGACGCCGGCGCGGACACACGGGCCGGCGCCAGCGCGCGGGCGGACACCGACGCATGGGCCGACACCGACGCTCCGGCGGGCGGAGCGCTCCGTCCCCGGGCGCTCACGGTGGAGACGGCGAGGCTCCACGGGGGTCGGTGGCTCGTCGAGGTCCGCGAGGTGGCGGACCGCACGGCGGCCGAGAAGCTCCGCGGCGCGCGCCTCTGCGTCCCCCGCGAAGAGCTGCCGGATCTGCCGGACGGGGGCTATCTGCTGCACGATCTGATCGGCATGTCGGTGTGCGAGGCGGACATGACGATCGGAGTGATCCGGGAGGTGTACGATCAGCCCGGCGCGCCGCTCCTCGCCCTCGACGTCGGCGGCCGCGAGCGGCTGATCCCGTTCGAGGCGGAGCTTGTCGTGGACCTGGACCTCGAGGCCGGGGAGGTCCACATGAGACTTCCCGCCGGCCTGCTCGACATCTGACGCGGACCGTCCGATGCGAATCAACGTCCTCACGATCTTCCCCGACTATCTCGAGGGCCCGCTGAGCCTCTCGATCCCGGGCCGCGCCCGCGAGGCGGGACTCGTCGAATACCGGCTCATCGACGTGCGCGCGTACACGAACGATCGGCACCGGACGACGGATGACGAGCCGTTCGGAGGCGGGGGCGGGATGGTGATGAAGCCCGAGCCCTTCGACGCCGCGCTCACGGCGCTGGACCGGCCGGGGCGCGTGGTCTCGCTCTCCCCGCGCGGACGGCCGTTCGACCACGCGACGGCGGTGCGCTTCGCGCTCGAGTCCGATCTCACGCTGTTGTGCGGGCGCTACAAGGGGATCGACGAGCGGGTCGTCGACGCCCGGGTGGACGAGGAGATCTCGATCGGCGACTACGTCCTCAGCGGGGGCGAGCCGGCCGCGCTCGTCGTCATCGACGCCGTGGTGCGCCTCCTCCCCGGGGCGCTCGGCGATCACGATTCGGCCTCCTCCGACTCCTTCTACGAGGGGCGCCTCTCCGCCCCCTCCTACACGCGGCCCGCCGAGCACGGCGGCCGACCGGTGCCGGACGTGCTCCGGTCGGGGGATCACCCCCGCATCGAGCGCTGGCGCGCCGCGCAGGCCGATGCGGCGACGCGACGCCGCCGGCCCGACCTCCTCGACCTGGACGCGGCGGACTGACCCACCGACGGGTTTTTGGCGCAAGTTCGCCGAGACTGGTATACTTAAGGGCTGCGGCCGTACCCATCGTCACATCGCCGCAACCCTCCCGTGACGCAGATGGATACGCTGCCGGAAACGCACTTGGAGACGCAGGAAACAAGGATAGACGAACGATGGATCCCAGAATCGCCGGTATCGAGGAGGGATACAAGCGCACGGACCTTCCGGCCTTCGCGCCGGGGGACACGGTGCGCGTCCGCGTACGCGTGAAGGAAGGCCAGAAGGAGCGCGTGCAGCCGTTCGAGGGCGTCTGCATCGGACGCCGCGGGGCGGGCGTCAACGCGACCTTCACGCTGCGGCGGATCTCCGGCGGCGTCGGCGTCGAGCGGATCTTCCCCCTCCACTCCCCGTGGATCGTGGGGCTCGAAGTCGTTCGGCGGGGCGATGTCCGGCGGGCCAAGCTCTACTATCTGCGCAACCGCCGCGGCAAGCGGGCCCGGGTGCGAGAGCGGAAGTGGTGGCTCGACAAGAAGCGGGACGGCTGACACCGGCGACGCCCACTCCAGACGCGCCGCCCACTCCAGACGCGCCGGTCACGGCGCCGCTCGACCACGAGGAAGCGGGCTGGGCTTCCGGTCTCCGTGTCGTCGTCGGGATCGACGAGGCCGGGCTGGGTCCGGTGGCGGGTCCCGTGATGGTGGGCGCCGTCGCGCTCCATCCGGGACAGCAGTTCGAGGGATGCACGGACAGCAAGCAGGTCTCCCCGACCCGTCGCGAGGAACTCGCCCGGCGCATCCGCGCGGAGAGTCTCGTCTGGCGGGTCGCCGCCGCATCCACCCGTGAGATCGAACGCTTCAACGTCCGCGCCGCGACCATCGTGGCCATGCGCCGCGCGCTCGACCGCCTCGCGCTGCCGGCGGAACTCGTGCTCGTGGACGGCAATCCGGTCCCGGAACTCGGCGAGCACCGCTCGATCGTCGGGGGAGACCGGGCCTCGCATTCCATCGCCTGCGCCTCGATCCTCGCGAAGGTCACGCGCGATCGCCTGATGCGGCGCCTCGACGCGCGATACCCGCTCTACGGCTGGGCGTCCAACAAGGGATACCGGACCCGCGAGCACATGGAAGCGATCCGCCGGCACGGCCCGACGCCGCACCACCGGATCACCTTCCAGGGTGTTCTGCAGACCGAACTGGAGTTCAGTCCGGCGCCGGACCGGGCGGCCGATCCGCCGCGAGATCCGGAGGCATGAGAACCGGCGGCGTGCCGGGGCTCGCGTCGCCCCCGTACCACGTGGCCATGACCGTCTCCGCGGGCTTGCCCTGGGGCGAGTAGTCGGTGGCGATCCACTCCCCGGCCGGAGATCCCGCGTACCACTTCCACGCGAAGCCGCCCGCGAACCAGGGACGATCCCACCACACGCGGAAGAGCGCCTCGTAGGCTCCGGACTGCGCCTCGTAGTTCGCCGGCACGCCCCGCGCGCGGCGTCCCTCCGGCAACTCCCACTGGCGGCCCGCCGCGCCGTCCACGCTGCGATACCCGAACTCGGCGAAGAGGATGGGCTTCCCGGTGGCGACGGCGACCTCGCGCAACTCCTCGCTCCACGGCTCCCACGCCTCGACCAGCGTCTCGACGTCCGGCGTGGCGTCGTCGGTGAGGGGGAAATAGGCGTCCACGCCGACGAGGTCGAGCGCGTCCCAGAATTCGATCCGGGCGTACTTGTCCCAGTTCGCCGCGTACGTGAGGCGGCCTCCGTAGATCGCCCGCACCTCCTCGATGAGCGACCGCCAGTAGTCGGGCCGCGCGAGCGCCACGAGGTCGACCTCGGTGCCCACGCTCATCATCTCCACGTCCATCGAGTCGGCGACGTGCGCGAACCGGAGGATGTACTCCCGGTATCCGGAGAGGAACATCTCCCAGTCCTCCTCCGTGTCGGGCACGAACTCCCCCGGCCAGCCCTGCCCGCGCACCCAGAGGTGCGGCTTGAGGAGCACGGAGAGCCTGCTCTCGCGGGCGTATTCGATCGTCTTCCCGATCCCCTCCGTCCTCTCGCCCCAGAACTGGCGTTCGCGGTCGAAGGCGACGCGCGGCTGGGCGGGATCCACGAAGGCGTAGGGGACGACGGCGACCCAGTTCGCCCCCGTATGCGAGGCGCGAACGAGCGCATCGGGCGCCATCTCGCGCCTCGGGGCGGAGAAGGAGACGCCGCGGATCTTCTGTTCCGGCCGGATGTTGGCCGTGGCGGCGGCGAGGGGCCCGGACATGGCCGGATCGTTCCCCGCTCCTGCCGCGCCGCAACCGGCGAACACGGACATTGCGGCCAGCGCCGCGACCTGCACGCGCGCAGCCAATCTCTTCGTTTTCATCTATACCATCGTGCCTTTCGGCAATCTGAATCTCAACACGTCGGCGACCCGTCCCATGCGAGCCGCCACCACCTCCCCTACGAGTCGCGACCTCCTGTCGGGTTCACGCCCCGCGTGGCCGCGGCGTCACACTTGAACGAATTCGCGGCCGGGAGTCTCTTGTGCCCATGAATACACCCGGGAGCGCGGAACCCTTCGACTTCGACGGCGACTACGGCGGCGACTACGAGTACATCGCCCGCACGGTGATACCCGGCTACCGGAGCTCGTTCCGGCAGGCGCTCGCGCTCCTCGGGGGACGCGTGGGCCCGAATCCGCGGGTGCTCGTCGTCGGGGCCGGAACCGGCATCGAGCTTGTCACCTTCAAGACGGCGGAACCCGGCTGGCGGCTGACCGGCGTCGATCCGTCGCGCCAGATGATCGAGATCGCCGGGCGCCGGATGCGGGAGGCCGGCGTGGGCGACGGCGTTCGCCTCTTCCACGGACACGTCTCCGACCTCGACGAGGATGGCTTCGCGGCCGCGACCTGCTTCAACGTCATGCACTTCCTCCCGGACGACGGCGCGAAGCAGTCGCTCCTCCGCGACATCGCCCGCCGCCTCGCGCCCGGCGCCCCCTTCCTCCTGTTCGAACTCCACGGAGACCGGAGCGGCCCCCGCTTCGATGAACTCTTCGCGGCGTGGAGCCGCTACTGGAAGATCCAGGGGATGGGAGAGGCGGAACGGGCCGCGTTCCGGGCCAGGATCGACGAGGGCATCCACTGGGCTTCCGAGGCCCGCATCCTCGAACTGCTCGCGGAGGCGGGGTTCGAGGACGCGTGGCGATACTACCGGGCCCTCCTCTACGGCGGCTGGATCGCGCGCCGCGCGCGGTAGCATCGCGCGGGACGGCATCGCGCCGGGGACGTTCCCGCGGGAACGTGGGTCATCCCTTGCGCGCGAGTTCGGGGAAGTACCTGGCGAAGAACCCGTGATCGCGGGTGAGGAAACGGTCGCAGGCGGCGACGGCGTGGGCGCCGATGAGGAAGTCCGTGATGCTGCGGTCCCGGGCGCCTCCGGACTGGCGGTACCGCCCCCAGCGGCGCCCCGCATCGTGCGCCATGTCCGAGTCGATGGGGGAGACGACGACGTTGACCTCGCGCAGCGCCCGGTCCAGCGCCTCCCGGTCCGGGAAGGCGGGGGCCAACTCCGCGTACACGACGTGAGAGATGATGATCGCGCCGGCGTCGTACGCCTCCACCAGCCACTCCTTCGAGGCGGGGCCTTGCCGCTCGTCCGGCAGGAAGATGTCGAGCAGGACGCTCGTATCCACCGCCGTGATCATCGACCCCAGGATCGGGCAGCGCGCAGGCGGACCGGCGATGCGTTGCCTGGATTTGAGCTGTCGGACAGCATGGTACGGGGGACCGTCAACGGGGGATCAACGCGCCAGGGCGCGGGTAGGAGCCCACCATGAATGGATCGGGAACGTGCACGCGACGGATCCACCTGCGATGGGTTGCACCGCCGGCCCGCCTCCTCGCGGCGGCGGTGGCGGTCGCGGCGGCGGCTCCGGCGGCGGTGCCCCCCGCGGGCGGGATTCTGGCGCAGGAGCGGCCACCGGAGGCGTCCGGAGAACCCTCCGGGGAATCGACGGTTCTCATGCTCTGGGGCGGCGTCCGCGCCGATGGAGAAGTCGTGCTCGAACCCGCCTTCGCGTATGAGGGGAGGGCCCGGGCTCCCGGGGCGTCCGGCGACTACCGGGTGCGGGGGCTCGACGACGAGGGAGAGACGCTGTTCTCGATCCGCTTCACGCCGGGCGAGATCTCGGATGGGAGCAAGGGCTTTTCCTACTCGATTCCCTTCGACCCCGCGTGGACGGAGGCGCTGGACCGGCTGGAACTCAGCGGGCCGGAGGGCGTCGCCACGGTGGACCGGGAGGCCGGCGCGCGGGCGATGATGGTGATCGACCGCGCCACCGGTCAGGTGCGGAGCATCGCGCGCCACGGAGCCGCCACGCTCCGGCCGGAACTGGAGGCGGACAGTTCCCGCGTTCGGATCCTCCGCGGGCTGCCGCGTCCCCCGGGCTGACGCCGGGTGGACAGCCCCCCCGACCGTGTTAGCTTGAGCCGCGCCGGGCGGCGTCCCCTCGGGTCCGCCCCGCTTCGCGGCCGGGTAGCTCAGCTGGTAGAGCAACGGACTTTTAATCCGCAGGTCGTGGGTTCGACCCCCACCCCGGTCATTCCACTACACTAGTTCCAGCGATAGGCGAGGCGGGCGTAGTAGTAGCCGCCGTTCGAGCCGAAGGGGGTCCCGGGGCCGTAGCGGTTGCCGGAGAACGCGGCCCCGGGATTCTCCTCCGGGTACCGGTTCAGGGCGTTCTGGCCGCCCACGGTGAGGGTGAGCGATTCGCCGACCGACCAGGCCGCCTCCAGGTCGACGAGCAGGTTGCCGGAATATGAAACGTCGTCCCGGGCATCGAACCAGCCGGCGTAGTAGCTCAGGCGCCCCATGAAGCTCAGCCGGCCGAGCCCATGCTTCCCGGTCAGGATCCAGCGCGTCTGCGGGAGGCCCTCCTCGAGCTGGCGAATGCGGGTGTCGTCGACCTTCGCCGGATCGAACTCGGTGACGCGCGTGTCGGTGCGGTTGAAGGCGAAGCTGATCGCGCTCCGTCCGCCGAGGGCGCGGGGCGCGTAGGTCGCGACGACATCGAGACCCCGCGTCCGGGTGCTGAAGTCGTTCGTGAAGAAGCGGAACTCCTGCAGGTTGCGCGCGCTCACGATGCCTTCTTCGACGAGCCTCGTCTGTTCGTCCGGGGTGAGATTGAAGCGCTGCGTGAGCGCGATCCGGTCGGACAGGGCGACGCGGAAGTAGTCCGCCGTGAGCAGGAAGTCGCCGTGCTCCAGCACCGCTCCGGCGGCCAGGTTCCGGGACTTCTCGGCATCGAGCGGCACGCCTCCCCTGAGCGCCGCGACTCTGGAGGTGGAGGGGATCGTCCCGCTGTTCACCAGGTCCCCCAGATTCCGGTCGAAGATCGTGGACACGTTGAACGCGTTCTGCTGGCCGGGCGTGGGCGCGCGGAAGCCCGTGCTCAGGCTGCCGCGCAGCGCGAGCCCGCCGGTGAGCGCGTACCGTCCCGCGAGCTTGCCGTTCAGCGTCGAGCCGAAATCCTCGAAGTTCTCGAACCGAAGGGCCCCGCCGAGCGTCCAGCGGTCGTTACGGTAGTCCCGCAGTTCGGCGTCCGCGTAGAAGGCGGTGTTCGTCCGGTGCCAGTCGCCCGCCGCGATGGGACTGAAGCCGGGAAAGCCGTTGGAGCCCGCGCTGAACCCCTGTGGAGCGAGGCGGCCCAGCGTCCACGACTCGTCCTGGCCGAGACCGATCGTGAAGTACTCGTCGCGCCACTCGACCCCCGCCGCCAGGTCGAGCATGTCGCTCACGGTGTACGCCGCGTCCAAGTGCAGGTCGACGTCCACCTGCCGGTAGAGCCCGGGATCGAACTCGGTGGGGGTGGCCGGGCCCAGGGAGGCGTTGACCGTGTTGAAGATGAAGAAGTCCACTTCGTTCTCGCCGTAGTTCCCGCTGACGTCCCAGTGCAGGCGCCCGATCTGGCCCTCCACGCCGGCCACGAGCGATGCGTCTCTCACATCTCCACCGAACTGTGGCGTGAACCCGCCCGGGAACAGTTCCTGGAAGGTGAAGCAGTTCGGATCCGCGAGAACCTCCTGGAGGGCGGCCGGATCCGGCAGCCCATCGGTGACCCGGACGACCGGGCAGCCGGCGGAACCGTCGAGAATCCCGTCCTGCGCGTCGAGGAGGTCGCCGACGAGGAGCGTCTCTCCGGCGTCGAGGCTGAACACGCCGCTCCGGGTGTTCGGGTTGCGGTAGAAGAAGCCTCTCGTGATCCGCTGGCTCGCGTAGTTCGCGTGCGCGTAGGCCTTCGTGGCGCTGCCGAGGAAGTAGCCGAAGTTGCCCCACAGCTTGAGGTCATCCTCGATCTCCGGCGCGCCCCAGATCTGGGCCGGGTCCCGCACGTGCGTGTTCCCGCGGGAGACGAGGAGCGCGGCGTCCGCCCGCTGCACGCTGCGGCTGCTCGAGTTCGAACGGCCGTACTCGGCGCTCAGGTTCGCGAACCCGGTGGCGCCGAGAGGGAGACCGGTGTTGCCGGATATCGTGTAGCCTTCGCCGCCGCCGTCGCCGAAGCCGCCGCCGCGCACCTCGAGCGCGCCGCCGGAGCGGGCGTCCTTGAGATGGAAGTTCATGACGCCGGCGATGGCGTCGGAGCCGTATTGCGCCGAGGCGCCGTCGCGCAGCACCTCGACCTGCCGGAGCGCGATGGCCGGAATGCTGGAGAGGTCCGGGCCCTGGGCGCCGTCGGCGACGCCGTTGCCGATCCACGTGATGACGGCCGCCCGGTGGCGCCGCTTCCCGTTCACGAGCACGAGCGTGTGGTCCGGAGCCAGGCCGCGGAGGTTGGCGGGGCGGACGATGCTGGCCGCGTCTCCCACCGCCTGCGGGTTGA
Organism: Gemmatimonadota bacterium; assembly: GCA_022820995.1. Taxonomy (GTDB): domain Bacteria; phylum Gemmatimonadota; class Gemmatimonadetes; order Palauibacterales; family Palauibacteraceae; genus Palauibacter. Next base: position 12,606 of record JAJEEM010000034.1, on the reverse strand, counting down.
TGTTGTAGGAGGGAATCGCCGTTCTCAGGAGGTCGCCGATGTCCGTGTCTCCCTGGTCGAGCAGTTCCGAGGGCGGGATGGCGTCGATCGGGACCATCGATTCGGTGACGGTCCGGGGCCTCGACCGGGTGCCGACCGCGACGAGGCCCGCCACGGAGATCACGGTCGGGGTCAGGGGGATCTCGAGCACGACGACGGAGTCGTCCGCGACGGTGACTTCCCGCTGCGCGATGCCGTAGCCGAGAAGCCGCACCTCGACCGCGACGGGGCCGGGGGGGAGGTTCGGCATGTGGAAATGGCCCTCCACATCCGTGATCCCGCCGTAGCCGAATCCCGGCAGCGAGACCTGGGCGCGCGGCAGTCCGGCGCCCGTCTCGGCGTCCTGCACGATCACGTCCAATCCGCCCTGTCCGAGCATCTCCGCCGGGGCCACCGGCAGCGCCAGGGCCGCGACGACAAAGATCCTCCGCATCCCGCTCCGCCTCCGCATCCCGCTCCTCCTCCGCATCCTAGGTTCCCTCCACGTCCCGGGTTCCCTCCACGTCCTTCGGCGGCGCGGAGAGCAGACTCTGCGTCCAGGCCGCGATGCGGTTCATCTGCCGCTCGCGTTCGCCCGCCCACCGGGGCAGCCGGATCGCGTTGGCGACCAGCACGCCGCCCCCGCCGAAGGCCATCAGAGCCGGAACCATCAGGGCGGCCCCCGCCTTGCCGTCGGCGACCATGATGAAGGCGACGATCACCGACATGACGGCGAACATTATCCCGACAAGGGTGGTTTCGAGCGCGTCGCCCTTGCGGGTGCCCAGGCGGAGCCGATGGCCGGACTCCGTCTGTTCGAGGACCGCGTGGAGGTTCCCGTTGCTCCATTCGCGGATCCCGCTCTCGGCCCTGACCTCGCCCTTCGCGTCGAACGTGGCCCGCAGTTCGGCGACGAGAAACTGCCACTCGCGATCCGTCAACTCGCGGGGGAGATCGACGATCCGGCCCGCGGAGATCGGCACGCCCAGCAGCTTTCGCCGCGGCACGACGCGCGGGGGCGCATCGAGTCCGGCGGCGGCGGCCGCGACGCGTTCCGGGGAGAGGCCGACCTCGAGACCCACCGCCTGGAGTTCCGCGAGCGTGAGTCCGCCGTCCACGGGAGAGGGCAGGCGGGCGTGCTCCTCCTCGGCCGCGGCGGCGAGCGCGAAGACCTTCCGGACCTCTTCTTCTCCGTACCTGCGTGCGCTGTCCATTGCGGCGTGAATCTGCGGTCCATCGGCGGACGATGGAAAGATGGCGGCGGCGGACCGGATGATGGCGGAACGGTGCCGGCCGACGCAGCTTGTCGCTGTGGCCCGCGGCCGGGGGACGGACGGAGTCGGGCGGTTAGCGGAGACAAGGAGCGGAATGTGAAAGCCATCGGGTGGCTTGCGGCGTTCGCGGCCGTGACGCCGCTGCTGGGTCATGGATCCGCGGCGGCGCAGACCGCGTTCGGTCTCAAGGGAGGCGTGACTTACGCCGATGCCGCCTTCATCGACCAGTTCACATCGGAAGCGCTCCTGCGAAAGGCGGGCGGCGGTTTCGTGACGCTGCCCCTGTCCGAGCGCGCGACGGTCCAACTCGAAGCGCTCTACATGGAACGCGGATTCTCGACGTCGGGTCTCCACCAGGACGGGTCGAGGACGAGGATGTCCTACCTGGATTTTCCCATCCTGCTCCGGTTCCGCCTGACGCCGGCGCCCGCGCGCGTGCGGCCGATTCTCCTTGCGGGCGGGTATTGGGGACACGAGGTCGGCTGCCGCCTGGAGGGCGGCGTGGCGCAGTTCGAGGAGAGCAACAGTTGCGAGGGCCGCTTCCGGCTGCGCGGCGTTGCGGACGTGGGCCTGATCGCCGGCGCGGTCGTCGAGGTGACGGTGATCGACGCCTGGTTCGCGACGCTCGAAGCCCGCTACCACTACGGTGTGCGGAACCTCTACTGGGATCCCGCGTCCGATGGGGCGAAGGCGCGCAACCTGTCCGTGCTGGCCGGCGTTGGAGTTCGGGTCGGAGGGTGACCCTCAGCGCTGGCCGTTCTGCCGGCCCGTAGTCGGCGCGGCCGGCTGCCGCGTGACCGGAAACGCCTTGACCGCTTCGACGATCCCGCGCGCGGCCCTCTCCGGCGCGCCGAGGATGATCTCGCGGTCGCCCGCGTTGGTCATGAACCCCGTCTCGATGATCACGGCGATCGTCATCGGATGGAGCGCGTGTTCGTACCGGCGGTAGTTGAAGGCGTAGTAGTTCCGCATGCGGCGGGTCGAGACCGGCAGCTGCCGGAGTCCGGTCGCGGCGCCGTACGCCTCCCGGAGCACGCGCGCCGCGTCCTCGGCCCGTCCCGTGGCGTCGCGCCGTGGGGAGGCGACGCGGTATCCCGACGCGGCGGGGCTGTCGCTCCCATCGGCGTGGATCGCGATGAAGAGGTGCGCCCGGTAGCCGGGGGGGACGACGGCGGGGAGGAGGTCGACCTCGTAGCCCAGCGCCTCGAGCTCCGCGCCGGCCAGCCGGGCGATGGCGAGGTTCGCCTCCCACTCGGCGGTTTCCCGCCACCGCGTGCCGTTGTAGCGGATGCGGCGGAGTTCGCTCGGGGCCTCGTCGGCGCGCCAGTGGCCGACCTGGAGGCCGATCCGGATCGGGCCCGCGGGGGGCACCCAGTCCTCGGGCGTGGGGATGGGGCCGGGGTAGCGGTTGTAGTCCCGCCACCTGCGCCACCGCTCGCTCGCGGCGGCGTCACGTTCCGCGGCGCTCTGCTCCTGGGCCGCGGCGCTGGCGGCGCCGAGTCCGTCGAATCCGGCAAGCATCACCACGGCGGCCGTGAGTACCGTCAACTTCAAACCGAGACCTCCTCGCGAGCGCATTCCCCACGCCTTCAACCCCCGAACCGCCCGGAACGTTGACGCTAACCCGCGCGCCGACCGGCGGGCAACCGCGACCCGCGAGGCTCAGCGGCAGTCGAGCCCGGGGCTCTCGGGGAGTCCCTCCGTTGCGGAAGCGGCGAGCGCATTGAACAGGAGCTTGAACGTGTTGCGCGGCTGCCCGCGGAAGTGCGGGCGGAACGCGAACAGCACGACCTGCCCCTCGCCGACTCCGATCTGCGCGGCCGCCGGGTAGCCGGCGAGCACCTCTTCGCCGCCCAGCGTCCAGCCGCTCACCAGGAAATCCGCGTCGGCGTAGCACACCGGGGTCGAGATCCGGCCGATGTCGGCGCCGCTGCCGCCCGCCGCGGCGCCGCCCGTCCTCTCCAGCACCTGGCTGCGGGAGAAGAGGGCCATCGCCTCCTCGTCCATCCCGTAGCCGAGCGGGTGCGAGGGGTCGACGTCGAGACGGATCACGGATCCCGGGATGAAGAACTCCTGCGAGGAGAGCCCCCGCGCCCGATTCCGGAAGGGGAGGCCGAAGGTCTCGATCGCGTAGTCCACGGCCTGGTCGAAGGCGACGAGCCAGCCGCCGGCCTCGACGAAGGCGCGGAGCGCCGCGGCGCCCGGTTCGCCGAGCCCGCCCGTGTACTCCTCCGGCATGGTCTCCGGCAGGTTCCCGTTCGCGATCCCGCCCGAAGCCTGCGAGGGGAGGAGAATGACGTCGAAGCGGGACAGGTCGCCGCCCCGCACGTCCGCGTCCCACACGTTCTCCCACTCGAAGCCGTACTGGTCGAGCACCCAGCGGGTCCAGCCCTCGGGCATCGGGGCCTGCCACGAACGGTAGATCGCGACGCGCGGCGGTCGCGCTTCGGCCACCGCGCCGGCGGAGGGTGCGGAGGAGATCCCGGTGAGCGTGAGTCCGTGGTCGGCGGCGAGCGTGCGCGCCTCATCGGCGGACAGATCCGGCAGCCAGTACGACCCGGCGGGCACCTCGCCGTTCGGCGTCGTGAGCATCTCCACGGTGCGAAGGCGCTCCTGAGCCAGCCCTCGGTAGATCGCGTTGGCGTTGCCGTGCACGGCGAACCCGGCCGCCCCTTCGCCGCGCACCTCGCCGATGTCGGACGAGACCTCGCCCCATCCGCCCGGCGGCATGTCGAAGGGTTCGTCCACGTTCACCGCCTCCAGTCCCATCTGGAAGCGGAGTTCGTAGCCGGTCATGTCGTACGGCGGATCCGGCGGTCCGCCGGGATACTGGCGCCGGTCGGGGTATTCCTTGGGCTCCATCAGGTCCACCACATACGGCCGGAAGGCCTGGGGCGGAATTACGTACGACCCGGCGGGGAAGTCGAGGTCGCCTTCCGCGCCCGATACGGAGAACGGCTCCGACGCGCGCAGGAATTCGATCCCGGACCGCGACATCAGACCCATGAACTCGACGACCGCGCCCGGATCGTGCGAGGCCCGGGGGTCGAGCACGTAGGCGAACGGCCCGCCCTCCGCCGCGTTTCCGCGCTCGATCTGGCGCCGGCCCATGAGGTAGTGGTTGAAGAGGTACTCCTCCTTGAGCTTCGCGCCCATGTCCGCCACGGCCTTCGCGGCGGTCATCATGTAGTCCATGGCGTCGCGCAGGTGCCAGCAGCCGCCGAGCCACGGGTTGTTGTAGTTCGTCGACGGCGTCTTCGCGGGCAGGTTCCCGGCGCGCGCGCCGAAGGTGTCCGGGATCTCGTCCTCATCGTAGCAGCGGGGCGTCGCGTAGCCCGCGCCCGCCGTCTCCGTCAGGAACCCGAGCATGTTGTGATAGTCGGGCCCGCCTCTCATTGACCCGTTCCACCACAGGTCGAAGACGATGCCGCTGTTGACGCCCGGCTTCCCCTCCTCGTCGAAGCGCCGCCGCATCGAATGTCCCATCTGGTTCAGGGAACTCACGACGAGCGGATCGAGGTGCGGGTTTACGGGGTTCTCGAAGGGCGGCATCCAGATCCGCCCGGGGAAGGGGCTCGACTGATGCTGATTATAGACGATCTGCGGGAACCAGTTGTGATAGAGCTGCCGCGTGACCGCCTGCGTCTCGACCTGCGTCAGCATGTACCAGTCGCGATTGTTGTCGTGCCCGATATAGTGATGATAGAGTTCCGGGACGCGCGCCATCTCGAATTCGCCGCCCACATTCGACATATACCAGTCGGCGACGATATTCAGGCCGTCCGGGTTCATGTTCGGCATCAGGAGGACGACGGCGTTGTCCCGCACGCGCCGGGTCTCGGGGGAATCGTCCGTCACGAAGTGGCGCGCCATCTCCGGCATCAACTGCCCGTGCGCGACCTCCGTGGCGTGCAGCCCGCCGTCGATCCACACGACCGCGACCCCTTCCCGCGCGAGCGCCCGCGCCTCCTCTTCGGCGAGGACGGATCCGTAGCCTTCGTCCGGGTCGCGGGCGTACGCGAGCGTCCGCGTGATCTCCTTGATCCGTTCCAGGCGCCGGAGATTCGATGGCGAGGAGATCGCGGCGAGGTAGAGGGGCTCGCCCCGGGTGCTCTCGCCGATCTGCTCCAGCGACATGCGGTCGGTGGAAGCCGCGAGCGCCTCGAAATACGCCTTGATCCCGTCGTAGTTCGCGAGCTTGTAGTCCTCGCCGGGCGTGAACCCGATGACCTCCGCCGGCATCGGTACGTCGCCCCTCGCCCCGCCACCGCCCGAGTCCGTCACACACCCCGCGATCAACACGACCCCCAGCAACAACCCGAGCACCACGCGCCCGCCCGCGGCGAGCGAAGAGTCTCTGGCGATCATCGGCTCCGTTCCCCCGTCTTTCGATGCGGCCGGTACTCGACCCCTTCCATCCCGTCGAAATCCGCGTCCTGGGTCCATAGGACCGCGTCCTCCTGCCTGGAGGTTGCGAGAATGATGCTGTCGGCCAGCGGCAAGCCCCGCTCGGCGCTCAACGTCGCCGCGGCGATCGCGAGATTCCCGTCGAGGTCGACCACGCGTCCCCGTCGCATTTGCGCGACGGCATAAAGCGCGGCCCCGGGGTCTCGCTGGACGCGGATTCGCTTGAAGACCTCGAACAACGTGATGCTTGGCACGACCAGGCGTTCGGTCTCGGCGATGGGCTCGGCGAACTCCGGCGCGTTCGGACCATCGGCGAAATACTCCAGCCAAGCCGAAGAATCGACCACGTTCACGTACGGTCTCCCTCGCGCGGGACGGTTGTATCGATGCCCCGGACGAAGCCTCGAGCCGCCTCGATGGGTTCGAGCGGAATCAATTCCACGCGTCCCTTGAAGGGCAGCGCCTGCACCTTCTGGCCGGGTTTCAACCCGAGGCGCTCGCGCACATCTCTGGGGATTACAACCTGATAGCGAGAAGAAATTGTGACAATCGTCATGGCGCACTCATGATGTGGTGTTCGAACCGGCGTATGCAAGTCAACATATGTGTCGACGGTATTACTGCAAGACGAGCGCTGTTCAGCGGGAGATGATCCGGACGACGCGGCCGTCGCGGTCGACGACCCTGATGGGTCCGCGGAGGATGTCGTCGCCGTATGGGATCATGCGTGCCGGCGTGGCGCGGGCGCCGCCCGTGGGTCCGGGAACCCGGTAGATCTCGGCGAGCCCCACCTTGACCGAATAACCGAGATCCGCCAACGACTGCACCGTGATCAGGCTGAGGAGATCGCGCTCGCCCGCCGCCTGGAACGGCGTGAGCAGCTCGTGTCCGAGCACCGATTCCCGCCAGTGGGAGTCCGCCGCCCCGGGTCCCGACGTGTTCTCGACCGGCACCTTCTCGCCGTCGTCGTAGTTCGCCCCGCCCCGCTCGTCGAACGCGGCGATGGCCAGGGGGCCCGTAAAATGCGTGTCCGCTCCCGAGTTGTGGATGGATGGGTTCCGGAGCAGGCCGTGGTCGACCCACACCGTCCCGATCCCCAGCACGTGGCCGATCTCGTGCAGGATCACCTCCTCCACGTCCTTGAGGTTCCCCTCCTCCTCGAGCCGCGAGAGGTCCGCCGCGTCCAGCTCGAGGGCGCCGACGGCAGGCAGGCGGGACCCGCCGCGGATGACGCAGGGGCCGGCCCGGGCCAGGACGCCGTCCTCGCCGTCGATCTCCCGGACGGAAGCCACGATCACGAGGTCGTCGACGGTGCCGATGCGCTGATCCGTCGTGATGTCCCAGCATCCGGGCGCTACATCCTGGCCGAGAGAGACATCCGACAGTTCCGTGTCCGCCAGTATGGCCGACCAGAAGTCCACCGCGTCCTCGAAGGCCTCGGCCTGGGAGTCCGTCACCGCATCCACCAGGATCACGTCGATGTCGAAGGGTCGCGCGGCCGCTTCCCGCACGGTGACGGGAAAGGAGAGTTCGGCGGTCGCGCCCGGCGGATCGGTCGCCGTCAGCGTCACCGTCGTGGAGCCCGCAGCGACGGGCGTCAGCGTCACGACGCCGCCCGCGACCGTCACCGCGGCCACCGCTGCGTCGGCGGTGGCGGCCGAGATGCGCAGGTCTGCCCCCTCGGGATCGCGGAAGTACGCGGCTGCCATGAGCATCGTCGGGTGGGCACCCGCCTGCATCCGCTGCAGAGCGACCTCCCGCTCCGGCACCGGCGGGGCGTTGACGCCCTCTCCGAAGAGGATGAGCGGGTCCCCCAGTCCGATCTCGATTCCCGTCACCCGTCCCGGCACTGCGGGCGCCGGGCCCGCCACGACCTGCACCTCGGTCTGGCCGCCCTCCGTCGCGGTCACGGTCACCTCCGCGCTCCGCTCGCCGCCCGCTTCGAGGACCGCCGACTCCGACGAGAGCGTGCCACCCCGGGCGGAGAGGGGAACCATCATGGCGAACGGCGCCCCCCTGGCCACGGAGAGCGCGAGCCGGGCGGGACCCGCAGCGGAGGGGTCCGGGTTGTCGGTCCGCTCGAGTTCGAGTGCGAACGCGAACGGGGCCCCCGGATTCACCGCCAGCAGCAGCGTGTCGAGGCTGGACAGCCCGACGAAGACCCGCTCCGGCAGCTCGGCCAACCGGTTCCGTTCCAGCCGCAGGACGCGGAGATCCGTGAGCCCCGCGAACGGTTCCGGGGGGAGCGCGGCGAGCCGATTGCGGTACAGGCGCAGCGCCTCCAGCCGCGTAAGCTCCGAGAACACCCCCTCGGGCACCGACTCCAGCGCGTTCCGGTCCAGCCGCAGCTCCCGGAGGCTGGGGAGTCCCGCGAAGACGCCCTCCGGCAGCGTCTCCAACCCGGTGTCCTGCAGCAGCAGGCTCTCGAGCCTGGGGAGGCCGGAGAAGGTGTTCCCGTTCAACTCCGCTATCCGGCCGTTGCCCAGGTACAGCCACTGCAGCGCCGAGAGCCCGGTGAACGCCCCGTCCGGCAGTGTCTCGAAATCGTTGTTGCTCAGGTTCAGGCGTTCGAGCTTCGGAAGCTCCGCGAAGGAGCCGGGTGTGAGCGTGGTGAATGCGTTCCCGGACAGCTCGAGAATCTTCAGCGCAGGGAGGTCCCGGAAGACTTCCGCCGGCAGAGCCGCCAGCCTGTTCCCGGCGAGGTCGAGCGTCACGAGGTTCGAGAGTCCCTCGAAGGCGCCTTCCGGCAGCATGTCGAAGCCGTTGTTCCGCAGGCGCAGCGTCTCGAGGCTCCCGAGATCGGCGAAGACGCCCGCCGGGAAATCCGTGAACGCCACGCCGGAGAGATCGAGGTTCCTCAGGTTGTAGAGCCCGGAAAGGTCGCCCCTCCGCAGGGTCGGGATCTCGAACCCGGCGAGGTTCAGGGTCGTGATCCCCAGGTGAGAGATCGTGACCTCCTGGCAACGCGTGGCGCGGGAGCGCACGACCAGGGCGTCCCGAATTCCCGGCGTGCGGTCGCAGACTCCCTCGCTGATCGCCACGGGGATGGAGGTCGTCGCCCCGAGGACGTACCCCGCGCCCGCCGCCGGCGGGTCGAGCGTGAAAAGGAAGACTTCGCGCGCCGGTTCGATGTCCGCGTCGTCCAGGATCGGGATCCGGACTTCGACGACGCTCGTGCCGGCGGCAACGGATGCCGGGCCACCGGGCTCGTAGTCGTCCTCGTCCGCGTCTGCCGTTCCCGGGTCTTCATCGGCCGCCAGCGTGTATCGGACCGTGAGGGGAGATGATGGAGCCGGATCGAGCCGGATCGACACGATGGCATCGAGGCCCTCGTACGCTTCCGGCGACCCCGGCACGATGGTCGCCACGGGCGTCCGCGCGGGTTCGGGTCCCGGATCCGGGTCCGTGCTGCCGCCGCCGCAGCCGGCGATTGCAACCGCGCACGCCAGCGTCCACCTGCTCCGCGTCGTGTCCACGATCATCTCACCCCGCAGACGCCCCGCAACGGGCCGCCTCGTCCAGATCCTCGTGTTCGAAGGCGGATTCCATTCGCATGATCTCCCTCCGGGAAGTGCCGAGAGCCTCCGCGGTCCCGCGCCACGCCGAGACCGCCCGCCCGACCTCGCCGACGATCCGCTTCGCGTCGTCGAGGTCCAGACCATAGTAACCCGCGGTGGCCAGCGCGCGGTCCACCGACGCGGCGCCGTCGTACTCGTCGATATACGTCTGCAGGACGCGGGGGCGGATGTCCGCCGGAGTCGGGTTAAGGTCGTAGGCCGGGGAAAGCCGCCAGCCCTCGCCGTCCTCGTACAGGAATCCGTGGTTGCGGAGGTGGTCGTCGGTGTTCGAGATGAGGATGTTGAACACGACCCTGCGCCAGAGTTCGGTCAGGTCGCGCCTGGCGGCTACACCGTGGCGCCGGAGGGCGTCCGCAATCTCCAGATAGGATCTCGACTCGCGGTCATCGGCCCCCAACATGCTCATCGCGGACAGGAACGGGACGCGACGGCCCGCTTCGCGGTCGAAGCGCCGCACGAGGAGGACCCGACGCCCCGCGACCTGTTCGAAACGCCAGGCGGCAACGTCGATGCCGGCCCGCGCGGCGAGCTCGAGCGCGACGCCTTCCCACAGCACGAGATCGTAGTCGTCCCGGGCGCCGGGAAATTTCGCGATGGCAAGCCCGCGCGAGCCATCCTTCACGGCGGCCTTGGGGCGGGCGCCTCCGAGCGAGGCCCCGGGTCGGATGAGAAGGCGGAGATCGTCGTCCCGCTCTTCCCGCCGAGTGACGCGCGTGGCCGCGGCGAGGAGCGGTCCCAGTTCGACGAGCTGCGGAACCCGCTTCTCCCCGGACTCGGCGAGGAAGGGTCCGTCCCCTCCCAGCGAGAACCTCAGCGCCCCCATGCGAACCTCGTCGTCGACCCGCAGGAGGTAGTCGGACTCGAACAGCGCGCGGGGCCTCCGTCCCTCCCGCCGCGCGCGGTGAGCCTCCTCGCGGCGCATCAGGACGCGCCCCCAGCGATCGGGCGCCGAGTCGCCGATCGACCCGAAGAGAGCGCGCCGGGTATGAAACGGCCCGGGCCCGAGCGTCAGCGCCGGCTCGAGGGCGAACCGTCGCGGGTGATCCAGCCAGCCCGGATCGTACTCGAACGTCGCACTCTCCCGGTCGCCGCGAACTCTGACCCAGAGCCGTCCGACGAGGAGGGGGGTGTCGTGCAGGTCCAGGTGGACCCGTATCCGGCGTTCCACGCGAACCGCCTCAGTCGCCCCCGCGCTCACGCCGGGAGCGGGGCGAGGCGACGCGCACGCGCTGCGGCAGGCGTTCCTCGAGCAGGTCGAGCCCGAGTCCGTCCCGCCTGCGGTCGGCGAGTTCCGCCAGACCGTCCTCCATCCCCAGCACGAAGAGCACGGTCGCGTAAATTCCCATCGATACGCCCGGATCGCCCCGCTCGACCTTGCCGAGGGTCGTCCGGCTGATCAGTGCCCGTTCCGCCATCGTCGCCGCGCGGATGCGGCGGCGGAGACGGGCATCCCTGATGTCGGAGCCGAGCTTACGGAGGATTCGCCGGACCGGAAGCGGCAACGTGCCGCGAATATTGTTCGCCATCGTAATAACCATGATTATGGACGTTATACACTGTAGCGTACATGAGCATGGTCGTTACGGCAAATTCACGGTGCTCCATACGCGCGGGGCGCCTCGTCGGCGGAGACGTAGCCGTCGAGGACATCCTCGCGCACCCGGTCGCGCGGGCGGCGTGCCGGGTCGCCGAGGCCGCCTCCCCCCGGCGTCTCGAGCACGATGCGTCGGCCGGGCGGCACGACCTCGCGGCCCTTGGGCCGAAACTCGCCGACGTCCGGCACGTGGACTCGCCCCGCCGCCCCGTCGCCGCCTCCGTCGCGTCCCCGCGCCGGATTGCGGACCCGCTCGAACATCTTAGAGACGGCGAACGCCTCGCCCGACGCGTGCGAGATCTCCATCACCTGGCCGAGACCGCCCCGGAACTCGCCGGGGCCGCCGGAGTCGGGGAGGTATTCCTTCCGCCAGAAGATGAGCGGCGCGACCGTCTCGGTGATCTCGATCGGCGTGCTGCGGACCCCGGAGGGGAAGGCCGTCGCCGACAGGCCGTCCTTGCCGGGGCGGGCGCCCGTGCCGCCGGCGTGGAAGGGATTCACGACGAACGCCTCGCCGCCGTACGCGTGGGCGCCGGTGAGTCCCGGCCCTGCCATGATGACGGGGTTCCAGAGGCAGGACGCGCCTTCCGCGGGGACGGCTCCGGGCTCCAGCGCCTGTTCGAGGCAGCCGAGGACGACATCCGGCAGCATCTGTCCGATCGCGTGTCGCGCGGAGACGGCGGCGGGAGGGGGCGCGTTGAGCAGCGACCCGGGCGGGGCGGAGACTTCGATCGCCGCCAGCGACCCCGCGTTGTTCGGGACCTCGGAGCCGACGATGCAGCGCACGCCGAACGAACTGTAGGCGCGCGTATAGGTCACCGGGACGTTGATGCCGCGCGACGACATGGGCGAGGTGCCGTCCCAGTCGATCGTGATGGTCCCATCGGGCAGGACCGTGAGGGCGCACACGAGGTCGAGGTCCTCATCGTAGCCGTCGATCCGCATCCGGTTCCGGTACGTCCCCGGGCGGAGCGCTCCGATCCGCTCCCGCATCGCCCGCCGGGAGGTGGAGATGATCGTCTCCGCCAGCGGCTCGAGGGAGTCGATCCCGAACTCCGCCATCATCGCGACCAGGCGCTCGCACCCCGTGCGGTTGCAGGCGGCCAGCGAGTAGAGGTCGCCCTGGGCGACGTCCGGGTCCCGCACGTTCGCCCGCACCAGCCGCATGAGCGTCTCGTCCACCCGGCCGCCGCGGATCAGGTATCCGATGGGAAGGCGGATCCCCTCCTCGAACACCTGGTTCGCGTCCGCCCCGAAGCCGCGTCCCCCGACGTCGGCGATGTGGCTCGTGGCCGCGAACAGCGCCACCGGGCGCCCGTCGAGGAAGGTCGGCGTCACGACGGTGAAGTCGTTGAGGTGTCCCGTGCCCTCCCAAGGATCGTTCGTGATGAGGACATCGTCCTCGTTCAGCGTCTCCACGGGGAAATCCCGGAGGAAAAACCCGACGGAGGCGGCCATCGCGTTGACGTGGCCGGGGGTGCCCGTGACGGCTTGCGCGAGCATGCGTCCGGAGAGGTCGAACACGCCGGCGGAGAGGTCGCCCGCCTCGCGCACGGGGGTCGAGAAGGCGGTGCGCACGAGCGTGCGGGCCTGCTCCTCCACCACGGACAGCAGCCGGCTCCACATGATCTGCCCTTCGAGAGCGGCGATCCCGGTTTGCGCGCCGGTGGCTGCCGCAGCGCCGCCCGCCCCGGTGACGCATGCCGCGCCCGCCGCCGCATCGGCCGCCGCCTGC
>JAJEEM010000049.1 GCA_022820995.1 Gemmatimonadota bacterium | reverse complement strand
CCCCGGCGCGCGTGGGCGGCGGCGCTGCTCGCCGTTGCGCTGCTCGCCGGCTGCGGAGAACGGGCCGCCGATGCCCCCGGTTCCGCCGGGGCCCCCAACACGACGGCCGGGACGCGCGAGATGGCCGCCCGCCTGCTCGCGCTGGCCGACTCGGCGGATCCGCTGCTCGACGAGCAACTCAACACCGCGCGCCTCCGCTACCTCACGAACCTGCCGCCGTCGGCGGATGGCGCGGAGATGCTCGTCCGCGCCGCGAACGCCGCGCGCGAACTCCTGAACGCGGGACACACCCAGCCCGCGCTCGAACAGTTCATCTTCGTCGACCAGACGCTGGAAGGGATCCCCGCCGAGCCCTTCCCCGGCTTCCGCCGCTCCATCGAGGAACTCATCGGGATCGCCTTCCTCCGCCTGGGCGCCGAACTCGTCTGCCCCCCCGCGGGACCCGCCGCGGGCACCGTCGAGCCGGCCCTCGAGCGCTCCCCGTGCTGGCCCGCCGTCCCCTCGACCGTCCCCGCCCTGGTCTCTGATTCGGCGCGCGCGGCCCTCAACGCGGCGGTCGGGTGGCACGGGTCGCTCCTGCAGTTGCGCCCCGACGACCTGCGCGCGCGCTGGGCGTTGAACCTCGCCGCCATGACCGCCGGAGTATGGCCCGACAGCGTCCCGCCCGAGTACCGGATCGAGGGGACCGCCGTGGGCGGGACCGGAGCGTTCCCCCGCTTCGAGGACGTGGCCGCGCGGGCGGGCCTCGACGCCGTCTCCCTCTCCGGCGGCGCGATCGTCGACGACCTCAACGGCGACGGCCTGCCGGACGCGATGACCTCCTCCCGCGGCCTCCTGCACCAGCTCCGCTACTTCGAGAGCGACGGCGCCGGCGGCTTCGCCGACCGGACGGCCGAGGCCGGGCTCGAGGGCCTTCTCGGCGGGCTCAACCTCGTCCACGCCGACTACGACAACGACGGCGATGCGGACATCTTCGTCCTCCGGGGCGGCTGGCTCGTCCAGCCCCTCCCCAACTCCCTCCTGCGCAACGACGGCGGCGTCTTCTCCGACGTGACGCGGGAGGCCGGCCTCTTCTCCGAGCACCCGACCCAGACGGGCGCGTGGGCCGATTTCGACGGCGACGGGTGGCTCGACCTCTTCATCGGAAACGAGTCGAGGGACAGCCTGACGCACCGCAGCGAACTCTACAGGAACCGCGGCGACGGCACCTTCGAGGAAGTCGCGGCCGACGTCGGCCTGGGAGTCGCCGATTTCGTGAAGGGCGTCGCGTGGGGGGACTACGACAACGACGGCCGCCCCGACCTGTATCTTTCGATCCTCCACGCCTCCAACCGCCTGTACCGGAACCTCGGCCCCGGCGCCGACGGAGGCTGGACCTTCGAGGATGTGACCGCGGCGGCCGGCGTCGGCGAGCCGGTGGCGAGCTTCCCGACCTGGTTCTGGGACTACGACAACGACGGCTGGCTCGACATCTACGTCGCGGGCTACGCCGCGCAGACCGCGGACCTCGTGCGCGAGATGACCGGCGAACCGCATTCCGCCGAACTCCCCCGCCTCTACCGCAACCTGGGGGACGGCGCCTTCGCCGACGTCACGGCCGCGCAGGGTCTCGACCGGATCATGTACGCGATGGGGTCGAACTACGGCGATCTCGACGGCGACGGCCGGCTCGACTTCCTCGTCGGCACCGGGGACCCCGACCTCCGGCAGCTGATGCCGAACCGGATGTTCCGCAACCTCGGGGACGGCTTCGAGGAGATCACCGGCGCGGGCGGGTTCGGGAGTCTGCACAAGGGGCACGGCGTCTCCTTCGTGGACATCGACAACGACGGCGACACCGACGTCCACATCCAGCTCGGGGGCGCGAACGAAGGGGACCTCTCTCCGAACGCCCTGTACGAGAACCCGGGCTTCGACAACCGCTGGATCGCGCTCACGCTGGTCGGCGAGCGGGCGAACCGGCCCGGAATCGGCGCCCGCATCACGGTGACCGTCGAGGGACCGGAAGGGACGAGACGGATCCACCGCCGGGCGGGCACGGGGGGGAGCTTCGGCTCGAACCCGCTCCGCCAGGAGATCGGGCTGGGCGGGGCGGCCCGGATCGAGTCCGTCGAGATCCGCTGGCCGGGTTCGGGCACCGTCGACCGGCTCACCGGCCTCGCCCTCGACCGCGCCTACCGGGTCCGAGAGGGGAGCGGAGTCGCCGAATCGTTGGAGCGACCCCGGATCCGCCTCGGCGGCGCGTGAGGTTCGCGGCGGGGCCCGTCGTCCTCAGCGGTCGCGGGAGACCGCGCCGAAGCCGTCCAGGGACAGTACTCGCCGCACCAGATCCACCTGCCGCGAGATGCCCAGTTTGCGGTAAATCTGCTTCAGGTGCCACCGAACGGTCTCTTCCGCGCGACCGGTCGCCGCCGCGATGTCGTCCACCGTCTCACCGGCCGCCAGCGCTACGGCCAGCTGGCTCTCCGTCAGTGTGAGTTCCAGGACGGCCGCCACACTGGCCGGATCGATCCAGCTCGGGCGGGCCGGATCCACGATGATGACCACCGCGCCGAATCTCCGCGTTCTGAAGTGCGGATAGTCATTGCCTACGGGAGTAATGTGCAGAGCCAACCGTCTGTTGACCGTCATCGAGCCGGCGGAACCCTGCCCTTCA
The DNA here is from genome assembly GCA_022820995.1 of Gemmatimonadota bacterium. Lineage (GTDB taxonomy): Bacteria > Gemmatimonadota > Gemmatimonadetes > Palauibacterales > Palauibacteraceae > Palauibacter. The sequence goes on along the minus strand of JAJEEM010000049.1, from coordinate 15,721 downwards.
AAGACCGGCAGGGCGCACGCAAGCAGCCGAGACAGTTCGGCGTTTGCCTCCCGCGTCGCGGCATGCAGGAACCCATTCCGGTCCATCAGGCCGTTGCCTCGCCGCAGGATCTCCAGCGCCCGATCGTTTGCCGCCGCGATCCGGCAGCGCCGGTCGAGATAGATGACTCCGATACGCCGACTGGCGAGGATTTCCATTGCGGCTGCTCCCGTTACCCTGGCCTCGGCCAGCGCGTGGGACACGAGCGCAGACTGGCGAACGTGCGGCCGGAGTCGCCGGATCAGCCCGATCTGATCGGAATGCCAGCCACCCCGCTCGATGGGATCGTGGACGGCCCATATGACCTCCATACCGTCCGCGCCTTCCAGCCGCATGTTGAGGCCGTGCCGCGCCTTTACACCGATGACCGCCTCGTTGTACGTGGGCGACGTCTTTTTTTCCGCGTCCGTGTACAGGTCTCCCGTGGGCGTGATGCGCCCGTAATCCAGTCGCGTGATACGCGGCACGCGTTCATCGCTGGCGAAGTACTCCTCGGTATACCTGCGCTCCCAGTCCTTGCGCCGGTGTCCGTCAATGCAGATTCGCAGGAGGAACGCCGTCACGTCGGCTGCGGACGTCCCGGTGTAAAGCCCCAGACTTCCGCCGCTCGTACCGATGATTTCGCCGATCAGCCGATCCGCGTCGGGCCACCGCGCTTCGTCGAGCGCGGCCCCGTGCAGCGCCGCCAGGATGCGATCGAACGGATCCCTCGGCGACTTCGTGTTCCGCATAGCGCTTCTTCCACCATCGCCGGTTCACTACTGCGGCGGGCTGTCGCCGCCCTTCAGCACGAGGAGGGTGTCGATCGCCGAGGAGAAGGTGGCGAAGTCGGCGGCGCCGCGGAGGGCCACGCTGTCGCCCAGGATGAAGTAGGGCGTACTCGAGATCCCGGCCTGCGTCACGCTGGTGTAGTCGCGGAGCACGAGCGGGGCGAGCGTGCTGTTGCGGACGCAGGAGCCGAACGACTCGACGTCGATGTCGAGTTCCGCCGCGTACTCGACGAACAGCGCATAGGGGTCGGCCGCGCCGCTCCACTCGTCCTGGCGCTCGAACAGGAGGTCGTGCATCGGCCAGAACTTGCCCACGGCCCCCGCGCAGTACGCCGCCTCGGTGGACACGAAGGCCTCGGGATGCCCGGGGTTCGCGTAGGCGATCCACAGGTAGCTGACCAGGCCCGTCTGGATGTAGGCGCTGTCGAGCCTCGCGAGCGTCTGCACGTGGAACTGCCGGCAGTAGGGGCACTGGAAGTCGGAGATCTCCACCACCCGCACGGGCGCTCCCTCTTCTCCCTTGATGCGGTTGCGGTCGGCGCGCTCGCGGGCCACCTGTGCGTTGGGCGGCACGATGGAGCGCTCCTGCATGTCCCCGGCCTCGGCCTCGGCGGCACAGCCCGCAGAGAGGACGATGCCGGAACAGAGGCCGGCAAGGGACAGGAAGGATCCGAAACGGAATCTGGCGTTCAACCCGGTTCTCCCGGTGAAAGGTCGGCGGCGGCCCGATGGAGCGCCTCGAGCGCGTCGTCCAGGTGGCGCTCCCCCGTGTGAACGCTCCCGACGGACAACCGTACAGTATAACGTCCGTCCAGTTCCGTGTGCGAGAGAAACGAGCGTCCCCCCGCGTTGACCCGGGCGATGATCTCGCGGTTCAGCCGCGCCTCGCCCGCCGCGTCGCCTTCCCGCGGGGCCCGGAAGCAGACGGTGCTGAAGGAGACGGGCGCGGCGAGTTCGAAGGCGCCGCCCCCGACGAGGCGGGCCGCGGCGGATTCGGCCATCGCGATGTGCCGGCGCATCGTCTCGGCGAGGCCGTCCGTCCCCGCGCACCGGAAGAGCACCCACAGCTTGAGCCCGCGGAAGCGGCGGCCGAGGGCGAGGCCGATGTCCATCAGGTCGGTCTCGTCGTCCTCCGATTCGAGGTAGGTCGGCGTGAGCGCGAGCGAAGCCCGGAAGGGGGCGACGTCGCGGTACAGGAGCACCGAGCAGTCGAGCGAGGTCCCGAGCCACTTGTGGGGGTTGAGGACGATGGAGTCGGCCGCCTCCCAGCCGCGGAAGAGAGGCCGCTGCTCCGGGATCATCGCCGCGGGTCCCGCGTAGGCGGCGTCCACGTGCAGCCAGACGCCGTGGCGTTCGGCGATCGCGGCGAGGGCGGGGACGGGGTCGACGCTCGCCGTGGAGGTCGTGCCGATGGTCGCGCACACCATGGCCGGCCGGATCCCTCTGGCGAGGTCGTCGGCGATGGCCGCCTCGAGCGCGTCCGGGCGCATGCGGAAGGCCGCGTCCGTCTCGATGCGGCGGACGGAGCGCCGGCCGAGTCCGGCGGCGATGGCGGATTTCTCCACCGAGGAGTGGGACTGCTCGGAGGTGTAGACGGCGAGCGGGGGGCCTCCGGGGAGGCCGTCGTCGCGCACGCCGTCGCCCGCCCGCTCCCGGGCCGCGAGCAGCGCCGTGAAGGTGGAGGTGGACGCGGTGTCGAAGATGAGCCCCGAGAAGGTTTCCGGGAGGCCGACGGCCTGCCGCAACCAGTCGACGGCGGTCCGCTCGACCTCGGTCGCGGCGGGGGAGGTTCGCCACAACATTGCGTTCACCCCGACGGCGGCGACGAGGAGTTCCGCCACGATGCTCGGCGCCCGCGTGGAACTCGAGAAATAGGCGAGGAAGCCCGGATGATTCCAATGCGTGAGACCGGAGACGATGTGCTCGTCGAAGTCGGCGAGCACGCGCTCGAAGGGTTCCGGGGCGCGCGGCGGGGCCTTCGCGAGGGCGCGGCGGACGTCGCCGGGCTGGACGTCGGGGAGGACGGGCCGCTCCTCGACGCGCTTCCGGTAGTCGACGGTCCATTCCGCCGCGCGGTCGAGCGCCTCGCGCAGGGTGTCCCCGCTCCAGTCCGCGGCTTCGGCGGCCGGGCGGGTCGCCTCGCGGGGGGCTCCGGGGGCGGCCTCGCGGTCCGGTCGATCGATGGGGTCCGGCATGCAAGCTCCTGACTCGCTGGAGTCGTTGTGGCTTCTGTTGGCGGATCTCCGGCTCGCGATCGAGGAGGAGATCGAGGCGGTGGCGGCCGACCTCTCCCGCCGCCGCCTGGACCGGCCGATTCCGGCGCTCTCCGGACGCCTGCGGGGAGAGGCGGGGACCGGCCACCGCTACACCTTCCAGATCGCGGGGGGAACATACGACATCCGCGCGGACGACCGCGTGCGCATCCACGCCGGCGGGCGGGAGGCGCTCGGGACGGTCCACCGTTTCGACCGCACGCTCGGACTCCTGCAGGCCGTGAGCCCGGAGTGGCTCGGCGAACGCCTGGACGGCGCCGAACTCGAGTTCGATCCCACGTGGCTCCTCCGCGAACTCTCCCAGCGGCTGGCCGAGGTGGGCCGGGATCCGGAGGACTTCTTCCCGGACACGGTGCTCGGCGCCTTCGGCCGGCGGCCTCCGAGCCTCGGCCGGGAGCCTGCGCGGCTGGAGTCGTCCGCTGACCTGAACGAGCCGCAGCGCGACGCCCTGGAGCGGGTGCTGGGGAGCAGCGCGCAGCTTGTCTGGGGTCCGCCCGGGACCGGCAAGTCTCGCCTCGTGGCGCGCGCGGCGCTGGAACTCGCGGTTCGCGGACGCGTGCTCGTTGCGGCGACGACGAACGGGGCCGTGGACGAGATCGCGCGGCGCCTCGCTTCGGTGGCCGACCCGGTCATGCTCGACCGCGACCGGATCATCCGCGTGGGGTTCGATCTCGGGGCCGCGCCGGATACGCGCCTCGACCTGGGGGCGGTGCTCGCGCGTCGGATCGACGGGGGCGCCGGCGGGGTGGACCGGACCCTCGCGGAGCACGAGGGGCGGCTTGGGGCCCGCCCGCCGGCCGGAGGGCGCCAGGGGCGGCCGGGGGGCCGCGCGCCGGACGGGGGGGGCGGGGAGGCTCCGGTCCTGAGTCCCTACGCCCGGGCCGGACGCCTGCTCGCGCTCGCGCGCACGCGCAATGATGCGGAGTCCGCCCGCACCCTGGGCCGCGCCATGCTCGAGATCGCGCGCCAGGCGGAACGCGCGCTGGAGGAGGCGGACATCGTCCTCACGACCTTCGCCCGGCTCTCGATCCGCGAGGAACTCCGCGAACTGAGGTTCGAATCCCTCCTAATCGACGAGGCGAGCACGGCGCCGCTCCCGTACGTGGCGCTCGCCGCCTCGCGGGTCGCCGGCCCCGCGATCGCCGTCGGCGATTTCCAGCAGCTTCCTCCCGTCGTGTCGAGCACGGCCCCCGCCGCGGTGCGCTGGCTGCGGACGGACCTGTTCAGGGAGGCCGGCGTTGTGGAGGAGACGGGGGCCGAGGCCGGGGCCGGCGACGCGGGGCCGTCGCTGCCGTCTCCGAACGACGGGTTGTGCGCGATGCTCGACCTCCAGTACCGGATGGCGCCCGACATCCGCGAACTCGTGAGCGAGTTCTTCTACGGCGGACGGCTCAGGGACGCGCCGGAGATCGCCGAGCGCGCCGCGGGGCAGGCCGCCCCGGCCGTAGGCGCCGCTGCCGCCGGTGGCACCACTCCCGGCGCCGTAACGGTCCTCGACACGAGCGGTCTCGATCCGAGGGTCGAACGCGTGGACGGCTCGCGCCGGAACCGCACGCACGCCGAGGCCGTGGCGGACTTCGTGGGCGCGGCCGCCAGCGGAGGGATCGACGACATCGCCGTGGTCTCGCCCTACCGCGCCCAGACCCGCCACCTGAGCGACCTCGTCCGGCGCCGGCTAGGCCGCGCCGCGCCCGCCAACCTCGAGGTAAGCACGATCCACCGCTTCCAGGGGAGGGAGAAGCGCCTCGTCATCATCGACACGGTGGACGCGCCCCCCGGCCGCAGCTGGTTCCTCGACGAGCGCCGGAACCGGGACTTCCCCCGCCTGCTCAACGTCGCCCTCTCCCGGGCGCGCGAGCGTCTCGTCATCGTCGCGACCGTCGCCGGCCTCCGGCGGACGCTCCCCCGCGAGGCCCTCCTCAACCGTCTCCTCGCCCACGTCGAGCAGTCCGGCTCCCGCATCGACGCCGCCCCCGCCGATCTCTGGCACGGCCGCTGACCGACGGCGCCGCTGGCCGACGGCGCCCGCTGGCCTGAAGCCGGGGCCGAGATCCGGCCACGCCGGTCAAAATCCGATTTTCACTCGCGAATCCCTAAGGGAAATGGCCATCCGGTCGACAGATTTTTGAAAAAAATGCAACTCGCGACCATTCGAGGTTGACGACCCAAAAAAATCTTTTTAGAATCAGGGCGTGCTAAGGGAGGCGGCACCGACCGACCGGAGGTCGAGGCCGATGACCGCACCGCGAGTTGCCCGACGCGAGATCGCGAAACCGGGGCGAAAGTCCCGGGCCGGAGGGAGCGGAGTTCCGGCGACGGAACGAAGCGGCCGAAGGAAGAGGGATCGAGCGCAGCTGGTCGGGCAGACGGTACCAGGCTCGCGGCGAGGTTCTGGAAGACCGCGCAAGCTACCAGGACCGGGCGGTGGTTGGCCGTAAACAAGCTTCCTTGCTCAGCCCCTGACACCTTCGGGTGGCCAGGGGCTGAGTGCATCTACCCCGGTTTGCACGTCTACACACGTCCTCTCCACCCCCTCTTCCGCTCCTTCCGGTGCCGCCGTTCGCTCCTCCCTTGGTCCCGCCGCGCGCGGCCGCCGACCGGCGACGGGATCGCCTCCTCCGCGTCCCCCCCTGCCGGTGTCCCCGCCTCCGGTGTACGGCCTCGGCTTCGATCGCTGCGAGGACGGAGCCGTCCCCCGAAGAGGGGTTGACTCCCGAACACGCCCGCCTCGCAATTTTTTCAAAAAAACGATGTTCAAATCATGTCCATATTCTGTCCAAAAACCGTGGATTTTCTGGCGCGGAGGCGAGCGCGCAGCGTCGGGAGTCGCTCGGGAGCCACGGCTGTCGCATCTTCTCGTGGCTCACCGCTTCTCAGGTGCTGTGGAAAACCGGCCCGCCACGGACGGCCGGGGTCGGGGACGAGACGACGCAATTGCGAGTCGTGATTCAGCGAGTCAGCGAGGCCCGGGTCCGGGTCGGAGGCGAGGTCGTCGGGGCGATCGGCCTCGGGCTCGTCGTGCTGGTGGGCTTCGCGGCGGACGACACCGAGGCGCAGATGACCTGGATGGCGGACAAGCTCTGGGGGCTGAGGGTGTTCGCGGACGAAGAGGGCCGCATGAACCGCTCGGCCCACGATGTCGGCGGGGCGCTCCTCATCGTGTCCCAGTTCACGCTGTACGGCGACGCGTCGCGGGGACGGCGCCCGTCCTTCACCGGAGCCGCGCGACCGGAGGCCGCGAGCGCGCTTTACGACCGCTTCGTCGAGCTGTGCCGGGCGCGCGGCGAGGTCGCGGAAGGGGAATTCCGGGCGATGATGGACGTGGAACTGACGAACGACGGTCCCGTGACCCTACTGCTGGAGCGATGAGATTGCGTCCGCTCCGGATCGGAGTCATCGGCTCGGGGAAGGCGGCGCCGGCGGAGGCGGGCCTCGCCCACGCCGTGGGAGCGGCGGTCGCCCGAGCCGGGGCCATCGTCGTCTGCGGCGGGATGGGCGGCGTCATGCGGGCGGCGGCGGATGGCGCTTCCTCGGAAGGCGGGACCGTAGTGGGGATCCTGCCCGGCGGCGATCCCGGCGCGGCGGCGGACGGCGTCACGATCCCGATCCCGACCGGCCTGGGAGAGGCGCGCAACGTCATCGTCGCGCGCGCGTCCGAAGCGGTGGTCGCGATCGCCGGCGAGTGGGGCACCCTCAGCGAGGCGGCCTTCTGCCGGAAGTTCGGCGTCCCCGTGATCGGCCTCGCGACATCGCTGCCGGAGTGCGTCGTCGACGAGACGGCCGGGGACGCGGCGGAGGCGGTGACCCGTGCCCTCGAACTCGCGGCGGCCAAGCGGGAGCGGCGTCAGCGCAGGGAGGTAAACAGGTGACCGGATTCGTCCTCTTCGGCGGCATCCTCGCCGTGCTCCTCGCCACGATCATCTGGGCCGCGATCCGGTCCGGCGAAGACACGGGCGCCTCGCTGGACCCCGCCGAGCGCCGCGACGCCGCCATAGAGGCGCTCCGGGACCTCGAACTGGAGTACCGAACCGGCAAGCTCCGCGAAGACGAGTACCGCTCCACCCGCGCCCGCCTCGAGCGCGCCGCGATCGAAGCCCGTGACGCCGCCGCCCGCGGCCCGGCGACGGATCCGGCCCCGACGCCCGCGAAGCCTCCGCCATCCCCCCGCCCATGCCCCGAATGCGCCGCCGCCCTGACCGGCGACGAAGCCTTCTGCCCCACCTGCGGATTCGACCTCCAAACCTGATGGGCGATTCCTTCTCCTGCCTGTGTTCTCTACGGATTGCTCGCGGTCTGCCACAACCTCAAGCGCGCCCGCCGACCGCTACCTATATTATGTAGTGTCGGCCACTTGGCGATTCCCGGGAACCGTCGGTCGCGCAACGCGCAGGGTCGCAGATGAGGGCGTGATGATCCCGTCCCGGATCATCGCGGGTGTACACGTTGGGACGAGCAAGCAGTTCCGAATCGGGAGGTTTTTGTCGTCGTGATCAGCGTAGACACGGTTGCCGTGATCCTCACCGTCGCCCTTGCGGTCGGCGGGGCCTACCTCGGGCTTTCCCGCAACTTGGCGCGACTCGGGAAACGGCTGGCGAACGTCGAGAGGATCATGGAGAACTGGCTCAATCCGCCGCCGAAAACGGCGACCGCCCCTAGCTCACGAAGGAGGCAACGATAGGCTCTGCCGACGATCCTCGGACCCCCGAGCCCAGAGCTCGCGAACCGAAGAACGATGGCGCGTCCGCGCCGCGGATTCTGCGGAACCCGAACGCGATCACGGTCGGGATGCTGGTCGCGTGGTTCACCTTGACCTGGCTTATGCTCGACGGCTTCTGGAAGGACCTGAAGGGAGATATCGCCTCGGTCGAGATCCGCTTGACCGAGAACGCTGCCGGGGTCGAGGCCCGACTGAAGAAAGAGATCGCCGCCGTTGAAACCCGCCTGAGTGCCGACATCAGGGAGACGGAAGCTCGCCTCGACAGGCGGCTGGCCCGTGTCGAGAACCGCCTCGACCGCGTCTTGGAGATCCGGCCCGGCAGTCCCGGATCGATTCCCCCGGAGGAGGGCCCCGCGGAGGCCTCGGTCGCGCCACTCGCATACAACGATGGCGAGGAGCGTAAGTGACCGGAGAATCGTGGACCGTCATCGGGACGGCGATCGTGATGCTCGCGGTCATCGTGCCGGTACAGGTGCGAATCATGCAGGACGTTGCCGGGCTGCGAGAGCGCATGGCCCGGCTCGAGGGATTGTTCGAGGGGTTCACGCGCCAGGAAACGTCACAGTAAACCGGCTCATCCCCTGACGCGCGGGCTCGCGCGAGCGGCACCCGATCCGCCCTCTTGAACCCCCGTTGAGATGTCGTTCCATCCTGGTTTTGGAAGGCCGGATTTCGCGGTTGGGGCAAAACCGAAGAAATTGCGAAAGGTCGTCCGGCGTGGTATCGTCAATTTCCGTCGCGGCGGGTGACCGACTTCCCCGGCATCGGCCCTGCGGACCCTTCGGAATCGGGAGAGCGTGAAATGGGTGTGGAGATGGATCGGGAACAGAAGAAGGCGTTGTCCGTGGCCCTCAACCAGATCGAACGGGCCCACGGCAAGGGAGCCATCATGCGGCTCGGAACCGAAGGGGCGCGGGTGCGGATCCCGGCGATTTCGACGGGGGCGATAAACCTGGACCACAGCACCGGGATCGGTGGCATCCCGAGGTCGCGCGTCACCGAGATCTTCGGTCCCGAGTCCTCGGGAAAGACCACCCTCACCCTCCACGTCATCGCGAACGCGCAGAAGGATGGAGGCGTGGCGGCGTTCATCGACGCCGAGCATGCGCTCGACGTGGGGTACGCGCAGAAACTGGGCGTCGATGTCGAGAATCTGCTGGTGTCACAGCCCGATACCGGCGAGCAGGCACTCGAGATCGCCGAGGTCCTCGTCCGGTCCGGCGCGCTCGACGTCATCGTGGTGGACTCGGTCGCCGCGCTCGTGCCGCGGGCCGAGATCGAAGGAGAGATGGGCGACTCGCACGTCGGCCTCCAGGCACGGCTGATGTCGCAGGCGCTTCGCAAGCTCACGGGCGCGATCGGGCGCTCGAACACGGCCGCCATCTTCACGAACCAGATTCGCGAGAAGATTGGCGTCATGTACGGGAACCCCGAGACGACGACGGGTGGCCGGGCGCTGAAGTTCTATTCTTCTCTCCGGCTCGACATCCGCCGGATCGCCTCCATCAAGGAGGGGAACAACCTCGTCGGCAGCCGGACGCGCGTGAAGATCGTCAAGAACAAGTGCGCGCCGCCGTTCAAGCAGGCCGAGTTCGACATCATGTTCAACCAGGGCGTGAGCCGGGAGGGTCTGCTCGTGGACATGGGCGAGAGCATCGGCATCGTGAGTCGCGCCGGGGCCTGGTACTCGTACGGCGGAGATGTCCGGCTCGGGCAGGGGCGCGAAAACTCGAAGACCTTCCTGCGCGAGAATCCGGACATCGCCGAGGAGATCGAGGCCCGGATCCGCGAGGAACTCGGAATGACGGTCCCGGGGGCGGACACGGCGGAGGCCGCGGCAGGCACGGGCGCGGAAGAGTCGACGAACTCCCGGCCGCCCTCGAAGCAGGCCGCCCGGAGCTGAATCCAGGCTGCGGGCCGCGACGCAACCCGGGACCCTCCGGCCGGGGCCGCAGCCACAGGCGGCCCTGACGGCTGACGTTCCATGAACGAGATCACCGGCCTCGTCCCGGTCAAACGCCGTTCCGGCTGGACCGAAGTCCAGCTGGACGGCGTTTCCCTCTGCCGCCTTCCGGACGAGGACGTCCACAGACTTCGGCTCGACGTCGGGCTCCGGCTCGGATCCGCGGAACTCGAAGCGGTCCAGGCCGCGGGCGGGCGCGCCGAAGCGATGTCGGTCGGGCTGCGCTACCTTTCCGTGCGCCCGAGGAGTCGCCGGGAGGTGGAACGCCGGCTGCGGCGGGACCGGATCGACCCGGCGGCGATTCAGCACGCACTGGAACGTCTCGCGGCGCTGGGGTATCTCGACGACGCGCAGTTCGCTGCCAGCTTCGCGCGGGACCGTATCCGGCTCCGGCCCTGTGGAACCCGCCGCATGCAGTCCGATCTTCTCTCCCGGGGCGTATCGCGGGAGGATGCGGATCGCGGCATCCGCGAAGCGATGGCGGAGGAGGGCGCGACGGAGGAGGAGCTGCTCGGGCGCGTCGCGACGGCCCGGGCGCGGAGGCTGACGGGGGCGGACCCGGCAAAGGCGCGTCGGCGATTGTTCGACTATCTGGCCAGACGCGGGTTCGCCGCGGGCAGCATCCGCGCCTGGATCGAGGTCAACCGGCAGGCTGAGGATACAGGATGAAGGCGGACGAACTCCGGCGGAGTTTCATCTCCTACTTCGGGCGGCAGGGGCACGAGCATCGGCCCAGCGGCCCGCTCGTCCCGGCGGATGACCCGACCCTGATGTTCACGAACGCCGGGATGGTGCAGTTCAAGGGGATCTTCACGGGAGAGACGGAGCGCCCGAGCCCCCCTCGCGCCGTCACGTCGCAGAAATGCCTCCGCGTCAGCGGCAAGCACAACGACCTCGAGGAAGTGGGGCGGACCGCGCGCCACCACACCTTCTTCGAGATGCTCGGGAACTTCTCCTTCGGCGACTACTTCAAGCGCGATGCGATCGACTTCGCCTGGGAGTGGGTGACCGGGGATCTCGGCCTGGAGCCCGACCGCCTGTGGGCCACGGTCCACCACGACGACGACGACGCGTTCAAGCTCTGGCTGGAGCGGACCTCGATCCCGGAGTCGCGGATCCGGCGCATGGGGGACAAGGACAATTTCTGGCAGATGGGCGACACGGGTCCGTGCGGTCCCTGCTCGGAGCTGCACTACGACCTGCGGACGGACCGCGACGACCGCATCACCGATGCGCAGTTCGAGGCGGCGGGCGAGGCGGACGCGATCATCGAGTTCTGGAATCTCGTCTTCATGCAGTTCGATCGCGCGCCGGACGGCACGGACACGCCGCTCCCCGCGCCCTCGATCGATACGGGCGCCGGACTCGAGCGCATCGCGGCGCTGCTGCAGGGCGTGGGAACGAACTACCATACCGACCTCTTCCTCCCGATCATCGAAGCGGCGGAGGAGGGGCTCGGGATCGAGTATTCGCGGGCGCCGGAAGACTGGGAGGAGGGCGTTGCCTTCCGCGTCCTCGCGGATCACGCGCGGGCCGTCGCGTTCCTGCTCGCCGATGGCGTCTTCCCCTCGAACGAGAAGCGGGGATACGTGCTGCGGCGCATCCTGCGCCGGGCGGTCAGGCACTACTGGCTGCTCGGCCGGCGCGACCCGCTCCTGCACGATCTCGTCGGCGTCGTGGCGGACCGCATGTCGGCCATTTTCCCCGAACTGGAGGCGAGGCGGGAACACCTGCTCTCCACGACGCGGGCGGAGGAGGAACTCTTCCTCTCGACGATCGAGGGCGGCATGCGCGAGATCGACCGCGCGATGCCGGAGGGAGGCTCGGGCACGGTCGCCGGCGGCGTCGCATTCAAGCTCAAGGACACCTACGGCATCCCGGAGGACCTCACCGGCCTGATCGCCCGCGAACGCGGCTACGACGTCGACTGGAAAGGCTTCAACGAGGCGCTCGAAGCGCAGCGCACCCGTTCACGCAGCGTCGTGGAGTTGAAGGGCGGGGTCACCGCCTCCGCGAGGGTTGGGGCCGGTCTCGCGATCCTCCCGTCCGGCGGGGACGCGAAGCAGGAGTTCGTCGGCTACTCGGACCTCCAAATCGAAACCGGCTGCCGGCGCTGGTCCGGCGAGGGGGGGCACGCGTTCCTGCTGGAGCGGAATCCCTTCTACCTGGAGAGCGGGGGGCAGATCTCCGATACCGGGCGCGTCGTCGGCGACGGCTGGGCGGTCGACATCTCCGCGGTCTGGGGCGCCGACGGGCGGACGGTGGTGGCGGGGCCGCTGGCCGAAGGCTCGCTTCCCGAGGTTGACGGCGTGGTCGACGACCATGTGTTCGCGCAGGTGGATCCGTCGCGGCGCGAGACGGAGCGGAATCACACGGCGACGCACCTGTTGCACGCCGCGCTCCGCAACCGGCTGGGCGAGCACGTGCAGCAGGCCGGATCGCTCGTGGCCCCGGACCGCCTGCGATTCGACTTTAGCCACCGGGGTCCGTTGACGCCGGCGGAACGGGCGAACATCGAAGCGGAGGTGACGGAGGCGATCCTCGGAAACCACGACGTCGACGCGTCGGAGCGGGGCTACGACGAGGCGATCTCGGCCGGGGCGATGGCCCTGTTCGGCGAGAAGTACGGGGATGTCGTGCGCGTCATCGAAGTTCCGGGCCTCAGCCTGGAGCTGTGCGGCGGCACGCACGTCCGCACGACGGGACAGATCGGGACCTTCCGGATCGTGTCCGAGACGGGCGTCGCGGCGGGGATCCGGCGCGTCGAAGCGGTGACGGGGCAGGGGGCCTACCGGCGCGAACTCGAGCGGGATCGGCTCCTGACGGAGCTTGCCGCGCGGCTGCGCTGCCAGCCGGCGGATCTGGCGGCCCGCATGGACCGGCTCCTCGAAGAACGCGACGCCCTCGCCGAAGAGGTTCGGGGGCGGAGAGGGGACGCGGCGGAGCAACAGTTGGAGACGCTGCTCGCCGGCGCCGGCGCGACGCGTGCGGCGGACGCGAACGGCGCCCGCTTCGTGTCGGGGCGCCTGGAGGTACCGGCGGGCACGGACCTCGGGGCGCTCGGCGACCGCCTGCGCGGCGGGATGGGATCGGGCGCCGCCGTCGTTCACGTCGTGTTCCCGGACGAGGATCGGCACGCGTTCATCTCGGTCGTCTCGGACGATCTCATCCGACTCGGCGTGAAGGCGGGCGACCTCGTCCGCGTCTCGAGCCGGGCGACGGGTTCCGGCGGCGGCGGCGGCGCGCGCTTCGCGCAGGGCGGCGTGGGCGACCCGTCACGGACGGAAGACGGGCTCGGGGCGGCGAGGGCCTGGGCCTCCGAGCGGGTTCCCTCTCTGGCCGGTGGCTGACGTGCCGGCCGAAAGCGGCGCCCTCACGCTCGAGACGTGGCTCGCGCGGCGGCTCGAGAGCGCGCCGCCGGAGCTGGCGGAAGCGGTGTGGCCGCTGGTTCGGGAGCGTCTGGCGGAGGGCGAAGATGGGCTGGTCCAAGCGTCACTCGACGCGCTGGCGGCGGCGACCGAGGGCGAGGCCACCCGGGCCGACGCGGTGACCCTGCTCGCCGCGGACGCGATCCTCACCTACGCACTCGAAGCCTCCGCGGATCCGGCCCTGGGAGGGAGCGCCGCGCAGGCAAGCGAACTCGCTGCGAGGATCGGTCCGGGTGGGCTGATCGGCGAACGATTCAATGAAGAAAGCCAGGAGGAGATGACGGAATGACATCCACGGTGCCGGGGTTGCCCGGTCTCGCGGGCAAGCGCGTGCTCGTCACCGGAGGTTCGCGGGGAATCGGACGCGCCACCGTGCGGTGCCTCGCGGCGTCCGGCGCGTCCGTCGGCGTCGCCTACCACCGTGCGGAGGCGGAGGGGCGGCAGGCGGTCGAGGAGGCGTACTCGCTCGCCCCGGACGCGCGCCACTGGTGCGCCGGCGCGGACCTGGCCGACCCCGCGGAGTGCCGGGCCCTGTTCGAACGCGCCGACGCCGAGTTCGGCGGACTCGACGGGTTCGTGGGCAACGCCGGCATCTGGAATGTGGATGCGCGGCCCCTCGAGTCGCTCGAGGCGGACGAATGGCGACGCATGATCGAGACGAACCTCACGTCGATCTACGCGAGCACGCGGGAAGCGGCGGTTCGCCTGCAGGCGGATGGAAGAATCGTCCTCGTCTCCTCGACGGCGTCGCAGCGGGGAGAGGCGGAGCATAGCCACTACGCCGCGTCGAAGGGCGCGATCAACGCGTTCTGCAAGTCGGTCGCGACCGAACTCGGTCCGAGGTCGATCAACGTGAACGCCGTCGCCCCCGGCTGGGTCGACACGGACATGTCTGCGCCGGCGCTCCAGGGAGAGGGCGGGCAGGCCGCGCTGACCCTCATTCCGCTGGGACGCGTCGCCACCGCCGAGGACATCGCCGGGCCCATCTGCTTCCTCCTCTCCGACGCGGCCCGGCATATTACGGGGGAGATCCTCAACGTGAACGGCGGCAGCGTGCTGTGCGGCTGAGAATGCCGTGAGCGCGATCGATCCGGGCCGATTCTCCCCGCCGCCCGGGTTCTTCCGCACCGCGGAACGGCTCGAAGCCGCGGGTTTCGAGGCATGGGCCGTGGGCGGCTCGATCCGCGACGCCTACGTCGTTCAGATCGGCGGGGTGACCGACCTGCCCGAGCCGGATTGGGACCTGACGACGGACGCGCGGCCGGACGACGTCATGCGCCTCTTTCCGCGGACCGTGCCGGTCGGCGTATCGCACGGGACCGTGACGGTGCTCGACGGGGACGACGGCTACGAGGTGACGACCTTCCGGCGCGACGTCGAGACGGACGGCCGCCACGCGCGGGTAGCCTTCGCCGACTCCATCGGGGAGGACCTGAGCCGCCGGGACTTCACGGCGAACGCGATCGCCTGGCGGCCCGCCTCAGGTGAGGTGCGCGACGACTGGGACGGCGCCGAAGACATCGAAGACGGGATCCTGCGCGCCGTGGGAGAACCCGAGGCGCGCTTCCGCGAGGACTACCTGCGCGTCCTGCGCGGCTTCCGGTTCGCGGGACGCTTCGAGTGGGCGATCGAGGCCCGCACGGACGAAGCGATGCGGGAGGCCGTGGACGGCCTGTCCGGGCTGTCGGCCGAGCGCGTGCGCGAAGAGCTGCTCAAGGTCATGGCGGATCCGAAGCCTTCGGCCACGCTCGAGCTGTACGCGGCCTGCGGAGCGCTGGGCCACTGGTACCCGGAGCTGGTGGGACTCGCGGCCGACGGCGACGCGTGGCGGTCCGCGCTCGGCGCCGTCGATGCGGCCCCGGCGCACGCCGCGAACGTACGCCTCGCGAGCCTGCTCGTGGCCTCGTCCGAGACGCCCGAGGGGCGGGCCGAAGCCGCCGCGTCGCTCCTCTCCCGGCTGAAGTTCTCCAACGCGGACCGGCGCTACGTCACCCGGCTCACCCGGCTGTACCTCCCCTTCGTGGGCGCGCTGGACTCCGCCGCGGAGCACCGCCGCTGGCTCTCGTCGGTCGGCGACGCCTGGGCGGACCTGTTCGAACTGCACTTCGCCGTCGCGCGCGCCGCGGGGGAGCCGCGGGCGGAGCGCTACCTGGCGGCGACCCTGGAGCGCGTCCGGGAGGAGCGAGAGGGAGACCCGCCCCTCGACCTGGCAGCTCTCGCGGTCAAGGGCGACGACCTCCTCGCGCTCGGCATGGCGCCGGGCCCGATCGTTCGGCTGCTGCTCGAGGAGTTGCTCGAACAGGTCATCGAGGACCCCGCCCGCAACGAGCGCGAGCCGCTCCTCAAGGAGGCCCGCCGGCTGATCGAGATCGGCTCGCTCGCCGAGGCGTCGCGCCCGCGCGACGCGCCCGCCGCCGGCAACGGGCTCCCCGCCACCGATGACTGACGAGCCGAGCCTGTTCCCCGAGGCGGAACCGCGCGCCGAGCCCGCCGACGCCGGCGGGCCGGGGGCCCCCGCGGCCCGGGACGCG
>JAJEEM010000063.1 GCA_022820995.1 Gemmatimonadota bacterium | reverse complement strand
CGCGTCCGGAGAGCCCCCCGCCGGCGAGCCGGCGTTCTCGGCCACGGGCGTCGCGGCCTCCGCCGCGGTGCAGGAACTGGCTCCCGATGACACCGCGGCCCGCGCGGCCCTGAGCGCCGGCCGGCGGCCCCGCCGGACGGGCGCTCCGGCGACGGCCACGAAGACCCCCGGGCGGAACGAGCCGTGTCACTGCGGCAGCGGCCGGAAGTACAAGAAGTGCCACGGCCGCCCCGGCTGAGATCGTCGACAGGGGGGCGGATCGCGCGGTCGGCCGCGCGTCGGCGCGGCACGTTCGTCGTCGCCGCGGTCCTCGCCTTCGGATGCGGCGGAGAAGGGGAGCCTGCGGACGCGGCGGCGGCCCCGGCCGGCGCGACCCACGCCCCGGGCGCGGCCGCTTCGACCTCGGAACCGGATCTGTCGGCCGTGTACGCCGCCGATGCGGTCGACGTGGCCCTGCTGGAGTACGCGATCGGCATGCCGTCGAGACTGCCGGCGGGGCCCACGGTGCTTCGCCTCAGCAACCAGGGCTTCGAGATGCACAACCTCAAGCTCGTGAACCCCGCGAGCGGGGAAGTCCTCTGGGAGACCGAGACGGACGTGAATACCGGGGAGGTTCGTCTCGTCGAACTCGAACTCTCTCCGGGGAGCTACACCGTGGTATGCGATGTGGCCGGCCACGACAGCCGCGGCATGCTCATGACGCTCACGGTGGAGGCACCGCCGCCCCCCTGACCCCGTCCCGACCGCGCCCGGGCCTCGACTGACCGGCGCGCCCGGATCTCCCTTTTGCCACGGACCGTTAACTGGAAGGAGCGATCGGCTTGTACCTGAGATACGTGCCCCCGATGGGGATCTACGAGACTCTCTACGCCTTCCTGGGGGCGTTCGGAACCTACATGGGCGAGCCGGGCACGAACCCGTGGAGCCAGGGATTCCCGCGGACGGTCGCCCTGCCGGACGGCCCGGCGCTTCCGTCGACCGTGACGGTGACCTCCGAGCACCGCAAGTATCCCAAGGCGTGGGGGCTCCCGGCGCTGAGGGAGGCGATCGCCGCCTACTACCGGGAGTCGTACGGCGTCGAGATCACGGCGGAGAACGTGATGGTGTTCGCGGGCGGGCGTCCCGCGATCGTGGCGCTTCTTCTCTTCCTCGAACCCGATATCGAGGTTCGCCTCGCGTCCACGGAGTACACCCCGTACTACGATGTCCTCGAGCGGCTGCGACGTCCCTATCACCTCGTGCACAGCGGCGTGGACAACGGGTTCCGGCCCCCGGTCCCGGCCTATACGGCACCGCGGGACGGGCGCACCCTGATGCTGCTGAGCAATCCGTGCAACCCGACCGGCGTGACGCGGACCGGGGAGGAACTCGCGGCGCTCGTGGAGGCCAGCGCGCGGGACGGCATGGGGCTCCTCGTCGACGAGGCCTACGAGCTTCTCCACGACGAGCCGGTGAGCGCCCTCGCGCACGTCGAGGACATCGAGCGCGGGAACCTGTTCGTCATCGGCGCCGCCACGAAGGGTCTGCAGGCGCCCGGCATCCGCATCGGATGGGCCGTGGCGGCGAAGCGGCACATCGAGGTGCTCTCGAACTTCTCCTCGTTCGGGATGGGCGGCGTGTCCCATCCGTCGCAGTGCTACGCGGTCGAACTCCTGGAACCCGAGCGCATGCTCCGCGTCCGGGAAGCCGTCCCCGCCTTCTATGCCATGCAGCGCGAGCGCTACGGCCGGGCCTTCGAGGCACTCGGCCTCGAACTTTTCTCGGGCGACGGCGGCTTCTACCACTGGTGCAGGCTCCCGAACGGCTGGACCGCCGAGCGGCTGAACGAGCATCTCTTCACGCGCGGGGCCGCGATCCTCAAGGGTACCGACTGCGACATGGAGCGCCTCGGCGACGACTCGCCGCTGGCGAGCTTCTTCCGCTTCTCCTTCGGCCCCCTCGACCCGGAGTCGTTCGAGGCGGACATCGCCCTCCTTGGCGAGGCGCTGCGCGAGATGGGATCCTGATCGCGCGGGACGACGCCGATCCCCGGGGCCATGCGACGTCCCGCAACCCTCTGCCGGGCCTTGATAGACCCAGTCGTGAGTCGTATTTTGAATCATTGTGAGTCATGCTACGACCTATCACCCGGGAGTCCTCGTGAGGCAGCTGACAGTACGCGGGTTCGATGATGAACTTTCAAGGCGCATTCGACGAACGGCGAGTCGCGACGGCACGTCGCTGAACAAAGCGGCGCTCAAGCTGCTCCGGCGAGGCGCGGGTCTGTCCGCGCCGGAGGCTGGCGCGGACCGGGTGGGCTCTTCGCTGGACCATCTGATCGGCGCATGGAGTTCGCGACACGCCGGGGAGGTCGACGCCGCGCTGGAACGGTTCGAGACTGTTGACGAGGAGCTCTGGTAGGTGAGGATTCTCCTCGATTCGAACGCCTACACTCAGCTCATGGAAGGCCGTCCGGAAGTCACGCGTGTCGTGCGGGATGCAGGCGAGATCCTGATGTCCAGTGTCGTCCTCGGGGAGCTGCTCTACGGGTTCAGGGCCGGGTCCAGGACCGAGGCGAACCTGGCGGAACTCCGCGTCTTCCTCGACAACCCGTATGTATCGCCGATAACCGTAGGACCGGTAACCGCGGATCGGTACGCCCGTGTCTCCGTATCCCTGCGCACCAAGGGCCGCCCCATCCCTTCCAACGATGTCTGGATTGCGGCACATGCGCTGGAAACCGGCGCCGATCTGGTTTCGGCGGACCGTCACTTCGAACATGTCGCCGGGATCGCGTGGACGCGGATCCCCGCGCGGCGGCCGAAATGACGAAGAAAGGCAAGGCGGCGGCGCTACTACGCATGGAGGAACGTCGATGACGATGACACGAAGGGAATTCACGGGAACGTCGCTTGCGGCGGCGGGGGCGGCGGCGCTCCCGGCGGCGGGGGCCGCGGCATGCGCGGGAGAGACCCGACGTTCGACCGATTCCGCAGCGACCGGGGCCGAAGGCGCGGCCCGGGCAGGGCGGCTGCTCATCCTGGGCGGCACCGGCTTCATCGGCCCGCACATGGTGCGGCACGCCCTAGCGCGCGGGCACGAGGTCACGCTCTTCAACCGCGGGCGCACGAACCCCGATCTCTTTCCCGGCGTCGAGACCCTCATCGGGGACCGGGACGGGGCGCTCGACGCGCTGCGGGGGAAGGAATGGGACTACGTCATCGACAACAGCGGCTACGTCCCGCGCCTGGTGCGCGACTCGGCCAACCTCCTGCGCGACGCGGTCGGCCGGTACCTCTTCACCTCCACCGGCTCGGTGTACGACTTCGACCAGGACGAACTGCCGGAAGATGCGCGGCTGCTCGAGGTGACGGATCGGGAGAGCGAGGACGTGGGACGGTACTACGGGGAATTGAAGGTGATGTGCGAGGAGGCGGTGCAGGAGATCTACGGCGGCCGCGGCACGATCGCCCGTCTGCACGTCGTCGCGGGCCCGGGGGATCCCACCGACCGCTTCACGTACTGGCCGGTCCGGATCCACCACGGTGGAGAGGTGATCGCGCCGGGCGACATGGACAACCCCGTCCAGTTCATCGACGTCCGGGACCTGGCCGAGTTCGCCATGCATCTGCTGGAGGCCGACACCGGCGGGATCTTCAACGTCGCCGGGCCGACGCTCGACAGGACCCGGATGGATGAGTTCCTGTACGGAATCCGCGCCGTCACGACGTCGCGCGTGTCGTTCACGTGGGTCGACGAGGACTTCCTGCGGAACCGCGAGCCGCCCGCGCGCTTCCCCCTCTGGTACTCGCATCGCGGTCCCACGCGGGGGCTGGCGCAGGTCCGCTCGCACCGGGGCGTCGAGGCGGGGCTGCGCTTCCGCCCGCTGGCGGTCACCGCGCGCGAGACGCTCGACTGGTTCCTGAGCGAACCGGAGGAACGCCGGGAGCAGCTCCAGCTGAACCTCGACCGCGACGCGGAGATCCTCGCGGACTGGAAGGACGCGTAAGCGCCGTCCGAAGACACCGCGGCGACATCTATCGTTAGCCAGGAGGACGTTCGATGGCGATGACGCGCGGCCAACCCGCGAGCGTGGACCAGTCGGACCGGATCGTCCCGATCAACCTCCGCCAGAGCGGGCGGACGCCGGTCGAACTGCTCATCTCCACCCGCGTCCGGAAGTCGCCCTACTGGCACCTGTCCCACGAGGCGGGTTGCTGGCGGGCCACCACCTACAACCGCGTCTACCACCCCCGGGGATACGTGCGGCCCGAGGACGGGGGCGCCGCGGTTGAGCACGAGGCGCTCACCCACCGCGTCACGATGTGGAACGTTGCCGTGGAGCGGCAGATCCGGGTCCGCGGACCGGATGCGGAGGCTTTCACCGACTATGTGATCACCCGCGACGCGACCCGCATCGACCCGATGCGCGCGCGGTACGTCATCCTGTGCAACGAGCGCGGCGGGATCCTCAACGATCCCGTCCTCCTGCGTCTCGCCGGGGACGAGTTCTGGTTCTCGCTCGCCGACTCCGACCTGATGTTCTGGCTCCAGGGCGTGAACGTCGGGCTCGGGACGCGCGTCGAGATCGATGAAATCGATGTGTGTCCCCTGCAGATTCAGGGGCCGAGGTCGCCCGATCTGATGGTCGACCTCGTGGGCGATCCGGTGCGGGACATCCCCTACTACGGGCTCCTGGAGGCGGAGATCGGCGGCTGCTCGGTCGTGGTCTCGCAGACCGGGTTCTCCGGGGAGAAGGGGTACGAAATCTACCTGAGGGACGCGACGCTGCACGCGGAGAAACTGTGGAGCGCCGTGCTCGAGGCGGGGAAGGCGCACGAACTGATGGTCACGGCCCCCGGGCATCAGCGCCGCATCCAGGCCGGGATTCTCTCCTGGGGACAGGACATCGACCACGAGACGAGCCCGTTCCAGTGCAACCTCGCCTACCAGGTGCCGCGCGAGAAACCCGGCGACTACATCGGGCGGGCCGCGCTCGAGCGCCAGCGTGCCGAGATCGAAGCGGGACGTTTTCCGTTCGCTCTCGTGATGGTGGGGATGACGCTGGGCGGCAGGCCGATCGACGACTACGCGCCGGACTTCTGGCACGTCTCGCGCGCGGACGGCGGCGACCCGGTCGGGTACCTCACGTCTCCGTGGTACGCACCGGAGTTGGGCAGCAACATCGCCCTCGGGTACGTCCCGCCCGCGGACGCGGCCATCGGCACGGAACTCGCGGTATGGCTGCCGGACGAGTACGCGAGCGAGCCGGGCAAGCCCGATTCCGCCCGCGTGTGCGAGGTTCCGTTCCGCCCGTCCGCGAACCCGAGCACCCGCGAGGTCGCCCTCGCGCAGGGCCGCGACGCGGCGATGTAACCCGGCCCTCGGTGGCGGGCGCACCGCGGCGTTCCCGGGTTACGATCTCATGCGGGCGCCGGTCGGGTCGAAGAGGGCGGTGCCGGCCGCCACGGTGACCGGGAAGGCCTCGTTCATGTAGAGGACATGGAGTCGCGTACCAGGGGCGGCGAGTTCCGGCGGGAGGTACGCCATGAGGAGGTACTTCCCCACGGAGGGGCCCATCCCCGCCGACGTGACGCGGGATTCCCTGCCGCGCGCGTCCACGATGCGCTCCCCGTCCGGCCCCAGCAGCGGCTCGTTGCCTCCGGTGGGGAAGCGGGCGAGGCCGGAAGCGTCGGCGTGATCGTCCATGGTGAGGGTGCGGAGCAGCGCCGCCGGCCCCGCTTCCCGGACATCGAGGTACGCGGCCCGGCCGATGAAATCCGCCCGCTTCACGCGCGGCCTCGCCAGGCCCGCCTCGACCGGCGAGTACTCCGAGGTGAGTTCGGCCCCCATGAGGGCGTAGCCCTTCTCCATGCGGCCCGTCGTGCCGTAGACTCCGGCGCCCACCGGCCGCAGGCCGAACGCCCGGCCCGCCTGCCGCACCGCGTCCCAGACCCGCGCCGCGAGCGCGGCCTCCCCGTAGATCTCCCACCCGCTCTCCCCGACGTACGAGATACGGCACATGGTGACCGGGATTCCGCCCAGCGCGACGCCGCGCACGGAGGCGTACGGGAACTCGGCCTGCGAGAGGGCTGTCCCGGAGATGTTCGCCAGGAGCGCCGCCGCTGCGGGGCCCCACACGCCCAGCGCGCAGATCTCCGCCGACAGATCCTCGAAACGGACGGAGTCTTCGTCCGGCAGGTGTTTGCGGAACCAGGCCGCGTCCCGCGACCCGTCGAAGGCGCCGGTCACGACGCGGAAATGGTCAGCTGCCAGCCTCTGGATCGTGAGGTCGGCCCTGAAGCCCCCATCCGGCGTCAGCAGCGGGGTGTAGATGGACGTCCCGGGCGGCCGGTCGCACGCGTTGGCCGCCATCGTCTCCAGCCAGGCGAGCGCCCCGCGGCCCGTCACATCGAAGATCTGAAACGCGCCCAGGTCGACGACGCCGACCTTCTCGCGCAGGTGCAGGTGCTCCGCCTCGATGATGGGAGACCACCACCGGCGATCCCACTCGTGCGGCCGCTCGGCGACGCCGTACCGGTCGACGAGGTCGGCGTTCGACTCGTACCACTGCGGGCGCTCCCAGCCGCGCGCCTCGTAGTACGCGGCCCCCAGCGCCTCCGTGCGGGCGTGAAGCGCCGAGCGGTGCACGCCGCGGCGGGATTCCCACTGCTCGCGCGGGTGGACGATTCCGTACGTCTTGTTGAAGTGCTCCCGGGCGCGGGCCCGGACATGGCGGCGCGTGCGCTCGTGCGGCTGGAAGCGGGTGACGTCCGCTTCGTGCGGGTCGCACAGGCGCGGATGGCCGTGCGTGATCCACTCGGCGAGGAGTCGCGCCGCCCCCGGCCCCTCCTTGATCCAGACGGCCGCCCCCGACCACAGGTTCGCGACCTCCGCGGTCTCGCCCAGCACCGGATGCGCGTCCGGGGTGAGGGAGAGGAGGCCGTTGATCGCGTATCCCATCTCGGCGTCCGCGAGCAACCCTCCCATGATCTCCCGCGCCTGCTCGAGCTGGGGCGCGAAGTCCTCCTCCGTGAACGGCAGCTCCGTGGGGGAGCGTTCCGACGCCTCGCGCGAGGGGATCTCCTCCGGGTGCACGAGGATGGGGCGGTGCGCGTAGGACCCGACCTCCATCGTCTCGTATTTCTGACGCTCGTACATGAAGGCGTCCATGTCGCGCACGATCGGATAGCCGATCTCGCCGCCGGTGGCGCGGAGGAGGTCGACGGGGCCGAGGTCCGCCATCTGATGGACCGCCGGCGTGAGCGGAATGGAGGCGCCGGCCAGTTCCGCGATGAGAGGACTCCACACGCCGCAGGCGATGACCGCGTGCTCGACCTCGATGCGGCCCCGTGCGGTAAGGATGGCCCGCAGGCGGGGGCGTCCCGAGCGACGGTGCTCGACTTCCATTCCCGTAACCCCGGTGTCGTCCAGGATCGTGAGGGCTCCCCGGGACAGGGCCCGCTCCCGCATGATCGTTCCGGCCCGCACGCCATCGACCACGGACACGGACGGCATCCAGAAGCCGCCGAGGATGACGTCGGGGTTCACGAAAGGGATCCTCTCGGCCACCTCTCCCGGCGTGAGGAGTTCAGCGTCGATGCCCCACGCGCGGGCGGAGGTCATGCGGCGCCGCAGTTCCTCCATCCGGGCCTCCGTGCGCGCGACCTCGACCCCGCCGCACGTCGTCTGCACGCCGAGCGCCTCGTACTGCCGCTGGCTCTCCAGCGTCAGCATGGCCACTTCGCGGTTGTGATCGGTGGGAAAGATGAAGTTCGAGGCGTGGCCGGTGGAGCCGCCGGGGTCGGGAAGCGGGCCCTTTTCGATGAGGACGAGATCGTCCCACCCCCGCTGCGCGAGGTGCTCGACGAGGCAGCTGCCGACGATGCCGGCCCCGATGACGGCGATGCTCGCCCGCGGCGGCGGCGGGGCGCGTTCGCTCAAGGCGCGGTCTGCCCGCGTCTGCGAGGCAGCCTTGGGCGGGATGCCGCGGCGGGCCGCCTGCCGACGGCCCGCCGCCCTCCCGGCCTCAGCGACGCGGCGGGATGCGGATCGGGTCGCCCAGATCCGGCGTCACCGCGAGGTCGCCGAGCAGCGCTTCCAGCCGCGGCATGCGTCCGGTCAGAAGCGCGTTGATGCGCTCTGCCACCGGCGGCAGCGCCTCCCAGGCCCGGTCGATCCGGTACAGCTGATCCGCTGTGGGTTCACCGGACCACCCCTCCATCTGCGAGATCCCGGCGCCCCCGGCGGCGTCATCCAGGTCGTCGTCGAGCTCCTCGAGCTGGCCGGAGATCGCCTCGGCGATCTCCTCGATCCGTTCGCGGTCGCCATCTTCGAGTTCCGCATCGTCGAGCAGCGCCCGGATCTCGTCGAGCCGGCCGTTCATGGCGCCGATCCGCTGCCGCGCGTCCCGAACCGGCCCGGCCAGCGCGTGGGCCCGCATCATCGCATCCTGCCGCGCCACCAGCGCCGCCCGGCTCGCGTCGCGCCGCGGATCGAGCCGCACGCCGACCTCGGTCTCCTGACTCTCGTCCCCGACCGTGAGCCGCACCGTGTATGTGCCCGGGAGCACGCGCGGCCCCGCACCCGCCGGAGGCCCGCGCGAGAAGCCGCCGCCCCCGCCGCCGGCCTCGAAGGCGGGATCCACGCGGAAATCCCACAGCACCTCGTTGACACCTGCTTCTCCGGCCGCGTCCATCGTGCGCACGACCTCGCCGCCGTCGAGGATATCGAGGCTCGCCCCGTCCGGGTCGACGCCGTCGCCCAGGTAGTAGCGGAGCGGGATCCCGGCCGGCGGGTTGGGCGCGATGAACGTCGCCGGCTGGAAGGGCCAGTCCATCCCCATCGACCACATCGTGCCGCGCCGCGCGCCGAACAGCCGGAAGTCGGAGGCGAACACGTCCGCGGACATCTCCTCCAGCGGCGTGATGTCGTCCAGGATCCAGATGCTGCGTCCGTGCGTCCCGACGACGAGGTCGTTCTCGCGCGGATGGATCGCGATGTCGTCCACCGGCACCACGGGCAGGTTGTTTTTCATGCGCGCCCAGGATTCACCGCGGTCGATCGACATGTAGACGCCGATCTCGTTCCCGACGAAGAGCAGGTTCGGGTTCCGCGGGTGCTCCCGGATCACGTTCACCGACCATCCGTCCGGGAGGCCGGCGGTGATCTGCCGCCACGTCGCGCCGTGGTCCTCGCTCACGTAGGCGTACGGCGCGTAGTCGTCGTTGCGGTGCCCGTCGAAGGTCACATACACGCGGCCGTCCACCGCATACGAGGTCTCGAGACGGCTCACGTAGGTTCGGGACGGCACGCCCGGCACCTGGTCGATCACGTTCGTCCACGTGGCGCCGCCGTCGAGCGTCACCTGCAGGTTCCCGTCATCCGTCCCCACGTAGAGCGCGTCGGGCGAGTGCTTCGACTCGGCGAAGGCCGTGATGTTGCCGTAGGAGGCGATGCCGTCGTTGTCCGACAGCGTCTCGTCCGTGACCACCCGGCCCATGATCTCGAGCGTGTCGCGGTCGATCTGCTTCGTGAGGTCCGGGCTCGCCTCCTCCCAGTTGAGGCCCCGGTCCCGCGAGCGGAAGAGGTGGTTGCCGCCCAGGTAGATCGTCGCGCGGTCGTGGCGCGAGATCGCGAACGGCGAATCCCAGTTGAACCGGTAGCGGCGCTCCTCACCCTCCGCTTCGTCGCCGGTCGGGCGCGGGAACGGCCGGATCGACTGTCCCTCGCGCGTGGCCACGTCGATGCGCGCCATGTTCCCGCCCTGCGACTCCGAGAACATGATGTTGGGGTCCTCGGGGTCGGAGTGGTTGTGGAACCCGTCCCCGAACCACATGTGCTTCCACTCGCGGTTGCGGACGCCCCAGGTTGCCTGCGTGCGGTGCGGGGCGCACCAGTTCCCGTTGTCCTGCAGGCCGCCGCACACGTTGTACGGGTCGCTCATGTCGACGTCGATCTCGTAGAACTGGCCGATCGCCATGTTGCGGATCGAGCGCCAGGTGACGGAGCCGTCGCGCGAGAAGGCGAGCCCGCCGTCGTTCCCGTTGATGAGGTGGTTCGAGTTGTCGGGGTTGATCCACAGCGCGTGGTGGTCGGAGTGGATCTGGTCCGTCGCGTTCCCCGGCCACCAGGTGCGCCCGCCGTCGTCCGAGGCCGAGGACTGGACACCGCCGAGGTAGATCCGCTCCGGGTTGTTGGGGTCGATCCGGATGAGGGAGAAGTACATCGGCCGCGGGTTGCGGTCGCTCATGAACTCCCACGACTCGCCGCGGTCGGTGGAGCGGTACACGCCCTGGCCCTCGTGCGCCTCGACGATCGCGTACACGAGGTTGCCGTCGCGGCGGTAGACATCGAGTCCGATGCGGCCGAGTTCGCCCTCCGGCAGCCCATCCTCGAGCCGGGTCCAGTTCTCCCCGCCGTCCGTCGTCCGCCAGAGCCCCGACCCGCCGCCGCCGGCCGCGAAGCCGAAGCCCGTGCGCTGCCGCTGATAGGTCGCGGCGAAGAGCGTGTTCGGGTCGTTGTAGTCCATCACGAGGTCGATGATCCCGGTGTGCTCGTCGACGTAGAGGATGTTCTCCCACGTCGCCCCGCCATCGGTCGTCTTGAAGAGGCCGCGTTCCTCGTTCGGACCCCACAGGTGGCCGACGGCCCCCACGTACACGACGTCGGGATCCCGCGGATCGATCTTGATCCTGCTGATGTGGCGGGTGTCCTCCAGCCCGACGTGCGTCCAGGTGCCGCCCGCATCCGTCGACTTGAAGACCCCGACCCCCCATGGCGAACTCTGGCGGTTCGCCGGTTCGCCCGTTCCGACCCACACGTGGTTGGGATTGGAGGGCGCGACGCTCACGGCTCCGACCGACGCCGTCGGCTGGTCGTCGAAGACGGGGTCCCACGTCATCCCGTCGTTCGTGGTCTTCCACACGCCGCCGGCGCCGAGGCCGACGTAGAAGATGCGCGGGTCGCTCTCCACGACCGCGAGATCGGCCACGCGCCCGCCCATGATCGCGGGTCCCAGCTCCCGAAAGTCGAGCACCGAGGCCGCGGCGGCCGCGCGTTCGGAGGCCGTCTGGGCGGTGACCGGGTCGGGCAGGGCAGCGCCCAGCGCGAGGGCGAGGGGCAAGAGGAGCGTGATGGGAAGGCGGGGGGATCGCTCGATCCTGGACTGGAGCGCCATCGGAACCTCCGGGATGATGGCCGGCATCAGCGGCAAACGGGACGATCCGAACAGTGGTTCGCCCGTTGCCCGCCGCGCAAGACGACTGGTCCACACAGGCCCGGACGTACTGCGGCGGAAAACCGATGACGGAGGAGTGAGTGACAAATCGACGACGCAGCGGTCATTTTGACGGTCATCATGACGAGACCCCGCGGAACGACCAACGCCACTCCGCTGGCCGCAGCCTGCGTGGCTATCCTCACGTTATTGGCCGTCCTGCCCGCAACGGCTGATGCGCGGATCAGGTCATCTGCCGGCGCGGCGCGCATCCCGGCTGTGGACTCCGTGCTCCGGGTCACGTTTCTGGACGTAGGGCAGGGGGATGCGGTCCTCATCCAGGCGCCCGGGGGGCAGGTCGCGCTGATCGACGCGGGACCCGACGACATCGTCGCCGCACTCCGCGGATTCGGCGTGCACGCAATCGATCTCGCGGTCGCCACGCACCCGCATGCGGACCACATCGGCGGCATGACCGGCGTGATCGAGACGTTCCCGGTCCGCTTCTACATGGACAACGGCGAGCCGCACACGACGCAGACGTACCGGCGGCTGCTGGCCGCGCTCGACGCCCGGCCGGAGATCACCTATCTGGAAGCGGTGCCCCGTACGCTCACGCTCGGCGAGGTGGAGATCGAGGTGCTGCCGCTCCTCCCCCCGGGGACCACGGAACTCAACGACCGCTCGATCGCCCTCGTCGTGCGCTACGGAACTTTCACGGCGTTCCTGAGCGGCGACTCGGAAGTGCGGCAGCTCACACACCTCGTCGGTCGGGGCGTCGTCCCGGAGACGGTCCTTCTCAAGGCCCCGCACCACGGGAGCGACAACGGTTTCACGTGGGAGTTCCTCGACGCCGCGAGGCCCCGCGTGGTCGTCATTTCGGTGGGCCGGAACCTGTACGGCCACCCGAAACCCGCGGCCTTGCGCGCCTTCCAGGCGTCGGGAGCCACCGTGTTCCGGACGGATCGGCACGGCCACGTCTCGGTGGCGGGTCACGAGAACGGGGACTACGAGGTCGCCTACGGGGGACAGGTCGCGCTTCAGGGGAGCGGAGCGGGCGCGGCGGAGGCGGTCTTTCCGGACGCATCCGGCGGCGCCGGGTTGCGGCTCCGCGTCCAGGCCGACGCTCCCGGGGACGATCACCGTAATCCGAACGGCGAGTATGCCATCGTCGAGAGCCTGACCGCCGAGGATCGGGCGATCGGCGGCTGGAGGCTGTGCGACCGGGCGAACCACTGTTTCACGTTCCCGCGCGGTGCCGTGCTCGCGGCCGGCGGACGGCTCTTCGTACACACCGGTTCCGGAAGCGCGGACGACACGCGCTACTACATGGGTCGTCGTCAGGCGGTGTGGAACAACGGCGGAGACACCGCGACCCTCTACGACAGCACCGGGGCGGTGGTGCTCGTGTTCGACTATTGAACGCCCGGCGGCCGGGGCCTGACGCCGCTCCGCACGACGCAATGTGGGTCGTGGACCGGGTGGAAGGTGCGATCGCCGTACTCGTCCGCGATGAGGACGAGCGCACCGAGGACGTGTCCGTTCGTGCGCTGCCTGCCGGGAGCCGTGAAGGGTCTGTGCTCCGGGTACCGGAGTTGGACGGCGGGCCCGACTGGGCGGCGGCGGTGCTCGATGAGGACGCCCGCCGCGACCGGCTGCGGGCGGCGGCGGAAGTTCTCGAGCGCCTGCGACGGCGCGATCCGGGCGGCAACATCAAGCTGTAGGCGTCTTGAACGGAGGAGTGTTCCGGGTCCAGGATAGAAGCCTGCGATCCCCCTGCCAGGAGCCGTCCGATGAAACGCCGAGACTTCCTCGCCACCTCCGCCGCAGCCGCCGCCGGCTCGAGCCTCGTCGCCTGCCGCACGCCCGAGACGTCCGCCGCCGCGCCCGTCACCTCCGGGCAGTGGGGTTCCGGCGACTACTCGCACGTCCCCGGTCTGGCCGGCCCGGCGCACGGAACCGTGTGGGGCCGGACGGGCGTGACGGCCTGCTCCGACTACTACGCCTCGCTCGCCGGCACGAAGACGATGATGGAGGGCGGGAACGCGATCGACGCGATGGTCGCGGCGTGCGCCACGCTGAACGTGTCCGACCCGTACATGTCCGGCATCGGGGGCTTCGGCGGCTACATGCTCATCTACCTGGCCGAGGAGAACCGGGTCGTCGGGCTCGACGCGCTCGGCACCTCGCCCGCCGCCTCGTCGCCGGAGACGATGACGCTCGACGACTTCGCGATGGGCTACAAGGCGCCCATCGTGCCCGGCGCCTTCAAGGGCTGGGCCGCCGCGCTGGAGCGATACGGCACGATGAGCATGGGCGATCTGTTCGAGCCCGCGATCCGGCTCGCCGAGGACGGCTTCGCGATCTCGAAGTTCGACGAGCGCTACACGGCGTCGAGCGCGGACAAGTTGAGCCGCTACCCGTCCACGACGCGCGTGTTCTTTCCTAACGGGCGCCCGCCCCGCATGGGCGAGAATCATCAAGCAGCCCGAACTCGCCGCGAGCATGCGCCATCTGGCACGTGTGGGTGCGGACGACCTCTACCGGGGAGAGCTCGCGGACCGCATCGTCGCCTTCCTGGCCGAGAACGGCGGCCACCTGACGAAGGCCGACCTCGAGAGCTACGAAGTCCAGTGGCGGGAGCCGATCAGGACGACCTTCCAGGGATACGAACTGCACGCCATGCCGCCGGGTTCGTGCGGGATGTCGATGTTCCAGGCGCTGAACATCATGGACGGGTTCGACCTCGCGAACATGGACCTGTACGGCTCCGAGTTCGTACACCTGTGGCTCGAGGCGATGAAGCTGGCCCTCGCCGACGATGACCGGTACAACACGGGCAAGGAGGACGTGGACATCCCGGTCGACATGATCATCTCCCGGGAGTACGCGGACGAACAGCGGGCGAGGATCGATCCGACGCGCGTCGCTTCCTTCTCCGGGGCTCCGCTTCCGTTCTTCGGGACGACGAGCCTCTCCACCGTCGACCGGTGGGGCAACGCGGTCGCCTTCACGCAGTCGCTCGTGAACGCGTACGGGAGCGGCGTCATCGCCGGCGACACCGGGATCTTCCTCAACAACGGACACATGTTCGGCTTCGTCCTCGAGGAGGGGCACGTGAACCATCTCGAGGGCGGCAAGCGGGCGAAGGGCGTGATGACGCCGTGCATCATGATGAGGGACGGCGACCTCTTCGCGGCGGTCGGAGCCCAGGGCGGCTACACGATCCCGCAGACTGTGGGCCAGGTGATCACGAAGCTCGCGGTGGCCGGCATGGACATGCAGCTCGCGATCGCCTCGCCGCGCATGTGCGTCAACCGCGGCGGGGGCCGGACGCCGATCCCGGAGGACTCCGTCACCTATCTCGAAGCGGGGTTCCCGCCGGAGGTCTACGACCAACTGGCGAACCGCGGCCACTACCTGGCGGAGCCCGGCAACCTGGGCGGGGTGCAGGCGGTGCATCGCGACGCCGGGACGGGCGCCCTCTCCGGAGGATCGGATCCGCGCCGGGACGGTCACGCCATCGCCTGGTAGAGGGGTTGTCGCTCGATCCCGGGCCGAGGGGAGCGTCTGACTACATCTTCGCCGGGTCCGGCTCCATGACCACCTCGAAATCCTCCTCGAAGCCTGTCTGCGTGGGGGAAGGGAGGTAGCGGGAGAGGTCGAGTCGGGCTCCTTCGAGTTCGCGGTCGAAGGCGTCCATGTCTCGTTGCGAGGCCTCCGCGGCGGTGTCGGAGGTTGCGTAGACGATGGGGCCGAGGCGCTGATCCTGGAGCTTCAGCCGGCGCCGCATGAACTCCGCCTCGACGAAGGTCTCGCGTATCGCCGGGAAACGATACGTGAACCCTTCATCCTCCGCCTCCACTTCCGCGCCGAACTCGGCCGCCAGGCGCTCCAGCTCCGCCAGGATCAGCTTCGGCGGCACCTGCCGGTCCTCGAGTGCACGCGTCACGTGGCGATTCGCGTCGGCGGCCGCGACCCACCGGACGGTCTCCACGCTGCGCGAGTAGACCAGGCCCACGAGCAGACGCCGCACGTTGCGCCGCATGCGCGCCCGGTTCTCCCGGGCCAGTGTCAACGAGCGGACGATGGGGATCGCGAAGAAGAGGCTGCTGAAGGCGAACGGCACGATGCCCAGTCCGTAGAAGATCACCGGATCGATCGTGGAGGGAAGCCCGAGCACGCTCGCCATCGCCAGGTTGAAGCCGTTCATGGCGCCGATGCCGACGTTGGCCCCCCCGCTGTTGCCCGTCAGCTTCTTCGGGTACTCCAGCCGCATCCATGCCGGTTTCGGTTCTCGCGCGCGGACCGCCCCGTGGGCGCTCTTCATCAGTTCGGGGAAGGCGTACACGACCTCGCCTGCGTCCGAAACCCGCGGGTCGCCTCCGTAGGCCCCGGTGAGACGTCCCATCTCTTCGACGGCGTCGCCGATCGGAAGGCCGGTGTGCTCGATCAGCTCCGACGACGTCAGGACGCCCTTCCGCGCCCGGATCAACTGGACGACCGTGCGATCCTTCTGGAGTTGCGTCGGCCTGGGCTCCTCGGGGCCGAAGATGAAGGCGAAGACCTTCTTGTAGAAGGGCGGGCGGGCGTCCTTCGGGAGCCGCCTGGCATGGCGGTCGCCGTAGTAGAGGCCCCTCCGGTCCCACCCGCGGCCTCCGAGCAGCCAGTGGAGGATGAAGAGGTCCCCCAGGCTGAAGCCCCTGCGCCCGCCGGAGCCGCGGCCGTCACGGTTGGCGGTCAGCAGCGCGATCAGGATCACGACGAAGACGACGAAGTAGGCGACCAGCATGACCGCCGTCCAGATCTTGAAGCCGACCTTGAAGGCCGACCAGGCGACTCTGCGGAAGCGCGCCCGGAACGGTTCCGCGTCCCGCTCGATGAGCGAGGGATCGAACCGGTAGAGGAGGTCGCCCGAATCGGAGACCTCGAGGTGGCCGCGGTGCGTCTCGAGGAGGGATCTGAGGGCGACCTCGGCCTCGTGGTCCGGCAATCCGGTGGCGGAGACGACATCGCCCAGGGTGGCGCGCCCCTCGAGGCCACGGAGGGCGGCGATGACCGCACTGTCGAGGCGGCCCGGGTCGGCGGTGACGGGGTCGAGCACGTTATGGCCCTTTCTCGGGACTTCACGGGCGCAGCGCCGTGACGCTGCCGCGGAGCCTCGCGTTCCGGGAGAACGACGAGGCTGCCGTCTACGATAGCCTGTAGGCGGGAGTCCTGCGGTTATTGCGCGGGTTCCGGTCGCCGCGTGCCGGGCCTTGAGCGGTCGGCAACTCCGGGTCTAGGATCAGAGTCTGCGATACCCCCTGCCCAGGAGCCGAGCCATGAGACGCCGAGACTTCCTCGCCACCTCCGCCGCCGCCGCTGCCGGATCGAGCCTCATCGGATGCCGGCCTCCCGAGACCGCGGGCGCCGCCACCGCCGCCAGCGGACAGTGGGGCCCGGCCGGCGACTCGAACGTACCCGGCCTGCTCGGGCCCGCGCACCGGGCGGTGTGGGGGGCGCGGGGCGTGACGGCCGCCGCCGACTACTACGCCTCCCTCGCCGGCACGACGATCATGATGCAGGGCGGGAACGCGGTGGACGCGATCGTGGCCGCCTCCGCCATGCTGAACGTCTCCGAACCCTACATGTCGGGCATCGGAGGCTTCGGCGGCTTCATGCTCATCTACCTGGCCGAGGAGAACCGGGTCGTCGGACTCGACGCGCTGGGCAAGTCGCCGGCCGCCTCGTCCCCGGAAACGATGACGCTCGACGACTTCGCGGAAGGCTACAAGGCGCCCATCGTGCCCGGCGCCTTCAAGGGCTGGGCCGCCGTCCTCGAACGCTATGGGACGATGAGCCTCGGCGACGTATTCGAGCCCGCGATCCGGCTCGCCGAGGACGGGTTCGTCGTCTCGCGCTTCGACGAGATCCACACGAACGGCGCCGCCGCCGAGAAGCTGGGGCAGTTCCCGTCGACGACCCGCGTCATGTTCCCGAACGGCCGTCCGCCGCGCATGGGGGAGATCATCAGGCAGCCGGACCTCGCCGCGAGCATGCGCCGACTCGCCCGGGAAGGGGCGGACGACTTCTACATGGGAGAGATCGGCGAGCGCGTCGTCTCCTTCCTCGCCGAGAACGGCGGCCACATGACGATGGCCGACCTCGAGGCGTACGACGTCACGTGGAAGGAACCGATCACGACGACCTTCCAGGGGCACGACCTGTACGCGATGCCGCCGGGGTCGTGCGGGATGTCGATGTTCCAGGCGCTGAACATCATGGACGGCTTCGACCTCGCGAACATGGATCTCTACAGCTCCGAGTTCGCCCACCTGTGGCTCGAGGCGTATCGGCTCGCCCTCATCGACGACGACCGGTACAACACGGGCAAGGAGGATGTGGATATCCCCGTCGACATGATCATCTCGAAGGAATACGCGGACGAGCAGCGGGCGAAGATCGACCCCGCGCGCATCGCCTCCTTCGCCGGGGCCCCGCTCCCCTTCTTCGGCACGACGAGCCTCTCATCCGCCGACCGCTGGGGGAACGCCGTCGCCTTCACGCAGTCGCTCGTGAGCGGCTACGGGAGCGGCGTGATCGCCGGCGACACCGGCATCTTCCTCAACAACGGCCACACGTTCGGCTTCGTGCTCGAGGAGGGGCACGTCAATCACCTCGAGGGCGGCCAGAAGGCGAAGGGGGTGATGACCCCGTGCGTCGTGATGAAGGACGGAAACCTCGTCGCGGCCGTCGGCGCCGCGGGTGGCTACACGATCCCGCAGACGGTGGGGCAGGTGATCACGAAGCTGACGACGGGCGGAATGGACATCCAACTCGCGATCGCATCGCCTCGCATGTGCCTCAACCGGGGCGGCGGACGCACGCCGATCCCGGAGGATTCCGTCACGTACCTGGAGGCGGGCTTCCCGCCCGAGGTGTACGACGAACTCGAGGATCGCGGCCACTACCTGGCCGAGCCCGGGAACCCCGGCGGCGTGCAGGGCGTGTACCGCGACGCCGAGACCGGGGCTCTCGCCGGCGGATCCGACCCGCGCCGGGACGGCCACGCCATCGCATGGTGACGGTCACGCCGTAGCCCGGCGGGGAATGGTCGGCTCGCACCCCGGCCGCCGGTGAACGCCGCGGCCGGGGTCTTGAGCGGTGGACAACTCGTGGCCTAGGATCAGAGTCCGCGAACCCCTCTGCTCAGGAGTCGAGCCATGAAGCGCCGAGACTTCCTCGCTACCTCCGCCGCGGCCGCCGCCGGATCCGGCCTGATCGCCTGCCGCGCCCCCGAGACGGCCGCCGCGCCCCCCGACGGGATCGGACAATGGGGGCCCGCCGGCGATTCGAACGTCCCCGGCCTGCTCGGCCCCGCGCACGGCACCGTATGGGGCCGCCGCGGCGTGACGGCCGCCGCCGACTACTACGCATCGCTCGCCGGCACGACGATCATGATGCAGGGCGGGAACGCGATCGACGCCATCGTCGCCGCGTCGGCCACGCTCAACGTCTCCGAACCCTACATGTCCGGACTCGGGGGCTTCGGCGGCTTCATGCTCATCTACCTGGCCGAGGAGAACCGGGTCATCGGACTCGACGCGCTCGGCCGGGCGCCCGCGGCTTCCTCGGCGAGCACGATCACGCCGGATGATGTCGAGATGGGCTACAGGGCTCCGATCGTCCCCGGCGCCTTCAAGGGCTGGGCCGCCGTGCTCGAGCGCTACGGCACGATGAGCCTCGGCGACGTGTTCGAGCCCGCGATCCAGCTCGCCGAGGACGGCTTCGTCATCTCGAAGTTCGACGCGCTCCACACCGACGGGAGCGCGGACAAGCTCGGAAGGTTCCCATCCAGCACCCGGATCATGTTCCCGAACGGCCGTCCGCCGCGGATGGGGGAGATCATCAAGCAGCCCGAACTCGCCGCCAGCATGCGCCGGCTCGCGCGCGAAGGCGCGGACGACTTCTACATGGGCGAGATCGGGGACCGCATCGTCTCCTTCCTCGCCGAGAACGGCGGCCACATGACGAAGGCCGATCTCGAGGGCTACGAGGTCGCGTGGAAGGAGCCCATCACGACGACCTTCCAGGGGCACGATCTGTACGCCATGCCGCCGGGATCGTGCGGGATGACGATGTTCCAGGCGCTCAACATCATGGACGGCTTCGACCTCGCGAACATGGATCTCTACGGCTCCGAGTTCGCCCACCTGTGGCTCGAGGCGAACCGGCTCGCCCTGATCGACGACGAGCGGTACAACACCGGGAACGAAGACGCGGAGATCCCGGTCGACATGATCATCTCGAAGGAATACGCGGACGAGCAGCGGGCGACGATCGACCCCGCCCGCATCGCCTCCTTCTCGGGCGCCCCGCTCCCGTTCTTCGGGACGACGAGCCTCTCTTCGGCCGACCGCTGGGGGAACGCCGTCGCCTTCACGCAGTCTCTCGTCGCGCTCTACGGAAGCGGCGTGATCGCGGGCGACACGGGGATCTTCCTCAACAACGGCCACATGTTCGGCTTCTCCCTCGAGGAAGGGCACGTCAACTACATCGCGGGAGGCCAGAAGGCGAAGGGCGTGATGACCCCGTGCGTGGTCATGAAGGACGGCAATCTCGTCGCGGCTGTCGGCGCCGCCGGCGGCTACACGATCCCGCAGACGGTGGGGCAGGTGATCACGAAGCTGACGGCCGGCGGGATGGACATGCAGCTCGCCATCGCGTCGCCCCGCATGTGCCTCAACCGGGGTGGCGGCCTGACGCCGATTCCGGAGGACTCCGTCACGTACCTGGAGGCAGGCTTCCCGCCGGAGGTGTACGGGGAACTCGCCGACCGCGGGCACAACCTGGTCCAGCCCGGCAACCTCGGCGGCGTCCAGGGGGTGTACCGGGATGCGGAGACGGGCGCCCTCGCCGGCGGCTCGGATCCGCGCCGGGACGGCCACGCGATCGCCTGGTGAGACGTCGGCGCCATCGCGGCCCCGGCGCGCCTGCGCGGCGGCTCGCGGGGCTGGCCGCAATCGCCGCGGCGGCCTGCGGGGATGCCGCCACGGACGACGGATCCGCAGCCGGCGATGATGCCGGGGGCGCCGCCCCGGTGAGCGAGCTCACGCGCAACCAGGCGCTCCACATCCCCATGCGCGACGGCGTCCGTATCGCCGTCGACGTGTGGCTGCCCGACGGCGTCCAGCCCGGGGACCGGCTCCCGGCCATGATGCGGGCGACCCGTTACTGGCGCGCCCGCGGCGAGGTCGGCGTCCCCCTCGAGGAGACCTCGAACTTTGCCGAGGCGGAGCGCTGGAACCGGGCCGGGTACGCGCTCGTCCTCGTCGACGGGCGGGGGAGCGGGGCCTCGTTCGGGATCCGCCGCTTCGAACTCGCCGAGGACGAGGTCACGGACTACGGGGAGGTCGCGGACTGGATCGCGGGCCAGCCCTGGTCGAACGGGCGCGTGGGCGCCTACGGGGTCTCCTACGCCGGGAACACCGCCGAGATGCTCGCGGTCAACCGGAGCCCCGCGGTGAAGGCGGTCGCGCCCCTCTTCAACGACTTCGACAACTTCGGCCACCTCATCTTCCCCGGCGGCGTGCTCACGGTCGGCTTCCTCGAGGCCTGGTCGAACCGCACGCGCATGCAGGATCTGAACGATATCTGCGGCCTGTCCGACGCGATGGGGGCCGCCTGCGACGAGGTGCGGAGCCGGGTCACCGGCGTGAAACCGGTCGACGCGGACGTCGACGGATCGCTGCTCGCCGCCGCGGTGGCGGAGCACGAAGCCAATACCGTGCCGTTCGAGGCGGCGCTGGAGTACGAGTTCCGGGATGACCCCTTCGGCCCCTACGGCGAGACGAACGTCGGGCACCGCCGCAGTCCCTCCGGCCACCTCCCGCAGATCGAGGAGTCCGGCGTGGCCATGTTCATTCGGGTCGGCTGGCAGGACGCCGGGACGGTGAGCGGCACGCTCGGCCGCTACAACACGATCTCCAACGCGCAGCAGGTGTTCATCGGTCCATGGGACCACGGGGCCCGCAACGACACGGACCCCTTCAAGGCGGACGACACACCCGTACAACCCGACGCCGATGCCCGGTTCGAGGAACTCGTCGCGTTCTTCGACGCCCACCTCAGGGAGGACGGATCCGGGGAGACGCCGACGGAGATCCACTACTACACTCTCGGCGCCGACCGCTGGACGCGCACGGAGACGTGGCCGCCGGAGGGCTTCGACGACGTCGCGTGGTACTTCCGCGAGGACGGTGCGCTCTCGACCGAAGCCCCCGCCGCGGAAACGGGAGAGGACCGCTACACGGTCGACTTCACGGCGACGACGGGGACGAGGAACCGCTGGTACACGAACGGCGGAGGCGGCGACGTCGTGTACGGCGACCGCCGGGAGGAGGACGGGAAGCTGTTGACCTGGACGAGCGCCCCGCTCGCCGCCGACCTCGAGATCACCGGCCACCCGGTCGTCACGCTGTACCTGGCGTCAACCGAAGCGGACGGCGCCTTCATCGCCTACCTGGAGGACGTGGCTCCGGACGGCACCGTCCGGTACATCACCGAGGGACAGCTCCGCGGCGTCATGCGCGCGGTGACGGAGGATCCTCCGCTCTACAGGAAGTACGGACCGCACCGCAGCGAGTCGCGCGCGGACGCCCTCCCCCTCGTGCCCGGGGAAGTCGCGGAGTTGAGCTTCGACCTGTGGGCGACCTCGGTCCTGTTCCGGACCGGGCACCGGATTCGGATTGCGCTCGCCGGCGCCGACGCGGACACCTTCCTCCGCTATCCCCGCGACGGCGACGTCCCGGAGTGGACGGTCCAGCGGAACGCGGTCCATGCGTCCCGCATCGTGATGCCGACGGGGTCTGCTAACCCGGATCGGTGACGAGTTCGAGGGTCGTCGTCGTCTCCATGGGCATGGCCATTCCGCCAATCGCCATTTCGAGCGTCATCATGCTCTCCTGACGCACGTATCGACCCGCCGCCAGATCCACAACCATGGACCCGTTCAGTTCTCCGCTGATGCCCGCCGGCATTCCTCCCATGTCGAGCGTGGCCTCCACCGGGCCCGCGAAGGTGATCGTCGCCTGGCCGTCTCCGAGGCTCGTGACGGTGTAGGTGAATTCCACCTCGGTCGTCTGCGCCGGGCCGCCCAGAGATATGGGGACCGGTACTGCGTCGGTCCAGGAATCGCCGGCGGCGACCCCGGCCTCGGGTAGCCAGAAGAAGTTCGCGCCTTCCAGGAATTCCTGCGCCACCTCGCCGGCCGGAGAGCCGACGGGCTCGTCGGGAGCGACGTTCATCAGCCGACCGCGCGGATCCATCTCGACCGTCAGGGATGTGCCCGACAGATCCGGCAGTACGACCCCGGGGATGGCCGACGTCGTCGCGGCCGAGTCGATCGCCACGCGCGTGCGGATGCCCTCGTCCGTCGCACCCAGGATCGTCTGCGTCTGATGCGCGCGGAGCGTCATCGCGGGACCGGAGGTGGGCATCATCGGATTCTCCATGTTCAACTCCATGGAGTAGACGTAGCGACTCACCTGACCCTCCGGCGGATCGAGTCGCAGGAGCGTCTGTCCGCTCACGGGGAGAGCGAAAGCGAGGGCGATGGTCGCGGCGCCGACGCCGCGCGGGATTGATCTCATTGGTCCTCCATTGAGGCTCCGGGCTTCGGGTTCGGGACTTCCGGCGACCGGTTCCGCGTCAACGGTCCGGCATCAGTTCGAGTGTCGTCGTCGTATTCACCGTCATCGATGTCCCGGCCACGCTCATCTCCATGCTCTGCCGGCTTGCCTGGCTCACATGCCGGCCCTCGACGAGGTCGACGACCAGCGTTCCGGACAGGGTCCCCGCGCCGCTCATCGCCATGCCCTGGAAGTCCATGTCCATGTCCATCGGCCCCTCGAACGAAAGGGTGGCGAGGCCGTCGGCGAGGCTCACGAACGTGTAGGTGAATTCCATGTCCATCGACATCGTTCCGCCGGTCCCCACGGGGATCTCGATCGGCGTCTCGACCAGCCAGGAATCCCCCGGACTGACCTCCTCTTCGGGCAGCACGGCATGGCCGGCGCCCTGCAGCATGCTCTCGACGCTCACCCCGGCATCTTCCGGGACTCCCTGGCTCTCCACGACTTGCAGAACACTGCCGCGCGGGTCCATGTCGACGGTGAAGGACATGCCGGAGAGGTTCGGCAACATGTCGTCCATCCCCGGCATCGGCATCCCCATCGTCGTGCTGGCCGAATCGACCGCCCCGCGGACGCGAATCACCTCGTCGTCCGCACTCAGGACCGTCTGAACCTGCTGCCAGGCCATGGTGACGAGCGGGCCGCCGGTCGAGGGCATCATGGGACTCTCGATGCTCGTTTCCATGGAGTAGGCGTAGCGGGAAACCTGGCCCTCGGGCGGTGCCATCCGCAGCAGGAGCGGCCCCTCGAGGGGGATGGTCCGGACGGCGGGGGACTGCCCGCACGAGGCGAGAACGGCGGCGAACGTGAGCGTCGTGGCGGCGGCGATACCGCGACATCGTGAATTCATGTGGTCCTCCTGACGGTATGGAGACGGGGATCCGGGAGTTCGCGCCGTCGAGCGCACGATCCCTGCCCCGGCTCGGTTGTTCGTCCTCGACCGCCAGGGTGCCCGCAACATGCGAGATCGGATCCGGGCGTGCCACCGGCTCCGAGGACGATATGCCTCCCGGTACCCCGGAGTTGAGACGGAATTCATAGCCGCCGGGATACATGACGGCATGGCTCCGAAGATCCTCGAACTCCCGGCGAGCGAACGTCCGCGGGAGCGGCTGCGCCGCTTCAGCCCCGACGCGCTCTCGACGACGGAACTGCTCGCGGTCGTGCTCGGTGGGGGCGCGACGGGGCGTTCCGCCGTGGATGTCGCCGGCCGGCTGCTGGCGGACTTCGGCGGTTCGCTGCGGGAGATGGGGCAGGCGGAGCCGGCCGAACTCGAGCGGACCGGAGGGGTCGGCCCCGCCCGCTCGGCCGCCGTGGCCGCGGCGCTCGCGCTCGGGCGGCGGCAGGCGGCCGAGCCCGCC
>JAJEEM010000017.1 GCA_022820995.1 Gemmatimonadota bacterium | reverse complement strand
AGCCGAGCCGAGCCGAGCCGAGCCGAGCCGAGCCGAGCCGAGCCGAGCCGAGCCGAGCCGAGCCGAGCCGAGCCGAGCCGAGCCGAGCCGAGCCGAG
Organism: Gemmatimonadota bacterium; assembly: GCA_022820995.1. GTDB lineage: Bacteria > Gemmatimonadota > Gemmatimonadetes > Palauibacterales > Palauibacteraceae > Palauibacter. Next base: position 28,220 of record JAJEEM010000017.1, on the reverse strand, counting down.
CCGAGCCGAGCCGGCCCCCCACCCGAAGCCGGGCCCCTCCGAAGCCGAGCCCCTCCGAAGCCGAGCCCCTCCGAAGCCGAGCCCCTCCAAAGCCGAGCCCCTCCGAAGTCGAGTTTCACCCCGCCGGATCCCCGGTGACGGAGAACCCTTGCCGCGGCGAGGGTACTTGAGGCGCGTCGGGCTCTGCGTCCTCGTGGTAGCATCTCTGGTGCCGGCGGGGGCCTCCGCGCAGAACCCGGGCGTGACCGTATCGCCGACGAACCTGAACCTAGACGAAGGCTCTACCGGCTCCTACACCGTCGTGCTGGACACGCAGCCGACCGCCGCGGTGACGATCACGGTGACCGCGCGTGACGATACCGCCAGCTGCCATGGGGGCACCGGCGCCTCGTGTACGAGGAAGTCCGGCGTGGCGACGGTCGACAAGTCGAGCCTGACCTTCACGACGACGAACTGGAACGAGACCCAGACGGTGACGGTGACGGCGACCGACGAGGACATGGCCGGCGTGTTCAAGTACGCGAAGGTCATACACGAGGCAAGCGGAGGTGGCTACGACAGCGTGTCAGTCGCGCAAGTCCGGATCCTCGTATTGGACGACGACAGAAGGGATATCGTCTACTGGACGGGAAGCCCGGCAAATCTGGAAGCACGTTCCTCCCTGGGCACCTACGAAGGTTCGCCTGCCAGCTATCACGTATCGCTGCAATCGGAGCCGACGGCGACCACCATGGTCACGATCGCCAGCGAGGACGGCAGTCGGGTGACCGTGAGCCCGACGTCGCTGACGTTCACGGCGACGGACTGGAACGTCGCGAAGGTCGTATCGGTCGAAGTGGCCGACAACGATGTGCTCGGCGAAAGCCGGGTGCAGGTGAAGGTCCCGGTCACGATGAGCGGAACGGGCTCGGACTATGATGGCTACGGTGCCCGCTGGTTTACGGTCAACGTCTTCAACAACGACATCGCGCCCGAGACGGTGAACGAAGGAGACTCGTTCGTTCACGCCTTCGGATGGGACGAATTCCCCGGCAACTACACGGTGCGCGCGGAGGTCGTCCGCAGCCCGGCAGCAACGATCGCTCCGGCCAGCGTGCAGGTCACGCAGGCCAACTACCAGAGGCTTCCGTTCACCGTAACCGGCGTCGATGCCGATGCCGCTCAGGCGAAAATCAACTTCTGGATCGGCGACTACCTCGTTCGGTCGTTCCTGGTGACGGTTCTTCCGCCCGCAATCCCCCGGGGGCTCACGCTGAGCGCCAACCGGCCCGCCGTGGAGGGCGGACGCGACGTCACGATCACGGCGACGCTGGACAGCCCCGCACCCGCGGGCGGCACGGACGTGACGCTGCGTGTCGGCCCCGAAAGCACGGCGACCCTCGGCGACGACTACACGCTGTCGCGGACGGCCTTCACCATCGCTGAGGGCGACCGGACCGGCACGGCGATCCTCCGCGTCATCGACGATGCGGACGACGACGACGACGAGATCGTCTACCTCTTGGCCGACAGCAGGAACCCCGAGCTGAGCAGCGCGAGCCTCCGCCTCCACATCCGGGACAACGACCTGCCTTCGGTGACCTTGTCGGCCGTGCCGAACCCGGTGATGGAGGGTTCGCCGGTGACGGTGACGGCGCACCTGTCGTCGGCGCTGTCGAGCGGTGTGACGATCCCCCTGACGCTGACGGCGGGCACGGCGGACGAGGGCGACTACGGTTCGCTCTCGGGTATCGAGATCAGCGCGGGCTCGACAAGCGGGACGGGGACGATATCCACGAAGGAGGACGAGGATACCGACTTCGAAACGTTCACGGTGGCGCTGGGCAGCCTGCCGTCGTCGGTGCAGGCGGGGAGCCCCAGCTCGGTCGAGGTGCTGATCTGGGACACGACGCCAACGAACGAACCGCCGACGGTGACGGCGTCTTGCGACCCGTGCCGGGTGGGGCCGGGTGGGGAGGTTCGGCTGACGGCGGAGGCGTCGGACCCGGACGGCGACCCTCTGACGTGTTGGTGGAGCGCGGGGGGGGGCCGCTTCACGGCGGCGGTGGACGGGCTGGAGACACGCTGGCAGGCTCCTGCCAACACGGGAACGGTCTGGATCCGCGTCGAGGTCTGGGACGAGTTGGGCGAGATGGCTTCGGCGAGGGTGGCCGTCGAGGTCGTGAACGAGGCCCCGGCGTTCACGGAGCCGTCCTACGCGTTCAAGCTTCGCGAGATGGAGGACGGCCGCGTCCGTCCGGTGGCGCTGGGTGTGGCGGCGGCGGAGGACCCGGACGGGGACGAGTTGACGTACTCGCTGGCGTCGGGCGACGGGACGCGGTTCGCGGTCGGTTCGAGCGACGGGGGGGTGTCATACGTAGGCACGGGCGAGGACTACGAAACGGAACCGAACCGCTATGGGCTGACGGTGCGGGCGCGGGATCCGCACGGGGCGGAGGCGACGGTCGAAGTGACGGTCGAAGTGACGAACGTAAACGACGTGCCGGTAGCGGTGGCCGACACGGCGGCGACGGTCGAGGACCAGCCGGTCTCGGTGGACGTGCTCGCGAACGACAGCGATGTGGACGGGGATCCGCTACGCATCGAATCGGTCTCCCGGCCGGCGCACGGGACAGCGCGTGCCACGGCGAATGGGATCGAGTATGCGCCGGAGGCGAACTGGCACGGGACGGACCGGTTCGTCTACACGGCGGCCGACGGCAACGGCGGCACGGCGGAGGCGGAGGTCGTGGTGTCGGTCGCGGCCGTGAACGACGCGCCCGTGGCGGCGGCCGACACGGCGGCGACGGACGAGGACGATCCGGTCACGGTGGATGTGCTGGCAAACGACCGGGACCTGGACGGCAACGCGCTGCACATCAAGTCGGTCTCCCGGCCGGCGCACGGGGCGGCGCGGGCCACGGCGAATGCGGTCGAGTATGCGCCGGACGCGGACTGGCACGGGACGGACCGGTTCGTCTACACGGCGGCCGACGGCAACGGCGGCACGGCGGAGGCGGAGGTCGTGGTGACGGTCGCGGCGGTGAACGACGCCCCCGTGGCCGTGGCCGACACAGCGGCAACAGACGAGGACCGGCCGGTCACGGTGGACGTGCTCGCGAACGACCGGGACGTGGATGGCGACGCGCTCCGCATCGAATCGGTCTCCCAGCCGTCGCACGGGACGACGCGGGCCACGACGAATGGCGTCGAGTATGCGCCCGACACGAACTGGCACGGGACGGACCGGTTCGTCTACACGGCGGCCGACGGCAACGGCGGTGCGGCGGAGGCGGAGGTCGTGGTGACGGTCGCGGCGGTGAACGACGCGCCCGTGGCCGTGGCCGACACAGTGGCAACAGACGAGGACCGGCCGATCACGGTGGACGTGCTCGCGAACGACAGCGATGGGGACGGCGACCCGCTGCGAATCGCGTCGGTCTCCCGGCCGGCGCACGGGACGGCGCGGGCCACGGCGGGCAGAGTCGAGTACGCGCCGGACACGAACTGGTACGGGACGGACCGGTTCGTCTACACGGCGGCCGACGGCAACGGCGGCACGGCGGAGGCGGAGGTCGTGGTATCGGTCGCGGCGGTGAACGACGGGCCAGTGGCGGTAGGCGCGATCCCGGACCAGGTGCTCGATGAGGGGGGACCGCCGGCGGTGTTCGATCTGGCGCCGTACTTCGAGGACCCGGAAGGGGACTCGCTGACGTACACGGCCGCCTCGTCGGACCCCGACGTTGCGGGGTCGCTCGTGGAAGGGTCGTTGCTGACCGTGACGCCCGTCAGCTACGGGTCGGCGTCCATCGAGGTAACGGCGCGCGACCCGGGCGGGCTTTCAGCCTCGCAGTCCTTCGCCGTGGGCGCCGGCGACCGGATGACGCGCACGGTGCTCGACGAGACGCTGGCCGCGATGGCGCGGGCGCATCTGGCGAGCGCGCGCATGACGCTGGGCCGCCGCGTGGGGCCGGGCGGCGGTGATCGGGAGTCGCGGCTCACGGTGATGGGACGCTCCATTCCGCTGGATGAGGCGGGGGTGCGGACGGCGGCGGAGCGACTCTATTCCGGCTGGACGATGTCGCGCTACCTGCGCGGCGGAGGTCTCGCCGAGGCCGGACGGACGTTCGAGCGACAGATGGCGGCGTGGGCGGAGGCCGCCGCTGACCGCCCGGACGGGTCTCCGGCCGGACCTCGGGACCCTGCGGAACTGCTGGCGGCGATGGGCGTGAGCAGCCCCGGCCGCCTTGCGCCCTTCGGAGGGGGCGGGGGCGGCACGGAGTTCACGTTCGCGTGGGGCGGCGATGGCGGCGGCGGTCGGGGCTGGCGGATATGGGGCCAGGGCGACATCCAGACGTTCGCGGGCGAGCCGGCGGCGGGGCGCGGCTACGACGGCGACCTGCGCACGGGCTGGGCCGGGCTCGACCGCACGCTGGGCGAGAACTGGCTCGCGGGCGTGGCGGCCGCCAGGAGCAAGGGCGGGGGCGACTGGCGCGTCGGCAGTGCGGCCGGCCGTCTCGAGACCTCATTGACGGCCGTGTACCCCTACCTGCGGTGGTCGGACGGGGCCATGTCGGTGTGGGCGATGGCCGGCGGAGGACGGGGGTCGGCGGAGAATGCGCGAGCGACGGACCGCGTGGGCACAAGCAGCCTGAACCTGGGGCTCGGGCTCATCGAGGTCCGGCGCCGGTTCGCGGACTGGTTCGGGCTCCGGGCGGACGCCGCGCGGGCGCGGCTCGCGACCGGGGCCGGCATGGAAACCGTCGATGGTCGCAGCGCAACCGTCGACCAGCGGCGGCTGGGCATCGAGTTGAGCCCGTCGATCCGACTCGGCGGGCTGGCCCTCGAGGCGTTCGGCGAGGCGAGCGGGCGGCACGACGGCGGCGCGGGCCAGACGGGCACGGGGCTCGAGTTGGCGGGCGGACTCCGCGCCGCGGGCGGTCCCGTTCGCGTCGACGTGCAGGGCCGGATCCTGGCGCTCCACTCCGCAAGGGGCTACGACGAGCGCGGCCTGGGCGTCACGCTCTCCATCGGGAGCCCGTCGGACGAGGAAGGGCTCTCGCTCTCCGTGTCGCCGCGCTGGGGCGGCCCCGCCACAGGCTCCGGCGCCCTATGGGAGGAGGGGCCCTACGGACTCCAGCCCGGTCCCGCGCCCGCCGCTCCGTGGTCGCTCGACGCACAGGCCCGGTGGGCGCTCCGCATGCCGGGCGGCCGGCTCCTCGCCTGGCTCGGCTCGCTCGACCGCTCCGGGCAGGGTTGGAACCTGACGATTACGGGCGGGATCGAAACGGCCGGCCCCGCGCCCCCGCGCCGGCCCGCGCGCTAAAGGCCACGCCGCCGGAGAACCCGTCCGCCTTCGGCCCGTGTTATAACCGGAGAAGGCGTAGCGGCCCTTCGATGGAGTCGGGGCGGGGAGCAGACTACTTCCCGAGTACGTTCTCGGGCGGGGCGGACCAGTAGCCGAGGTTGTGCTGGACGTCGGTGCCGAGGGAATAGGCCACCGCCGAATCGCAAAGTGTGGTCCGGTGCCCATTCGGACCCGTCACCTCGGTTCCGCCACTGGTAAGGGCGTGAACGGAGGCGGGCGCGACGCGATCGGCCAGCACGTCCAGGACCGCCAGCGACGAGGACTCGAAGTCCTCGCACTCGTAGGCCGCGTTCCCCACGGCCGTGCGCCACCAGTGCAGGTCCTCACCCCATGAGACGGGAGGATCCTCGATGCGCCGCCGCCACGATCGTGTCTCGCCCACGAACGTGGTGGAGTCGGTCGCCATGTTCGTCACCCACAGCCCCCACCACCGATATTCGTCCGTCTCGCCGGACGGACCGGTATCCGCGACGAACCGGTAGGGCGTCCCCTCCTCCCACCCGTACGGAAGCATGAGCTGGTGGCAGCGGCACTCGTCGTTCTCGGTATCCACCATCGCATCGGTGTTCGAGGCATCCGAGTCCCATATCGCGAAGTTCACGACGCGACGGTCGAGCGGCTCATTCTTGAACAGACCCTGCGACTGGAAACCGGCATAGCCCGCCAGTCTGCCCTGATCGTCATGAAGGAACTGCATCGCCCAATAGTGCAGGAGCCTCTTCTCATGCAGGCTCTCCGCCGGCGCCTGGATCGGAAGCATCGTCCACTCGATGCGCGCCATCGGATAGAGCGAGTCCGGGAACGTGTAGTACCCGAACGAGTTCGCCGGTCCCCACTCGCCGATCGGCGTCACCGTGACCGCGAACGATTGCGACGCGGCCAATCCCTCCCGGTCCCGCGCCGTCACGGCCACCTCCACCTCCCCCGCCGACACCCCCGAAAGTGTCAACTCGGCCCCGGAGACCGCGACGGACGCCAGCCGGGGCGCCGACGACGAGGCCTCGTATTCCAGCGCGTCCCCGTCCGGGTCGCTGAAGTGCGGGGACGCATCCACCACCAGCGTCCCGGCCACTTCCACGGTCCCCGCTTCGATCGCCGACACCACCACGGGCGCACGGTTCGGCTGCGGCTCAATCGGCCGAACGGTCACGGGTTCTTCGCCGCCGCAGGCGGAGAGGAGGGGCAGCCCCAAACCCAGCGCAGCCCCGGCAGGGGAGATCTTCATGGTTGATCGCGTGACGCTTGAGGTCGTCGTGACTCACCATCGGCGTGACGGCGGCCCGTGATAGATATTGTATCTACCTATGTAGAATCTCAAGGTCACATGTCCGATTCCGCAACGTGGGCGCCCCGGCCCGCACTGCTAGGCGGGCGCGCCCTCCGTCGTTGCCAGCTCCACGCCTTCTTCCTCGTCCACCCGCAGCAGGAGCAGCAACCCCGCGGCGAGAAACACGAGGATGGAGGCGATGGCCCAGCGGTGGCTTCCCGTGGCGCCGAGGATGAGCCCGTAGGAGAGCGGCCCCGCCGCGGCGGAAAGCCGGCCGGAGAAGGCGTAGAAGCCGAACAGTTCGCCCTGCTTGCTCTCGGGCACGAACGAACCGAGGAGCGCGCGGCTCCCCGCCTGGTTCGGCCCCACCATCAGCCCCAGAAGGATCGCCGCGGCCCAGAACATCGGGAGATCCCGCGCGGTCCATGCCATGCCGATCGCCACCATCAGCAGCACGAGCGTGACCGCGATCGTCCGCTTCCCGCCGATCCGGTCCTGGACGAAGCCGAAGCCGATCGCGCTCGCCCCCGCCGTCGCGTTCACGACGATGCCGAGGATGAGGAGGTCGGCCGTCTCCATTCCGAACTCGGCTCCGGCGAAGATCGCCGCCATGGCGAAGGCGGTCGCGAGCCCGTCGTTGTAGACGAGTCGCGCGACGAGCAGACGGACGGCCTGCCGATAGCGCCTCAGGCTCCGCGCCGTGTCCGCGATGCGGCCGAAGCCCATCCGTACGTAGGTGCCGAGTGACGCGCGACGGCGGGGCTGCCGCTCCCGCAGGAAGAGGAAGGTCGGAATCGAGAACACGAGGAGCCAGCCGGCGGCGAGGAGGCTCGTGGACCGCACGTTCAGCCCTCCATCCTCCGGAAGCCAGCCGCTGACCATCCCAAGCGCCGGAACGAGGCAGAGGAGGCCGCCGAAGTACCCGAGACCCCAGCCCAGCCCGGATATCCGTCCCATGTTCTCGCGCGTAGAGATCTCGGGAAGAAACGCGTTGGCGAGCGACTGCATCGACTCGTAGGCCACGCTGGCGCCGATGAAGACGAGCGCGGCGATCCACGCATCGCCCGGCCCCATGCGGAACAGGCTCGCGGTCAGGGCGACGCAGACCGCCGTGGCGACGAGCAGGAACCGCTTCTTGAGGCCGCCGAAGTCTCCCATCGCCCCCACCACCGGCATGATGAGCGCGGTCGTGACGGCGGAGACGGTGACAGCGCGCGTCCACCAGACACCCCCCAGGACGGCGTCGGGCGCGATCGACCGCGCGAAGTAGGCGGAGAAGATGAAGGTCACGATGATCGTGCCGAACGCCGAGTGGGCGAAGTCGTACATCGCCCAGGAGACGATCTCCCGGCGCGCGACGGGCGGGGTTCGAGGGGTCGAGTTCACTCGCGGCGGCCTTTCGAAGCAGGCGGAGGTCCGTTTGGGACGCTCAAGGGTACGAAGGAGGGTCCGTGCGACGCGACCCGTCGGTTTGTCGCGAACGCATCGCGCGGGGTAGCTTGGCAGGAGCGTCGCGCTCCAGCCGCGGCTTCCCGATATGAGGCACGAGAGGCGGAAGATTCACATGTCCACACATACAGACGCGAGCGGAAAAACCCACGTCAGCGAGGCCGAGGCCCGGAAGGTCGCCGAGGCCGCGCGCGAGACCGACTGGACGGGGCGGACCTTCGTCCGGAACCTCTTCCTCGGGAAGCTCCGGCTCGACGCGATCCACCCCTATCCCGACCCCGACGACTTCATCTCGGAGCGCGCCCGCGCGTGGACGGAGGAGCTGAGGGTCTTCCTGCGGGACGAGGTGGACTCGGACGGCATCGACCGGGACGGCAAGATCCCGCCGGAGGTCGTGCGGGCGCTCGCGGAGCGCGGCGCCTTCGGCATCAAGGTGCCGGAGAAGTACGGCGGCCTCGGGTTCAACCAGACGGAGTACGCGAACGCGATGCGGGTCGTGGGCTCGGTGGACGGGAACGTCGTCGCCCTCCTCTCCGCGCATCAGTCGATCGGCGTGGGGCAGCCGCTCAAGATGTTCGGTACCGAAGCGCAGAAGGAGGCGTACTTCCCCCGGCTCGCGAACGGGGCCGTCAGCGCCTTCGCGCTCACGGAGAACGACGTGGGCTCGGATCCGGCCCGCCTCACGACCTCCGCCGAGCGCACGGAAGACGGCTCCGCCTTCATCCTCAACGGCGAGAAGCTGTGGTGCACGAACGGCACCCTGGCCGAACTCTACGTCGTGATGGCGCGCCACCCGGACACGGGCCGGATCTCCGCCTTCATCGTCGAGCGCGACTGGCCGGGCATCGAGGTCGTGCGGCGCTGCCATTTCATGGGGCTCAAGGCGCTCGAGAACGGGATCATCCGCTTCACGAACGTCCGCGTGCCTGCCGAGAACATCCTCTGGAAGGAAGGGAGCGGCCTCAAGCTCGCGCTCATCACGCTGAACACGGGGCGGCTCACGATCCCGGCCTCGTCGGTGGGTGGGGCACAGGCCGCGCTCGAGGCGTGCCGCCGCTGGTGCGCGGAACGGATCCAGTGGGGGGTGCCGGTCGGCAAGCACGAGACGATCGCGCACTACCTGACCTCGATCGCGACGCGGACCTACGCCATGTCCGCGATCGCCGACCTCACGCAGTCGATGGCGGACCGCGGCGGCTACGACATCCGGCTCGAGGCCGCGATGGCGAAGCTCTGGAACACGGAGACGGGGTGGCAACTCGTCGACGACGCCCTGCAGGTGCGGGGAGGACGCGGCTACGAGACGGCCGACTCGCTCACGGCGCGCGGCGAGGAACCCGTCGCGGTCGAGCGCTGGCTGCGGGACTTCCGCATCAACCGGATCTTCGAGGGATCGAGCGAGATCCTGCGCCTGTTCATGGCCCGCGAGGCCGTGGACCGGCACCTCCAGATCGCGGGCGGTCTCGTCGACCCGCGCCTCGGCCTCGGCGCCAAGCTCAAGCTTCTGCCGGGGGCCGCGTGGTTCTACGCCACCTGGTATCCGACGACGTGGATCGGCTGGAGCCTGCCGCCGCGCTTCGCGAGCCACGGGCGGCTGGCGAAGCACCTGCGCTTCGTCGAGCGCAACAGCCGCAAGCTCGCCCGGACGACCTTCCACCTCATCCTCCGCCACGGGCCCAAGCTCGAGCGGCGCCAGGGACTCCTCTTCCGCGTCATCGACATCGGGGCGGAACTGTTCGCGATCGCGGCCGCCGTCACGCGGGCCGACATGCTGCGCCGCCGCGAGGGTGAGGGGGCGCGCGAAGAGGCCCGCGAGGCCGTCCGCCTCGCCGATTCGTTCGCGGCCGAGTCACGCCGCCGCGTGGGCGAACTCTTCCGCCGCATCCGCTCGAACCACGACGCAGCGGACTACCGCATCGCGCAGGACATCATGGCGGGCCGCTTCGAATGGATGGAGCGCGACATCGTCGGCCTCCAGAAGGCCGCGCTCGAAGCCTGGCAGGGCACGGCGCCGGATCCGTCGTCCGACCGCGGACCCGACGCCGCTCCGTCCGAACCCTTCGTGGAGCCCCACTCGGATGTCCGCCCGGCGGGCGCCGGGGCCGAGGTCGTCTAGCGTCCCTTAGCCGAATCCGTCGTTGATCGGCCGGAGTCGATCAGCCGGACGGGTCGGGATCCACTACGCCCTCCAGTTCGAGGCGGGTCTCGTGGCCGCATAGCGTGCCGGCCAGGATGGCGGCCACGGGCGATCCCGTGCCGGAGGAACCCAGCGCCTCGCTCAGCGTCAGATCGATGGCGCAGGATCCGGACCGGCCGTCGGACCGCCAGTCCAGCGCCCCGGTCACCGAACCCTCGAGGGTGAACGCCTCGAAAAGGCCGACGAAGGTGGTGACGATCCGTTCGTGGACGCCTGGGCGGCCGTCCACGGTGAAGCGCGTCCCGCCGCTCGAAAGCTCGCAGCCGCTGGGTGACGCCGTGGAATTGATTGTCAGTCTCGCCGTGTCGGCCACCGCCTCATCTACGACCGTCTGCGTGAGAGTGACCTGTCCTCCCATGGGACACGCGATCACGGCGCTGTTCTCGGAGCCCCCGATGATCGTGGGGGCGGTGTCGCTCTGAATCGCCCGCATCGCCTCGAACAGCGCCACGGACTCGGCCGCGGAGAGCGGCTCCGCCGTGACAGGTGGTTCCGTCGTTCCCTCGCTACAGCCGGCCGCGAGCGCGGCCGCGAGGAGCACTGCGGTCACATTCCTTCGGTGGAGCATCCCGTCCTCCCTTCCTCCCTGATCGGGCCCTGGCTCACCATGATTGACGGCGGTGGCCCCCGGCCCGTCACATCCCGATGACTGAAATATATGCACGCGAGCCGTGCCGGGCGAATCAGATGCCCGGAATGCGAGAGCCGGCCGTCGCGCGGCGGGACTCATCCGCCTTCTCGTTCATCCCCCGCTCGATGGCTTCGGCGGTGTCCAGACCGCGCTCGCGGGCGTAGCGGCGCACGTCCTCGCTGATCTTCATCGCGCAGAACTTCGGGCCGCACATCGAGCAGAAGTGGGCGATCTTCGCGCCCTCCGCCGGGAGCGTCTCGTCGTGGAAGGCGCGGGCGGTCACCGGGTCGAGCGAGAGGTTGAACTGGTCCTCCCACCGGAACTCGAAGCGCGCCTTGGAGATCGCGTCGTCCCACGCCTGCGCGCCGGGATGCACGCGCGCGAGGTCCGCCGCGTGCGCCGCGATCCGGTACGCGATGACGCCGGCCTTCACGTCGTCGCGGTCGGGGAGCCCGAGGTGCTCCTTGGGCGTCACGTAGCACAGCATCGCCGTGCCGTGCCAGCCGATCGCCGCCGCGCCGATCGCGCTCGTGATATGGTCGTAGCCGGGCGCGATGTCCGTCGTCAGCGGCCCCAGCGTGTAGAAGGGCGCCTCGTCGCACCACTCGAGCTGCTTTTCCATGTTCTCGCGGATCAGGTGCATGGGGACGTGCCCCGGGCCCTCGTTCATGACCTGGACGTCGTATTCCCAGGCGAGCCGCGTCAGTTCGCCCTGCGTGCGCAATTCGGCGAACTGCGCCTCGTCGTTGGCGTCGGCGATCGACCCCGGCCGCAGCCCGTCTCCAAGCGACAGCGACACGTCGTATTCCCGCACGATCTCGCACAACTCGCGGAAGTGCGTGTAGAGGAAGTTCTCCCGGTGGTGGGCCATGCACCACTTGGCGATGATCGATCCGCCGCGGCTCACGATCCCCGTCACCCGCTCCGCCGTGAGCGGCACGTACCGGAGCCGCAGCCCCGCGTGCACGGTGAAGTAGTCCACCCCCTGCTCGCACTGCTCGACGAGGGTGTCGCGGTAGATGTCCCACGTGAGTTCCTCGGGGACGCCGCCCACCTTCTCCAGCGCCTGGTAGACGGGCACGGTGCCGATGGGGACGGGGGAGTTGCGAAGGATCCACTGCCGCGTGGCGTGGATGTTCCGCCCCGTGGAGAGGTCCATCACCGTATCGGCGCCCCACAGCGTCGCCCAGCGGAGTTTCTCCACCTCCTCCTCGATCGAAGAGGTGACGGCGGAGTTCCCGATGTTGGCGTTGATCTTCACCTTGAAGCCGCGCCCGATGATCATGGGTTCGAGTTCGGGGTGGTTGACGTTGGCCGGGATGATCGCGCGGCCCCGCGCCACCTCGTCGCGCACGAAGGACGGGGCCATCCCCTCCCGCACGGCGATGAACGCCATCTCCGGCGTGATCTCGCCTCGGCGGGCAAAGTGCATCTGCGTGACGGGACCGTTTCCCCGCCGTGTTTCGCGGACGAGGGTCGAGGGCAGTTCCATCGCGTCGTCGCGCGGCCCGCGGACGGCCGTGGCGGAGCGCCCGGTCGAACGCACGTCGCGAGCGCGGATCCACTCATCGCGCAGAAGCGGCAGGCCTTCCCGCACATCGCACCCGCCCGGACCGCTGGTGTCGTAGACCCGCAGCGGCGGCTCGCCGCCGGAGAGCGCGATCTCCCGCATGGGAACGCGAAGGCCGCCGGGCCCGTCCGCGAAGACGCGCGTGGAGTTGGGGAAGGCTCCTTCGTACGGAGCCGGGACGGCGAGGGGGTCGATCATGACCGGCGTCGTTTCCCCGGCACACCCGCGTCGTCGCCGGACGGGGGACGGTCGACGCCGGGCGGGGACGCGCCCCGCGCGGGCCGCGCTCCCTACGCCGGTATGAGCCGGATCAGGTTCATGGGGTACGCTCTCAATCCCGCTGAATCGGGATGCCCCCGGCGACCGCCGGAAAGATAGGGGTCACCCGTCGGCGGCGCCCGCCGTGCTCGCCGTGCCCGCCGCGCCCAGGGCTTCGACGATCAACTCGCCCATCCGCGCCGTGGACACCGGCGCGCGGCCGCCGTCGGCGTGGAGATCCGCGGTGCCGTGTCCGTCTTCGAGCACCCGGTCGACGGCCGCCCGCACCGCGCCGGCCTCCTCCGCAAGCGCGAAGGTGAGTTCGAGCATCATCGCGACGGAGAGGATCGCACCGACGGGGTTGGCGATCCCCCGCCCCGCGATATCCGGCGCCGCCCCGTGGACCGGCTCATAGAGACCGATGTCGCCGCCCACGCTCGCCGACGGCAGCATGCCCAGACTCCCGACGAGCACCGCCGCCTCGTCGCTCAGGATGTCGCCGAACATGTTGCTCGTCAGCAGCACGTCGAACTGGCGCGGATTACGGATCAACTGCATCGCGCAATTGTCCACGAGCATGCTGGAGAACTCGATATCCGGATAGTCGCGCGATACTTCCTCGGCGACCCGGCGCCAGAAGATCGACGACTCCAGGACGTTCGCCTTGTCTATCGACGTCACCTTCCTCCGCCGCGTGCGCGCGAGTTCGAACGCGGACAAGGAGATCCGCCGGATTTCATCTTCCGTATAGATCTCGGTGTCGAAGGCGACGCCGTCTTCGATCCCCCGCGGACGCCCGTAGTAGATGCCGCCGAGCAGTTCGCGAACGACGACGAGGTCCACCCCGCGGACGCACTCGGGACGGAGGGGCGACCGGTCCACGAGCGCGTCGGGCACGGCCACGGGTCGGATATTCGCGTGGTTGCCGAGCAGCCGCCGCAGATCCAGCAGCCCTCTGGATGCGTCGACCCGCGCCCTATCCGCAGGGCGCACCGATAGTCCGACCGCTCCCACGAGCACGGCGTCGACCTCGACGGCGAGCGCCCGCGTTGCCTCCGGCAGCGGATCGCCGAACCGCTCTCGCGCGCCATCACCGATCCGGCCTTCGATGATGTCGAAGCGGCGGCTATGGATCTCGCCGACGGCCTCCAGCACGCGCCGCGCCTCGAGAAGGACCTCGGGGCCGATCCCATCGCCGGGCAGGAAGAGGATCCGTCCGTCCATGGCGCTGGAGGGCGCTAGTGTAACGACACTAGCCGAAGCCTCCGCCGAATCGCTCCACGAACGTGCGTTCGCGGTCGGTGAGGGCGGACCATCCCGCGGCCTTGAGCTTGTCGGCGATGCGCTCGTACTCGGCCCGGTTCACGGGATGAAGGGCGCTCGGCTCGATGCGCCCCCACTTCACGTTCAGCTCCCGCTCTCCCATGCGGACGCCGGGACTCTCGGCCTTCTTGCGGAACTGCGCCGCCGCCGAGCGCGTGGCCCGCAGCCTCAGAAAGAGCCAGCCGCCGAGGAACCCGCCCAGGTGCGCGAAGTGCGCCACGCCCCCGCCCGCGCCGCCCAGCCCCAGCCACAGAGAGAGCACCGTCAACCCGATGACGAGGTGGCGCACCTGCACCGGGATGACCATCCAGAGCAGCACGCGGTCGCGGGGCCAGTACTTGGCGTAGCCGAAGAGGACGCCGTAGACCGCCGCCGATGCGCCGACCATCGGCACGTAGAGACCGCCCTGCGACATCGCGAGAAGGGTCCACAGGATGTGAACCACGGCTCCCGCGAACCCCGCGGTGAGATAGAGCTTGAGAAAGCTCTTCGATCCCAGGAGCATCTCGAGCTTCCGCCCGAAGAAGAAGAGCGCCAGCATGTTGAAGAGGATGTGGGACAGGCCGCCCAGGTCGTGCAGGAACTGGTAGGTGAGGAGCGTCCAGGGTTTGGTCAGGACCTGAGCGGGGACCAGCCACAATTCCTGGAACAGGGCCGGATTGCCGCGCGTGAGCACGTACATGAGGATGTTGACGAGCAGCAACTGGCCGACGACCCGGGTCATGCGCGCGTCCCTTCGGTCATCTCCGCCGCTGTCTCCGCCATCATCTTCGTGAACTGTCCGGCGAGCGCGGGGCCGACGCCGGCATCTTCGTGCTTGAAGAAGGCGTAGACCCGGCCCCAGCCGGAGGCGCGCAGCCGCCCGGCCCAGGCTTCCAGCTCCTCCGTCGAGTACGCGCTTCGGCGCAGGCGGAGGTAGGTCCAGTCCGCCGTCTCGACGAGCGGCGCGTCATCCCCGTCATCCGTTTCGGCGAGGCAGAGTGCGGAGTTCCGGGCCCGGAGGATGTCGAACACCGCCTCGTCGAACCACGAGGCGTGCCGGAACTCGAAGGCGGAGGTGCCGGGGTTCGGGAGCTGGTCCACGAAACGCGCGAGCCGTTCATCGTCCCGCTTGAAGTTGGGCGGAAGCTGGTAGAGGATGACGCCCGCGCGATCCGCCATCACCGACGCCGTCTGCACGAGATACTCGGTTTCCTCCTCCGCGTTCTGCAACCGCTTGAAGTGCGTGATGCGGCGCGGAGCCTTGAGCGAGAAGCGGAATCCGTCGGGCACCGCGCCGGCCCAGTTCTCGAGCACGCTCTCGCGCGGCATGCGGTAGAAGGTGTTGTTGATCTCGACGGCCCCAAGCCGGCGGCCGTAGAAGGACAACATCTCCTTGTTGGGGAGATCCTCCGGGTAGAAGCTGCCCTTCCACGCGGGATAGCTGTAGCCGCTCGTGCCGATCCAGACCTGCATGGCCGGGATGATACCCGCCCCGCCGTCAGCGGGCCAACGCACCCGGGAAGCGCCCACGTGGTACATTGGCCGCCGGCGACTTCGGTCACGAAGCGACGGACTTCGGTCGGGAAGCGACGGACAAGAAACGAGGGGACGGATCGTGGCGAGCGGAGACGGGACGAGCGGGGGCGGCACGCTCCTGCTGGGCACGACGAAGGGCGCTTTCCTGGCGCGGGCGCGCGGCGGGGGCGGCGCGGGGGATGGCGGCTGGGATCTGGACGGCCCGCACTTTCCGGGGGAGGAAGTCTACGCGATGGCGTACGACGACCGGGCCGGCAGGTCGCGCCTGTGGGCGGCGCCGCACAATCCGTTCTGGGGTACGACGCTGCGCTTCTCCGACGACTTCGGCGCGAGCTGGTCGGGGAAGGCCGAGCGCTCGGTGAAGTTTCCCGAGGACTCCGGGCTTTCCCTCAAGCGGATCTGGCAGATCCAGCCGGGTTCGGCCCGCGAACCGGAGGTGATCCGGCTCGGCGTGGAGCCCGCCTGCCTGTTCATCTCGCACGACGCGGGGGAGAGGTGGGAGGCGGTGGACGGGCTGCTGAACCATCCGCACCGCGAGCGGTGGCACGCGGGCGCCGGCGGACTCTGTCTGCACACCATCATCACGGACGGCGAGCCGGGCGGACGCGCGACGATCGCGATCTCGGCGGGAGGGGCGTACCGCAGCGACGACGGCGGCGCGACGTGGGCCGCGCGCAACAACGGGGTGCGGGCGGAGTTCCTCCCGGACAAGCACCCGGAGTTCGGCCAGTGCGTGCACAAGATCGTGCACCATCCGTCGAACCCGGCCCGGCTCTTCCTGCAGAACCACTGGGGACTGTACCGGAGCGACGACTGGGGCGATTCGTGGACGGACATCGCCAACGGCGTGCCGTCCGATTTCGGCTTCGCGATGGCGATGCATCCGGGGGATGCCGACACGGTCTACATCGTCCCCCTCGAATCGGACGGCTTCCGGTGTACGCCCGAGGCGAAGCTGCGCGTCTACCGGACCCGGGACGGCGGCGCGAGCTGGGAGGCGCTCACCGAGGGACTTCCGCAGCGGAACGCGTACGAGACCGTGCTGCGCGACGCGCTGGCGACGCTCGCCCCCGGACAGGTGTTCTTCGGCACCCGCAGCGGCAAGGTGTACGCCTCCCGCGACGACGGGACGAGCTGGCGACTGGTGTGCGAGGGTCTCCCGCCGGTGGTCTGCGTGAAGGCGTGCGCCCCCCGCGAGGCCTGATGCCCGCCTCCGGGACGCCGGCCGCCGGCGTCGTGCGCGTGACGCTGCCCGCCGCGTTGACGGAGTTCACGGGCGGACGGGCGGTGGTCGAGATCCCCGGCGCGCCCGCCTCGGTCGGGGACATCCTGGCCGGACTCGGGGCCGCCCACCCCGGCCTCCGCGACCGCCTGATCACGGAGCGGGGCGGCCTGAGGCCGCATGTGAACGTCTTCGTGGACGGCGAGAACACCCGCTTCCTCGGCGGCCTGGACACGCCGGTGGGGGACGGCGCCGAAGTCGTCATCCTCCCCGCCGTGAGCGGCGGCTGACTCGTCGTCAGCCGTCGCGGTCGAACATCGCCTCGATCTCCTCCGATTCCATTCGGTCGAAGTCCGGGGGCACGGAGATTTCTCCGGCCATGAACCCGGTCCGGCGGGCTTCGGCGAGCTCCGGCGTCTCGACCGACACCACCTTGACCAGCGGTTTGCCCGCCCGCGCGATGACGAACGGTTCGCCGTCCGCCGCCTCCTGAACGAGACGGGAGAGGTGTGTCTCGGCTTCGCGCATGTTGACGATACGCATCGCTATCTCCGCCACTTGAGAATATGGTCTTGTAAACCTGGTCCCTCCGACGGGGGCGGCCCTGGACAACCCGTTGAATCTGTTCTCACGACCCCCCGAGTGACGATCATGTCGGCTCGCGGGGCCCGTCATGCGTGACACTCGCGTGCCCGAGAAAGTATTCTATGCAGTTGCACCCGACGCGAACATCGGACAGGTGAGGTTCATGAAGCTCAAGATCATCGTTCATCAGGCTGAGGAAGGCGGCTACTGGGCGGAGGTTCCGGCCATCGCGGGCTGCGTGTCCCAGGGCGAGTCGTTGGAAGATTTGATGCGAAACGTCCGCGAGGCGGTTGAGGGGTGCCTGTCAGTGGATGTCCTGGACATTCCGATTCTTGACACCGACAGAGTCATCGAGATTGCCGTGTGAAGACGGTCACCGGCAAGCAGTTTTGCCGATTGATCGAGGCCCGCGGCTGGCGGCGGAGACGAGTCATCGATGACTCGGAGTTGTAGGTAAGGCCCTGTCGCGCATCCCGCTGCCCCAGCTGGGCCATCCGCTTGAACCCCGCTCCGGGGAACTCACGCAGGCCGCGTAGTCCCAATCGTCAAATGTCGAGGAGGACCTTGCCGAAGGATTGGTTGGACTCGACGTAGCGGTGGGCCTCGGCGGCTTCGGCGAGGGGGAAGACGCGGTCGATGACGGGGCGCAGGTGGGAGGGGTCGCCCTCCGGCGCCGTGAAGCCGGGGAGGAAGCGGGTCGCGAACATCTCCGTGAGGGTCGCCTTCTCCGCCTTGGAGCGCGCGCGGAGGACGGTGCCGACGACGGTCGCGCGCTTCCCCATGAGGGTGCGGAGGTTGGCCTCGACCTTCATCCCGCCCATGACGCCGACGATGACGAGGCGGCCCAGGGTGGCGAGGCTCGCGATGTTCGCCTCCCAGTAGGGGGCGCCGACGGTGTCGAGGATGACATTGGCGCCGGCCCGGTCGGTGTGGCGGGCGACCTCGTCGGCGAAGGAGCCGGCCCGGCGGTCGACGGCGAGGTCGTGCGGCAGTCCGGCTCCGCGGATGCGGTCGAGCTTGGCCGCCGACGCCGTGGCGATGATCGAGCCCGCTCCCGCCGCCCGGGCAAGCTGCAGGGCGGCGGTTCCCACGCCGCCGCCGGCCGTGTGCACGAGCACGCACTCGCCGGGGCGCAGGCGGCCGCGCTCGATGAGGGCGTCCGCCGCGGTGAGGAAGACTTCCGCGATCGCTCCCGCCTCGGTCCAGCTCAGCTTCGGCGGGACGGGCAGGAGCTGGCCGGCCGGGACCGTCACGCGCTCCGCGTATCCGCCGCCGCCCAGGATGCCCATCGCGCGGTCGCCGGGGGACCAGCCGGTGACGCCGGCCCCGACCGCCTCGATCTCGCCTGCGAACTCGAGTCCCGGGATGTCCTGCGGGGCGTCCGCGGGCGCCGGATAGCGGCCCATCCGCTGCAGGATGTCGGCCCGGTTGATCCCCGCGCACCGCACGCGCACCCGCACCTCGCCCGCCCCCGCAACCGGGTCGTCCCGTTCCACGAGTTCGAGGACCTCCGGGCCGCCGGGCTCCCGGATCCGGATCGCCCTCATGCCCCGAAGGCGCGCCGGGCGGCGTCCAGCCGCTCGGGCGTCCCGATGTCGTACCACGCCGCGCCCGTCGCGTCGAACGCCGCGACGTGCTCCCCATCCGCGATCCAGTCCATGTACGAATCCATGATCGAGAAGACGCCTCCTTCCGCGTAGCGTTCGAACACGCGCGGCGAGATCACGTGGATGCCGCAGAAGCCGTACTCCCGGGCTTCGTCCGCGCTCGACGGCTCCCGTGCGACGACTTCCCACCCCTCATCCCGGTTCGCGCGTCCGCACACGCCCCGGCCGTCCACCAGGAGAGGGCGCGACGTCTCCCGCTCCGCGATCGCGAGCGTCGCCAGCCGCCCGGCCCGCGCCTCCCCCTCCAGGTGCGCGCGATAGAGCGCGGCCAGGTCGACGTCGGTCACGACATCGCAGTTGTGGAGGAGGAAGGGTTCCCGCCCCTCGAACAGCGACCGCGCGTGGAAGAGCCCGCCGCTCGTGTCCAGCGGAGCCGGCGACTCCTCGTCTTCCCGCGACACGAACACCGGGACGCCCAGCGACGCCCCCTCGGCCCACGCCGCCACCTGCTCCGCGAGATAGTGCGCGTTCACGATCAGCCGGTGCGCGCCCGCCGCGACGAGGTTTCCGGCGACGCGCTCCAGGAGGGGGACACCGCCGAAGTCGACGAGCGCCTTGGGGGTCGCGTCGGTGAGCGGCCGCAGGCGGCGCCCTCGGCCCGCCGCGAAGATCATCGCCTCCACAAGCTCAGACCCGCGCGGGACGGCGGGGCCAGTCCGCCGATTCCCGGTGCGTGACCTCCACGCGTACGCCGGGGAAGCGCACGCTCAAGTGCCGGCGCAGCCGCTCCGCCATGTACACAGAGCGGTGCTGTCCGCCCGTACACCCGAAATGCACGCTCAGGCTGTGGAATCCGCGCTCGAGGTAGTTCGCGATGTGCGCGTCCACGATCCCCCGCACCCGTTCCCAGAACTCCTGCGCCTCCGGCCGGGCCGCGATGAAGGCGATCGTCTCCTCATCGAGACCCGTGAGGTCGCGGTACGCCTCCTCCCGTCCCGGGTTCGGGAGCCCGCGGCAGTCGAACACGTATCCTCCGCCGTGACCCGACGTGTCCGCCGGATATCCGCCGGGATACCGGAAGCTCGAGACGGTCACCTCCAGCCCTCCTTCGACCGCCGGCGCCTCCGCCGCGCGACCCCACCGATCGACGATCGCGCGCAGCGCCCCCTCGAGTTCGGGCACCTCCACGGGCAGACCTCCCTCGAGCAATCCCCGCAGGTTCTCCGCCGCGTAGGGCACGCTCTGCAGGAAGCGCGGCTTTCGCTCGAAGAATCCCCGGTAGCCGTAAGCACCCAGCGCCTGCAGCAGGCGTACGAGGACGTAGCCCGGCCAGAGTTCGAGAAACGCCTCGCGCCGGGCGACCCCGAGCGATTCGATGACGCCGACGTAATGATCGAGCAGCGCCTCCCGGTGCCGGTCCGAGAGGTTCGCCTTCGAGTCGTAGAGAAGCGACGCCACGTCGTACTGCAGCGCCCCGCGCCGTCCGCCCTGGTAGTCGATGAACCAGGGTTCCGGACCCTCCGGCCCCTCCCGCACCATCACGTTGCGGGACTGGAGGTCGCGGTACAGGAACCAGGACCGGTCGCCGGCGAGCAGGTGGCGGGCGAGCCGCGAGAAGTCGCGCTCCAGGTGCGCCTCGTTGAACGGGATGTGCGCGAGCTTCAGGAAGTGGTACTTGAAGTAGTTGAGGTCCCAGAGGATGGACTGGCGGTCGAACGCCGCCCGGGGATAGGCCCGCCGGAAGTCGATCCGCTTCCCTCCTTCGACCTGGAAGCGCGGCAGGATCTCGAGCACCTGCCGGTAGAGGGGGAGGACGGCGTCGGGGAGGGCGTCGGATCCCGGATCGCGCGCTTCCTTGATCGCGTCGAAGAGGGTCGTGTCCCCGAGATCCTCGAGGAGCCACACGCCGGACGCCTCGTCGGCCCCGTACACCTCCGGCACGGGCAGTCCGAGTTCGCGCAACGTGCGGGAGTAGGAGAGAAAGGCCCGGTTCTCCATCGGGTCGGGTCCGTGGGCGCCCACGGCGGACGCCCCGTCCCCGGCGGTGAGACGCCAGTAGCTGCGGGCGGAGCCGTCCGAGGCGACGGGGCGGATGTCCACCGGCGGTTCGCCGTGCCACTCGACGAAGAGCGCCGACGCGAGGTCGACCAGCGCCTTGCCGGGACTCATCAGCCCGCCGGAATCGCGGGGCCCCTGCCCGGCCGGGCCTGGAGGGCGCCCACGAGATCCTCCAGGCGCGCGACTCCGTTCGCCGTCATGTACTCCGAGATCCCGTCGTGGACCGCCACCGCCGCGCCCGGATCGACGAACGACGCCGTCCCGATCTGGACGAGACAGGCGCCGGCGAGGACGTACTGCAGCGCGTCCTCCGCATTGCGGATCCCCCCGATCCCCATGATCGGAAGCCCGCACGTCTGCCGCGCCCGCCACGTCGCGTACACCCCCATGGGGAGGATCGCGGGCCCGCTCACGCCGCCGGACCGGTTGCCGATCAGCGGTTCGCGCCGCGAGATGTCGACGACCATCCCGGGGAAGGTGTTGATCGCGCTCAGGCCGTCGGCCCCCGCCTCCTCGCAGATGCGGGCGAAGTCGCCCACGTCGGGGACGTTCGGCGTGAGCTTGATCACGAGCGGCCGTTCCGTGCAGCCTCGGAGCCGCGCCACGAGGTCGGCCAGCGCCCTTTCGTCGGTGCCGAACATCGTGCCGCCCTTCACGTTCGGACAGGAGACGTTGATCTCGTACCCGAGGAAGCCGTCCTCTCCGTCGAGTCCGCTCACGACGGCGGCGAAGTCCTCCGCCGAGTGCCCGACGACGTTCACGAACACCTGCGCGCGGCTGAGGTGCTCGCGCAGCCAGGGGAGTTTCTCCGCGATGAAGCCGTGCAGGCCGGGGTTCTCGAGCCCGATCGCGTTGATCATCCCGCCCGGCGTCTCCGCGACGCGGTGCGGCGGGTTCCCGGGGCGGGGCTCGAGGCTCACCGCCTTCGTGACGAGCCCGCCGATCTCGTCGAGGGGGATGAGATCCGCGTATTCCTGTCCGTAGCCGCACGTGCCCGACGCCAGGAGCACGGGACTCGGGAACTCCGCCCCGAAGACGCGCTGGACGAGCCCGGGGGACGCCGCGGCCGGGGTCAGATCGCCCCCCAGTCGAGTTCCTCGGCGGGAAAGACGGAGCCCTCGATGCACGCCTTCACCCAGCGCCCGTCCGCCCCGCGCACGACGCACCCCTGGCAGGTGCCGATCCCGCAGCCCATGTGCTCCTCCACGGAGACCTGGAGCCGGCGGCCGTGTTCACGCGCGAAGGCCGCGAGCGCCCGCAGGAGCGGCGTCGGACCGCAGCCGAGGAGGAGCGCGCCCGACGCCGGGTCGAGGCCCGCGGTCACGAGCCCCTTCCGGCCGGCGCTCCCGTCTTCCGTGAACAACTCCGGGTCGTGACCCGTGAGACGGGCGATGAGCGCGGGGTCGAAGACGGCCGCGGCATCCCGTTCTCCGTAGATGAGCCGCACGCGCCGCCCGGCGGCCGCCTCGCGCGCGGCGAGGAAGATGAACGGGGCAAGCCCGACGCCGCCCGCGACGCACTCGACCTCCGCGCTCTCCGTGTCGAAGGGGCGGCCCAGCGGGCCGAGGAGGAGGGCGGTCTGCTCGACCTCCAGCTTCGCGAGCGCCCGGGTGCCCTGTCCGTAGGCGCGCAGGAGGATGCCGACCTCGCCGCCGGGGCCCGTCCAGCCGACGCTGAACGGACGCGGGAGGAGCCAGGCCCCCGGCTCGTCGAGCCCGACGCCGAGCATGACGAACTGCCCGGGGAGCGAGGCGGCCGCGATGTCCGGGCAGTCGAACTCCTGCCACCAGGTGTCGCGGGCCACGAGGCGCGTAGAGAGCAGCCTCGCCCGCCGGCTCAAGGGCGCCGCGCGCTCCGCGGCCACACCGCCGCCGGCGCTCAGCACCCCGGCTCCGGCGCGGGGGCGTACCGGCGCAGCACGTCCTCCCGGTACGCGACGACCGCGTCCGCGATCGCCCTGGCGATGGCTCCCTGTCCCTCCGCGCCGTTCAGGTAGCGCTCCTCTTCGTCGTTCGAGAGAAAACCGACTTCGACGATCACCGACGGCATGCGCACGAGCGCCCCGAGGAGGACCCACCACGGGCCCTGAATGACGCCGCGGTCGGGGGACCCGCCGCGCCGGGCGCTCCGGATCGAGTTCTGCACGAACCCGGCGAAGAGCCGCGACTCCGCAAGATTCTCGGTACGGTCCAGTCCCGCGAGGATGAACTGAACGTCCGAGGGCGAACCTGCGGCGTCGTCCACTTCGGGTCCGCGATTCTCCCGCAGCGCGACCTCGCGCGCCTCCTCCGAGCGGGCCTGTCCGAGGAAAATGGTCTCGAACCCGCGCGCCCGCTCGTCCGCCGCGGCGTTGGCGTGGATCGAGACGAAGAGATCCCCCGCCCGGTCCACCGCGAACTGGGACCGCACGTCGAGGTCCACGTAGACATCCGCCTCGCGGGTCAGGTGAGGCTCGAACATCTCGTGCCCTTCGAGCTCCTCGTACAGTCGTCTCGCGATCGCGAGCACGATGTCCTTCTCGTAGCTCGCGCTGCCCAGCGTTCCCGGGTCCCGGCCGCCGTGCCCGGGGTCGATGATCACGCGCCACGGCGCCGTCGGGTCGACGCGGGCCGGCAACGGGTCGGCCGGCGGCGGGGAGGACGGGGACGCCGCGGATGAGGCGGACGTCGCGGACTCTTCGGATCCCTCGGACGCCGCGGCGACGGGCGGCGGCCCCTCCGACACCCACCGCGTGACGAACTCCGCCGGAAGCCAGAAGGCGCCGCCCTCCTCGTAGGGCGGATTCGCGAGCTGCACCGCGCGCCCCCCGTGTCGGAAGAAGGGAGACCCCGCCTCGAACGCCACCTCTTCACCACGGAAGCGGGCGCGCAGGAAGACGCCGTTCCGGGTCACGTCCTCGAGGACGCTCTCCAGGGCGAGCGCCAGCTCTGCCGCATCGACCGCGGGGTAGGCCCGGTGCCGCGCGACGGCGACGCTCACGGTGCGGCCCGAAACCTCCGCCTGGACCGTCTCCGGGGGCGTCTGCGCGTCGATTCCCGTCAGGGTCCCGGAGAGCACGGCCTGCGCGACGACGACGGCGGCCACCGCGATCCGCCGGCCCGCGCCGCCCCGGTCGCGTCTTCCTCCGGCTTCCCGTTCAACCCCCACGCGCCGCCTCCCTCCTCGCCCGCTCGGCCTCCCGCTGCATCGTCTTTCTCTTCAGGTCTTCCCGCCGATCCCGGTGCTTCTTCCCCCGCGCCAACCCCAGCGTGACCTTGGCGAAGCCGCGCCGGAAATGGATGTCCAGCGGCACGAGCGTCAGCCCGCTCTCCCGCGTCTTCGAGCGCAGGCGATCGATCTCCCGCCTCTTGAGCAGGAGCTTTCGCCGGCGCACCGGGTCGGGGGCGTCGATCGTCGCCTTGTCGTACGGAGGAATGTGGAGATTATGGAGCCACGCCTCCCCGCTTTCGATCCGCCCGAACGCGTCCGCGAAGCTCGCCTTTCCGTCCCGGAGCGACTTCACCTCCGCGCCCCGCAGCACGAGCCCCGCCTCGAACTGCTCGAGCACCTCGTAGTCGTGTCGCGCCTTCCTGTTGCGGGCGATGACCCGGACCCCATCGCGATCGCCCACGGCTCACTCCCGGGACGCCCCGCCGTCCGCGTCCCCGGCTTTCTCATCGGCCTCCGGCGCTTCGCCCGCCTCGTCTCCGGCTCCGTTTCCCGATCCATCCCCGGATCCATCCTCCGGGTGGTCCTCCGGATCCCCGCCTTCCGCCAGCGCCGCGCGGTAGGCCTCCTTGGACTCGGAGACTCGCGCTTCGAGATCGGAGCGGGCCTGCCGGGCCGCGTCCTTCCCCGCCTTGATCGCCTCCCCCGCCTTCTTCTGGCGATCGGCGACGTTCCGGCGGAAGGCCCCCACCTGCGTTTCGACCCGATCGCGCGTGCGGTCGTAGCGTTCCCCGAGCGTGTCCCGGAGGTCCGTGAGCCGCTCCCCCGTCCCTTCCCTGAACCGGCGGGCCCCCTCCTTGAGGTCGGCCTGCGTCTCGCGTCCGGATTTCGGCGCCAGGAGCAGCGCGACGCCCGCACCCACGAGGGCGCCGCAGAGGAATGCGACGACCCCGGACGCCCGGCGTTCCACGACCACGTACGGCTGTTGTTCCTGCTCCGACATGTCACTCACTCTCCTGATGGCTCCCCCGGCGAAGCTGGCGGCCCGGCCGTCTCCGGCGGCCCCGCGAAGCTATCGGCCGGTGCCCTCTACAACCCGCCGGTATGCGGCCGGGTCCCACTCGGGCCGTTCCTCCGCGTCGGCGATGCGCTGCCCGAGGTGAAAGATGAGACGCGTGATGCGCGCCGTCTTGTCGTACAGAATCCGGTCCGGTTCGTCGTTGGGACCGTGATAGTCCTCGTGCGTACCCGTGAAGAAGAAGAGAACGGGCACGCCCTTCCGCGCAAAATTGTAGTGGTCGGAGCGGAAATAGAAGTTCTCCTCCGGCCACGGGTCGTCGATCATCGCGAGCCCGAGTTCCGGGTGCTCCCGCAGCGTCTCGCGAAGTGTCGTGCCGAGCGTCGACTCGTCGGCGCCGATCGCCACGACGGTGTCGCGCCAGTTCCGTCCGATCATGTCGATGTTCAGGTTGGCGACCGTCGCGCCGAGGGGGAACAGCGGGTTCTCGGCATACCACCCGGAGCCGAGAAGGCCGCGCTCCTCCCCGCTCACGGTCAGGAATACGAGAGAGCGGCGAGGCGGCGTTTCCAGCGACGCGAACGCCTGCGCGAGTTCGATGATCGCCGCGGTCCCGGAGGCGTCGTCATCGGCGCCGTTGTAGATGGAGTCCCCGTCGACGGGCCGTCCCACGCCGATGTGATCCATGTGGGCCGTGAAGACGACGAACTCGCCGCGGAGGTCGGGATCCGAACCCTCGATCCAGCCGATCGTGTTGAAGGCCCGCTCCTCGCGGAACACGGAATGCGTGCGCACCGTCGCCTCGTAGGCGTTCGTGCCCGCGCCGGAAGCGAGGGCCGCGCGCAGCGTCTCCGGGAGGGCCCGGGTCCGGACGAGCGCGACCGGGGCGCCGAGTTCCTCCGGCATGCCGACGGACAGCCGCTCCCGCTCGTAGAAGCGCCGGATGCCGGCGAAATAGTCGTCCGGCGCATCGACCGCGAGCAGGACGGCGGCCGCGCCGCCATCGAGGATGCCGCGGACGGATTCGAGGCCTCGCCGCGTGTCCTCGGGCGTGACCCGCATGACCGCGACGGCGCCGGTGGGCGGGTCCGCGCCGCCGGCCGTCACGATCGCGAGCGGACCCGCGGCCTCGCCGCGGCCGCCGGGCACGGCGAGGTAGTCCGACACCTCGATCGTGCCGCCGCCCGGACCGTCGATTTCGAGCAGCTGCCGGCCGGGGGAGCCGGCTCGAGAGGCGGTCAGCGGATACTCCTGCAGATAGCTGTCGCCGTCCGCCGGCTGGAGGCCGAACTCCTCGAAACGGCGGGCGATGTGGCGCGCCGCCTTGTCGAGTTCCGGGCTCGGCGTCGCCCGGCCGCGCATCGAGTCGTGCGCCAGGGCGCCGATGCGAAGCCGCAGGTCGTCCGCGGTGATGGTCGCCGCTCCGGCCTCGTTCTGCGCGGAGGCGCCCGCCGGGAAGGCCGCGAGGGCCAGCAGCGGGACCCACATCGCGGCGGGCCGCGCGCCCGCCCGGGTCGGCGTGATTCCCGGCAGCTTCCTTTTCATTCGCTTCCTTCCCGGAGAGACGTTCGACCGAGGGCGAGTCCGCGACGTGTGGCGGGGCTCCGCCACGGGCTGCTAGTCTTTTCCGATGACCGAAGGCACCGCAACTCTCACCTCCGCTCTCGAAGCCTCCCGGCAGCGCCTCGACCTCGCGAGTCCGCGCGAGATCGTGGGGCTTTCGCACCTCGAACTCGTGGCGCGCCATATCGTCGAGGGGTTTCTCATCGGGCTCCACGACTCGCCGAAGCGCGGCTTCTCCGCCGAGTTCGCCGAGGATCGTCCCTACAATCACGGCGATGATCTCCGGTACCTGGACTGGAAGGCCTACGCGAGGACCGACCGCCTCTTCATCAAGCAATACGAGGAGGAGACGAACCTGCGGGCCTACCTTCTCGTCGACGTGAGCCGGTCGATGGGCTGGGTGTCGGACGAGGAGCGCTTTCCGACCAAGCTCGCCTACGCGCGGCTGCTCGCGGCCTCGCTTTCGCTGCTCCTCGTGCAGCAGGGAGACGCGACGGGACTCATCGCCTTCGACGAGGCGCTGCGGGCGCACCTGGCGCCGCGCACCACGCGCCGCCACTGGCGCCGGCTGCTGGGCGAACTCACGCGCCTCTCCGCCGATGGCCGGACCGATGCGGGTTCCGCGCTCAAGGAGATCGCCGGCCGGCTTCAGCGGCGGGGCCTCGTCGTGCTCATCTCGGACCTGCTCGTGGACCCGGAGACGACGCGGCTGTCGCTGCGCTATCTCCGGCACCGCGGCCATGAGGTGATCCTGTTCCACATCATGGACCCCGGCGAGCGGGAACTTCCCGCGGAGGGGGAGGCGATCTTCTTCGACCCCGAGACCGGCGAGGAACTCGGCGCGAACTCCGCGGCGCTCCGCAGGCAGTACCGGGAGGCGGTCGAGGCGGCGGTCGACGGCTGGCGCAAGGAGGCGCTGCGCTGGGGGGCCGACTACGCGCTCCTCACGACGGACACGCCCCTCGGGCTCGCGCTGCGGCAATTCATGCGCAGGCGGGCCGGCGGATGACGGGAGCCGGGGTGGCTTGAGCTTCCTCTACCTGTCGGCGCTGGCGCTCGGGCTGAGCGTCGTCGTGCCCCTCATCCTCCACCTGCGGCGGCGGCAGACCGACCGGCGCGTGTCCTTTCCGGCGCTCCGCTACCTGAGCCGCGCGGAGGACGCGCGCTCGAGATCGCTCGCGGCCTCGGACCTGCTCCTGCTCGCCGTGCGGATCGGCCTCCTGATCGCGCTCGCGCTCGCCGCGGCGGGTCCGCTCATCGGGCGGGGCGGCGCCCACGACCACGAGCCGACGGACCTCGCGCTCATCGTGGACAACTCGGCGAGCGTCGGGCGGCTGGACGACGACCGCCTCCTGTTCGAGTCGCTCGTGGAGCTTGCCCGGTCCGCGCTCGCCGCGGCCCGGCCGGAAGACCGCGTATGGCTCTTCCCCACCGTCGGGGAACCGCTCGCCGCCGGCGTC
>JAJEEM010000022.1 GCA_022820995.1 Gemmatimonadota bacterium | reverse complement strand
TCGTCTTCTCCGGCAATGTGTTGACGGTCAGGTCGCCGATGAGCGGCTCGACATACATCACGTCGGAATACTCGGGGTTCTTCGTGCTCGTGCTCGCCCAGAGCATGCGTTGAGGACGGGCGCCGAGCCTTGCGAGACGGGCCCAGCGATCCGTGGCCAGCCGCCGCTGAAAGCCGACGTACGCCAGCTTCGCGTTGGCGATCGCCGCCTTGCCGAGCAAGGCATCACAGCGGGCGGAGTCGTCCTCCGCGGCCTCGGCAAGCGCGCCGAGCTTCCGGTCCGTCAGCGCATCGATCCGGCTCACGAAGAAGCTGGCCACAGAGGCGACATCGTGGACGGGACGTCCCGCTTCGATCCGCTGCTCCAGCGCCTCGGTGTGCGCGTCCGCAACCGCCTCGTACGCGGCGATCGAGAAGAGGAGGGTCACGTTCACGTTCACGCCCTCGAACAGCGCCTGCCGGATGGCCGGGACTCCGGCGGGCGTCCCGGGGATCTTGATGAGGACGTTCTCGCGGGCCACTTCATCGTGGAGGCGGCGGGCCTCCCGCACCGTGCCCTCCGTATCGTTCGCCAGGTGGGGCGAAACCTCGAGAGAGACGTACCCGTCGACCCCTCCGGAACTCTCCCACACGCTCCGCAGCACATCGCACGCGCCCTGGACGTCGGCGATCGTGAGCCGGTCGTAGACCTCTTCGACGCCGAGGCCCCGGGCGGTGAAGCGCGCGATGTCGTCGTCGTACTGCGCGCTGCCGGTGATGGCGTTGTGGAAGATCGCGGGGTTCGAGGTCACCCCTCTCAACCCTTCGGTCTCGACCCGGCGAGCCAGCTCTCCGTCGACCAGCATCCCGCGCGTCAGGTTGTCGAGCCAATAGCTCTGGCCGTGCTCCTGAAGCTGAAGCAGCGCGCTCATCTTTCTCTCCCCTCCCCGGTCATGTGTCTCGGGCGTCCGATCTCAGGTGTCGGGCTTCGATGTCCAGAACCTTTCCGAGCCGGCGTCGATGCCTCGGTTCGGCCGAAAAATTCGCGGCGAGGAACGCGTCCGCGATCGCGCGGGCGAGGGCGATCCCGATCACGCGCTCCCCCATGCAGAGGACGTTCATGTCGTCGTGATCGACCCCCTGTGCCGCCGAATACGTGTCGTGGCAGACCCCCGCCCGGACCCCCGGCACCTTGTTGGCCGCGATACAGACGCCGACGGCGGATCCGCAGATGACGATCCCCCGCTCCACGTTGCCGCGCGCCACCTGCTCGGCGACGGCGAGGGCGAAGTCCGGGTAGTCGACGGAGTCCCTCCCGTGCGTGCCGACGTCGACGATCTCGTGGCCCGCTTCGCGAAGCTCGGCGGCGAGAATATCCTTGTAGCCCACGCCCGCGTGATCCGCCCCGACGGCGAGCTTCACGCCGGCCGCTCCGCCGCGAGCGCCTCCAGAACCTGCGCGACGAGGGCCTCCGAGGTGAATCCGAAGCGGGCGAAGTTGTCCGCCGCCGACGCGGACTGTCCGAAGCGGTCGATCCCGATGACGGCGCCGTTCCGTCCCACCCATTCCGTCCATCCGAGGGTGGCCCCGGCTTCGATCGCGACCCTCGGAATCCCGGGGGGGAGGACCTCTTCCCGGTAGGCCGGCGGCTGTGCGCGGAACAGTTCCCAGCTCGGAAACGAGACCACGCGCGCCGATACGCCGCGGGTCTCGAGGGCTTCCGCCGCTTCGACCGCCACCTGCAGTTCCGAACCGGTCCCGAGGAGGACGACCTGGAGGGGGCCCGGCTCCGGCCTGAGGACGTAGGCGCCGCGTCCCACTCCGTCGCGGGCGGCGCCGGCGGCGCGGGCGAGATGGGGGACCTTCTGGCGCGTGAGGACGAGAATCGTCGGCCCCGAACTTCGCTCGATCGCCACGCGCCACGCCTGCACGGTCTCCTCCGGGTCGGCGGGGCGCAGCAGGACGACGCCGGGCATCGCCCGGAAGGAGGCCAGGTGCTCGATCGGCTGGTGCGTCGGCCCGTCGGCCCCGAGGCCGATCGAGTCGTGCATCATCACGTAGATGTTGGGCAGTCCCATCAGGGCGGCGAGCCGCATCGACGGCCGGGCGTAGTCCGTGAACGTGAAGAAGGTGGCGATGTATGGACGGATGCCTCCGTGGAGGACAAGTCCGTTCGCGATGGAGGCCATCGCGTGCTCGCGGACGCCCCACCGCAGGTTGCGGCCCTCGGGCGCGTCCCTCGAGAAGTTCGGCGAGTCGATCAACGTGTTGTTCGAGCCCGACAGGTCGGCGCTTCCGCCGATGAGTTCGGGGAGGCGGGGGGCGAGCGCGGTCAGAGCCCGGCCGGAGGCGGCCCTCGTGGCGATCGCATCGTCGTCCGGCCCGAAATCCGGCAGGTCCTCATCCCACGCCGCCGGCAGATCCGACCGGATGCGGCGCTCGAGTTCCGCCGCCAGCTCCGGGTGCTCCGCGCGGTATCGTTCGAAGCGCCCCCTCCACTCCGCGGCGAGCGCTTCGCCGCGTGCGACCTGCCGGCCCATGTGGTCCCGGACGGCGTCCGGGACGAGGAACGGCGGGTCCGCCGGCCAGCCGTAGGCCGCCTTGGTGAGCCGGACCTCTTCCTCGCCCAGCGGCGCGCCGTGCGCCGCGGCCGTGTCCTGCTTGTTGGGGGCCCCGTAACCAATGTGCGAGCGCACGATGATCAGGGACGGGCGGTCCTCCACGCTCCGCGCGTCTTCAAGCGCCGCGTCGAGCGCCGCGAGGTCGTTCGCGTCCCCGACGGACTGCACGTGCCACCCCAAGGACTCGAATCGCCCGCGCACGTCTTCGGAAAAGGCGAGATCGACGTCGCCATCGATCGTGATCCTGTTGTCGTCGTAGAGCCAGACGAGCTTGCCGAGTCCCAGGTGCCCGGCCAGCGAAGCGGCTTCGTAGGAGACCCCCTCCATGAGGTCGCCGTCGCTGCAGATGACGTACGTCCGGTGATCGACGATCGAGTGGCCCGGCCGATTGAACACCGCCGCGAGATGCGCCTCGGCCATCGCCATCCCCACGGAGTTCGCGACGCCCTGGCCCAGGGGACCCGTCGTCGTCTCGACGCCCGCGACGTGCCCGTACTCGGGGTGCCCCGCCGTGCAGCTCCCCGCTCGCCGGAAATTGCGGATCTCCTCCAGGGGCAGGTCGAACCCGGTGAGGTGGAGAGCGGCGTACTGGAGGATCGCCGCGTGGCCCGCGGAGAGCACGAACCGGTCCCGTCCGAACCAGGCGGGGTCCCGCGGGCTGTACCGCATGTGGCGCATCCAGAGCGTGTACGCCACGGGCGCGAGCGCCATCGCGGTGCCGGGATGCCCGGAGCCGGCTCGCTGGACGGCGTCCATGGCGAGCGTGCGGATCGTGTCGATGGACTGGGATTCTACGAGAGGGTCCGCGCCCGGGGCCGCGGACCCGTACATGGCTTCGGCGGTCCTTGTCTCGTTCAATCGCCCCCTCGCGCGAGTTGAATCGCCCTTGACTGATCGCCCTTGACTGGCCCAACGCCGGGAAGCCGGAGGCCGCGCGAGACAACTCGTGCTGGGCGGGCCGCTTCGGCGGAGCGAACATAAGGGTTCGAGGCGCTGCCGGAAAAGGCTCCGCCGCGGAAGAGCGCGGGGTCGGTGGCGATGGCCCGCCGGCCGCGGATACGTTGCCCTTCGTGAGCGATCCAACGTTCTTCGCCGACGGTCTTGCGGGCCTGGCAGCCGGCGCGCGGGCCGAGCTCGCGAGCGACGAGGTGAGCCACATCCGTGCCGCCCGGATCCGCCCCGGCCGTCGTCTCGCGGTCATCGACGGCGCCGGACGCCGCTGGGAGGCGGAGCTCGCAACACTGGACCGGCGCCGGTAAAGCTGCCGGCTGCTCGCTCCGCGCCCGCCGGCACCCGCGCTCCCGCTTCACCTCTGGGCCCCCGTGGCGAACCGGGATCGCTCCCTGTGGCTCGTCGAGAAGGTCGTGGAACTCGGCGCCGCGGCGATTACGTGGATCGAGTGGGAGCGGTCGCGCGCCGTGGCCGATGCCGGTCGCTCGGCCGGCTTTCTGCGCCGGGCGGAGGGCCGCGCCAGGGCTGCGCTGAAGCAATCGGGCCGAGGTTGGCTCCCTCGGCTGGAAGGCCCCGTCACGCCGGAGCAGGCCTTCGGGCGCCGCGAGGGTGACGGGTGGCTCGCGGACGCGGAGGGGCAACGGCTCGCCGGTGCGATCGCCCGCGGCTCGGAGGGGGGACGTGCAGGGCGCCCGCTGACCGTCGCGGTCGGGCCGGAGGGCGGCCTGACGGGTCCGGAGCGGCGTCGCTGCCTGGAGGCGGATTTCACGCTCGTTTCCCTGAGCCCGGCGACACTGAGGTTCGAAACGGCGGCAGTGGTCGTCGTCGCGGCCGCCGCGGCCCTGCTGGCGGACGGCGAAAACGAGGCGGACGACGAGAGGTCGACATGACGGATTGCGTGTTCTGCGGCATCGCTTCGGGGGCGATCGGGGCGGAGGTGATTGCCGAGACGAGCGACTGGGTGGCCTTCCGGGATCTCGAACCCCAGGCGCCGGTGCATGTGCTCGTGGTTCCGCGGGCGCACGTGTCGAGCCTCTCGGCTCTGACGGACGGGCCGCTCGGAACGCGACTCCTTCTCGCCTGCGCGGCCGTCGCCGGCTCGGAGGGGCTGGAAAACGGCTACCGCGTCGTCACGAATGTCGGCGAAGACGGCGGCCAGGCCGTGCCTCACCTGCACTTCCATGTGCTCGGCGCCCGCCGCATGGGTTGGCCGCCGGGATAACCGCCGTGGATCACGCGCTCCGAGTCATCGAGTTCGACCGTGTGCTGGCGGCGATCGGCGAACGCGCCGTGTCGGAAGCGGGCCGCGCCGCGATACACGGACTCCGGCCGCTCGCGGACGCGGCCTCCGCGGTCCGCTCGCTCGCGGCGGTGCACGAACTTCGGGAGCTCATCGAGACCGGCGACGGATGGGCGCTGGATGCGATCGCGCCGCTGGACGGAGCCCTCCGGCGGCTCGCGATCGAGGATGCAGCGCTGGAGCCGCCTCAACTGCTCGCATGCGGGCAGGTCATGGCGGTCGCGCGCGCTGTGCGGCGACTCGACGCGCGTCTCGATCCCGATGGCCTCGCGGCGGAGCACGTGAGCCGGTTGTGGGGAGAGGCGGCCATCGAGAAACGGATTGCACGCACCTTCGATGCGACGGGCGCGGTCGCGGATGGGGCCTCCCCGGAACTTCGGCGCATCCGCCGCGCGCTCGCGACCAGGCGCGGCCGGCTCGTCGACGAGCTCACGCGCTACGCCCGCACGCTCCCGGACCGCGTTCGCGTGCCCGACGCCTCGGTCACCGTCCGCAACGGCCGCTACTGCATCCCGGTACGCCGCGAGGGGAAGGGGATCGCGGGCGGTCTCGTACACGACGCCTCCGCCAGCCGCCGGACCCTGTTCGTCGAGCCATCGCGCGCCATCGAGGCGATGAACGAGATCCGCGAACTGGAACTCGGCGAGGCCCGCGAAGTGGACCGGATCCTGCGGGACCTTTCCTCGGCCGTGCGCGCCCGCGCGTCCGAACTCGCCGTCTCGTACGCCGCCCTCGTGGAACTCGACTCGCTTCGCGCCCGAGCGCTCTTCGCGGCGGAGATGGACGCGGCGCCCCCGGCGTTCAGCGAGGATGCCTCCGAGGGGATCCGCATCCGCGGCGCCCGTCATCCTCTTCTCGTCCTCGATGCCGGCGGAGCGGTCCCGTTCGACCTCGATCTGTCGGCGGGCGAGCGCGTCCTCCTCGTTTCGGGCCCGAACGCGGGGGGGAAGACGGTGTTTCTCAAGACGCTCGGCCTCCTGTCCGCGCTCTCGCAGAGCGGGATCCTGCCGCCGCTCGGCGAAGGGAGCCGGATCCCCTTTTTCCGTCGCTTCTTCGCGGTCATCGGGGACGAACAGTCGATCGAGGCATCGCTTTCCACCTTCGGTGCGCAGGCGCGCAACCTGGCCGGGATTCTGCACGAGGCCGGAGACCGGGACATCGTCCTCTTCGACGAGATCGGCAGCGCCACGGACCCGGCCGAGGGGGGCGCGCTCGCCGCGGCAGCGCTGCGGCGGCTGGCTCGACAGGCTCGTCTCACGGTGGCGACCACGCACCTCGGCGACCTCAAGCGCCTGGGCGACGAGAAAGCCGCCGCCGTGAACGCCTCGCTGGAATTCGATGGAACACGGCTCGAACCCACGTACCGCCTCGTAAGGGACCGGCCCGGCCGCAGTTACGCGCTCGTGATCGCGGCGCGGCTGGGCGTCCCCGAAGACGTGCTCGCCGACGCGCGCGACCGCCTCGGACCGGAACACGTCTCGCTGGACACGCTCATCGCCCGGCTCGAGACCGAACGGACCGAGGTCGAGGATCTTCGGACCCGACTGGAGCGCCGGGCCGGAGAGACGGCCGAGCGCGAACGCGACCTCGTGTCCCGGGAGACCGCTCTGGCCGATTCGGAGCGCGCCGCCGCTAGCAGCCGGGAGGCGGAGCGGCTGGCGGTGTTGCGCGAGGCGCGAGAGCGAGTGGAGGCGGCGATCTCACGCCTCGAGTCCGACTTCGCCACGGGGGATGAAGCGCGCCGCCGGGAGGCGAAGCGGGCCGCGCGGGGGAAGGTGGAGCAGGCGTTGCGGGCGTCCTCCCGCGCGCTTCGTACGCTGGGCGAGTCCGCGTCTCCACCGGCGGGGCGAACGGTGCGAGTCGGCGACGCCGTGCGATGGAACGCGTCCGACCGGCCGGCGCGCCTCGTCGAAATCCGGCAGGATCGCGGCGTCATCGAAGTCGGTGAACTGCGGCTGACGGTACCGCTGCGGGACCTGACTCCCCATTCTGCACCGGAGACCCGTCCGTCCGGACCTGCCGGGGCCCGCGCAGCCGCCGGCCCCGAGCAGCGCCGGCCGGATTTCACCGCCGCCACGGAGATCGACCTGAGGGGCCTGCGCGTCGACGAGGTCGAGGGGGCGCTCAACCCGGCCGTCGATGCGGCGGTGGTCGGCGATCTGCCGTGGCTGAGAATTATTCACGGAAAGGGAACGGGCGCGCTGAGGGAGCGGGTCGGGCAACTGCTCGCCGGGGATCCCCGGATCCGCGTCCTCAGGGCCGGCGAATCGAATGAAGGGGGCACGGGCGTCACAGTCGTGGAATTCGAGTGAGCGCGAGTGGCGCGCGGTGCGCCGGATGATGGGCCACGCGGGTCCGCGATCGTGGTGAGCGACGGCCTCGTGGAGGACATCCGCGCGCGGGCGGACATCCTCGAGATCGTGGGAGAGCACGTCCAGCTTCGGAGATCCGGAAAGAGCTATCGCGGACCCTGCCCGCTGCACGGCGGAGACGGTCCGAACTTCGCCGTCGACCCGCAGCGCCAGATCTTCAAGTGCTTCGTCTGCGGGGAGGGCGGGGACGTCTTCGGTTTCATGATGAAGCACCTCGGGTTCGAGTTCCCGGAGGCGGTTCGCCACGTGGGCGCGAGAGTCGGAATCGAGGTTCCCGACCGGGAGGAGCGACGCGAGGATCCGCACGCGCCGCTGCGCGGAGTGCTCGCCTTCGCGGCCGAGTGGTTCCGGGACCGGCTGCGGGAACCGGCCGGCGCCGGCGCGCGCGACTATCTCCAGGGGCGCGGACTCTCGCTGGAGGAGGCGCTCGACTTCGGGCTGGGCTACGCGGACGACGAATGGCGTGCGCTCCGTTCCGCCGCGACCCGGCACGGGATCGAGGAACGTGCGCTGCTCGAACTCGGGCTTCTTGCGACGAGCGAGAGAGCGGAAGAGCCGTACGACCGTTTTCGCGGGCGTCTCATGTTCACGATCCACGATCTGCGTGACCGCCCGATCGGCTTCGGTGGCCGCATCCTCGGTGCCGCCTCCGATGCGCCGAAATACATCAACTCGCCCGAATCGCCCGTTTTCCACAAGGGGAAAGAGCTGTACGGACTCAATCGGGCCCGGCACGCCATGCGACGCGAGGGGCACGCCGCGATCGCGGAAGGGTTTACCGACGTGATCGCGCTGCACCGGGCCGGCCTCGGCTTTGCGGTCGCCGGGCTGGGGACGTCCTTCACGGCGGACCAGGCGCGCCGTGTCGGCCGATACACGAAACGGGCCTACCTGCTCTACGACAGCGATCTCGCCGGGCTGCGCGCGACGTTCAGGACCGGGGACATCCTGTTGGCCGCCGGGGTCCACCCGATGGTCGTGTCGCTCCCGTCGGGCGAAGATCCCGATTCCCTCATCCGCCGGGACGGTCCGACCGCCATCCGCCAGCTCCTGGACGATGCCGTGGATCCACTCGAGCGCAAGCTCCAGATCCTTCGCCGCGAGGGATACCTGGATCGGGTCGAGGGACGGCGCCGCGCGGTCGACGGCCTGCTCAGTACCCTGAGGGCGGTCTCCGACCCGGCGCTCCGCGACATCTACGTGGACCGTGCGGTGGAAGGACTGGGGATACGACGCGAGACGCTCGTGGACGAGATCGCGCGCCTCGAAAGTTCCAGGCCTCGGCGCCGCTTCCCGGCCCCCGGACCGGGACCCACCCGTCCCGGACCATCGCCGGCCTCGCGGACGGAGCACGATTTCCTTCTTCTGCTCGTTCGTGACCCGACGCTCACGCGGCAGGCCGTGCGCGTCGGGCTCGGACCCGATCACATGTCCGACCCGCGGGGACGCGAGCTGTTCGAGATCCTGTCGGCGGCGTCCGACGAGGGAATCGATTCTCCGGACTGGACGTCCGCCTCCGCCGCCGCCCGGGAACTGGCGAAGACGCTGCGAGAGTCCGACCGGGAGCTTCCGGATGCCGCCCGGGTCTTCAACGCCGTGGCGCGTCGCCTCCTCTACCGGCGGCATCGTGAACGGATCGAGGAGATCGGCCGCGCGATCGAGCTTGCGGAGCCGGAGCAGCAACGTCGATTGTTGGGTGAGAAACAGGAACTCGTGCGCGAACTTCGTGCCGCGGGCGAGTCGGGGGCGTTCATGCCGGCCGCCGAAGCGGGGCGGACTACGGCCACGCAGGGATGACAGCCGGGGAGAGTATGCAAGCGACAGATATCGTCGAGGAGTTGCTCACCCTTCAGGAGATCGATCGCAAGATCCTGAAGATAGAAAGCGAACTCGAGAGTCTCGGCCGGGAGGTGGCCGAACTCCGGGAAACGGTCGAGACGCTGGAGGCACAGGTCACGCGGATCCGGGCGGAAGCGGAGGAGGCGGAAGGGCGCGTGCGGCAGTTCCATCGAGCCGTGGAAGCCGGCAGAGCGACGCTCAAGCGGCTGGAGGCGCGCTCCGTCGCCGTCGCGAACATGCAGCAGCATCTCGCGGTTCGGAGCGAAACGGACACGGCCCGGCGCAACCTGCGTGCGGCGGAGGACGACCAGCTCGACGCGATGCAGGATGTGGAGACCGCGAGCGGGGCGCTGAAGGCGGCGGAGGCGGAGCTGCGGGAGGCCACCGCGCAGCTGGCGGAACGGAGCGCCGCCGTGGAAGGGCTGCGGGCGACGCTCCAGGGGGATCTTCAGCACTGCGGCGCGAGCCGGAAGACGCAGGAGAGCCGGCTGGACCGCCGGGCGCTGCAGCTGTACCGGACGGCGGGCGGAGGTGGGCGCCAGGCCGCGCTCGCCGAACTCACCGTCGATGGGGTATGCGGCCGCTGCTACACGGCGATACCGAAGCAGCGACAGACCGAGATCCGGGCGCGGCGGCATCTCGCCGTCTGTGAGGGTTGCGGGATCATCCTCTACCCGGGGTCTCTCGCCTGACGCGGAGGCTTCGCATCATCGCGGGGGAGCTGGGCGGCCGCTTCATCCAGGCTCCCCGTGGACGGCGCACCCGTCCGACGGCGGAGCGGGTGCGGGAGGCCTGGTTTTCCGCGCTCGCGGGGGATGTCGGCGGCGCCCGGGTCGCCGATCTCTACGCCGGTTCCGGAGCGCTGGGAATCGAAGCGCTGTCGCGAGGTGCGGCGCACGTCCATTTTGTCGAGTCGGATCGCCGGGCGGTTGGGCTGCTGCGCCGCAATGTCGCGATGCTCGATCTCGCGGACCGATGCCGGGTGGTGCGGGACGATGCGATCGCCTGGGTCGACGGTCTCGACGAACCGAACGATGCGGCGGGTCCGGGCGCGCCCCTCGATCTGGTCTTCGCGGATCCACCGTACGCGTCCGCCGCCGCCGCGCGGCTCGTCGAGCGCTTCCGGGCCCGTCCGTTCGCCTCGCAGTTGTGGGTCGAGCACCGCCCGGACGCCGAATGGGCGGCGGCGGCCGACTGGACGAGGGAATACGGTGACACCTGCGTCAGCCGGTTCCGGGCTCCGGCCGACGCCTCAACCCGAACGCTCTGACGGGGAACTCGATGAACAATGCCGTCGCCGTGTACCCGGGGTCCTTCGACCCGCTGACGGTCGGACACGAGGACATCGTACGCCGGAGCCTGGGGATCGTGGACCGGCTGATCGTCGCCGTGGCGGAGACGGCCACGCAGGCAAAGTCGGGCCTGTTCGGGATCGGGGATCGCGTCGACCTGATCCGCGAGGTGTTCGCCGACGACCCGAGAGTCGAGGCGACGTCGTTCTCCGGCCTGCTCGTGGATTTCGCACGCTCCCGCGAGGCCCGGATCATCGTCCGCGGGCTCCGGGCGGTGAGCGACTTCGAGTACGAGTTTCAGATGGCGCTCATGAACCGCTCGCTCTGGCCCGAAGTCGAGGTCCTCTTCATGGCGCCCTCCACGCGTCACACGTTCCTGAGTTCCTCGCTCGTGCGCGAGGTCGGACGTCTGGGCGGAGATGTGACGGACTTCGTGAGCCCGATCGTGAAGGCCCGCATGGACCGCGCGTTCGGGCGCGGCGAGTGACGTCGCAGCCGACGCCAGCGGGCTTCGTCGACCGGCTGAGGACGCGGGCCGCCGCCTTCGAGCGGCGCA
This sequence comes from Gemmatimonadota bacterium, assembly GCA_022820995.1. Classification (GTDB taxonomy): domain Bacteria; phylum Gemmatimonadota; class Gemmatimonadetes; order Palauibacterales; family Palauibacteraceae; genus Palauibacter. Next base: position 71,457 of record JAJEEM010000022.1, on the reverse strand, counting down.
TCGGCTTTCCCGAGGCGGACGAGCCCCGCACCGCGCGGGCGATTCGCCGGTTGCGGGAGGAAGGGTGGGTGCGTCCCGTCGAGATCCGCGCCGGCGCGGACGGCCTCGCGAACGCCGCGCAACGCCTCGCGGCGGGGGAACTGGACGGGGTCGTGGCGGGGGCCGCGCACGCGACGGCGGACGTCGTCCGGGCCGGCCTGCGGGTCGTCGGACTGGCAGACGGCGTGGAGACGGTCTCGGCCGCCTTCCACATGGTCTTTCCCGCTCCCGGGGAGCGGGTGCTCACGCTTACGGACGCCGCGGTCGTGCCGTCACCGACCCCGGCCCAGATGGCGGAGAGTGCTTCGGCGGCCTGCGACGCGCACCGAGCCGTGGCGGGAGACGAGCCCGTGGTTGCGTTTCTCTCGTATTCCACCCTCGGCTCGGCTGCGGGGCCGGCGGTCGAGCACGTGCGGGAGGCGCTTGACATCTTCCGCCGCCGCCGGCCGGACATCGCGGCGGACGGTGAACTGCAGGCCGATGCGGCGCTCGTACCGGACGTCGCGTCGCTGAAGGCCCCCGGCTCTCCCGTGGCCGGGCGCGCGAATCTGCTCGTCTTCCCGGGACTCGACGCGGCGAACATCGCGTACAAGTTGCTCGAGCGACTCGCCGGAGCACGCGCTCTGGGGCCGGTCCTCCAGGGGCTGCGGCGACCACTGAACGACCTCTCCCGCGGCGCGTCCGCCTCCGATATCGTGGATGTCGCTTGCATCACAGCCCTCATGTCACCCGGGAGCGAAGGATGACGTTTTCGATCGAAACGGCGGGAGCCGTTACCCTCGTCGCCGTGGGCGGCCAGCTCACGATCAACAACCGCGGCGAATTCAAGGAGCGCGTGCTCGCGCGCCTGGCGGACGGGGACGCCGACTTCGTCATCGATTTCACCGAGGCCGACTACATCGACTCCTCCGGCCTGGGGGTACTCGTCAGTCTCTCAAAGCACATCCGCGACACGGGGGGGCGCCTGACGCTGGCGGGGCTGAACGAGGATCTTCAGCGGCTCTTCGCCTTGACCAGACTGGACTCGCTGTTCGAGATCGCCGATTCCCGGGCGGCGGCGCTCGGCGGGTCCTGACCGGAGCCGCAGCTCCGGGATGAAGGACGGCGAGCCGGCCCGCATCCTGGTCCTCTCCAGCCGGCCGGACATCCTCCAGGCCGTCGCGGACGCCGCGGCCGAGATCGATCCGCCGCCCGAAGTGAGAGGGCTCTTCGGGCGCCCTCTGACGGTGCTCCCGACGGATCTCGTCCTGGTGGACATCGCCGAGCCGCGCGCGACGATGCCGTATCTGCACCGGCGCTTCGGTCCTGCGTCGGCTCTCGTGGCGCTCGTCGATGGAGCATGGATCGACCGTCTGGGTTCGGCGCTGGCCGAGGACTGGACCGACTACCTCTTCCATCCTCTCAATGCGGCCGAACTCGGGCTCGTATGGCAGAAACACACCTCGCCCGCGGAAGCGCCCGATCTGAACCTGGACGTCGATGAGTCGGGGCACATACGCGTCGTGTTTCCGTCAAGCGTGCGCTACCAGCGCGCCGTGGTGGAGCGGGTCGTGGTGGCCTGTCGGCACCTCGCCGATCTGGATGGCGAGACGGCGTTCCGACTCCGGGTCGCGCTCGGCGAGGCCGTGGCCAACGCGATCCTCTACGGGAGCGGCGACCGTCCCGGCGCCGTCGTGCGGGTTTCGGCGAAGGCGGACGCGGACGGCCTCCGCGTGAAGGTGTCGGACGAGGGGAGCGGATTCGATCCCGATGCCGTGCCGGACCCCGTCTCGGCGGAAGGCATCGGGCGGCCCCGCGGGCGCGGCCTCTTCCTGCTGAGGCAGCTCGCCGATGGCGTCACGTTCAACGAGACCGGCAACACGGTGACGCTCTCGTTCCGGGGCGCGCCGGATCCCCTTGTGAGGATCGAACCTCTCCTCCGGCGCTTCGCCGACGTCACCGGTCTCCGATTTCGTCTCGACCGGCGGTTCGAGGACGGTTCCCAGGTGCTGTTCGACAGCTGGGAGAACGAAGAGGAGTCGAACGGCCCGCGGGAGGTTCGGGAGACGCGGCCGCCGGGCGATGCGGGACGGCTGCGGCTGGTCCACGATCCGGCGAGCGGCAGCGATGCCGCCGCGACGCTGCTCGCGGGCTGGATCGGCGCCGTGGCCGAGGGCGAACAGTCGCGGGAGCGGCTCCTCGCGCGACGGTTGCGCCGGGAGCGCGTGCTGGCCGAACTGGAGATCGCCCGCGATCTGCAACTGAAACTCCTGCCGCCGCCCGAGGATTTCCGCGATCTCGGACGGATAGCGGCCCGCTGCGATCCGGCGCTCTCTCTGGGCGGCGACTTCTACTACCTCGTCCGGCTCGCAGGCGGCCGTCTTGGGGTCATGCTCGGCGATGTGAGTTCGCACGGTCCCTCCGCCGCACTCATCATGGCGCGCACGCTGAGTGCCGTGGTCCTGGCGACGGGCCTGGAGACCGAGCCCGCGGCCGTCCTGGACGCCATGCACGGGCAGCTCCGGGCTGCGCTCGACGCGACCGAGATGTACATGACGCTCTTCTACGGAGTCATGGATCCCGAGCGCGGAGAACTGCGCTACGCGAACGCGGGCCACCCGTATGCGTACCTGCTCGGATCCGACGGGACACGCCGTCTCACCGCGCTGGATCCCCCGGTCGGCGTGGCTGCGGTCCGGTCGTACCGGCAGGCACGGGTGCCGTCTGCCGGGGAGACGCTGCTGGCGTTCACCGATGGCCTCGCCGAACTCAGCGACCCTCTCGAAACGCCGGATGCTCGGGTGCGGAGGCGCATCGACCGCGGGGACTTCGACCCCGAGGTCCTCGTGGCGGCCCTCTTCGCGGACAGCGATGACGAGATGAGGCTGGACGACCGGACGGCCGTCGCGGCTGCCCTGTGATTGCCGGGAGGGCCGAACGCCCCCGGCCGAAGCGCGCGCTCGGCCAGAACTTCCTGGTCGACCCCAACATCCAGCGCAAGATCGTGCGGGAACTCGACCCGCAGCCCGCGGACGTCGTGCTCGAGGTCGGCCCGGGGCACGGAGAACTCAGCCAGCACCTCGTCGGCCGCTGCCGCCGCCTCGTCCTCGTCGAAAAGGATCGCGATCTTGCTCGCGGCCTCCGCGCCCGCTGGGGGGAACGGCCGGACGTGGATGTCGTGGAGGGCGACGCACTTCGCATCGGACTCCCGGAGTTCGTGCGGGATGCCGACGCGGTGCGCGTGGTGTCGAACGTCCCCTACAACATTACGTCGCCGCTCGTCTTCGCCTTTCTCGAACTCGAGCCGGCGGCCAGCCGGATCGTGCTCACGGTGCAGCGAGAAGTGGCGGAACGCATCGTCGCACCGCCCGGCATCAAGGCGTACGGCGCGCTCTCCGTCGGGGTGCAGGCGATTGCGGACGCCTCGCTTGCCTTCCGCGTGGGCCGCCAGGCGTTCCGTCCGGTCCCCGCGGTCGATTCGGCGGTGGTTCGCCTGGCGCCGCGGCCGGACGCCGCCGATGTGGACCGCGCGGCGCTCCGGACACTGACGCGCGCGTGCTTCAACCGCCGCCGGAAACAATTGCAGAAGACGCTGCGGACGGCCCCGGAGCTGAGTTTCGCGGGAGATGCGGAAGCGATTCTGGCGCGACTCTCGATCGATCCCGCGGCGCGGCCCGAGATGCTGGACCCCGCGACTTTCGTGCGCCTGGCGACGGTGCTTCGGGCGGCACGGGAAGGGGGCGCGTCGCGTTGAGTTGAGAAGGAGCCGGCCCTATCTTGGTTTGTGAAACCTTTCACAAGGGCGGGCATGAGCGGCAGAATTTCCGATTCGACGGTTCGGCGCCTCTCCCTGTATCTCCGCATGTTGCGCGACCTCGAGCGAGCCGGCGTGGAGTTCGTGTCCAGTTCGCAGCTTGCCGAACCTTCAGGGGCCACGTCGGCCCAGGTCCGGAAGGATCTGAGCCACTTCGGCTCGTTCGGGAAACGCGGACGCGGGTACTCGGTCGAAGGGCTCGTACGGGCGCTGGAGGGAATCCTCGGGCTTTCACGCAGCTGGAGGCTCGCGCTGGTGGGTGTCGGCAAGATCGGGTCTGCTCTCCTCGGGTATGGCGGGCTTGCGGCGCGCGGATTCGATGTCGTCGCGGCCTTCGACGTCGACGAGGCGAAGATCGGGACACGGGCCCACGGGCTCAGGATTCGTCCCATGACGGAGCTGCGGCCGGTCATCGCGGAGTGCGGGGCGGAGATCGGGGTCGTCGCGACCCCCACGGAGGTGGCGGCCGAGATCGCGGCGGAACTCGAGCGGGCGGGCGTGGGCGCGATCCTCAACTTCGCGCCGATCGAACTCTCCGAGGTGAACGGGGTGCCGATCCGGACCGTGGACATCGTGCTCGAACTGGAAGGCTTGAGCTACCTGATGTCCGAGGCGGGTCGGCGTACCGGGAGCGACGCGTGACGGGCATGCACTTCGCGCCCGACGGGGTGCTGGTGCGCAAGGCGCTGCGCCGGCTCGAGGACGGTCCCCGCTCGTCCGTGGATCTCGCCTCAGAGGTCCTCGGAATGCCTGGATGTCCGCCGGCCATGGCCGGGCGGCTCGTCTCCCAGTTGCTCGAAGGGGTCCCCGAGGTGGCCCGCGACGGGGAGGGCGGCGATGCCTGGCGACTCGCCGGGCGAAGCCGGCGGACGCGGAAGCGGGAGGCGAGAGGGCTGCGCGACCTCCGATACGCGGTCGTGGACGTCGAGACGAACGGCGGTGTCGCGGGGGGGAACGGCCGGGTGGTGGAGATCGCGATCGTGGACGTCGACCGCGGTGCCATCGGCGGATGCTATTCCACGCTCGTGGATGCGGGCGTGGCGATTCCGCCGTGGATCACGCGCCTCACCGGGATCCGCACGGAGATGACGCATGGAGCACCGAGTTTCTCCCAGATCTGCGATCCGGTGCGGGAGCACCTCCGCGGCCGGGTTTTCGTCGCACATAACGCGGCGTACGATTGGGGTTTCGTGCGCGCCGAAATGCGGCGGGCAGGGGCCGGCCTCCCGCGCGGACCCCGCCTGTGCACGGTTCACATGGCGCGCCGACTGCTGCCGGGACTCGAGCGTCGAGGCCTGGACTCGGTCGCCGACTACTACGGGATCGAAATCCGCGAACGGCACCGCGCGCGGGGCGACGCGGTCGCGACGGCCCGGATCCTCGTCCGCATGCTCGAAGACGCGGAGCGACGGGGCTGGACGACGTGGCCTGCGCTCCGAAAAGCTCTCGGGCCGGTTCCGCGACGCGAGCGCGGCGGGCGGCGGAATCGGCATTCCGAACGGAATGAACCACACGAACGACGGCAGAGTGATGGAACATGAGCGATAGCGACAGAATCCCGGTCATCGTCTCCGCGGCGCGGCTCCCCACGGGCCGCTTCATGGGCGGACTCTCGTCCCTCGCGGCCCCGGATCTCGGCGGTCTCGCGATTTCAGCGGCGGTCGACCGGGCCGGGGTCGATCCGGAGGAGATCGATGACGTGATCATGGGGAACGTCGTGCAGGCGGGGGTAGGGCAGGCGCCCGCCCGTCAGGCGGCGATCCGGGGCGGGGTGCCCGTGACCGTGCCGGCGGTGACCGTGAACAAGGTCTGCGGCTCCGGCCTGAAAGCCGTCATGCTGGCGGCGCAGGCGATAAAGGCCGGCGACGCCCGGGTCGTCGTGGCCGGCGGGATGGAGTCGATGTCGAACGCCCCCTACCTCCTCCGGGGACACCGGGAGGGGGTGAAGTTCGGCGACCGGTCGCTCGTCGACGGCCTCGTACACGACGGCCTGTGGTGCGCCTTCGGTACCTGCCACATGGGCGGCCACGCCGAGTACACGGCCCACAAGGCGGGCGTGAGCCGCGAGGACCAGGACGCCTTCGCGCTCGGCAGCCATGAGAAGGCGATCCACGCGATCGATGGGGGGGACTTCGCCGAGGAAGTCGTTCCCGTCCACGTCGAGACGCGCGGAGGGACCGTGACGATCGACGTGGACGAGCCTCCGCGTCGCGGCACGTCCCTCGAGGCGCTCGCGAAGCTGAAGCCCGCCTTCGCGGGCGATGCTCCCCCGGAGGTCACCGAGCCGAGCGTCACGGCCGGAAACGCGCCCGGCCTCAACGATGGGGGCGCGGCCACGCTCGTCACGTCCGAAGCGTACGCCGCGGCGCACGGCCTTCCGGTCCTCGGGCGGATCCGGGCCTATTCCGTGGGTGCGACGGCGCCCCGCGATCTCTTTTTCGCGCCCGTCGCCGCCGTGCGGAAGCTCATGACGCTCGATGGGACGGTTGTCTCCGACTACGGACTCGTGGAGATGAACGAGGCGTTCGCCGTGCAGTGTCTCGCGGACGCCCGCGAACTGGGACTGGATCTCGGTCGCGTGAACGTCCGCGGCGGGGCGATCGCCCTCGGCCACCCGATCGGGGCTTCGGGCGCGAAGATCCTCACGACGCTCCTTCATGCGATGCGCGACCGTGACGTAGAGCAGGGGATGGCCACCTTGTGCCTTGGCGGGGGCAACGCCGTCGCGCTGAGCGTGGAGCGGCGATGAACGTGAAGCCCGAAGGCTGGGCCTGGGTCGGGAGGCTGGCGGCATTCGCCGGTCTCTTCATCGCCTTCGGGCTCGTGTTCGGGCTCGCGACCGCGGTCATCGCCGACCTCGTGGATGCCGACGTGGCCGCGGCCCTCAACTGGTGGACCGTCATGCCCGTCCTGGTTGCGGCGTTTGCGGCTACCTGGGTGCTTGCAGTCCGGATCGACGGGCGCCCCCTGTCCGCGCTCGGACTGTACCGCGGGCCTCCGGGTCTGAAGGAACTCGGTACCGGCATGCTGGCGGGATTCGCGATCATCGGTGCCGTGATCCTCGCGCTGGTCACACCCGGCTGGGTCTCATGGACCACGGCGGCGATCACGCCCCTCCTCACGGGAGGGGTCGTCACTTTCCTGCTTCTGGGAGCCGCATTCACGGAGGAACTCCTGTTCCGGGGATACCCCTTTCGCGTCCTCCACCTCCGGTTCGGGCCCGTGCCCGCCGTGGTCGCGACCTCCGCGGCCTTTGGTCTCATGCACGGTGGCAACCCGGGGATCAGCCCACTCGCCCTGGTCAACCTCGCCCTGGCCGGCGTCCTGCTCGGCGTCGCTTATTGGCGTTCGGGCAGCCTGTGGTTCGTTACCGGAGTGCACTTCGGGTGGAACCTGGCCATGGCCGTGAGCGGTCTGCCCGTAAGCGGACTCGATGTGCCGGTTTCCGGCCGTATCGAAGCTGTCGTCTCCGGACCGCCGCTGTGGACAGGGGGGAGCTTCGGGCCCGAGGGCGGCCTGGTCGTCACCTTCGTGACCGTACTCGGGACCGCGTGGCTGTGGCGGGTCGCGGGGCCGCGAAGCCGGTCCGGTTCCCGGTCGTCGACGACGGGAAGCCCCGGCGATGACCATGGGAGTCCCGATGCGAGCGGGTGAAGTGTCGCGGGTCGGCGTCGTCGGCGCGGGTACGATGGGAAGCGGCATCGCTCACGTCTTCGCGCTCGCGGGCATCGAGGTCCGCCTCGTGGACGTGGCGCCGGAAGCGGTCGGCCGGGCCCGGGCTGCCATCGAGCGAAACCTCGCGCGCCAGGCCCGGCGGGAACGGATCTCCACGGAAGAGGCCGAAGCGGCGCTCGACCGGATCACGGCGGAGCGGTCGCTGGCGGCGCTCGAGGACGCGGACGTCGTCGTCGAGGCCGCCAGCGAGGATCCGACGCTCAAGTTCAGGCTCTTCGAGGAGTTGTCCGCCGTCGCGCGGCCGGAAGCGCTCCTTGCGTCGAACACGAGTTCGATCTCGATCACCCTCATCGCCTCGCACGCGGCCGGCCCGGAGCGCGTGATCGGGATGCACTTCATGAACCCCGTGCCCGTCATGCGTCTCGTCGAGGTCATTCGGGGGCTCGAGACCTCCGACGAAACGGCCGACCTTACCCTCGGCCTCTGCGCGCGGCTCTCGAAGACGGCGGTCCTGGCGAACGACTATCCCGGCTTCGTCGCCAACCGGATCCTGATGCCGATGATCAACGAAGCGGTGTATTGCCTCATGGAGGGAGTGGCGGAGGCCGAGGCCGTGGACACCGTGATGAAGCTCGGCATGAACCACCCCATGGGGCCGCTCGCGCTCGCCGACCTCATCGGACTGGACACGTGTCTCGCCATCATGCGCGTCCTGCACGCGGAACTCGGCGACTCCAAGTACCGCCCCTGTCCGCTGCTCGCGAAGTACGTCGCCGCCGGCAGGCTGGGCCGGAAGACCGGCCGCGGCTTCTACGACTACACCGCGGCATGATGACCGGCCGCCGCTCCTGGTCTGCCCTCGACCTCTCCTCCGAGGCGGAACAGATTCTCACGCTCGCCCGCCAGTTCGCCGAAGAGCGGTTGCAGCCCACGGCGGAAGCCCGGGATTCGAACGAGGACCGCTTCGATGACGCGATCCACCGCGAATTGGGCGAGCTCGGCTTCCTCGCCATGCGGGTGCCCGAGCGGTACGACGGTCTCGGGCTCGATCTCGTCACGTACCTCTACGTGCTGGAGGAACTCGCGTGGGGCGATGCCGGGGTCGCCGTCTCCGTCAGCATCCACAACTCGCTCACCGCTGCGATTCTCCTCCGCCGGGGAAGCGACGCACAGCGGGACGAGTGGCTCCCGAGGATGGCCAGTGGCCGGGTGCTCGGAGCGTTCTCTCTATCCGAAGCCGGCGCCGGTACGGATGCCGCGGCGCTTCGGACTCAGGCCACACCCGCGGACGGCGGCTGGATTCTCAACGGCGAGAAGATGTGGGTGACGAACGGCGCGTCCGCGGACGTCGTGCTGACTTTCGCGAGGACGGATACGGCGGATGACCGGCGTGGACCGCGCGGCATCAGCGCCTTTCTCCTGCCGGCCGGGACGGACGGGGTGTCGGTCGGCAGGAAGGAAAGAAAGATGGGACAGCGAGGTTCGGAGACGGTCGCTTTGTCTCTGAAGGACGTCTTTTTGCCGCAAGCACTTATGATAGGAGAGGTAAACCGGGGCTTCAGCTACGCGCTCGAAGGCCTCGAGGCCGGCCGGCTCGGGATCGCCGCCCAGGCGCTCGGCATCGCCTCGGCCGCGGTGGATGCGGCGTTCGAATACGCCGAGACGCGACGCCAGTTCGGTCGCTCGCTGCGGGAGTTTCAGGGGATGGAATTCAAGCTCGGAGACATGGTGACGCGGCTCGAGGCCGCTCGGGGGCTGCTCGAGCGGGCGGCCGCCGCGCACACATTGGGAGACCCGAGGGCGCGCCGCCTCTCCAGCGTGGCCAAGTTGTTCGCCAGCGAGACGGCCATGACCAACACCCGCGAGGCCGTTCAGGTGTTCGGGGGCTATGGATACTCGCGGGAATATCCCGTGGAACGTCTGTTCCGGGACGCGAAGGTCACCGAGATCTACGAGGGAGCCAACGAGATGCACCGCAGCCTGATCGTGCGGCAACTCTACAGAGAGAGGGGATACGTGTGAGTGCGACGGCGGAACCTGCAGCCATCGGCACCCTGGACCCGCGTCCGCTCCGCGAGGCGGATCCCGCGGTGGCGGCCTCGATCGACCGGGAGCTCGAGAGACAGCGCACGGGCCTCGAGCTGATCGCGAGTGAGAACTTCGTGTCCCGGGGGGTCCTCGAGGCGACCGGCTGCGTGATGACGAACAAGTACGCGGAAGGCTATCCCGGGCGCCGCTACTACGGCGGCTGCGAGTTCGTGGACGAGGTCGAGAACCTCGCCCGCGAGCGAGCGCACCGGCTGTTCGGGGCGGACCACGGCAATGTCCAGACGCACAGCGGCTCCGGCGCGAACATGGCCGCGCTTCAGGCGCTCACCGAACCCGGGGCGACGCTCCTCGGGATGGATCTCTCGCACGGGGGGCACCTGACGCACGGTTCGCACGTGAACTTCTCGGGCCTCTGGTACCGTGTCGTCCCCTATGGAGTGCGAACCTCGGATCGGACGATCGATTACGACGCCCTCCGGGCGACCGCGCTGGAAGGGCGTCCTTCCGTCATCATCGCGGGCGCCAGCGCCTACCCGCGACGGATCGATTTCGGGCGTTTCGCGGAGATCGCCGAGGAATGCGGCGCCCGCGTCCTCGTGGACATGGCGCACATCGCCGGCCTCGTGGCGACGGGACACCATCCATCCCCGGTGCCCCACGCGGATGTCGTGACGACGACGACGCACAAGACGCTGCGGGGGCCGCGGGGAGGGCTCATCCTTTGCCGCGAGGAGCATGCGAAGGCGGTCGACAAGGCCGTGTTCCCCGGACTTCAGGGCGGTCCCCTGATGCACGTGATCGCCGCGAAGGCCGTCGCGCTCGGGGAGGCTCTGCGTCCGGAGTTCGGAGAATACTCGGATCTCGTCGTGCGCAATGCCCGCGCTCTGGGACGTCGGCTCGCCGAACACGGCTATGACCTCGTGGCCGGCGGGACGGATACGCACCTCCTGCTCGTGGATCTCCGGACGACGGATCTCACCGGCAGGGATGCGGAGGCTCTTCTGGGTAGGGCGGGCATCACCGTCAACAAGAACACCGTCCCGTTCGAGACCCGTTCGCCCTTTGTGGCGTCCGGCATCAGGATCGGGACGGCGGCGGTGTCGACCCGCTCCATGGGCGAGAACGAAATGGAGAGAATCGCCGACCTCATGGACCGCGCGCTGCGCTCGCAAGGCGATGATGCGACCCTGTCGGCGGTGGACTCGGAGGTCCGGGCGCTGTGCGCGGATTTCCCGCTCTATCCGGGGAATGACGGCGTCCGAGGCGAGAGCGCAGCTTGACGCCAACTTTTTTCCCCGCCTAACTTTACCTTTCATGTCCTTGCGGGCAGTGCGCACGACGGCCGGGAAAGGGGCCTGGGACGAGGTGATAAGAGGTGGACACAGCGGGCGTTCTGACGGGCATCAGGAAGGGCAATCCGAGGTATACGGAAGCCGCATACCTGTTTCTGCTTTCCGCCCTCCAGCGCCGGCTGTCCAGTCTCGAACTGCCTCGTCACATCAGCGGCGCCGAAGTCGCCGACGCGGTCCGGGAACTCGCGCTGGAGCGGTTCGGCCCCCTGGCGAGGACCGTACTGGAGCATTGGGGTGTGCACGGCACGACGGACATCGGCGAGATCGTCTTCGCGCTGGTTGAATGTGGAGTGCTGATCAAACAACCCGACGATTCGCGAGAGGACTTCGAGGGGCTCTTCAGCTTCGACGAAGCTTTCGAGGACAGCTACCCCTGGAGCGCGTAGGGGAGGAACCGGAAGGGGAGGGGTGAACGCGTGGCCGATTCGGGGTCGTTCACGGAGTGCTTGAGTTGTACGAAGGGGGTCCTGCTCCCGCTTTCGGACTATGGACGGGACGGGGCTCCGATCCGGTACAAGGCATGGGTCTGCTCGAACCCCGACTGCGGGTTCAACATCCGGATCGACAACGGTGAGATCAGCTTCGGACGCAACGTCCAGCAGTCCTACAAGTAACCTCCCCGGCGGAGACTCCGTCGATACGGCGCGGCGCCCCGCCCACCGGGTTCCCGCCCTCTCGTCAGCGGACTGGTGGCGCTGTGCCGCACGGGAGGTGTGGCTGCCTACCGCGGCGGAGATGGCGGAGATTGATCGCGTCGCCGTCGAATCGGGGGCGATACCCGAACGCGCGCTGATCGAAAACGCGGGACGGGTCCTGGCGCGGCATGTGCACGAACGTTTTCCGGCCGGCCGTGTCGCGGTGCTTGCGGGAAGCGGCCACAACGGCGCCGATGCTCTCGTGGCCGGACGGACCCTGTCCGCCTGGGGGCGATCCGTCGGGTTCGTCCAGTGCGGGAGCGGCGCCCCGGCTCCGGATGTCCTCGCGGGCTGGAAACTGAATCTCGAGCCGTCGGAAGCGATGGATCGGGAACTTGCGGCGGCGGACATCGTCATCGATGGCATTCTCGGGACGGGCCTGACGACGGCGCCCCGCCCGCCCCAGGCGGAGATCATCGAGCGCGTGAACGCCGCCCGGGCCGCCGTGGTCGCTGCCGATGGCCCCAGCGGCGTGGACTTCACGACGGGGCGCGTGCCGGGTGCCGCCATTCGGGCCGACCTGACCGTCACTTTCGGGTGGCCGAAGATGGGCCTTCTGCGTTTCCCGGCCCGCGAACGCGTCGGCGATCTGGTTTCGGTGGAGATCGGCTTTCCGCCGCCGGAGCCGCGGCCGTCGACGCGGGCGGTGACGGCGGCGTGGGTGGCCGGCCTGCTCGGGGTGCGGCCCGCGGACGGCCACAAGGGCGACGCGGGCTATCTCGCGATCGTCGGCGGGGAACCGGGCATGGCCGGCGCCGTGGTCCTGGCGGCCCGTGCGGCGATCCGGGCGGGGGTCGGCATCGTGCGCCTCGTGAGTGCCCCGGAGAACCGGAAGGTCGTGCAGACCAGCGTGCCCGAGGCCGTATTCGTGGACTGGTCCGCGGCCGAGGCGGTGCAGTCGGCACTGAGCTGGGCGGGCGCGGTCGCGGTTGGACCGGGCCTGGGAACGGGGCCGGAGCGAACGGAGTTGATGCAACGCGTGCTGAAGGACGGGTCCGTGCCGCTGGTCGTTGACGCGGACGCGCTGAACGTGCTTTCCGCGGAAGCGGCGGAGGCGGGGGCGCCGCTCGGTCCGACGGCTCCGCCCAGACCCGTCCTCCTGACGCCGCATCCCGGCGAGATGGCCCGGTTGCTCGGAACATCCGTCGGCAAGGTACGCGAGGATCCCCCGGCTGCGGCCCGGCGGCTGGCCGCCGCGACGCGGGCCACCGTGCTGCTCAAGGGCGCACCGACCTGGGTGGCGCGCCCGGGGGGTGAACTGCGGGCGACCACGCTTGTGAGCCCGGCGTTCGCGAGCGGCGGCATGGGCGACGTGCTGACCGGAGTCTGCGGCGCCTGCCTCGCGTCCGGCCTGAACCCCGCCGACGCGGCGTCCGCCGCCCTGACGCTCACGGCGCTGGCCGTTCTGCGCGGCGTGGACGAGATCGGCCGATCCGCGGCCGACGTGCCGGACGCGCTGCCGGAGGCGCGCCGGGCGCTGAGAAGACTGTGGACCGGGGCCTGGCCGGGGGTCAACCTCGCCCTCCCCGCACTGCCCGCGGCCGCGACCGGGGACCGGATCGGATGAACGTCACCGGTCCGGCGCTTGCGGAGGGGCCCGAGACCGCGCGCATTCGGGCCTTCCTGGACGGAGCGGGCGCGAACGCCGCCCGCGGGGACCCGGCGGTCACCATCACGTTGCCGGTCGGGGATGACGCCGCGGCGTTTCGTCCTCCGGATGACACGCAGGTCGTGGTGAGTTGCGACGCCAGCGTGGAGGGGATCCACTTTCGCCGCGAATGGATGACGTGGGAAACCATCGGGTACCGCGCGGCCGCGTCGGCGCTGAGTGATCTCGCGGCCATGGCCGCGACCCCGGTCGGCCTCGTGGTATCGGCGGCGTTGCCCCCCGAGCTGGACGTCGAGATCGCCGCGGCCCTGGGACGGGGCGTGGGGGAGATCGCCGGGCGGGTCGGCGCGGAGATTCTCGGCGGCGACCTCGTCGCGTCGCCGGGCCCCGCCTTTCTCGACGTCACCGTCCTCGGTTATGCGGCGGCACCGACGACGCGGCGCGGGGTGCGCCCGGGTGACGAGTTGTGGGTGACCGGCGAACTCGGGGGGGCCGCCGCTGCCCTGCGCGATCTGGAGCGGGGGCTGGAGCCGGACCTGCGGGCCCGCCGGGCCTTCGACCGCCCGCGTCCCAGGATCGAGGAAGCGCTCTGGCTCCGGGACCGGGTCCGGATCCACGCGGCGATCGATCTGTCGGACGGCGCGATGCGGGATGCGCGCAACCTCGCGGCGGCGTCCGGAGTCGCTCTGGAGATCGAGGCGGATCGCCTGCCGGCCGCCCCCGCCCTCGACGGATTCCGTCAGGCGCCGGCCGCGGAACACCTCATCCTTGCCGGCGGCGAGGACTACGAACTGCTCCTTGCCGTTCCGGCCGGAGCCATGCAGGGGACGGAGGGGGCCTTCGCCGTCGCGTTCGATCTCCCGCTCACACGGGTCGGGAGGGCGCGCGAAGGGAAAGGGCTGACCGTGAGCGGGCGGTTGAATCCGGCGCTTCCCGCGGGGTTCGATCACTTCGAGGCTCGGTCTTGATCAGGACCGCCATCTTCTACGTCACCCTCGCGCTTGCAACGATCTTCTTCGGGGCCATGGCGGCGGTCGTCGCCCTCGCCGGGGGGGGGCGGGCCTGGATGGATCGTGCGAATCGCGGCTGGGCTCGCTCCGCGCTTGCGGGCGCAGGCGTGCGCGTCACGGTGCACGGCCTCGAGCATCTCCATCCTTCGGGGACCCAGATCATCGTCGCGAACCACCAGTCGTACTTCGACATCTGGGCGCTCATCGCGGGTCTCCCCGCGTCCGTACGCTTCATCGCGAAGCAGGAGTTGGCGAACATTCCGATGCTCTCGGTGGGGATGCGTTCGGCGGGGCACGTGCTCATCGACCGTGACCGGGCCCGCAGCGCGAAGGAAACGCTTCGGGAGGCAGGCGGCCGCATGCAGGCCGAGAAGCTGACCCTCGTGCTGTTTCCGGAGGGAACCCGGTCGCGCGATGGCCAACTGGGGCGTTTCCGGCGAGGGTCCTTTGCCCTCGCCCTGGCGACGCCCGCGCCCCTGGTTCCCGCGGCGCTCGATGGCGGCCAGCGCATCTATCCGCCCGGCGCGAAGCGGGTCAGGCCCGGTTCCATGACCGTGCGGCTGGGGCCGGCGATTCAGATGGAAGGAGCGGAACCGGCCGACCGGAAGACGTTGATGCGCAAGACCCGCGCCGCCATCGAGGCGATGCTCCCGGAGGGAGGATCGGACGGCGGCGCGTCCGGATAGCCTGCGGCGGGTCCGCGCGCGACTTGTTCCGGGGCCGCGGGACCCTATCTTCCGGCACGGGTGGAGGAAAACGCGATCGTCCGGATCGCCGGGGGGAGGGGACTCGCCTGCATGAACCGCCCCAGACATCACAGAAGCCGAAGCGTGCCGTGACGGCCATCGTCCGGGTCGTGGGCCGCGAGATCGTCGATTCGCGGGGCAACCCCACGGTCGAGGCCGACGTGCATCTCGAGGACGGCGCGTTCGGCCGCGCCGCCGTGCCCAGCGGCGCATCGACGGGAGAGCACGAATCGGTCGAGCTGCGCGACCGTGACCCCGCGCGCTACGGCGGCAAGGGCGTGCGACGTGCGGTCGCGCACGTCAGCGGGGAGATCGCGTCGGCCGTGCAGGGACGCGACGCCTCGGACCAGCGCGGGCTCGACTCCGCGCTCATCGCGCTCGACGGCACGCCGAACAAGAGCCGCCTCGGGGCGAATGCCATCCTTGCCGTCTCCATGGCGACGGCGCGCGCGGCCTCGGCCTCGGCGGGGACGCCCCTGTTCCGGCACCTCGGCACCGGTGATCCGCACGTCCTTCCGGTTCCGATGCTGAACATCCTCAATGGCGGCGTGCACGCGAACAACACGGTCGACATACAGGAGTTCATGATTCTGCCGCTCGGCGCGAAGAGTTTCTCCGACGGTCTCCGGGTTGGCGTGGAGGTGTTCCACGCGCTGAACCGCCGACTGTCGGACGCAGGGTATGCGACCGCGGTGGGCGACGAGGGCGGGGCGGCTCCGGACCTGTCTTCGAACCGCGAGGCGCTGGACCTCATCATGGCCGCGATCGTCGACGCGGGCTACGAGCCCGGCGCCGAGGTCGCCCTCTCTCTCGACTGCGCCGCATCGGAGTTCTACGACGCGAAGGCCGGAGTGTACCGGCTCGAGAGCGCCGGTGAAGCCGGAAAACTCGACGCGCGGGCCCTCGTGTCGCTCTATGAGGACTGGCTGGATGCGTATCCCATCGTCTCGATCGAGGACGGGCTCCACGAAGACGACTGGGAGGGCTGGGCGACCCTCACCTCCCGGGTCGGAGATCGCGTTCAGCTCGTCGGGGACGACCTCTTCGTGACCAGCGTCGATCGTCTGGCGCGCGGCATCGAGGCCGGGACCGGGAACGCGATTCTCATCAAGCTCAATCAGATCGGGACCGTGAGCGAGACGCTGGATGCGATCTGGCTGGCCGCCGAGGCGAGCTTCGGCATCGTCATTTCGCACCGTTCGGGCGAGACCGCCGACACGTTCATCGCAGACCTCGCGGTTGCGACGAACGCCGGACAGATCAAGACGGGAAGCGCCTGCCGGTCGGAACGCGTCGCGAAGTACAACCAGCTGCTGCGAATCGAGGAACAGCTCGGCTCGAGGGCGACCTATCCGGGGTCCGCCGTGTACGGAGGCCGGTGATGGCGGAGGCGGCGAACCGGCGGCTCACGCGGGCCATCACCTTCATCGCCCTCATCGGAGCGGGCTACTACTGGATGGCGGGAGGAGAATACTCGAGAGCCGATCTGGCCCGACTCGAGGGGGAAATCGAATCGAGGAGAGCGGAGATGACGGCCCGCAACGGTGAACTCGCGTCGACCCGCGCCTGGGCCGACAGTCTCGTGTCGAACTCCTGGGCGATCGAGCGCGTCGCCCGCGAGCGCTACGGGTTCGTCCGGCCCCGGGAGATCCTGGTGCGGTTCGTCGACCTGGGAGACCGGGAGCCCCCCGCCTCCGCGACGCCCCCTCGGGTCGACGTGCCTTGACACGTGACGGGACCCGCGACTCGGGGCGCGCCCGGCGCCGGCGGCTTGCCCCGCGCGCCACGACGTGTAGGATAGCGGACCCACTGGCAGCCCGTGGCAAACCCCGCGTCGGCACCGCTCGAACGCAGCGGGGCTTTTGCCGCGGGCTGCCGGTCCGGCAGGGTAGCTCAGCCTGGTAGAGCAAGGGACTCATAAGCCCTGGGTCGGGGGTTCAAATCCCCCCCCTGCCACTCGTTATGGCCGTGCAACACGAACTCGGAGCGGGGCCCGTTCGGGCCCTCGTACGATTCTCCGGCGAGCTCTCGACCAAGGCGCGCCGGACGCGGTCGCGCTTCCAGAACCGGCTCGCGGCCAACCTGCGTGACGCGTTCGAGGCCGAAGGGATCAACGCCGTCCTCGAGCCCGGCTGGAGCCGCTTCCATATCGAAGGTCCGGACCCGGCCTTTCTCGATCCCCTGCTGCGCACCTTCGGCGTGTCCAGTTGTTCCCTGCTGGCCGGCGAGTGCGAGGCGGATCTCGACGCGATCGTCGCCACCGGCACGGCTCTCTTCGCCGAATCCGTGCGGGGCCGGAGCTATGCCGTGCGCGCGCGCCGCTCCGGTTCACACGGCTTTTCCTCCTCGGATATCCAGCAGCGTCTCGGCGCGGCTCTCAACCCCGGCGCCACCGTCGACCTCGGGGATCCCGACATCACCGTGTTCGTCGAGGTCCGCGATGACCGGGTGTTCTTTCACGAGGACAGAGTCCGCGGACCGTCCGGCCTGCCGCTCGGAGTCCAGGGACATGCGCTCGCCCTCATCTCCGGCGGCTTCGATTCGGCCGTGGCCGCCTGGATGGCGCTGCGGAGGGGTATTCGCCTCGACTACGTCTTCTGCAACCTCGGCGGGAGCGCGTACGAACGGATGGTGGTGGAGGTGACGAAGGTGCTCGCGGATCACTGGAGCTACGGTACGCGGCCCCGGCTGCACGTCCTCGAGTTCAGCCCGGTGGTCGAGGCCATGCGGGCCCGCGCCAAGCCCGCATACCTGCAGGTCGTTCTCAAGCGAATGATGTATCGGGCCGCCGCGGAGATCGGGGGACGCATCGGCGCCGACGCGATCGTCACGGGCGAGTCGGTCGGGCAGGTCTCCTCGCAGACGCTCCGCAACCTCCGCGCGATCGAGAATGCCTCCTCGCTCCCGGTGCTCCGGCCCCTGCTCGGATTCCACAAGGAGGAGATTCTCGACCGGGCGCGGGAGATCGGCACGTACGACCTGTCCGCCCGAGTGCGCGAGTACTGCGACCTCGTGCCGCAGCGGCCGGTCACCGCGTCGTCGCCGGAGGCCGCCGAAGCGCAGGAGACGGCCGTCGGCCTCGAGGAACTGGGCGAGGCGGTCGCCGGCGCGACCGTGCACGAGGTGCGCGCCCTCCGTCCGGAGTCGATGGTCGGAGCGTCTCTGTACGTGGCCGAGGTGCCCGACGGAGCGGTCATCCTCGACACCCGCGTCCGCGACGCCTTCGAGGCCTGGCACTGGCCGGGGGCGACGCGCCGCGACCTCCCGCAACTCGAGCGGGATTTCGGCGAACTCGATCGCGACGCGACCTACGTACTCTGCTGTGCGGAGGGCGTGCGAACGGCCTACCTGGCCGAGGTCATGCAGCGCGCGGGATACGAGGCCTACTCCTTTCTCGGAGGGGCGCCCCGCATGCGGCGCGTCGCGCGGGGCGCGCCGGAGATCGACTGATCGCCGCCTGTTTTGACACCCCCGCCCGTGCGGAGCGAGCTTGGGCCGCATGAGCGGGGAGAAGAGCGGCATGACGGCGGCACTGGAAACCGTGCGGCAGGGGGAAGTACCCACCCATGTAGCCGTCATCATGGACGGAAACGGCCGCTGGGCGAGACAGCGCGGCCTGCCGAGATGGGAGGGGCACCGCGCGGGCATGACGGCGGTGCGCGAGATCATCGAAGGGTCGGTGGAGGCCGGCGTGGCCCACCTTACCCTGTACGCCTTCTCGGACGAAAACTGGTTTCGCCCCTCCACGGAGGTGGAAGCGCTGATGACGCTCCTCCAGGAGTATGTGAGGAGCCAGCGCGAAGCTCTGGTCAGGCACGGCATCCGCGTCACCGTGTTCGGCGACCGGCCGCGGCTTCCCGACGAGGCCCGCCGGGCGATCTCCGAACTCGAGGGGTCGACGGAGGGCGGAACGGCACTGGAAGTGCACCTCGCGATCAGCTACGGATCGCGGGCGGAACTCGCGGGTGTGGCGCGAACGCTCGCACAGCGTTGCGTGGAGGGCGAGTTGGCCCCGGAGGAGATCGACGCCGAGCGCTTCGCGGCCGAACTCCTGACGCGGGACTGGCCGGACCCGGACCTTCTGATCCGGACCTCGGGGGAACAGCGCATCTCCAACTTTCTCCTCTGGCAGCTCGCGTACGCGGAACTCTTCGTGACCGACGTCCTTTGGCCCGATTTCACCCGGGAGCATCTCTTCGGCGCGCTCGTCGACTACCGGCGCCGGGAGCGGAGATTCGGGCTGGTGAAGACGTGAGGCGACCGGGTTCGGCATGAGTCCCGACCTCCGCAAGAGGCTCGCGGTCGCAGGCGTCGGAGTCCCCCTCTGCGCGCTGGTGACCTATGCCGGCGGGGTGGTTTTCGTCACCGGCCTGGGCGCGGCGGCCGCGCTCGGGTACCGGGAATACGCCGCGATGATGCGCGGTACCGGGACGCGGGTCCTCGGCTTGACGGGAGCGGTGGCCGCGTTTCTCTTCCCGTTCGCCGTCTTCGCGGGCGGTCTCGAGAGCGGTGGATTCTATGCGGTGGGCCTGATGCTCCTGTTCCCCGTGCTCGCGCTCACGACAGCGGATCTCTCGGAGCGGCCGATCCGGTCCGCCGCCTGCTCGGCGTTCGGCGTCTTCTACGTCGGGGGACTCCTCGCGTTGGGGCTCCCCCTGCGCGAAGGCGGCCTTCTGCTGTCGGCCGGCGCCGATGCGAGCGCCGCCCGGATGGCCGGTACGCTCCTCTTCTTCCTCCCGGTCGTCATCACGTGGCTTGCCGACACCGCGGCGTACCTCGGCGGCCGAGCCTTCGGGAAACGGCCGCTCGCGCCGCGCCTGAGCCCCAACAAGACGGTGGCCGGAGCCGTGTGTGCGCTGCTGGCGGGCCTCGCCGTCGCCGTCCTCTACCCGCGCTTCCTCCTTCCGGAGACCTGGACGCTGGACCCGGCGCCCACGCTGGCCTTCGGACTCGTCGTGACGGGGTTGGCGATCGTCGGGGATCTCGCGGAGTCCGCCCTCAAGCGAGAATGCGGCGTGAAGGACTCATCGGGCCTGCTCCCGGGGCACGGAGGGATGCTGGACCGGCTCGATTCCATCCTGTGGGCGATCCCGGCCGCGTTCCTTTTCCTCTCCCTCTTCGCGTGAAGCACGTCGCCGTCCTCGGCGCCACGGGATCCGTCGGCGCGGGCACGCTCGAAGTGATCCGCCGCCATCCGGCCCGGTTCCGCGCCGCCGTGCTGACGGCGAACCGCAGTTGGGAGGCCCTCGATGCGCTCGCGCTCGACCGGGATCCCGATTTCGTCGTGCTCGGGACTCCTCCCCCGGACGACTTTGCGCCGCAATGGTCCGGAGAGTGGCGGTTCGGCGCCGATGCGCTCGCGGAGGCCGCCCGATCGCCCGGGATCGACATCGTCCTCAACGCGATCGTCGGGTTTGCCGGGCTCGACGCGACTCTGGCGGCGATCGGAGCGGGGAAGCGGCTGGCGCTCGCCAACAAGGAGTCGCTCGTGGCGGGCGGAGAGCTCGTGATGCGGGCGCTGCGGCGCGGAGGCGGCGAGCTCCTGCCCGTGGACAGCGAGCACTCCGCGGTCCACCAGTGTCTGGCCGGGCGTCCGGTGTCGGAGGTCGCGCGGGTCACCCTCACGGCTTCGGGCGGTCCCTTCCGCGAGTGGCCGGCGCGGCGGCTCGCCACCGTGACGCCGGCCGATGCCCTGCGTCATCCCACGTGGTCGATGGGAGCCAAGATCACGATCGACTCCGCCACGCTGGCGAACAAGGCGCTCGAGGTCATCGAGGCGCACGCGCTGTTCGACCTCCCGTACGAGCGTATCGAGGTCGTCGTGCACCCCACATCCATCGTCCATTCCCTCGTCGAATTCAGGGACGGCTCCTCGCTTGCGCAATTGGGCCGGCCCTCGATGGAGATTCCGATCCTATGGGCCCTCGGCTACCCCGACCGGCTGGACGACGCGCGGCGGGAGGCCGGGTTCGACCCCGTCCGGGATGGCCCGCTGGAGTTCGAACCGGTGCGGGAGGAGGATTTTCCCCTCTTTCGCGCGGGGGTCGCGGCGGGGGAGGCGGGAGGCGAGTTTCCGGTGGCCTTCAACGCGGCCAACGAGGTCGCGGTCGAGAGGTTCCTCTCCGGGGACGTCGGCTTCAGGGAACTCGCCGATGTCGTGCTTCGTACACTTGAACGGTTCTCGTCGCGCGCCATCGAATCGATCGAGGATGCGCGGCGCGTCGACACCCGGGCGCGTGCCATCGCCCGCGACCCACACGGGGAGTCCAAGTCGGGAGACGCTGAGTGATCGTAACGATTCTGGTAACCATCATCGTCCTGGGCGTGCTCATCTTCGTGCACGAGCTGGGGCATTTTGCCGCTGCGAAGAGCGTCGGGATCGACGTACCGCGGTTTTCGATCGGCCTGGGCCCGAAGATGGTGGGGTTCCGGCTCGGTGAAACGGAGTATGTCCTCTCGTGGATCCCGCTCGGCGGTTACGTCAAGATGGCCGGGATGGCGGACGAGGAAGTGACGTCGACCCTCGAGGGCGGCGGCGGGGGCGCCTCGTACGACACGGGGCGGAGCGAGGCGCGTCCGGGGCCTGGTGACTTCGACGGGAAGCCGCTCTGGGCCCGCTTCCTCGCCATCTCGGCCGGCGTGATCATGAACTGGATGTTCGCGGTTGTCGCCTTCGCGGCGATCGCGATGGGGCGTGGCGTGTTCGAGCCGCGGATCGCCGAGGTCGAACCCGGGTCACCCGCCGCGGAGGCGGGACTTCAAAGCGAAGATCTGGTTCTGCGCGTGGATGGCGGAGCGGTGCACGACCCCGCCCAGGTCACGATGCGGATCGAGCGCCGGGCCGGAGAACCCGTCGACATCGTCGTGGAGCGGGGCGGCGAGCAGCTCACCTTCGTCGCGACGCCCGACGCCGTCGAGCAGTACTCGGACCTCACGGGAGAATCGAGGACGGTCGGGCGCATCGGGATCTCCGTCGGCGCGGATCGAGGTCGAGCGGGTCCCATCGCGGCGCTGGGGCGGGGCTGGTCGAACGCGAACTACTGGGGCGGCGCCATCCTTCAGTTCCTCGGAGACCTCGTCACCGGGCGAAGTTCGGCGCGCGAAGTCGGCGGACCGATTCTGATCGGGGAGATCTCCGGACGCGCGGCGCGCGCGGGATTCTGGGAACTCCTGAGTTTCATGGCGATCATCAGCATCAATCTCGCCGTCTTCAACCTGCTGCCGATTCCCGTCCTCGACGGGGGACACCTCCTCTTCCTGGGGATCGAGGCGGTCCGCGGCCGGGCGCTCAGCGTCCAGGCCCGCATGCGGTTCACTACGGTGGGGATGGTCTTCGTTCTGGCCCTCATGGTGTGGGCCGTGGGAAACGACGTGCTGAGAGTGATTCTCCGGTAGGCTGCGGCCCGGGGGACGGCGTGGACCGCACGCCGGGCCGAGGTCAGATGGAGAGGGAGAGTTGTTCGGCGCCGGCCCGAGCCCTCGCGAGCGCGACCACGTCGTAGCGGGGGCTCGGTTCCTCCTGCGCGGCGGCCTCCAGCAGCCCATCGTATGCCGCCGGCGCGAGGCCTTCCGCGACTCTCTCCAGAGCGAGCTCCCGGTCGTTGCACTCCTGGCTCAGGTGGACGAGCAGGATCCCGCCCAGCCCGGGGTGCGCGAGTTCGCGCGCGAAGTCGG
Organism: Gemmatimonadota bacterium; assembly: GCA_022820995.1. Lineage (GTDB taxonomy): Bacteria > Gemmatimonadota > Gemmatimonadetes > Palauibacterales > Palauibacteraceae > Palauibacter. The sequence continues at coordinate 48,815 of JAJEEM010000022.1, read as the reverse complement.
CCGCGTGGCGGTTGGAGAGATGCCCGCGACTGCCTCCGATCCGCTGCTTGACCCGCCAGGGATAGGAAGCCGCGCGCAGACGGTGTTCGTCGTGGTTCGCTTCCATGACGAGAAAGGCGCACTCCCGGAGCGCCACGCGGACGGGCGTCGTCGGTCTCCCGAGGTCCGTCGCAATCCCCACCCGCAGGCCCGTGGGCCGGTGCAGAACCGTGACGGCGACGGGTTTCGCGGCGTCGTGCGCGGTCGGCGCGGCCTCGATCGCGAGGTCGCCGACCTCGAGTCCCGTGCGCGGCAGGTCCTCGCATCGCTCCTGTCCGCGCAGGAGGGGAGCGCAGGCCCGGCGGGTAGGCGCGTTCATCGCGAGCCGCCAGCCCCAGCGGCGTGCCCCGATGCCGGCGCCCGCGGCGTGATCACGGTGCTCGTGCGTGACGACGACGAGGTCGACGGCTTCCGGCTCCACATCGAGTTCGGCGAGTCGGCGGGCAAGCTGAACCCCGGAGAACCCCGCGTCGACGAGCACGCGGGCGCGGTCGCTCTCCACGAGGAAAGCGTTTCCGCGGCTCCCCGAGCCCAGCGATGCGACGGTCAGGCTCACGAGCAGCGGGCCTCGTCCCAGACGTCGCCCAGCCAGTCCCGCAGTTCCCGGGTCCCTTCCAGTCCCCGGCGCTCGACGACCCGGACGGCGGTGGAGAGGAAATCGCCGCGACGGTGCGGCTCCCGGCTCCGGCCCCCTCCCCACGAGAAAGGTTGCACCCATCGCGGCGGCGTCTCGGCTCCGAACAGGCTCGAGCCGGCGCCGACGACCGTGCCGGTCTCGAGTCGAGTGCCGACGCCCGTCTTCACGTGATCTCCGAGCAGGCAGCCGAACTTCAGGAGTCCGGTGTCCCGCCGCGCGCCCGGCGGCCCTACCCGGATTGTGCCGTAGGTGTGCTTGAGATCGCTGTTCACCGTGGCCGCGCCGAGGTTGACCCAGCAGCCGAGGTACGCATGTCCGAGAAACCCGTCGTGCGCCTTGTTCGAATGGCCCAGCGTCGTGACCTGGTCGATCTCGCCCCGCACGCGGGAGCAGGCCCCCCCCGCAAAGCGCGAGATGTGGCCGCCCAGGAGATGCGAGCCGGGTCCGGCGTAGAGCGGCCCGCCGAGGCGGGTGCCGGCGCGGACCTCGACTCCGGGACCGAGTTCGATCGGGCCCTCGCGCGCATCGAACAGCACGCCGGGTTCGACGCGCGTCCCCTCGCCGAGGCGAATCGGGGCATCGCCGAGGCGCCAGCAGCCGCTCGGTAGTTCCGGCGTCTCCGTGCCCGGGCCGGCCGCCAGGTCGGCGGCCAGCCGGTCGGGTCCCGCGGACACGAGGTCCCACGGGTATCGAAGCCAGGCGCCGGGCACCTCGCGGTCCGGCAGCCCGGAGCGGGGCCGCGGAGCGGCGAACCAGTCCGCGCGCGGCGGCTCCGTGCCGGCTCCCAGGCGGACGCCCGCCAACTCGCCGGCGACCCAGACGTTGGCGGGCGCGTCGCTCCACGCCGCTTCGAGTGACGGCACCGCCCGGGCATTCCATACGGTGCAGGGCGTCGACAGCCCGCCCGCGTCCAGGCAGCGCGGCGCTCCGGGCTCCGCGTACCGGCGCAGCCAGGGGCGCGTCACGTGGCCGGCCACGCGCGTCCGCGCCACCCGTTCCAGCCGTTCGCGCAACGTCCAGCGGCCGAAGACGAGTTCGCCGCACGGCCGGGTGAGCGCGAAGGGAGCCCATCCGTCCGCCCGCTCGTCGTCGAACATGACCAGCGTCGTCAACGCGGCGGTTCGGAAGAGGAGGGGTCCGTGTCGATCTCTCGCAGACGAGCGTCGAGTTCCGCGGCCTTTTCGCGCGGCATCACGAGGAGTTCGCCGTTCGCCTCCACGATGACGAGGTCCGAGACCCCGATGACCGTGGCCCGGCGGGACTCCGTCCACACGACGTTGTCCCTCGCGTCGAGGAGACGGGTGGAGCCGACGGAGGCGTTCCCGGCCTCGTCCACCGGCCGGGAGCGCAGAAGCGCGCTCCACACGCCGAGATCGTCCCAGGCGAATCGGGCCTCGACGGCGGCCACGCGCTCGGCCCGCTCCATCACGCAGACATCGATCGCGACCGGATCGGCACGCGCGAAGAAGCCCTCCGCATCGCCGCGCTCGAAGGCCGGCCACGCTCCCGCGAGTTCGCGCGCGCAGCGTCGGGCGGCCTCGACCAGATCGGCGGCCCGCCACGCGAAGATGCCGGAGTTCCAGAGGAAGCGCCCCGACTTCAGGTATTCCCGGGCCCTGGCGGGACCCGGCTTCTCCACGAAGCGCCGCACCTCCCGCGCGCCGGACGTCGTCTCCCGCCCGGTCTCCAGGTATCCGAATCCGGTCTCGGCGCGGTCCGGCCGCACGCCGACGCAGCACAGGTATCCCTCCCGGGCCGCCTGGAGCGCCGGCTGCAGCGTCTCCTTGAGCGCCTCCACGGGCTCGATGCGGTGGTCAGCGTGCATGGAGATCATCAGGGCTCCCGGTTGAGCCCGCTCGATCTCGGAGGCTGCCCAGACGAGGGCCGGCCCCGTTCCGCGCGCCTTCGGTTCGACGAGCGCGTCGACACCCGCCGCATCCAGGCTCGGGCGCATGAGTTCCACCAGGCGTTCCGCCGCGACGACCCGGACGCGCGGGGCGCCCACCAGCGAGACGGCACGGGCCAGCGTATCGTCGATGAGGGGGTCGGGGCCCGCGAGGGGCAGGAGTTGCTTGGGACGGGCCGGGGTCGAAGCGGGCCAGAACCGGCGGCCGATCCCGCCCGCGAGGACCGCGCAGTACGCCTCGAGGTGCACCGACAGAGCCTCCCTCCCGTCCTCCGAACCGCCCGTTGCGTGCGCGGGATCTTCCCGCCGCGGGCCGGCCGCGACGCGGCCAAGCTACGGACGCCGCGGGTGCCGCGCCACGTTGCCGACCCGGCCGGTCGATCCCCCTTCGTCCGGGTGTTTTTTCTTGCCCGAGTCCCGCCCGGGCGACAGTTTTCGCGCCATGCTTCCCCGACACCGAATCCGTCCGCCCGCACGGCTCGGAGCGCTGATCCTCGCGCTCGCGGCGACCGCCTGCGACGATCCGTTCGATGCCTTCCTCGGCGATGTTCCGCTCACGCCGACGGAGGTCACGCTGTATGACTACGTCACGGGTCGCCTCGAAGATCCTCCGGCCTTCGACATCGTCCTCGCGGTTCCGGCCCGCGTGGACCAGACGCTGAACTGGGATTTCCTCTTTCAGATCCGGGACGGGGCGGCGGAACTCGTCCCCTTCTCGGCGGTCGCGGACAGCGTGACGGACGCAGGTCTGCAGATCGTCGCCGAACGCTTCGACGCCGTGCTCGAGGCCCCGCAGGACGGGTACACGCTGAACGCGCCCCTCGCCGTTCAGCCGGGGGATGTGCTCATCGCGCGCAGCCGCGTCGACCCGAACAATTTTCTCGCCTGCAGCCGTTATGCGAAGCTGCAGGTCCTCTCCATCGATCCCGAAGAGGGAACGATCATCTTCCGCCACCTGGTCAACCCGAACTGCGGAGACATCGTCCTCGAACCGGGAACGCACGGTTCCCTGTGACGCCCCGTTCGGCAGATTCCGCCCCGCATCGACATGCTTGACCTCAGAACCCTCCGCGACGACCCCGGACTCGTCCGCGACGCCATGCGGAAACGCGGCGACGAGCACGCGGCGGGACTCGTGGAGGCGACGTTCACGGCGGATGAGGTCCGCCGCCGCCTGATCCGGGAAGTGGAGGTCCTGAAGGCCGAGCGGAACACCGCGTCGAAGGCGATCGGCGCCGCGAAGGGCAGGGGCGAGGATGCCTCGGCGGAAATCGACGCGATGCGCCGCGTGGCCGCCCGGATCAAGGCCCTCGACGCCGACCTTGCGCGCACCGAGGCGGAATTGCGCGATCACCTCCTGCAGATCCCGAACATCCCGGACCCCCGCGTCCCGCCCGGCGAGGAAGGGGAAGGGCCCACGGTCGCGGAATGGGGCTCCCCGCGGAAAGACGAAGTGCCGCCGCACTGGGAGCTCGGCGCGACGCACGGCCATGCGGATCCCGGCGGAGCCGCGCTCCCGGGAGGACGGACGCCGTTGCTGGATATCGAGCGCGGGGCGAAGATCGCCGGCTCCGGCTTCCCCCTCCTCGTCGGAGGCGGCGCTCGCCTCAGCCGCGCGCTCGTCCAGTTCATGCTGGACCTTCACGTGCGCGAGCACGGATACCTGGAGGTCCTGCCCCCCCTCGTCGTCTCGCGGGACTCGATGACGGGGACGGGACACATCCCGAAGTTCGAGGACGACGCCTACCGGACGGATCCCGACGACCTCTTCCTCGTGCCGACGGCCGAGGTGCCTCTCACCAATCTGCACCGCGGAGAGATGCTGTCCGCGCACGACCTGCCGCTGGCGTACGTCGCGCACACGCCCTGCTTCCGGCGGGAAGCCGGTGCGGCGGGCCGCGATACGCGCGGGCTCCTGCGCGTCCATCAGTTCGACAAGGTGGAGATCGTCCGCATCTGCCGGCCGGAGGAGTCGGAGGCGCAGCTGGAACTCCTGACCCGCCATGCCGAGCGCGTGCTCGAGCTTCTGGAGGTCCCGTACCGGCGGGTCCTGCTTCCGCTGGGCGATCTCGGATTCGCGAACGCGATCACCTACGACCTGGAGATCTGGGCTCCCGGCGTCGAGGCATGGCTCGAGGTGTCCAGCTGTTCATCGTACGGGGACTTTCAGGCCCGGCGCGCCGACATCCGCTTCCGGCCCGAGCGCGGCGGACGCCCCGCCCACGTGCATACGCTGAACGGTTCGGCGCTGGCCCTCGCCCGGCTCATCGTGGTCCTGCTCGAGACCGGCTTCCGCGAGGGCGAGGGAATTCTGCTGCCGGAGATTCTCCACCCCTACCTCGGGTTCGAGCGGCTCGAGTTCTGCCGGTGATCCGGCTCTGGAACCGGCGCGGCGGCGCGCTTCTGCTCGCGGTGCTGTCCACGGGCGTTCTCGTCTCGTCCGCCATCTTCTCGCGTCAGCAGGCGGAGGAGCGCCGCCTCGACGCCGCGGTTCTCGGGCAGTTGATGGCGGTGAGCACGGCGGCCGCGGCGGGCAATCTCACGGTCGAGGAACAGAACGAACTCTGGAATCAGGCCTCGCAGCAGGTGGGCGCCCAGGTCCGGCGCCTCCAAATCCCCATCGTGATCACGGACACGCTGGGCAATCCGAGCAGCTCCGCGCACCTGCCCGACGACTTCCCGCGCGGCCCGACGGGCGACCCGGACGACCAGGCGCTGCGCGAATTCGTGGCCGAGCTCGACGCGCTGAGGCCGCCCTTCGAGGCGCCCGGCCTGCAGGTCCACTTCGGCGATCCCGAATTCACGAGCCGCCTCCGCCTGATCCCGTGGCTGCAGGCGGCGTCGCTCCTCGTGATCCTCGGCAGCGGCGGCTGGCTCCTCTTCCTCTCCTTCCGGAGCGAGCGGGAGCGCATCTGGTCCGCCATGGCCAGGGAATCGGCCCATCAGATGGGGACCCCGCTCAGCTCGCTCGTCGGTTGGCTGGAGGTGCTTGAGGCCCGGCCGCGCCCCCGCGGATCGGAAGTCGGGGAGCCCGACCTCATCGACGAGATGGCGGCGGATGTGACGCGCCTGCAGAAGGTCTCGCGCCGCTTCGAACTCATCGGCCACAAGCCGAAGCTGGAGCCCATGTCCGTGCGCGCGACGGTCGTCCATCTCCGACAGTACTTCGAGGCCCGCCTCCCCACGCTCTCCCGCACCGGCAAGATCGAGATCGCGGTGGAGATGGAACCCGAACCGCCGGAGGTGCTGGGCAACGCGACGCTCCTGGAGTGGGCGTTCGAGAATCTGATCAGGAACGCGATCGACGCCCTGGCCCCGGACGGCGGCCGGATCGTGATCTCCCATCTCGGACCGAACGGCAGGCGTTCCGTGTTCCGGGTGCTCGACACCGGGCCGGGGATCCCCCCTGCGCTCCGGGACAAGATCTTCAACATCGGCGTCACGACGAAGAAGCGTGGATGGGGCGTCGGCCTCTCCCTCGTGCGGCGCATCATCGAAGACATGCACGATGGCTCCATCCGCCTCGAGGACACGGGGCGGGGCGCGAGCTTCCGGATCGAACTCCCGCGTCACCGTCCCGGGAAACGGGGGACGTGAGGGGACTCCGCCTCAACCCGGAGCAGCGGGACGCGGTCGAACACGGCGAAGGGCCGCTGCTCGTCCTCGCCGGCGCGGGCTCCGGCAAGACGCGGGTGCTCACGGCCCGGGCCGCCCGCCTCATCGGGGAGGGGCTGGAGCCGACGCGCCTTCTCGCCGTCACCTTCACGAACAAGGCCGCGGGCGAGATGCGGGAGCGGATCGAGGGGCTCATCGGCCGTTCCGCGCGGGGCCTCTGGATCGGCACCTTCCACTCGGTCGCCGCTCGCATCCTTCGCATCGAGGCTCCGCACACGTCCCGCACGCGCGCCTTCACGATCTATGACGAGGATGACTCCATCCGCACGCTGAAGGACGTGATGGAGTCGGCGGGCTACGACCCCAAACGTTGGGCGCCCCGAGCCCTGCGCGGCCGGATCTCCGGCGCGAAGAACGCGCTCATGGGGCCCGCCGAGTACGAGTCCGAGGCCTTCGACCTGCTCGCGGAGGTCGTGGCGAAGGTCTATCCCGCGTACCAGCGTGAACTCGCGCGGCGCAACGCCTACGATTTCGACGACCTCCTCTTCGAGACGGTGCGCCTGCTCGAGACCGTGGACGGCGTGCGGGATCGCTACTCCGCCCGCTTCGCCTACGTGCTCGTGGACGAATACCAGGACACGAACCACGCCCAGTACCGGATGGTGAAGGCGCTGGCCTCGAAACACGGGAATCTGTGCGTCGTGGGGGATGACGATCAGGCGGTGTACGGATGGCGCGGGGCGGACATCCGGAACATCCTCGACTTCGAGGCCGACTTCCACGGCGCGCACGTCGTGCGGCTGGAGCGCAACTATCGCTCGACGGCGTCGATCCTCGAGGTCGCGAACTCCGTCATCTCGCGGAACCTCGCGAGGAAACCGAAGCGGCTGCACACGGAGCGGGAGGCCGGCGACCCGATCGAGGTCGTCCGCTGCGATGACGAGCGGGCCGAGGCGAGGTGGGTGTCGTCGCAGATCGAGGCCGGCCGCGGCGCCCGGGGCCTGAACGAGTTCGCGGTGCTCTACCGGACCAACGCCCAGTCGCGGGCCTTCGAGGAGGCGTTCCGGCGGTCCGGCATCCCGTACCGGATCGTGGGAGGCGTCCCGTTCTACGAACGTCGCGAGGTGAAGGATGTCGTCGCCTATCTGCGCCTCCTCGTGAATCCGGCGGACGACGTCGCTTTCCTGCGGGCCGTGGGATGGCCGAGGCGCGGGGTCGGGGCGAAGAGTCTGGAGCGGCTGGAGGAACTCGCCCGCGCGGGCGGCACCGCGGGCGAGACCGTCGAGCCCCTCGCCCTCGTCGCGGCGCGGGCGCGGCACGAAGACGGCATCCCGAGGATGGCGGCGCGCGGCCTGAGGCGGTTCGCGGATGGACTCGCCGACGTGCGGGCTTCGCTCCCCGTCTGCAGCGCCCGGGAAGCGCTCGAGGCGTGCGTCGCGACCTTCGGCCTGGCCACGGCGCTGGCCGAGGAGGAGGACGGCGCAGACCGTCTCGAGAACGTGAGCGAACTGTTCGCGGCGGCGGCGGCGTTCGAGCGCGACGATGTGGAGGACCCCGATGACGAGGCCACGGATCTCGAGTTGTTCCTGCAGTCCGTTTCGCTGCGTTCCGACCTCGACGAGGCCGACTTCGATGGCGAAGCGGTGACGATGATTACGCTCCACAACGCGAAGGGGCTCGAGTTCCCCGTGGTCTTCCTGGGCGGGCTGGAGGAGGGGCTCTTTCCCCTCTCGCGGGCAATGGAGGCCCCGGGCGGGCTGGAGGAGGAGCGGCGCCTGTTCTACGTGGGGGTCACGCGCGCGATGGACCGCCTGAGCCTGACGTACGCGGACCACCGCTGGCGGGCGGGGATGGCGAGCCGCTCGGCCCCATCGAGCTTCATGGATGAGCTCCCGGAGGAACACGTGCTCCCGCGGCTTGCCGCGCCGCATTGGAGGCGGCGGCACGTCCGCAGGGGGGGCGCGGTGGAGCCCGACCGCACCTTCGCCTGGCAGAGGCGGGTGGAGCGCGGATCGGGCCGGGCTGGCGGCTCCGGCGGCTCCGGCGGGGACGGAAGGACGGGATCTCCGGGCGAACTCGAGTATGACTACGACGATTCACAGGTGCCGCTCACCCTCACGCCCGGTGTGCGCGTGATCCATCCGCACTTCGGGGCCGGCGAGGTGCTGCAGGTATACGGCTTCGGGAGGGAGGCCAGGGCCGACATCGCGTTCGAGGAGGTCGGCCGGAAGAAGATCGTCGTGGCGTTCGCGGGACTGCGCCCGGCCTAGGTCACTCTCCTCCGCGGTCCCCCAGCGCTCGAACCACCCGCTTCGCCGTCGAGGCGCTGTCCTTGCCGCGCCGGAGTCCGCGCAGCAGGGAGGCCGTCGTGAGGAAGGTCTCCTCGGCCTCCTCCTGGACGACCGCGAGCAGCGCCGCGACCTCCACCACCCGCTCCTCGACCAGGTCGACCATGCGGCCGGTGGATTCGCTCGCGCTCTTCAGCGCCTGTCCCACGCCGTCCGCGTCGTCCCGGAGACGGCCCGCGATGCGTCGAGCCTGGTCGCTCGCCTGTTCGACGTTGTGCAGGACCGGTTTGAGGCGGTCGCTCAGGTCGGTGACCGTGCCCGAGATCTGTCCCAGCGGCTTTCGGGTTTCGCGCAACAGGCGGATCGCGTGGAGAAGGACGATGAGAATCGCCAGCGCGACGACGAGCCAGACCGCCATCCCGACGACGACCGCGATCTCGTATGTGGTCACTGCGGCTCCCTCGGAGGACGGTCGAAATGACTACGGGAGGAGAGTATAGGTCTGGTTCCCATGGGGCTCAACCGTGTTCGCCGCGACGTTTGCCCCCCTCGGTCCGCCGGCTACTTTGGCGCGCGGCGCCGGCCAGGCCGGATGCGGGAACGGACGGGAGGAGGTGCGATGTACTATCGGATCGAGGGCGGAAACGAGTTGGGCGGCGTATTCACGCCGGCCGGCAACAAGAACGCCGCCCTCCCGATTCTCGCCGCCACGCTCCTCGCGCGCGAGCCGGTGCGGCTCGAGAACGTCCCGCGCATCACCGACGTCGAGACGCTGCTCGACCTCCTCCGCAGTCTCGGCGTCGAGGGCGGCTGGGCAGCGCCGGGCGTGCTCGAACTCGATGCCGCGGGCGTGGATCCGGAGGCGATCCCCGATGCGGATCTGGCCGGCCGCATTCGCGGATCGGTGCTGCTCGCGGGCCCCATGCTCGCCCGGCTGGGGACGTGCCAGCTCCCGCACCCCGGAGGCGATTTCATCGGGCGCCGCCGTCTGGACACCCACATGCTCGCACTGCGGGCGCTCGGCGCGACCGTCGACATCGGAGACCGCTACTTCCTCCGCGCTCCGCGTCTCCGCGGCGCTTCCGTCTTCCTGGATGAGCCGTCCGTGACCGGGACGGAGAACGCCGTGCTCGCCGCGGCGACGGCGATGGGCACGACGGAACTTCGCAACGCCGCCACGGAACCCCACGTGCAGGATCTGTGCCGCTTTCTCGTCGCGCTCGGCGCGCGCATCGACGGCATCGGGACCGCGCGGCTCGTCATCGAAGGCGTGGACAACCTGGGAGGCGGGACGTTCCGGATCGGACCGGATCACATCGAGATCGGAAGCGTGATCGGCCTGACGGCGGCGACGGGCTCGACGCTCGCGATCGCCGGAGTCGACCAGGCTCACTTCGACCCGCTGCGCGTCGGGTTCCGACGGCTCGGCCTCGAATTCGCGTGGCGCGAAGACCATCTCGTCGTGCGTGGCGGGGGAGAACTCGAGATCCAGCCCGACCTCGGCGGCCAGATTCCGAAGATCGATGACGGGCCATGGCCGGCATTCCCCGCGGACCTCATCAGCATCGCGCTCGTGGCCGCGACCCAGTGTCGCGGCACCGTCCTCATCCACGAGAAGATGTTCGAGTCGCGGATGTTCTTCGTCGACAAGGTGATCGCGATGGGTGCACGCATCGTCCTCTGCGATCCGCACCGGGCCGTCGTGGTGGGACCTTCGCCGCTGCGCGCGGCCACCCTCGAGAGCCCCGACATCCGGGCCGGCATGGCGCTCCTCATCGCGGCGCTTGCGGCCGAAGGCACGAGTCGCGTGCACAACATCGGGCAGATCGAGCGCGGCTACGAGCGCATCCACGAGCGTCTCGCGTCGCTGGGGGCGCGCATCGAACGCGTGGGGCCGGAAGACGCATGACGGAGGTCGCGGAGACGCCGACGGATGGCCTGCTGCGGCTGTCGCAGTGGGAATCGCTCGATCCGGGCATCGTGTGCGGGATCACGACGGCGGAGCGGGGAGACCTCGCCGTCGCGGAGGTCCCGCCGGACCGCGTCGCCGCGGTGTACGGGGATCTCGCCCGGGAACTCGGCTTCCGCCGGGTATCGGTGCCGACCCAGGTCCACGGCACGGATCTCCGGGAGATCAGGGCCGCACCCGTCCCGGATTCCGGGGCGTGCATCGTCGACCGGCCGGGTCGCGTGGACGGCCAGATCGTCGACGGGCCCGGCTGGCTCCTCGCCGCGACGGCCGCCGATTGCGTGCCCGTCTACCTGTGGTCGCGCGAACTCGGGCGCATCGGGCTCATCCACGCGGGATGGCGCGGGGCCGCGGCCGGAATCCTTCCGCGCGCGATCTCCCGGCTCGTTCGCGGTCCGGACCACCGCCCACCCGGCGCCGCCGGGGATCTTCGCGTCCATCTGGGGCCCGCGATCTGCGGGCGCTGCTACGAGGTCGACACCCCCGTCCTGTCCGCTTTCGGCCTCGCCGGCACGCGGGCGCGACTCGACCTGAGGGGGATCCTCGCCGCCCAGGCCGCGACCGCCGGCGTCGCGCCCGGCGCCCTGTCGAGTTCCCGCTTCTGCACGTCGTGCGGCCCCGGCGACCTTCATTCGCACCGCGCGAGCGGCGGGACGGCCGGGCGGATGGCCGCCTTCCTCGGGCTGCGAAGCGGCTGAGCCGGAGGCGCCGGCAAGCGGTACGGGCTGTTGCAGCGGGTCGGACCCCGCCGTATGTTCCGAGTCGCATGTCCACATACGTCCGCGCGGGCCGGCGGGCGATGGCGTTACTCGAAGTGGGGAAGCTGTACGGGCCCCACTTTTTTTTGCAGTAGGGCGAACCGGATTCGCCGGAAGGGTCGGTCATGCTGGACTCGGCGGACATCGAACGCGCGGTCGAAGCCCTCGGCTTCGAGGTCGTGCAGATGGAGCGGGGCGGAGGCCGTCGCCGGCCGTTGCTCAGGCTCCGGATCGATCGGCCGGGTCCGTCGTCCGCGCGGTCGGGCGTCACCGTCGACGATTGCGTCGCCGTGACGAGGAAACTGCGTGGCGCACTTGAAGATGGAGCAGCCGAGGACTGGGTGCTCGAAGTGTCGTCGCCGGGAGTGGACCGGCCGCTGGTCAGGGCCGCGGACTACGATCGCTTCGCCGGGTCGCGGGTTCGCGTGCGGGGTTTCGGCCCACTGGCCGACCGCGGCCGAAAACTGGAAGGGACGCTGCTCGGGATGGTGGACGGGCTTCCCGGGACGTTCGCGCTGGAGATCGAAGGGGATCGTGTGGAGATCCCGCTGGAGCTAGTGGCCTCCGCCCGCCTGGTCTACGACTGGGACGCGGCCGGAAGCGTGGGTGGGAGATAGAGAGACGCAATGAGCGATCAGATCCCGATCGTTGAAGCATTCCGCATGATGGCGGCGAACAAGTCGCTGACGGAACTGGAGTTGCATGATCTGATCCGCGAAGGGATCCATGCGGCGCTCGCCCGTCGTTTCGGCGGTCCCGTCGAAGCGGAGATCGACGTTACCGATGGAGGCGACATCTCGATCGTCGTCCTCAAGGAAGTCGTCGAGGAGGTCGAGGATCCGGCTCGGGAGGTGACGCTCGAGCAGGCCCGCTGGGATGACCCCGATTTCCAGGTCGGCGACCTCATGGAGATCCCCGTCGACTTCAGGGATTTCGGGCGCAGCGCGGTCATGGCCGCCAAGCAGAGAATCATCCAGCGCATCCGCGAGGGAGAACGCGACCGGATCCGCATGGAATTCAACGACCGGGTGGGAGACCTCGTTTCCGGCGAAGTGCAGGCGAGCGAGCGCGGAAAACTCGTCGTCATGCTGAACCGGTCCCGTGAAGCCGAGGCGATCATCCCGTGGCGGGAGCAGAATCCGCGGGAACGCTTCCGCCAGGGCGAGCCGATCCGCGCCGTGTTGAAGCTGCTGGAGGAGACGCCGCGCGGCCCGCGGCTCATCCTGTCGCGGGCGGATCCCCAGTTCGTCGCTTCGCTGTTCGCGCTCGAAGTGCCGGAGATCTACCAGAATATCGTCGACATCAAGGAGATCGTCCGCGAGGCGGGCGGACGCACGAAGGTGGCCGTCGCATCCCGCGATGAGTCCGTCGACCCGGTCGGAGCCTGCGTCGGTCTCAAGGGCTCGCGCGTCCAGGCGGTCGTGTCGGAGCTGAGCGGGGAACGCATCGACATCGTCCCGTGGCACCCGGACCCGGAGATCTTCGCCCGCCGAGCCCTGGCTCCGGCCCGGGTCGCCAAAGTGATCTCGAATCAGGAGCGGCACGTCATCACGGCGATCGTTGACGAGGACCAGCTGTCGCTGGCGATCGGACGAAACGGGCAGAACGTGCGGTTGGCGTCACAGCTCATCGGATGGCAGATCGACCTGTATTCCAGCCGTGACTGGATGGAGCGCGGCGGAGAGGCCGGGCTGTTCGGAAGCGATGACGAATACGAGATGTCCGACTTCCCGCTCTCCGAGCTCGAGGGGATCGCCCCGGCGACGCTGGCGGCGCTCGAGGCCGCCGGGGTCGGCAACTTCTACGGGCTCCTAGACATGGATCGGAGCGATTTCCTTCAGGTCCCGGGAATCGGGCCCGACGAGGCGGACACGCTGGAAGCGCTCATCGACGAACTCACCGTCGTGGACGAGACGCAGGCCGAGGACGCCGCGGCTGCCGAGGCGTCCGCGGAGGAGGCGGTTCCGGAAGTGGCCGCGGAGGCCGCGCCCGCGGAAGCGGCCGACGCGCTGAGCACGGCGGCCTCTGGCGAGGGGACCTCCTGAAGCGCGGCGGAGGTCGGGCACGGGCGGGGGCTACGCTGAGCCTGCTCGGGATCGCGACGCGCGCGGGCCGGGTCGCTCTCGGCACCCGGGCCGTAGACATCGCGGCACGCAGGGGAAGGCTCGCCCTGCTCGTGGTGGCGGGCGACGCATCGAGGCATGCGCTGGGCCGGCTGACCCCACAGGCGCGGCGGGCGTCGCGTGTAACGGTGGCGACTCGCAGAGCGCTCGGACGGGCGCTCGGACGGAACGACGTAGCTGTGGTCGGCGTCACGGATTCGGCGCTGGCTCAGCGGATTCTGGAAGGGGAGCGCGCGCCCTCGCGGCGTGACGAGAGCTCCGGGTCGCAAGGAGATCCGGAAGGGCAGGTGCCTGGACAATGAAGCGTGTCTTCGAGGTCGCAGAGGAACTGAGACTCGACACGAGTCACCTCATCCAGTTGCTGCGGGAGATGGAGGTGCCCGTGCGGAGCCACATGTCGAGCGTGGACTCGGCGAGTGTGGCGCGTCTGCACGCACGGCTCGAGCGCGAGCGCCGGGGCGAGGCGGTCACCGGTACCGCGGCCCCCGTGCGGCGACGCCGTCGCCGGCGAAGGGCCGCCCCCGCGTCGCTCACGACCGCGACGACGGAGACCGAGGCCGAAGAGGAGACCGGACCGCCCGCCGAGACCGCGGAAGAGGACGTTGCGGCCGTCATCGATGTGCCGCAGGTCGAGGCTCCGGTCGAGGCCGAAGTCGAGGCCGAGGCCGAAGTCGAGACCGAGCCCGAGGTCGCGACCGGGACTCCGCCGGCGGAGACCGAAGTCGAGGCTGAAGCCGAAATCGCTCCGGAGCCCGCCGACGTGCCCGAGGCGCCGGCCCCCGGGGCCGACGAACCCGCGGCGGCGGAAGTCGAGGTCGGGGAGTCGGCGGAGACGGAGACCGCCGAGCCCGAAGCGGAACCGGCGGAGACGGAAGCGGCAGCCGAGGAGCCGGCCCCTCCGGCGCGCCCCGCGCGTCGGCCGAAGCCGGTCCGCCGCGACATGCCCTCGCCGGCGGCCCCCCCCGCTCCATCGGGCCCGAGGGCTTCGGCGGGCCCCGGCGGAAAGGTGCGAATCTCGGCCGAAGGCTACACCGTCGACGGCCGCAAGAAGTCTCGCGCCGGCGATGGGAAGAAGCGGCGGCGCGTGGATCGAAACGCCGTCCAGCAGAATTTCCGCAAGACGCTCGCCGCGATGGGGCAGTCCTCGCCGCGAAAGCGGCGTCGCGAGACACAGCAACAGCAGCGCGAGGCGGAGCGCGAGCAGCGCGAACTCGAACAGCGCACGGAGAAGGCGACGGTCCGGGTCAACGAGTTCCTCACCGTGTCCGAACTCGCCGACCTGATCGAGGTCCCCCCGCAGGCCATCATCACCTCGGCGTTCAAGAACCTCGGCCTCATGGTGACGATCAATCAGCGGCTCGACTTCGGCCAGATCGAACTCATCTGCGAGGAGGCCGGTTTCACGGCGATCCGGGAAGAGGGGTTCGAGGCGGACCTCGCGAGCGACGACGAAGACGTGCCCGAGGACGAGAGCCAGCTGGTGTCCCGGCCGCCCATCGTGACCGTGATGGGTCACGTCGACCACGGAAAGACCTCATTGCTCGACCGCATCAGGAGCACGAACGTGATCGCGGGAGAGGCGGGGGGCATCACGCAGCACATCGGCGCCTATCACGTGGTTCTCTCGGAGGGTCGGACGATCACCTTCCTGGACACGCCCGGCCACGAGGCCTTCACCGCGATGCGGGCGCGCGGCGCGGAGGTCACGGACATCGTGATCCTCGTGGTGGCTGCCGATGACTCCGTGATGCCTCAGACGATCGAGGCGATCAGCCACGCCCGGAACGCGTCGGTGCCGATCATCGTCGCGGTCAACAAGGTCGACCTGCCGTCGGCGGATGTGGACCGCGTCAAGAGGGAACTCCTCGCGCGCGAGGTCGTTCTCGAGGACTTCGGCGGCGAGATCCTCGGCGCGGACGTCTCGGCGAAGACGGGCGAGGGGCTGGACGACCTTCTCGAGAAGGTCCTTCTGCAGGCGGAGATTCTCGAGTTGAAGGCGAACCCGGAGCGGGAAGCCCGCGGGACGGTCGTCGAGGCGCAGCTGGATCGCGGCATGGGGCCGGTCGCGACCGTGCTCGTGGAGCGGGGGACGCTGGAGGTCGGCGCCGACTTCGTCTGCGGACTCCATGGGGGGCGCGTTCGCGCGCTCCTCGATGAGCGGGGCCGAAAAGTCACGAGCGCCGGTCCGGGGATCCCCGTGCGGGTTCTCGGGATCGAGGGCGTGCCGCAGGCGGGCGACTCCCTCGTCGTCCTCTCCGCGGCGAGAGTTCGCGAGATCGTCTCGCGGCGCCAGCAACTGGAGCGGGAGAAGGATATCCGCCGCAGGGCCACCGGAACGCGGCTCGAAGATGTCTTCGCCGCGGTCCAGGCGGGCAAGGGCGCGCGTCTGAACGTCGTCATCAAGGGCGACACGGATGGGTCGGTCCAGGCGCTCTCCGACAGCCTCGAGCGGCTGTCGACCGACGAGGTCTCCGTCGAGGTCATCCACCGGGCCGTGGGCGGCATCAACGAGTCCGACATTCTTCTGGCCTCGACTTCGCAGGCGATCATCATCGGCTTCCACGTCCGACCCGACGCCGGGGCGGCGGCCGCCGCGGAGCGGGAGTCGATCGAGATCCGGATCTATAACGTGATCTACGAAGCGGTCGAGGAGGTTCGTCTCGCGCTCGAAGGCCTGCTCGCCCCCGAGCAGCGCGAGATCACGGTGGGCATGGCCGAGATCCGTGAACTCTTCCGCGTCCCGAAGGCGGGCACGATCGCGGGCTGCTACGTCCAGTCCGGCACCATGCGGCGCAACCTTCCGATCCGCCTCCTGCGCGACCAGATCCAGATCTATCAGGGCCGGATCGACAGCCTGCGGCGGTTCAAGGAGGATGTGCGCGAGGTGAGAGACGGGTACGAGTGCGGCATCTCGGTCGAGAACTACAACGACATCAAGGTCGGCGATGTGATCGAGTGCTACGAGGTGGTGGAAGTCGCCCGCACCCTCTCCGGAGCACCGGCGGGCTGACCTTCCGCGGGGCGTCATGGCCGTCATCGGGGTGGGCCGCTGGGTGTTTCACCTCCCGGGCTGCCGGTCGCTCAAGGCGAAGCGTTCGGTGATCCGCGGCCTGCGCGAGCGCACGATCCTGAAGTTCCGGGTGTCCGCCGCCGAGACCGGCCTTCGCGACCGTGCCTCGATGGCCGAGATTACGGCCTGCGTCGTGTCGGGCGAACGTCGGCACGCCGAGTCCGTTCTGGGACGCGTCGACCTCTTCCTGAGGTCCGACCCGCGGGCGCACGTCGTCGAGTCCGAGACCGAGTTCCTGTGAAGGCCGGCTGCCCGGCGCGGGGGAGCGCGTGACCCATCGTCACCGGAGCGAACGGCTGGGCGAACTGTTCCGCCGCGAACTCACGCGCCTCCTTCTCGGGTCGCTCAAGGATCCCCGTCTCGACGGCGTGGTCGTGACCGACGTGCGGGCGACGAGGGATCTCTCCTTCGCCACCGTCTACATTCGCTCCGACGAGGACGTCTCGGAGGGAATCGAAGGTCTGGAGCACGCGGTGGGGTTCATACGGCGGGAACTCGGGCGGTCGCTCCGGTTGCGGAAGATCCCCGAATTCCGCTTCCTGCCCGACGAGACGCCCGAGCATGCGAGCCGGATCGAGGAACTGCTGCGCCAGGCTCGCGAGGACGACGGATCTCGTGACGACTGAAGCCGGTCTGCTCCTCGTCGACAAGCCGGCCGGAGCTACTTCGCACGACATCGTCCTTCGGGTCCGCCGGACGCTGGGCGTGCGCCGGGTCGGCCACACCGGGACGCTCGACCCCTTCGCGACGGGGCTCCTCCTGTCGCTCGTCGGGCCGTTCACCCGGCTCGCCGATCTCTTCCACGGACTCCCGAAGTCCTACGATGCGACAATGGCGCTCGGGCGCGAGACGGACACGGACGATCTCACGGGAGAGACCGTATCGGAAGACGCCGCCTGGCGGGAGCTGGATGCGGAGGCGATCCGGGCTTCCGTGGCGGCTCGCGAGGGCGTCGGACGACAGGTGCCGTCCGCCTACTCCGCGCGACGCACCGGGGGCGAGCGCGCCTACGCGGTGGCGCGCCGCGGGGAGCGTCCGGGGCTCGAGGCACGCGAGGTGACCGTCCACGAGATCGCGGTCACGGAGATCGATCTCCCCCGGGTTCGCTTCCGCGCGAGCGTCTCCACCGGGACCTACGTGCGTGCGCTGGCCCGTGACATCGGGCGGGATCTCGGACCCGGGGCGCACCTGACGGCGCTGCGCCGCACGGCGATCGGCCCCTTCGCGGTGGACGAGGCGACCTCTCCCGACGCGGCGGCGGAAGCGGTGGCCGCGGCGTCCACGGCCTGGCGCCCCGGAATGGCCGCGCTGCCGTGGGTGTGGCGGCGCGAGCTGAACGACGGGGAGCGGGACGAGATCCGGTACGGGAGATCGGTCGAGCGCGGAGAGGTGCTGCCCCCCCCGGGGAGCGCGCGGGACTCGGGGAAGGGCACCCCGAACCCGGTCGCGCTGTATGCCTCCGACGATCTCCTCGCGATTGCCGAGGAGCGCGACGGTCGCCTCCATCCGAAGAAGGTATTCGCCGCGTGAGCGGGCTCCCCCCGTACGTTCGGGGCACCGTCGTCACCGTGGGGACCTTCGACGGGATCCACCTCGGACACCAGGCGATCCTGCGCGATGTCCGGCGCCGCGCGCGCGCGCGGAACGGCCGGGCCGTGCTCCTCACCTTCGACCCGCATCCCCTCCGCGTCGTGCGGCCCGAAGCTGCCCCCCCGCTCCTCACGCTGCCGAACGAGAAGAAGGAGATCCTCGCCCAACTCGGCCCGGACTACGTCGCGTTCGTCGCCTTCACGCCCGGGTTCTCCCGTTACTCTCCCGAGCAGTTCGTGGAGGACATCGTCGTCCCGCGCTTCCGCCCGGCGGAGGTCGTGATCGGGTATGACCACGGCTTCGGGCGCGGGCGTGCCGGGGACGTCTCCGTACTCGAACGGCTGGGCGGCATCCACGGGTTCGAGGTATCCGTCGTCGGAGGCGTCGAGGCGGACGGATCCCCCGCCTCATCCACGCGGGTTCGGCAAGCCGTGTCGGAGGGCGACATGGAGGGCGCGGCCGCGGGCCTCGGTCGTCCGTATTCGTTCCGCGGCACCGTGATCCGGGGACTCGGACGGGGCAGGACGCTCGGTTTTCCGACGGCCAACCTCACGCCTCCCCCTCCCGACAAACTCCTTCCGGCCGAGGGCATCTACACCGTGCGCGCCACGCTCGGCTCCGAACGCGTCGATGCACTGCTTCACCTCGGCGCCCGGCCGACCTTCGCGGGCTCCCCGCCGGCCATCGAGCTCTTCCTCATCGATTTCGAGCGTGACATCTACGGAGAGCGCGTGATCGTCGATGTCCTCCACCGGCTGCGCGAGGTGCGGACCTTCGCGTCGGGAGACGATCTCGCCGCGCAGATGCGCCGGGACCTCGCGGACGGCCTCGAGTACTTCGGGAAGCGGCGGGCATGAGGCGGCGGGCATGAGGCGGACGGCGCGGGTTCGACCGGGGATCGCATGGCGCCTCGCGCTCGCGGCCTGCGCGGCCATGCCGTCGCCGACGCCAGCCCAGTCGCTCATCCCGATGGTCGAAGGACCGGGGGCCTGCGCCGTTGAACTCCGCGAAGTCCTTCGACTAGGCGCACCCGGCGACCCGGGCACGATCGGCAGTCGTCCGGAGATCACGCGGACCGCGGCGGGTCACTACGTGGTGGCGAGCGTGGAGAACCGCGGGCAACTGCTCGTATTCGATTCGAACGGCGCGTTCCTGGAGGCCTTTGGAAGGAACGGAGACGCGCCCGGCGAGTATCGCGTCCCGGGGCGAGTGCGTCCCGGCTCCGATGGCGATTTGCGGATCCTCGACCTCGTCAACCGCCGCATCACACACCTTTCGGCCGATGGGAGACTGCTTGAAACGACGGATGTCCGAAGCCTTCACGGGCTCGATTTCGTGACCCTCGCCGCCGGGGAACGTCATGCCGTCTCGGGGTTCGGCCAGCTCGATGACGCGCTGAGCGCGACGACGCACGTCATCGACGGCGACGGAGCCAGGCGCACGAGCCTCGGCGCCGTGCCCGTGGCCTCATGGGTCGTGAACTTCTTCCGCGCACCCGTCGCCGTGGACGGGCAGGGCTCCGTGTGGACGACCCGGGCCGGGGAATACGGGTTCGAGGCGTGGGATCCGGGAGGGGGCGACGCGCCGCTCTCGCGGATTGTGGGGGAGCCCGAGTGGTTCGACCCCGGACCGCCGCAGCCGGGAGCGCCCGTCTCGGCGCCGGCTCCCTCCATCGTCATCAGTCTTCGTGTGGACCGCGGCCTGTTGTGGGCGGGCACATGGGTCGCCGATGAGAACTGGACGGCGAACGCCGGCGCCGAGCCGTCGCCGCTCGAACTCGATCGGGTGCTCGATACCATCCTGGATGTGATCGACCCCGCGAGCGGCGCACTCATCGCGCGTACCCGGCGCGACGAAGCGCTCAGGGGCACGGGAGATGACCGGCTCCTGTTCGGCGTGCGGGAAGAAGGAGGGGTCGCCCGCGCCGTCATCTTCGAGCCCGCGCTCGCCGGCCCCGACTGCCCGGCGACGAACCCGTCCGGCAGGTGAGCGCGGGAGCCTGCCTTTACAGAGACGCCTGTCGATTCTAGTTTTATGGATTGTGTATGTAACGGCCCGGCGAGTTCCCGCCGTTCTCCCCGCCGAATTGACGGACAATAGAGAGACGTGGAAAAGACAAGAAAGCAGGAAATCATAGAAGCGTTCTCGCGGCGCGAGAACGACCAGGGGTCGGCTCCGGTGCAGATCGCGCTGCTCACGGCCCGCATCGAGGAGTTGACCGGGCATTTCCGGGATCATCCCAAGGATCATCACAGCCGTCGCGGACTACTGAAGATGGTTGGCCGACGCCGTCGACTGTTGAACTACCTCCGCCGGACGGATCTCGACCGCTATCGAACGGTCATCGAGGAGCTCGGGCTACGCCATTGAGGCGCCGCCCCGCTCCGCAGACCTCCGCCTCCGCTTCCGCAGGCCCGCATCGACGGGCCCCCGCTTTCCTTCCCTCGTACCGCGCCGGATCCCCCCGACCGGGGTGTTGAATCGAAGAAGCCGATGCAGAGTTGAAAGGAAACCATGAGCGTCCGGTCCAGTGAGAGGCCGGCGCGGCGCCCGGAATCCCGCGGCGCCACACTCGAAAGAAGAAGAGAAAACAGAATGACACACCGAATTGAAACGGAATTCCACGGACGGCCCCTGATCCTGGAGACGGGCAGAATGGCCCGGCAGGCCGATGGCGCCGTCTATGTGCAGTACGGGGAGACCGCAGTGCTCGTCACCGCCACGGCGGACCGCAAGCCGACGCATCTCCCCTTCTTCCCCCTCACGGTCGAGTACCGCGAGAAGACCTACGCCGCCGGCAAGTTCCCCGGCGGGTTCATCAAGCGGGAAACCCGGCCCGGAGAGAAGGAGACGATCTCGGCACGCCAGATCGACCGGCCCCTTCGGCCGCTCTTCCCGGAGGACTACCGCAACGACACGCAGGTCGTCTGTTTCATCATCTCGGCCGACCAGGAGAACGACGCGGATGTCATCGGCATGCTGGGCGCTTCGACCGCGCTCCTCCTGTCCCCGATCCCGTGGGGCGGGCCCATCGCCGGCGTCCGCGTCGCGCGCCGCGACGGCGACTGGCTCGTCAACCCGACCTTCGACGACCTCGAGATGTGCGACCTGGAGATCGTGGTCGCCGGATCCGAGGACTCGATCGTGATGGTCGAGGGCGCCTGCCTCGAAGCCACCGAGGACGAATTCCTCGAGGCGATGCAGGTGGGGCAGAAGGCGATCGTCGAGCTGATCGGGCTGCAGCGCGAGCTGGTTCGGATGGCCGGAGCCCCGGACACGTTCGAGTACGAGCCCGTAGGACCGGATGCGGAGGTCGTGCGCAAGGTCACGGAGCAGGCGGCCGGACAGGTCGGGGATGCGCTGAGGATCGCCGACAAGGAAGAGCGCGGGCGCGTCCTGTCGGCGCTGCGCCAAACTCTCACGGAGCGGCTCGAGGCGGACCATCCCGACTGCTCCGGCGATGTCGGCGCGGCCCTGCGCAAGCTGGAGAAGGGGATCATGCGCCGCCGCATTCTCGACGACGGCGAGCGGATCGACGGCCGCGGCATGAACGACGTCCGCGACATCACCTGCGACGTCGGCCTCCTGCCGCGAACGCACGGTTCGGCGCTCTTCACGCGGGGCCAGACCCAGGCGCTCGCGGTGACGACGCTCGGAACGGTGAGGGACGAGCAGCGGATCGATTCCGTCGATGTGCGCGAAGAGACCTCGAAGTCCTTCATGCTCCACTACAATTTCCCCGGCTTTTCGACCGGCGAAGTGCGGATGTTCCGGGGCACGAGCCGCCGGGAGACGGGCCACGGCATGCTCGCCGAGCGCGCGCTCCAGGCCCTGCTGCCGGCGTACGAGGACTTTCCGTACACGATCCGCGTCGTCTCCGATATCCTGGAGTCGAACGGATCGAGTTCGATGGCCTCCGTCTGCGGCGGATCGCTCTCCCTCATGGATGCCGGCGTTCCGATGCGCGCTCCGTGCGCGGGGATCGCGATGGGGCTCGTCACGGAGGGTGACAAGGTCGAGGTGCTGACCGACATCCTCGGCGTGGAGGATGCCCTCGGCGACATGGACTTCAAGATCGCCGGCACGGAGCGCGGGATCACGGCCGTCCAGATGGACATCAAGGCCGATGGGCTCTCCGTCGACACGCTGCGTGAGGCGTTGGCCCGGGCGCGCGAAGCCCGGCTGCGGATCCTCGAGGCGATGAACGAGACGCTCGCGGCGGCCCGCGAAGAGATGTCGCCGCACGCGCCGCGGATCGTCACGCTCCAGATCAACCCCCAGAAGATCGGCGAGGTCATCGGGCCGAAGGGGAAGACGATCCGGATGATCCAGGAGGAGACGGGCACCGAGGTCAACATCGACGACTCGGGCACGGTCACCATCGCGGCGCCCTCGGGCGCGGGCGCGCAGCATGCGCGCGAGATGGTGGAAGGCATCGTCCAGGAGCCGGAGGTCGGGCGCGTCTACCGCGGCGTCGTGAAGAACACCACGGACTTCGGCGCCTTCGTCGAGATCATCCCCGGGGTCGAGGGCCTGTGCCACATCTCGGAACTCGAGGAAGGCCGCACCGCCAGGACGGAGGATGTCGTGAGCCCCGGCGACGAGGTGAAGGTCAAGCTGCTCGCCGTGGATGATCGCGGCCGCCTCAAGCTCTCCCGGCGCGCGGCCCTCGCCCCCGCCGAGTAGGCCTGATCACGTCACGTACCGGCCCGCCTGCGCGCGGGCCGGCCCGGGACATGCGGCCGCTTGCCGGCTCGGGAGGCCGGCTCGGCAGTCCGTGGCAAGACCCTGCGTCAGCGCCGAGAGTGGCGAGGCGTTCGCCTGACAAGGCGCGACGAGGGAGCATAGCCGTTGCTATGTGACCGAGGAGCAACGCAGAGCGCAGCGATTCAGGCGAAATGCACCGCCGCTCGAACGCAGCAGGGCTCTTGCCACGGACTGCTCGACCGGGAGGTGTACCGAACCCGGCTCCCGGACGGCCCCGTCGTGCTCAGCGAGCGCATGGATTCCGTGCGCTCCGTCGCCATCGGCCTCTGGGTCCGGCAGGGCCGCGTTCACGAGGATGCCGGGCACGGCGGCGCGTCCCATCTGCTGGAGCACATGGTGTTCAAGGGGACGCACCGGCGCTCCGCTCGCGATCTCGCCTGGGAGCTGGAACGGCTCGGCGGCGCGCTGGACGCCTATACGACCCACGAGTTCACCGCATTCCACGCGCGCGTGCCGGCGGGGGCTCTCGGTGTCGCGCTCGACGTGCTGTGCGATCTCGCCTTTTTTCCGCGGCTCTCGGAACAGGACCTGGACGTGGAACGCGAGGTCGTGCTGGAGGAGATCGCTGCCGCGGCGGAGGTGCCGGAGGACATCGCCTTCGAGGCGCACGCACGCGCCCTCTACGGCGGACATCCGTACGGCGAACCGATCCTCGGCACCCGCGAGTCGGTGCGGGGACTGACCGTGTCCGCGCTGGCCGAGATGCACGAACGCGCGTACCGGCCGGGAAACGTCGTCGTGGCGGCGGCGGGAGCGGTGGATCACGAGGATCTCGTCGACGGACTGACGCGCTGGCTCCCCGACCGGGCCGCCGCCCCCGGACCGGCCGACCCGCCGGCCCCGGTCGGCGAACCGGGCTTCCGGCGCATCCGGCGCGAGGGCGGCCGGCAGGCGCACATCGTGACGGGGGGACTCTCCGTTCCGTATCGCGACCCCCTTCGCTACGCCATCCACGTGACGGCGACCGCTCTCGGCGGCGGAATGAGTTCGCGGCTCTTCCAGCGAATCCGGGAAACGCGCGGCCTCGCCTACGCCGTGTACAGCTTCCACGGCTTCCATGAGCAGGCGGGCCACGTCGGCGCCTACGTCGGGACCCGGCCCGAGACCGCGAGGGCTGCGCGCGAGGCGCTGGCGGAGGAATTGGCCCTCCTGGCACGCGAAGGACTCACGCCTGAGGAGCTCGACGACACGCGCAGCCAGCTGAAGGGACAGGTCCTGATCTCGCTCGAATCGCCGGCGAGCCGTATGAACCGGCTTGCCGGAGTCGCCCTGTACGGCCACGAGTATCGAACCCTGGACGAGGTTGCGGCGAGAATCGACGCGGTCGACCGTGCGCAATGTCTCGAAGCCGCCGCATACTTTTCACCCGAACGGCTCGCGACGCTCGAGTTGGCGCCCGGCTCCGCCCGCGGGCGGCCCGCAGCGGAAGCGACCTGAGTATCCCCCCTGGAGGGAATGAAGATGATCGTTGGCGTACCGAAGGAGATAAAGACGGACGAGAACCGCGTGGCCCTCGTGCCGGCCGGCGCGACCGCGCTCGTCGCGGCCGGACACAGGGTGTGCGTCGAACGTGGCGCGGGGCTTGGCAGCGGCTTTCCGGACGACATGTACGTCGCCGCGGGGGCGGAGATTCTGGGGACGGCGGACGAGGTATGGGACCGGGCCGAACTCGTCGTGAAAGTCAAGGAACCCATCGAAGCCGAATACGATCGGATGCGGACCGACCAGGTCATCTTCACGTACTTCCACTTCGCGGCGGACGAACGCCTCACGCACCGTACGCTCGAGAGCGGCTGCGTCGCGATGGCCTACGAGACGGTCCAGCTACCGACGGGCGAACTTCCGCTCCTCACGCCCATGTCCGAAGTGGCGGGACGCATGGCGATCCAGCAGGCGGCCGGGAACCTGGAGCGGGTCGCGGGTGGGTACGGGATCCTTCTCGGCGGCGTGCCGGGCGTCCTCCCGGCGGAAGTCGTCATCCTCGGGGGCGGAGTCGTCGGCGCGAACGCTGCGACCATCGCGGCGGGTTTCGGCGCCCACGTCACGGTCCTCGACGTCAATCTCCCGCGCCTCAGGTATCTGGCGGACGTCATGCCGGCCAACGTGGATACGCTCTACTCGAACCGCCACTCGATCCTGGAGCGGATCGAACGCGCGGATGTCGTGATCGGCGCCGTGCTCGTCCCCGGCGGGAAGGCGCCGAAGCTCGTGCGACACGACGACCTGCGGCGGATGAAGGACGGCTCCGTCATCGTCGACGTGGCCGTGGATCAGGGCGGCTGCGTCGAGTCCGCCCGCCCGACCACGCACAACGACCCCACCTACACCGTCCACGGGGTCATCCACTACTGCGTGGCGAACATGCCGGGGGCCGTTCCGAGAACTTCCACCCTGGCCCTGACGAACGCGACGTTCCCCTACGTGCTGCACCTGGCGAATCGAGGGTGGAGGGTGGCGTGCGATGAGGATCCGGACCTTGCCCTGGGCGTCAATATCGCGGGAGGGCGGGTCACCTACGAGGCGGTCGCGCAGGCGTTCGACCTCGAATACACGCCTCTCGAGGCGCTCTCCGCGTGAGTCCGGGACGCCCGGGACCGGCAGCCGGCGGCAGCGCTCTCGACGCCGGCGCGGGGTTGTGCAACGGGCCGCCGGAGGAGCGGCGGGGCGACTTTCCTGTGTCCGAAAGTACGTTTACATTTCGGCGTCCTTCACCCGGACTGGCTGTCTCGGGTACGATTCGCCGCCTTGGAGGGGTCCCACCCGTGTCCTTCAGCCCACCGATCCTGCGCCGGCCCGGAAGGGCGGCCTCCTAGATGGCAACGTGGTCGCTGCGGGGTAACTTCCTGCCGATCAGCAAGATCGGAGTGGATCTCGGGACCGCGAACACGCTCGTACACGTTGAAGGCGAGGGTATCGTCCTCAACGAACCGTCGGTCGTCGCGGTCCGAAAGGACACCGGACGCATTGAAGGGATCGGCCTCGCAGCCAAGCGCATGCTCGGCCGCACGCCGAGCGGGATCGAAGCGGTTCGACCGCTGAAGGACGGCGTCATCGCCGACGTGGACATCACCGAGATGATGATCCGCTACTTCCTCAAGGAAGTGATGACCACGCGGTTCTTCAAGATCCGGCCGCTCGTCGTGGTCGGTGTCCCGTCCGGAATCACGGAACTCGAACGCCGGGCCGTCCGGTCCAGCGCGCATGCCGCCGGCGCCAAGGAAGTCTACATGGTGGCGGAACCGATGGCGGCGGCCGTCGGCGTCGGACTGCCGGTGGAGACGCCGACCGGCAATATGATCATCGATGTCGGCGGCGGGACGAGCGAGATCGCCGTGATCGCGCTTTCGGGCTCGGTCGCGGACACATCGATCCGGGTCGGCGGCGACGAACTGGACTCGACGATCGTCTCCTTCCTCCGGAAGAACTACAACCTCCTCATCGGCGAGCCGACGGCGGAGGCCGTCAAGATCCAGATCGGATCGGCCTATCCCACCGATGACGACAAGGAGATGCTGGTCAAGGGACGGGATCTCGTCTCCGGCATTCCGAAGACCGTGCGGATCCATTCGGCCGAGGTCCGCGAGTGTCTGCAGGAGCCGATCCAGCAGATCGTGGCGGCGGTTCGGCGGGCGCTCGAGATCACGCCGCCGGAACTCGCGTCCGATATCGTGGATCGGGGAGTCGTCATGACGGGGGGCGGCGCCCTCGTGCGGGGACTGGATACGCTGCTGGGCGAGGAGACGGGACTCCCGATCCACGTCGATGCGGAACCGCTCACGTGCGTCGTTCGAGGTTGCGGGAAGATCCTCGAGGAATTCGGACGGTATCGTGGAGTTCTCACGAGTTGACGCCGAGCCCGTTCTGAGTCGCCGCCTGTGAGGGATCAGGGCGTCCGGCCGCAGGGTCGCAAGCTGCTCGATGTCGTCTTCTTCTCCCTCGCCCTCATCCTCAGCGGCATCGCCGCGGGTCTGTCCGGCGCCCTTCAGAGTCAGGTGGAGTCGACGGTCCGCGCCACCGCCCTTTACCCGTTCCTGCTGCTCCATCGCATCGCGGCCGAGCGGGGACAGGTGGAGCGCCGCGTCGAGGGCCTGCTGGCGGAGCGGGACTCCCTCACGGAACTTCTGCTGCGCTACCGGGACCCCGCGACGCCGGCCGGGGAAGGGTCTTCGGCGCAGGTTCTCGCGGCGCTCCCCGCGGGCTCGGTCGAGGCGGCGGTCGTCTACCCGGGACGTCCCAACGTCGGCAATCCGGACCTGTTCGTGTTGTCGGGACCTGATTTTCGGGGTCGCGAGTTTCCTGTCGCCGTCTTCACCGGCATCGGGCTGGTCGGCGTCGTCAGAGCCCCTCACGGCCGAGGGGGGCGGGGCGAATTCTGGAGCCATCCCGACTTCCGCGTCAGCGTTCTGGCCGAAGGGGAAGGCGTTACGGGGCTCGTGCGGCCGCAGCGCGCGGACGGAGGCCAACCGGTGCTCCTCCTCGAAGGCGCGCCCTTCCAGGCGGACATACCGGCGGGGACTCTGCTCGTCACGACGGGGATTTCCGGCGTCTATCCGCCGGGCGTGCCGGTGGGGCACATCCGCGAACCCGCCGAGGCGGAAGCGGGCTGGATGAAGCGCTATTTCGTGGAGCCTGCCGTGCGTCCGGAAGAGGTCAGGGACGTTTTCGTATGGAATCGGCCGGCGTTGCCGGCCAACGTCGAAGCGGACACGGCGTCTGCACCGACGGAGCCCGAGCCCGCGCCGAACGACACGGCTCCGGTCCGTCGATGAGTCCCGCCGGAAGGTGGTTTGTCGCCGCGCTCCTGCTGCTCCTGCACTTCGCCCTCCATCCGCTCTGGGGCCGATGGCCGGTCGCGCCCGACCTCGTTGCAGGCGGCTTGATACTGGGCTCGCTGCAGCTCCGGTGGGGGCGGGCCGCGGCCTTCGGGTGCGTGATCGGCCTCATGGAAGCGGCGATCTCGCTGGGACCGATGGGCCTGACGATGTTACTCTTCTCGCTGGCGGGGGCGCTCGTCGGCTGGGTGCGGCACCTGATCTATTCGGACTCGGACAGGGTCATGCCGGTTTTCGTCTTCTTCGGGACGTGGCTCCTGCGCGTGGCGATCGCGATCTTCGTCGTCGGAGACTGGTCGGCAGCCGCCCTGCTCGTCGACGGTGTCGGATCGGCCGCGCTGACCACGGCGGGGTGCTGGGTCGCGGCAAGGCTGGTCTCGGCCCTCACGAGGTGAAGGGGAGGCTGTGAAGGGCGACAACGAACACCGCTCGATCCGGAGACAGCGAGGCCGCTGGGCGGCGCGCGCGATCTTCTTCTGCCTCTCGGTCGTCGCCGCCGGATTCATCAATCTCCAGATCTTCAGCAGCGACCTGTACACGCTCCGTTCGAGCGAGAACCGGCTGCGGACCATCACGGTCCCGGCGCCGCGCGGGACGATCTACGACCGCCACGGACGGGCCATCGCGGACAACGTGCCCGGGTACGACGTTTCGATGCTGCCCGGTCCCCGCGACTCCATCTCGGCCGGACTCGATCGCCTCGCGGAGCGGCTGGAGCTGTCGCCCGAGCGGCGCGCCGCGCTGCTGTCGCGCAACCGGGACCGTCCAGGCGAGGCGCTGGTCGTGCGGGAGAACGCGAACTTCGAGCAGGTCGCGTTCATCGAGGAGCGCCGACCCCGGTTTCGCCGCGTCGTCGTGGATCAGAGGCCGCACCGGCGCTATCCGGCGGGGTCCGCCGTCGCGCACATGATCGGATACGTCGGGGAGATCAGTCCGGAAGAACTGACGCGACCCGAGTATGCCGGCTACGAATCCGGCCGGTCGATCGGGAAGGCGGGGCTCGAACAGCAGTACGAGCACAGGCTGGCCGGGCGTGACGGGATCCGCTATGCGGAGGTGAACGCCCTGGGTTCGGTCGTGCGGGATCTGGGGGTCGCGCAGGCGCAGGCTCCGGTGCCCGGAGAGGATCTGCATCTCGGCATCGATCTCGACCTGCAGGTGTACGCGGATTCGGTGTTTCCCGAAGGCATGCGGGGCGGCGTCGTGGCGCTGGATCCGGTCACCGGAGAAGTGCTCCTGCTCTACAGCCACCCCACCTTCGACCCCAACGCGTTCATCGGCGGCATCCCGCTCGATCTGTGGAACGCGCTTCGCGAACATCCGGACAACCCTTTGCTCGACCGGGTCTCCAACGCTTCCTACCCTCCGGGTTCCACGTGGAAGCTCATCATGTCCGCCGTCGGGATGAAGACGGCCGACCTCGCGATCGACACCTACCACACGCACGGATGCGACGGCGGGCTCTGGTACCACACCCGCCGCTTCCGCTGCTGGCTGTCGAGGGGACACGGCCGCCTGAACCTTTCCGAAGCGATCAAGCACTCGTGCAACGTCTGGTTCTACCAGGCGGGGCAGCGGATCGGTCTGGACCCGCTCCTCGCGGGGGTCGGGGAGTTCGGCTTCGGGCGCACGACGGGGATTGACCTCCCGTCCGAGAGGCCGGGTCTCTTCCCCGACTCCCGACAGTGGTACGACGACCGGCTGGGGCGCGGCGGGTGGACCGAAGCCGTCGTATGGAACCTCTCGATCGGGCAGGGAGAAAACGAACAGACGCTGCTCGCCATGGCCCAGTTCTACGCGGCGCTGGCGACGGGGCGGGCGCCCGTCAGACCCCACCTCGTACGGGACGAGATGCTCGCGCAGCGGCGCGCGGACTGGACGCTCGATCTCCGCGAGGTCCAGCGGCGGCAGCTCGTCGACGCGCTGGCGCGCGTCGTGAACGAGCCCGGAGGTACCGCCTACGGCAGCCGCCTGGCCCGCTGGACGCTCGCCGGGAAGACGGGCACGGCCCAGAACCCGCACGGCGAGCCCCATTCCTGGTTCGTGGGGTTCGCGCCCGCCTACGATCCGCGCATCGTGATCGCGGCGGTCGTGGAGCACGGGCACCCGGACGGGGCTCCCTCGCTCGCCGTGCCTCTCGCGGCCGGGATCGTGGACCGTCACCTCGAGGCGCTCGGCCTTCCGCCGGAGGAAACGCCCGGCGTCCGCCCGACGGAAGCGCTTCGGGTGCAGGCGGGCGGATGATCGCCCGGCTGCGAATCCCGGGCGTGGGAGATCCGGCGCTCCTCGCGCTGGTCCTGTTCCTGACGGGACTCGGGATCGCGATGATCTATTCGGCCGGACTCGTCGACGTGCCGTCGCTGGCCACCGGTATCTGGGTTCGCCAGCTCTACTGGTTCGGCGTGGCGATCGTCGCGCTGGCCGTGACTTCCCGCTTCTCGCTCCGTTTCCTCGAGTGGCTGGCGCCCTGGGCCTACGGGCTCAGCGTACTTCTCCTCATCCTCGTGCTGTTCATCGGGACGGGCCCGAACGGGAGCTGGCTCGAACTCGGCCCCGGACGACTGCAGCCGGCGGAGGTCGCGAAGCTGGGGACGATCCTCATGCTGGCGCGCGTGATGGGAGGCGCGCCGGGACCGTACGAGCGGCTGCTGGAGCTCTGGAAGCCCGCCGTCATTACGCTCATCCCGTTCGCGCTCGTGCTGCGGCAACCGGACCTCGGGAGCGCGATGATCTTCGGTGCGCTCCTGCTCGCCGCACTGTTCTGGAGCGGCGTCCCGCTGTTCAAGATCTTCCTGCTCGCGTCGCCGGGACTCAGTCTCCTGCTCGGCTTCAACTGGATCGCGTGGGGCGTCGGGTTCCTCGTCGTCGTCGCCGGCCTGTACGTGCACCGCCTCTTCATCCTGGAGACGGTGGGCGTACTCCTCGCCAACGTCTTCACGGGCGCGCTCACGCTCCGGATATGGGATTCGCTCGCCGACTATCAGCGGAACCGGCTCCTCGTCTTCCTCGATCCGGACATCGATCCCCTCGGCGCCGGCTGGCATCTCATCCAGTCGAAGGTGGCGATCGGCTCGGGCGGGGTCATCGGTGCCGGCTTCGCCAACGGCCCGCAGAAACGGCTCGCCTTCCTCCCGGAGCAGCATACCGACTTCATCTTTTCCGTCGTCGGCGAGGAGTTCGGCTTCATCGGCGTCATGCTGTTCCTGGTGCTCTTCGCCTTCCTTCTGTGGCGCGTGCTCGGGGTGGCATCCTCGATGGACGACCGGTTCGGAAGCCTCATCGCCTTCTGCCTGTTTGCGGTCCTCCTGACGCACATCGTGGTGAACCTGGGGATGGCGGTCGGCATGATGCCGGTGGTCGGACTGCCCTTGCCGCTCCTCAGCTACGGGGGGAGCTTCCTGCTCGTTCTCTACGCGGGCTTCGGGATGGTACAGCGCGTGGCCTGGGAGGCCTGATGTCCTGGTTCAGCAAACCAAAGCGCAAGCTCGTCTCACAGAAGCGTGAGCTTCCGGGCGACGTGTGGGATCGGTGCGCCGGGTGCGGCGAGATCCTCTACAGCGGACGGCTGGAGGAGAATCTCCACGTCTGTCCGAACTGCGGCCATCATTTTCGCATCACCGCGGAGGCCTACGAGGCCATGCTGCTCGACGGCGAAGGTCTCGCCGAACTCCACGATGGGCACCTCCGCTCCGCCGATCCGCTCGGGTTCGTCGATTCCCGCAGCTATAGCGAACGCATCGTTCAGGCGGAGCAACGGGGCGGCGACCAGGATGCCATCCGTACCGGGCGCGGTACGATCGGGGGCAGGGAAGTCCACCTCGGAACGATGGATTTCCGCTTCATCGGCGGGTCGATGGGCTCGGTGGTGGGCGAGAAGATCCGTCGTCTCGCAGACCGCTCTCTCGAGAGGCGGGTGCCTCTCGTCATCATCTCCGCTTCCGGCGGAGCGCGGATGCAGGAGGGGATCCTCTCCCTCATGCAGATGGGAAAGACGGCGGCCGCGCTCGAGCAACTCGCGAATGCCGGCATCCCCTACGTGAGCGTCCTCACGAACCCGACCACGGGCGGGGTGACGGCGTCCTATGCGATGCTGGGGGATGTGATTCTCGCGGAACCCGGTGCCCTCATCGGCTTCGCCGGGCCGCGGGTGATCAAGGAGACGATCCGGCAGGACCTTCCGGAGGGCTTCCAGACGGCGGAGTTCCTGGAGGAACACGGGATGATCGACCGCATCGTCCCGCGGCCGGAGATGCGCGGCGCCCTCGCGAGCCTCCTGGATCACATGTGCTGATCGAGGGCGGGGACGCCCTCGCGGCCCTGTTCGATCCGCGGCCGGTCACCACGATCCGATGGGGTCTCGACAGAATCGAAGCGCTCCTTGCGGAGCTGGGCCGGCCGGAACGGACCTTCGACGCCCTCCATATAGCGGGCACGAACGGCAAGGGATCGACCGCGAGCTTCGCGGCGTCGATGCTCCGGGACGGCGGCACGCGCACGGGCCTCTACACCTCCCCGCACCTCGAGGATGTCCGGGAACGTTTTCTGATCGACGGTGCCTGGGTGGAGGAGTCGGCGCTCCAGTCCGCGGCCGCCCGCGTACTCGGCTGCGAGACGGCCGGGAACTGCACGTACTTCGAGTTGGCCACCGCGCTCGCCTTCACCTGCTTCGCGGAGTGCGGGGTGGAGGTGGCGGTCGTCGAAACCGGTCTCGGCGGCCGTCTCGACGCGACGAACGTGCTTCGTCCCGCCGGCACGGCGATCACCCCGATCAGCCTCGACCACACGGAGTGGCTCGGCGGATCTCCCGAGGCGATCGCGAGGGAAAAAGGAGGGATCTTCAAGCCGGGTGCGCCGGCCTGCCTTGGCCGTATCGATCCGCTTCCGCTCGCGGTGCTCGAGCGCATCGCGGGCCGCGTCGGATCGCCGGTTGCGCGCCTCGGAAGGGAGGCGGAGGTGTCGGATGTCGAGGTGCGGACGGATCCGCGGGAAACGCGCTTCCGATACGTTTCGGGGTCGCGTCCCGAGGGACTGCGGCTCGCCACCGGCCTGCCGGGCCGGCACCAGGCGGACAACGCGGCTCTCGCGCTCCTGCTGCTGGACCGTTCGGGCCATTCTCCGGACGAGGGAGCCGCGCGCCGCGGGATCGCGCGCGCGCGCTTGGCCGGGCGCTTCGAGGTCCGGCCTGCGCGGGGCGGGCGCCCGGGCTGCGTGTTCGATATCGCGCACAATCCGGCGGCCATCGGGGCGCTCTGCGAGACGGTGGCGGAACTGTCCATGGCACGCCCGCTCATCGCCGTCGTCGGAATGCTGGCCGACAAGGACTGGAAGAAGACGCTGGCCCGGCTCGCGCTTGACAGCGACGCTATGATTCTGACGCGATCCGCCGCGCCCGCGGAGAGGCGGTGGGATCCGTCCCGGGCGCAGAAGTGGCTGTCGCGTGAACGGGGCCTTGAATCGATCGTGTGCCGCAACGTGGCGGAGGCGGTCTCGCGTGGGCTGGCGCTCGCCGGAGCGGGAACGCTGCTGGTCACGGGGTCCGCGACAACCGTGGGCGAGGCCCGGGCATTGCCGGAACTCGCCGGCGTACGAACAGGAGACTGAAGATGCTGTACGATCCCAGACTGGTACAACCGATGAGGGACGAGCTCACCCGCCTCGGCGTGCGCGAGCTTCGGACCTCCGATGAGGTGGACGAAGTCCTCGGGGCCGGGGGGGAGACGCTCGTCGTCGTGAACTCCGTCTGCGGCTGCGCCGCGCGCAACGCGCGACCCGCAGTGGCGATGGCCATGGGCCATGCAAAGCAGCCGGACCGCGTCGTCACGGTCTTCGCGGGACAGGATGTGGAAGCGACGGCGCGCGCGCGGGAGTATTTCGCCGGCGTCCGACCCTCGTCGCCCTCTCTCGCGCTGCTCTCGGACGGGGAACTGCAGTTCATGCTGGAGCGTCACCAGATCGAGGGCCGCGAGGCGCGCGACATCGCGTCCGACCTCACGGGGGCGTACGACCGATACTGCGCGACCAGCTAGTGTGCCCCGGGCCGCCGCCGCTCTTCGGGCCGTGAGTTCCGGGGAGATCCGCGGCCTGCCCGGTTTTCGAGATTTCTTCCCCGAGGAACTCGCCCTCCGCCGGCACATCTTCTCGGCGTGGCGGAGGGTCGGCGCCCGCTACGGGTTCACGGAGTACGACGGACCTCCGCTCGAGGCGCTCGAACTCTACACGCGGAAGTCCGGCGAAGAGATCGTAGGACAGCTGTACGAGTTCGAGGACAGGGGCGGGCGGGCCGTGGCGCTGCGGCCCGAGATGACGCCGACCTTCGCGCGCATGATCGCCGCCCGCGCCGCCGGGCTCGCAAAGCCGGTGCGCTGGTTCTCGATCCCGCAGCTCTTCCGCTACGAACGGCCGCAACGCGGCCGGCTCCGTGAGCACTTCCAGCTCAACATGGACATCGTCGGCGAGACGAACCCGCTCGCCGATTCGGAGATCATCAGCGCGGGCATCGACGCGCTGCGTGAACTCGGCCTGGGGGCCGCGGACATCGTGGTCCGCATCTCGGACCGGCGCCTCCTCGGCGCGCTTCTCGACGCGCACGGAGTCTCCGCCGAGGACCACGTCGCGGTGTTCTCGGCCCTCGACCGGCTCGAGAAGGAAGGGGAGGACGGCGTTCGCCGGCGGCTCGCGGAGCACGGCGTGGACGGAGAGGCGGCCGCCCGCCTCCTTGCGGCCATCCGGCTCCCGCTCGAGGAGCTGGCGGCGGCGCACGGGGGAGACGAGGCGATCGCCGAGGCGGCCGACCGGCTGTCCACCGTGTTCGCCCATCTCGGCGCCACGGGTTTCGCGGACTTCGTCCGCTTCGACGCGGGCCTCGTCCGCGGACTCGCCTATTACACGGGGACGGTGTTCGAGATATGGGATCGCCGGGACGAACTGCGCGCGATCTGCGGGGGCGGCCGCTACGATGACCTTCTGAAGGCGCTGGGACGCGTGGACCTCCCGGCTCTCGGCTTCGGCATGGGGGATGTCGTCCTCACGGAACTGCTCAGGGATCGCGGGCTCGTGCCCGAGCCGGCCCGCCGCGTGGACGACTACATCGTATGCGTGTCCGACGCGGAACGCCCGCTCGCGCTCGGTCTGGCCCGCGCCCTGCGCGACCGGGGGCGGAGAGTGCTCTACGACCTTCGCTCGCGTGGGGTCGGGCGCCAGTTCAAGGCCGCCAATCAGGCGGGCGCAGGTCGCACGATCGTGCTCGGGCCGCAGGAAGTCGAGCGGGGCGTCGCGGTGCTCCGGGACATGGCGTCCGGCGAGGAACGGGAAGTCGCGATCGAGACCCTGGCCGGGCCACGCTCCGGCGAAACGGGAGGGGAGGAAGTGCGGTGAGTCGCGTTCTCATCCTCGACTTCGGATCCCAGTTCACCCAGCTCATCGCGCGCCGCATCCGCGAGGAGGGCGTGTACTGCGAGGTGCATCCGCCGACGCGGAGCCCGGCGTGGCTCCGCCGCTACGATCCGGCGGCCATCGTCCTCTCCGGAGGGCCTGCGAGCGTCTACGACGAGGGCGTCCCCACGGCCCGGCCCGAGACCCTCGCCATGGGCGTCCCGATTCTGGGGATCTGCTACGGAATGCAGCTCGTCGCGGATCTCGTCGGGGGCGAGGTGCAACAGGCCGAGCGCCGGGAGTACGGGCGGGCCGAACTCAGGGTTCGGTCGACGGATCCTCTCTTCCACGGGTTCGATGACGAGGAGCCCACCCAGGTCTGGATGAGTCACGGCGACTCCCTCCACGCGCTGCCCCCGGGTTTCGAGGTCTCCGCGACCACCGAGAACTCCATCGCCGCGATCAGGTCCGAGGAGCGACGGATCTGGGGCGTGCAGTTCCACCCCGAAGTCGCCCACACGACGCGTGGCGGCGAGATGCTGCGGAACTTCCTGTTCGAGATCGCCGGCTGCGAGATGAGCTGGAACGCCGCGAACATCATCGACCACCAGCTCACCGCGGTTCGCGAGACGGTGGGCGACGGACACGTGATCTGCGGCCTCTCCGGCGGAGTGGACAGCTCCGTGGCCGCCGCGCTCGTACAGCGCGCCATGGGAGACCGGCTCACCTGCATCTTCGTCGACACGGGCATGCTGCGGAAGGGCGAACGCGATGCCGTGGAGGCGGTGTTCGGCGAACACATGGGGATGCGGCTCGAGGTCGTCGACGCGGCCGACCTCTTCATCGACCGGCTCGCCGGCGTCGAGGAACCCGAGGAGAAGCGGGTCATCATCGGCCACACCTTCATCGACGTGTTCGAGGAGGCGGCGGGCCGGTACGGCGACGCGCGTTTCCTCGTGCAGGGAACGCTTTATCCCGACGTCATCGAATCCGTCTCCGTGTGGGGACCGTCGGTGAAGATCAAGTCTCATCACAACGTGGGCGGCCTCCGTCCGGATCACCCCTTCGAACTCATCGAGCCTCTTCGCGAGCTCTTCAAGGACGAGGTGCGCGCGGTGGGCCGCGAACTGGGCCTGTCGGAGGAGATCGTGGGGCGCCACCCCTTCCCCGGTCCCGGCCTCGCCATCCGGATTCTCGGCGACGTGACGCGGGAAAAGCTGGATGCGCTGCGGGAGGTGGACGCGATCTATCTCGACGAGATTCGCGCGGCGGGCCTCTATGATGAGATCTGGCAGGCGTTCGCCATTCTGCTGCCCGTGCAGTCGGTCGGCGTCATGGGAGATGCCCGCACGTACGAGAACGTCGTCGCGCTGCGCGCGGTGACCTCGCTGGACGGAATGACGGCCGACTGGTTCCCGTTCCCCCACGACGTGCTGGGCCGGATCTCCAACCGCATCATCAACGAAGTTAAGGGGGTGAACCGGGTGACCTACGATGTGTCCTCGAAGCCCCCCGCCACGATCGAGTGGGAGTAGCCTCAGTGGCGGAATCCGGCGCCGGCAGCGGCCCGGACTGCCGGGAAGTCGCCGCCTGGCTCGACGATTTCCTGGAGGTGGCCCGGATCGAGGATTATCCGTTCGCCCTCAACGGGCTGCAGGTCGATGGGCGCGGCGCCGTCGTCCGCATCGGGGCGGCGACGGACGCCTGCCAGGCCACGATCGACCTCGCGGCCGACGCCGGGTGCGGGATTCTCCTCGTCCACCACGGACTGTTCTGGGGCGGCCTGCGTCCCTTCGTCGGCCCCGCGTACGAGCGCTGCCGCCGGCTCGTGGAGAGCGGGCTGGGGCTGTACTCGGCGCACCTCCCCCTCGACGCGCATCCCCTGATCGGCAACAACGTCCTCCTCGCCGCGGAACTCCGCGTCGCGGATGTCGAACCGTTCGGGTCCTTCAAGGGGAATGACGGGATCGGCGTCATCGGCGGGCTCGACACCTCGCGCGGCGAACTTGCCGCTCGGGCGGAAGCCGTGTGCGGGCGGGCGCCCATCGTGATCGCCGGAGGTCCGGAACGCGTGTCGCGGATCGCCATCGTCACGGGCGGCGCGGGTTCGATGATCGAAGCCGCCGCCACGGCGGGGGCCGACACCTTCCTCACGGGAGAGGGGAACCACCACACGTATCACGAAGCGATGGAACTCGGAATCAACGTGATCTACGCCGGCCACTACGGGACGGAAACGCTGGGGATCAGGGCCCTGGCGAAGCGCGCGGCGCAGCATTTCGGGGTGGAGCACACGTTCTTCGACGTCCCCACCGGCCTTTAGGTCCGGCTCCAGGCCGGCGTCCCGGCTCGCCGCTAGAAGACCGAGACCTTGAGGTCCGTCAGGTAGCGATCCGGCCGTTCGCGGACGTCCCGCAGGAGGAGGGCGAGCTCCTCGCCCGCGGCGCGCAGCATCCGCAGCGCCTCCAGCGCTTCATCGTGGACCGCGTCTTCGCGCAGGAACTTGCCGAGCGTACCCTCTCCGCTCTCCAGCCCCCGCGTGATCTCGGCGAGGGATCGGCCGGCGGCCGAGAAATCGGCGCTGGCGGCGGCGAGCCGCGACGAGAGCGTGTCGAGGTTGGCCAGCGTGCGATCGACTTCCTCGGAGCCGGTCATCCCCGCGAGCCGATTCGACAGGGTGTCCATGTTCGCGAGCAGGCTGCCGATCGAGGTGCGCTCCGTCTCGAGGATCCCGGCGAGTTCCCGCATCGCGAGCGTGAAGGCCTCGGAGCCGGAGGCGACGTTCTCGGCAAGACCGCCGCCGAGCAGCGATTCCAGCTCCCCGATCAGCGAGCCCACCTCGTCCCCGAGCGTCGAGGCCAGCGACGTAAGGTCGGAGCGGCGGCCGAGCGAGAGCGTATCGCCCTCCGCCAGCGTCCGGGCGCTGGTTCCCGGCGCAAGCTCGACGAGTTGCTGGCCCAGGAATCCGTCCGGCTGGATGGTGCCCCGGGTGTCCGCCGGCAACCGGACGCGCGAGGAGAGCGTCATCGCGAGGACGACGCGCTCCGCCTCGAGCGCGACTTCGTCCACGGTGCCGACCTCCACGCCGCGCAGCAGGACGGGCGAGGCGGTCGCGATCCGGTTCGCGTTCTCCGCGATCCCCCACACGCGGATGGTGGGGCCCCGAAACGGCGAGCCCGATATCCAGAACAGACCCGCCACGATGACGGCCGCGGCAAGGATGACGAATGCGCCGACACGGACTTCGACGCCGCGGTCGCGCAGCCCCGGATCCCTCATTCGAGACCCCGCGTGGGCGCTGCGTCGAGAAATCCGCGCACCGCCCGGTTGTCCGTCTCGCGCAATTCCTGCGGCGTCCCCTCCGCCGCGACGACCCCGTCCGAGAGGAGGGCGATCCGGTCCGCCAGGAAGAAGGCGGACTCCACGTCGTGGGTCACGACGATGCTCGTCGCATCGACTTCCTCGCTCACGCGCGCGATCAGGCGGTTGATCCGGGTCGCGTTGACGGGATCCAGTCCCGTCGTGGGCTCGTCGTACAGGACGTAGCGGCGCTTTCCGATGATCGCGCGGGCGATGGCGACCCGCCGCTGCATGCCTCCGGAGAGTTCGGCCGGCAGGAGCGTCAGCACCTCCGGCTCGAGGTTCACGTGATCGAGTGCGGTCCGGACGAGCTCCTCGCATCTGTCCGCGCGGCCGCGGCAGAAACCCGGCGGGAGACCCATCAGCAGGTTCCCGCGCACCGTCATGGAATCGAAGAGGGCGGAGTTCTGGAACACGTAGGCGGTCTTGGTGCGAACGGCGGCCATCTCGGCCCGGTCGGCCGATGGTACCGAGATTCCGTCGACGAGTATGTCTCCGGCGTCCGGATCGAAGAGGCCGACGATGTGTTTGAGGAGGACGCTCTTTCCCGTCCCTGACGGCCCCATGATGGCGAGGGTTTCACGTTCGCGCACGTCGAGGTCGACGCCGCGCAGGACCGGACGTCCGCCCAGCCACTTGTGCACGCCGATGATCCTGATCACGTGAGCGTCTTGTACACGGGCCCCAGCACCGTGTCCAGGACCATGATGGAGACGATGATCGCGACCACCGCCCTCGTCGCCGTACGGCCGACGCCCGCCGCCCCTCCGCTCGCGCGAAGCCCCACGTGGCTCGAGATGAACGTGATCGCGAATCCGTACGCGACCGCCTTCACGAGCGAGAAGATCAGCGCGCCGTGGTGGTAGTATCCCTTGGCCCCATCCACGTACTCCGCCGTGCTCAGCCCGAGGATGCCGACGGACGTCACGTAGCCGCTGAAGATCCCCATCGCGTTGGCGAGCATGACGAGCGGAACCAGGATGAGGGTTCCCGCCACGACCCGCGGAACCACGAGTTCCACGACGGGATCCCGGCCCATCGTAAGAAGCGCGTCGATCTGGTTCGTCACCTTCATCGTGCCGAGTTCGGCACCGATCGCCGCCCCGACGCGTCCGGCGAGAACGACCGCCGTCAGTACGGGTCCCAGCTCCGTGAGCATGCCGCCCACGACGCCGCCCGCGACGATCTCCCTCGGGAGTCCCTGCGAGAGCTGGTACATCGTCTGCTGGGCCATGACCGCGCCCGAGAGGGCGCCCATCAGCAGCACGAGCGGGAGGCTGTCGAGACCGATGAACTTCGCGTGGTGGACCGTCTCCAGCGCGTATCGGCGCGGATGGGCGAGCGCGCGGAGCGTCGCGACGCCGAGCAGTCCCGCCCTTCCGGCGTGGAGCGCCGCGGCGCGGGCGGACCGACCCGGCGCGGCGAGGAAGTTCGGCGCCTTCAACGGCTCTCGTGCCTCTCGGCGTCCGGCACCTCCACCTGGGATTCCGGTCGCGGAACGCCGTCAAGCACTTCCACCTCGAGTCGGATCGCCTCCCACAGGCGGTGCATGCGTCCGGGGTCGTCTCCGAACCGGGCGGTGAATTCCTCGATTTGCTGTCCGGTCACGCCGTGCGCCTCGAGCGTCGCCGACCGGACCGAGTCGCCCTCCACGGTATCCGCGTACTTCGCGCGTGCCCAGCTGAGCCTCGCCATGACCTGAACGTACGTGTCTTCGTCCAGGCTGCCGCCGGACCCGCCGCAGCCGATGGCGATGAAGCCCGCCACGAGCAGTAGCGGCCGCACGATGGCGCCGTGGCGGCGCGGGCGTTTCATTCGGAAGCGCGGAGCGAGGCGCGGTACAGCCAGAATATGAACCCGATGACGACCGCCGCGCCGATCCAGCCCGCGGCCGCATCGAATCCCTCCGGCGCGAAGCGCGCGAGGCTCAGCACGTCCGTGCTCTGCCAGGCCGCGAACGGGATCGCGAGGAGAATCCCGACGAGCGCCTCTCCCGTGATGAGACCGGAAGAGAAGAGGAGACCGCGATGGTTCGCCTGTTGGACGGCGCCTTCGTCCCCTCCACCGCGTCGCACGGCCCGGCCCACGAGCCACGCCACCATCCCGCCCACGAAGAT
Source organism: Gemmatimonadota bacterium (assembly GCA_022820995.1). GTDB lineage: Bacteria > Gemmatimonadota > Gemmatimonadetes > Palauibacterales > Palauibacteraceae > Palauibacter. The sequence continues at coordinate 8,373 of JAJEEM010000022.1, read as the reverse complement.
CGGGACTTCAAGTTCGATGGGCAGGTAAATCCCGACCGCGACCGCGAGAACCGGCACCCTCAGGCTGGATCCGCGCGCCTTGAGGACCTGGTCCAGGGCGATCACGCCCGCGGCGATGAGCGCTCCGATTCCGATCATCCCCCACGGGAGATTGCGCGAAAAGACGCCGTCGGCGACGGAAGCCATGAGCGTCGCCTGCGGCGCCTGCAGCATCTCGTCCGGGTCCATGCCCTCGCGCGGCAGGATGCCGCCGAGCCCGTACGCCTCGAACAGGAGGCCGAGGATCGGCGCGATGACGAGCGCCGCGGCCGTGACGCCGACGAGCTGCATGATCTGCTGCTGCCGGGGCGTCGCGCCGACGATCCGGCCCGCCTTCAGATCCTGCATGTTGTCCCCCGCGATCGCGGCGGCGCAGGCGACGACGGCTCCCACGAGGATGGCCGTCGCCGCCGCCGAGAGCGCCTGGGGCGCCGAGACGGTAAAGTCGACCTGCAGTCCCAGCAGGAGATAGAGGATGAGGGAGATCGTGAGAATCGTCGCGATCGTCACGCCCGAGATCGGGTTGTTCGAGGAGCCCACGAGACCCGCCATGTAGCCCGCGACGGAGGCGAAGAGGAACCCCGCCAGGAGCGCGAAGACCGTCCCCAGCGCGAGCACGAGCCAGTAGAGGCCGGGCGTGATCGAGAGCGCGCCGCGGTCGATGACGAGCACGAACACGGCGAGGATCGGCACCGCGAGCGCCACGGTTCCGACGCCGACGATGTTGATCGGCATGTCGCGCTCGGTCCGGACGATCGCCGGGCCGCCCTCCGCCGCCCGGGCGGCCCGCAGCGCCTCGATGGAGGACCGCACGCCATCTCTCACGTGGCCGAGGAGCGAAACGAGGGCCCACACGCCTCCCACGACCATGGCGCCCACGCCCATGAAGCGGATCTGCGCGCTCCAGATGGCGGCGGCCGCGTCGTAGCCGCTCGCGCCTCCCGTGACGCCGGCCACGACCTGGGGGTCCGTGATCGCCATGTAGATGGGGATCCCCAGGAGCCAGGAAATCGCGCCGCCCGCGAGGACGAGGCTGCCGACGCGGGGCCCGACGATGTATCCGACGCCGAGCAGGGCGGGGGAGAGATCGCTTCCGATTCCGAACACGGAACGGCCGAGCGTGACGCCGTGTTCTATGGAGGTGCCCGCGACCTTGAGGCCCGTCTGCGAGAACTTCAGCAGCGCGGCCGCCACGCCGCCGAGCGCGATCAGCTTCGCGCCGGAGCCGCCGCTGGCCCCGGCCTTCAGCACCTCCGCCGTCGCAACGCCCTCGGGGAAACGCAGATCCGCTTCCACGACAAGGGCCCGCCTGAGCGGTATCGTGAAGAGGACGCCGAGGATTCCGCCGCAGAGCGCGATCCCCATCGTGGGCAGGAACGGAAACCCCGCCCAGTGGCGAAGGAGGATGAGGGCGGGGAGGGTGAAGATCACGCCGGCCGCCAGCGACTCGCCCGCGGAGGCGGCTGTCTGAACGATGTTGTTCTCGAGGATATTGTGCTCGCGGAACATCCTGAGGATCGCCATGGAGATCACGGCGGCCGGGATCGACGCGGACACGGTGAGGCCCACCTTGAGGCCCAGGTAGGCGTTCGCCCCCGAAAGGACGGCGGAGAGGACGATGCCGAGGACGATCGCCTTGCCCGTGATCTCGGGCAGGGACTGCGAGGCGGGAATGTACGGCTTGTGCGCGCCCGGTTCCGAGCCGCCGGCTGCTGGGTCCGACATGGGCATCCCTCCAGATTGTCCCGGGACCGACGCGGGAGATGATCGAATCCTCATGGGGCGGGGTCGACCGATGGGACGCTAGTCGCGGGTCCGGCAGGGGTCAACACGAAGCCCCTGCCTAAGTGGCACCCGGAGGGGCTCCCGCCGACCCCGGCTCCCGCCTCATCGGCGGTCGTCCCGCCGTTCCGGCGGATCGGGGGCTCGAACCCGGCGCCTGACGGGGCATGGGAATTGCTCATGAAACGGGGAGGCCGCAACGCGACGGCGGCGGTTCGACCAAGGAACTCGGGGAAGGACTCCAGGGCTGCGGATAGAAGATGATCCCGAACGACAGACTCACGCTCAAGGCCCGTGAGGCTCTGGGCGATGCGATGCTCGCGGCGCGCCGGTCGGACAACCCGGCCGTCGAGGACGTGCACCTCCTCGCGGCGCTGCTCGCGCAGGACGGTGGCATCATCGTGCCGGTCCTGCAGACGGTGGATATCGATCTCCCCGACCTGGAGGCGCGCCTGGAACGGGCCATTGGCCGCCTGCCCAGGCAGAGCGGAGCGACCCCGGCCCCCAGCCGCGAACTCGACCGCGTCCTCGACGCGGCGGATGCGCTCGCGGGGGAGATGGGCGACGCCTATGTGACGACCGAACACCTCCTCATGGCCCTCGCCGGAGAACAGGCCTCCACGACGGGCCCGCTGCTCCGGAATGCGGGAGCGGGCCCGGAATCGGCGCGCCGGGCGGTGGAGGAAGTCCGGGGGCCGCATCGCGTGACGGATCAGGACCCGGAAGGGAAGTATCGCGCCCTCGAGCGGTACGGCGTCGATCTCACGGCCGAGGCCCGCGCCGGGAAACTCGACCCCGTCATCGGCCGGGACGCCGAAATCCGCCGCGTCATGCAGGTCCTCTCGCGGCGGAGGAAGAACAACCCCGTCCTCATCGGCGAGCCCGGCGTGGGCAAGACGGCGATCGCGGAAGGGCTCGCGCAGCGCATCGTCGCGGGAGACATCCCGGCATCGCTGCGGAACAAGCAACTCATCCAGCTGGACATCGGTTCGATGCTGGCGGGCGCCAAGTACCGGGGCGAGTTCGAGGAACGCCTGAAGGCGACACTGAAGGAGATCACCGAATCCGGCGGCCGTTACGTCATCTTCCTCGACGAACTCCACACGGTGGTGGGGGCGGGGGCGGCCGAGGGCGCCGTGGATGCGGGGAACATGCTCAAACCCGCCCTGGCGCGGGGCCAGCTGCGCATGGTGGGGGCGACGACGCTCGACGAATACCGGATGCATATCGAGAAGGACCCGGCGCTGGAGCGGCGGTTCCAGCCCGTTCTCGTCGGCGAACCCGGCGTGGACGAGACCCTGGCCATCCTGCGCGGGCTCAAGGAGCGCTACGAGGTGCACCACGGCGTGCGGATCACGGACCCGGCGCTCGTGAGCGCCGTGCGCCTGTCCGACAGTTACATCGGCGATCGGTTTCTGCCGGACAAGGCGATCGACCTCGTGGACGAGGCGGCGTCCCGGCTCCGCATCGAGATCGACTCGATGCCTGAGGAGATCGACGAACTGGATCGTCGGGTCACGCAACTCGAGATCGAGCGCGAGGCGCTGCGCGAAGAGGACGACGCGCGGAGCCGGGGCCGGCTCGCGGAGCTGGAGGGCGAACTCGCTTCGGGGCGCGAGTCGCTCGCGGGACTGAACGCCCGCTGGATCCGCGAGAAGGACACCATCGAGACAGTCCAGCGCTTCAAGCGCGAGATCGAGGAACTCGGCGTGGAGGCGCAGCAGGCGCAGCGGCGAGTGGATCACCAGCGCGCCGCCGAAATCCTGCACGGAGAGTTGCCGAAGCGGCGGGCCGAACTCCTCGCCGCGGAAGCGAAACTGAAGGAGATCCAGGACGAGGGCTCTTTTCTGAACGAGGAAGTCGGTCCCGGCGAGATCGCGGAGGTCGTGGCGAGCTGGACCGGGATTCCGGTGGCAAGGATGCTCGAAGACGAGAAGGACCGGCTCGCGACGCTCGAGGAGCACCTGCACCGGCGGGTGGTGAACCAGTCGCACGCCATCACGGCCGTGTCGGATGCGGTGCGCCGGAGTCGTGCGGGGCTCCAGGATCCGAACCGTCCGATTGGAAGTTTCATGTTCCTCGGCCCCACCGGTGTCGGGAAGACGGAGACGGCGAGGGCGCTCGCGGAATTCCTCTTCGACGAGGAGTCCGCCATGGTCCGGATCGACATGTCCGAGTACATGGAGCGGCACGCGGTGGCACGCCTCATCGGGGCGCCGCCCGGGTATGTCGGCTACGAGGAGGGCGGGCAACTCACGGAGGCCGTGCGGCGGCGTCCCTACACCGTGGTGCTCTTCGACGAGATCGAGAAGGCGCACCCGGAAGTCTTCAACGTCCTCCTCCAGATCCTGGATGACGGGCGGCTGACGGATGGCCGGGGGCGCACGGTGGACTTTCGCAACGCCGTGCTCATCATGACGAGCAACATCGGAAGCTCCGGGATCCTCGCCCGTTCCGAGGCCGGCGAGTCCTGGGCCGGGACGGAGGCGGAGGTCGAGAGCGCCCTGCGCGGCCGTTTCAAGCCGGAATTCCTCAACCGCGTGGATGAGATCCTGGTCTTCCGGCCGCTGAGCCGGGAGCACCTCGAGTCGATCGTCGGGATCCAGGTGAACCGGGTCGCCGAAATGCTCGCGGAACGGGACATCCGGATCGAGGTCGGCGGACCCGCCAGGCGGAGAATCGCCGACGTCGGGTACGATCCCGCGTTCGGGGCGCGCCCGCTCAAGCGCGCGATCCAGCGGCTCATCGCGAACCCGCTCGCCATGGCCTTTCTGGAAGGACGATTCCGGGACGGCGATGCGCTGCGCGTGGAAGTCGACGAACACGGCGAACGGCTCCGCTTCGTGCGGTCGGAGGTGCCCATCTCACTGGAGGAGGAGGAATGACGGCGAGTTCCCCGGAGGGCCCCGCGGTTCGCGTCGCGGTGCTGGTCATGGCCGTGGCGGGTTTCGCGCTTGCCGGCTGCGCGTCGCACGCAGGCGCCGGGGCGGAGGTCGGCTCGGAGCTGTATGGAGCGGAGTCCGCGGAGGCCGCCGTCGGGCGGTTTCTCGAGGCCGCGAGGTTGCGCGACTACGCTGCCATGGCGCGGCTGTTCGGAACGGACGAGGGCCCGGCGGAGCGTCGGTGGGGAAGGGCCGAGACGGAACAGAGGATGTTCGTGCTCGCCGGCCTTCTCGCGCCGCGCGCCTGGGAACTCCGCCCGAATCCTGTCGCAGGGGCCGGCGGCGCCTCGCGCTGGGTGGTGGACCTGACGGGCACGCGAGACGGGGCCGTGAGCGTCCCGTTCATCATCGTTTCGGATGGGAACCGCTGGTTCGTGGAGCGCATCGGGACGGAGGGACTCGGGATTCCGTGACCTCCGCGGGCCGTTCGTGATAGCGGCTGAGTCGCCGCGGATCCGCGCCTGCGAGGAAGGCCGCGCGCAGCGCCCAGTGCTTGACGACCGTGCGAAGGAAGGCGGCTTCCCAGCGCCGGTTCGAAGTGTGCGCGGCGAGGGGGAGAAGGCGAAAGCCGGTGACCCGCCGAACGGCCTGAACGAAGGTCACGTCTTCGAAGAGCGGAAGGTCCCTGAAACCGCCGCATGCTTCGTAGGCGTCGCGCGTGGCGAAGAGGGCCTGATCGCCCGTGGCGGTGCGGAGCCGGCGGGTGCGCCAGTTCACGCCCCATTCGAGCAGGCGGTAGCGCCATCGTCGCCCGCGCGGGTGGAGTGCGAAGCGGAAGCAGCCCGCCCCCGAGCCCGCGCGAACGGCGGCGCGGATGGCCGCCGCGCCGCCGTCGGGAAGCCACGTGTCGGCATGCACGAAGACGAGAATCTGGCCGGTTGCGGCGCGGGCCCCGGCGGCGAGCTGGGCGCCGCGATTCCGGCGGGTCCACAGGACGCGGCCATGGGCAGCCGCGATCTCCGCCGTGCGATCCCGGCTGCCTCCGTCGACCACGATGACTTCCGCCTGGGGGCCGAGAGCGGATTTGGCGCGCCGGAGCGTCTCATCGAGCCGCGCTTCCTCATCGAGCGTCGGCACGATGACGGAAAACTCCTGTGTCACCCGCGCTCCGGATCCTCCCGCATCTCCAGGAGCACCCCTTTCAGCGAGCGCGGATGCAGAAACGCGATGCGGGCGCCGCCGGCGCCGACGCGGATCCGGGGGGTTATGGCTTCCGCGCCGGCCGCTTCGGCGCCCGCGAGAGCCGCCTCGAGGTCGTCGACGCAGACGCAGACATGGTGGATGCCGGGGCCGCGCCGGCGGAGGAAGCGGGCGATGGGCGACTCCGGAGTCAGGGGGGCGAGCAACTCGATCCGTCCGGAGCCCTCGCCGAAGAAGGTGGCACGAATGCCCTCCGAGGGAACGGTCTCCTCCCCGGAAGGCGGCCGGCCCAGGATGGCGGACCACTGCGGCACGGCTTCCTCAAGCGAGTTGACCGCGATTCCCACGTGGTCGATAATGGGCGCGCCCGGAATACGGTTGCCTTGGTTCACTGCGGCCGGAGACCCGTTGTAGTTCCTGAACGATGGAGAACGCGAGCGGGGCGCCGGGGTACGACACCTCACCTGTGCCCGCGCGCGGGAACGTATTCCGGACCCGGCACCGGAGCCAGTGAAGAAGCGATTTCTCCCGGTCGGGCGATCGGGGTGGCAGAGGAACAGGAGATTCGAATGGCTGATGCTGCGAACGGAGGGCCCGTCGAGATCACGGATGCGAATTTCGCCGACGAGATCGAGGGCGCCGATGGTCTGGCGATGGTGGATTTCTGGGCGGAATGGTGTGGTCCGTGCCGGCTCGTCGGGCCGATCGTGGACGAACTCGCGCAGGAGTACGCGGGCCGCGTCACGATCGGGAAGCTCGATGTGGATGCGAACCCGCAAACCGCGTTCCGCTTCAACGTGCGCTCGATCCCGAGCATCCTCTTCTTCAGGGATGGCGAGGTCGTGGACACCCTCGTGGGGGCGCACCCCAGGGATTCTCTCGAGAAGAAGATCATCGAGCACGCCTGAGGTGCGGCGCCGCGACCGGCCACCACCACTTCGCGCCCCCCGGCCCTGTCGGCTCCGGGGGGCGCGGGCGCATCGGGCGGCGAACGGGAGACGAGGACGCGTGTCGTGACGGGAACGCTCTACGTGGTCGGCACGCCGATCGGCAATCTGGACGACATGCCGCGGCGCGCGGTCGTGGTTCTCCGTTCGGTCGATGTTTGTTACGCGGAAGACACGCGGCGCACGGGTACGCTGCTCGCGCGGCTGAAGGCGAACGTCCCGGTGCGGTCACTGCACATGCACAACGAGCGGGCACGGGTGGAGGAGTTGCTCGCGGCCCTCGGCGCGGGACGCTCGGCGGCGCTGGTGTCCGACGCGGGGACGCCGACCGTGTCCGACCCGGGCTGCCGGGCGGTCGCCGCCGCCCGCGAGGCGGGGCATGAGGTGCTTGCCGTACCCGGTCCTTCCGCCGTGCTGGCGGCGCTCTCCGTGTCCGGATTTCCGGCGGACCGGTTTCACTTTCTCGGATTCGCCCCCCGGCGGGGCGGCGAACGTGCCGCCTGGATCGTCGGCCTCCGCTCATGTGTGGACACCGCAGTCGCCTTCGAGGCGCCGGGGCGGTTGGTCGCGCTCCTCGAAGAATTGTCGGAAGCGGGCCTGGGCGAGCGAGCCGCCGTCGTCTGCCGGGAACTGACGAAGCTGCACGAGGAGACCATGGCCGGATCCGTACGCGAGCTGGCGACGGCGTTCGCCGCGCGCGAGGTCAGGGGTGAGGTGACGATCGTCTTCGGACGGGGCGAGGCAGGCAACGAAGCGCCCGATCTGGCGGTCCTGATGGAAGAGGCGCGACATTGGTCGCGCGATGGCCTGCGGCGGCGCGAGATTGCCGACCGCCTGGCTGCGGAGTTCGGTCTGAGCCGGAATGAGGCCTATCGCGTGAGCTTGCAGGTTCAAGAGGCGCCCTCGGAATGAGTGACGGATTCGGCTTCGAACGGCTGGCCGCCGCCTGCGCAGCGGCGCGGGCGCGCGTCGCCGGGACAGCGGCGGCTTCGGCCGTTACGCTGGGCGGCGCGCTGATCCTCGTCCTTTCCCTGCTCCCGGTGTCCGCCCGGGAAGGCCGTGGCTCGCTCGTCCCGCTCGTGCTCGCCCTCGTGCTTTGGGTCGGCCTCGCCGGGCTGGTGTGGATCGCCCGCCGCATCTGGCACGCACTGCGTCCGCACGCGGTGGCGGAGGAGGCGGACGTTGCGGCGGGACTGGGGGCCGGCGATGTCCGCTCCGCGATCGAACTGGAAGGGGCAGAGGCCGCGGCAGGCGCCGGATTGGCCGCTCTCCACCGCACGCGCGTATCCGAGGCGCTGGGGAAGGTCGCGTCGCGCGAACTGCTGCCGGTCACCGGCCCGGGCTGGAAGCGGCGGATTCGCCGTTCGGGCGTCGCCGTGGCGCTCATGCTTCTGGCGATCTCCGCCGCCGCCCTGCTGCGGCCGCAGCCTACGTTCTCCGCCGCCGCGGCGCTGGGCGCGCCGTGGCGCACCGCCTTTCCGGCGCCGCTTCCGCCGCTCGGCGTGACCGGCGCCGCCGGCGTG
>JAJEEM010000068.1 GCA_022820995.1 Gemmatimonadota bacterium | reverse complement strand
GACGCCGTCCGGCCAGCGGACCGTGAGGACACGGATTTCGGCCGCGCGCCCCAGCACCTGCACGAACCCGTTGAAGGACCAATACCCGCTCCCGAACTGGATCTCCCGCGCGGGACCCTCGCTTCCGTCGGCGTATCCCGGGCGCAGCCATGCGCCGGCGACGCCCGGAGGCGCCCCGCCGGCGGACAGCCGGACCCGCAAGCCCGGCGCTCCGCCTCTCCCGCGGAAGATGACGGTCTCGGCTCCGTTCTGCCCGACGGCCAGGTCCCAGCGCCCGTCCGCGTCGAAGTCGGCCACGGCGGCCGCGCGGGCGTCCCCGTACACCGCGACCCCGCTCCGCCCCGCGTCGAGCGCCCTGAATCCGCCCGCGCCGTCGCCGAGCAGCACGACGCCGCGACCCGCGTCGTGGCGCCCGAGGCCCTCCGGCGTCGCGAAATGGTTCTGCGCCAGGAAGAGGTCCTCGCGGCCGTCCCGGTCGAAATCCGCCACCGCGACGCCGAAGGCGGGGGCGAGTTGGGCGGCCGCGGGCAGCGGGTGCGGCTCGAACCGCCCGCCGGCGTTGAGGAAGACGGTGTGGAGCAGCGTCGCGGCGCTCGCCCGGTAGAGTCCCGTGCGTCCCGTGCCGAGGAGATCGTCGACGGAGCTTCGGGCGAAGGCCTCGAACGTCGGGGCCGCGCGCCGCAGGAAGGGGAGCGTCGTGCCGAGCGTGAGAAAGTCGCGCGCGGGGCGCCGGACGCCGTCCGTCCCGGTCTCGAACTCGATGAGGTCGACGAGCCCGTTCCCGTCGAAGTCGGAGGCGACGACGCCGGCCGGCCGCTCGGCGCTCGCGAAGCGCCCCGTGTTCGTGCCCCACGCCGTCACCGCGAGGTCCGGGCGGCCGTCCGCATTGAAATCACCCGTCGCGATGCCGTTCCAGCGGCCGGTGTGCGCGCCGAGGCCCCAGGCGTCCGTCGCGTCGCTGAACCGCCCCCCGTCGTTCTCCAGGAGCCGCACGGGGCCCCACTCCAGCGCGAGGAGGAGGTCGGGATCGCCGTCGCTGTCCACGTCGGAAAACACGGCCCCGGAGACGAGGCCGATCTCCCGCAGCGTCTCGGCGGCCGCCGCGTCGACGACCCAGTCGCCGCTCTCGGCGAGGAGGAGCCTCGAGTCGGCGGGCAGGGGGTAGGCGCCGGGGGTCGCGCGGGCGCCGGCGAAGAGGTCGAGGTCGCCGTCTCCGTCCACGTCGGCGGCCGCCAGGGGTCCCGTCGCGTGGCGGCTCGGCGGGAGGGCCGGCGCGGGGCCCGGATCGAGGCGGGCGAGGGGCGGAGTCACGTCGAGGTCGGCGGGCGAGCGGGCTTCCCAGGAGCTGACGCCCGCGATGATGACCGGGCGGCCGGCCGTGGGAAGCGCGATGATGGACGTGTGGTCGCCGACGGCGGGGGCGCCGATGGGCACGGGGTCCGCCAGCCGCCCGGCTTCGTTGACGGCGAGCTGGGCGCGGCCTCCCGCCCCCGCCCCGATGAGCAGGTCCGGGTCGCCGTCCGCGTCCGCATCCACCCACGCCACGCCCGGGCCGCTCCGGGACAGCTCGAGCGGCACGAGCGGCTGCCGGGCCAGCTCGTCGAAGGCCGATTCGCCGTGCCGCCCGACCGCCTCCCCCTCCGCGAACAGCACCGCGCCGCTCCCCGCCCCGGCATCGCCGCCCTCCGCCGCCGTGCCGTCGGGCGGCAGCCCCACCTCGTAGGCGCGGTTCGCGACCACGCGCACCGTCCGGCTCCGCCCCGAGGGCCAGACGATCCTCGCTTCCGCGGTCTCGGCGTCGCCCATCGCGAAGGTGAGCCCCGGATCCGAGCCGGAGAGGTACATGCCGCCCGCCGTCACCTGCCGCGTCTGCTCCGGCGTCGCCCCCGCGAGCACGACGCGCGCCCCGATCGCCTGCGTGTTGCCGCCCTCCCCGAGGACGCGCAGGGAAACCCGCGCCCTGCCGGCGTCGTTCCGCAGGATGAGCGGAGGTTCGTCCAGCCGCGTGATCACGACGTCCCGATCGCCGTCGCGGTCGAGGTCCGCCGCCGCGATCCCGTGGCTCACGTCCGGCTCCGTCCCGTATCCCCAGCTCCGGCTCATGTCGGCGAAGCCGCCGTCGCCGAGGTTGCGGAAGGCGAGGTTCCGCAGCCGGAGCGGCGGAAACACCCCGAGTTCCTCGCGCCAGTCCACCTGGATGCGGCGGGTCCGGAGCGCCTCCTGCGTGTCCCCGTCGAGTGGGTCCCACGCGTGCCCGTTCGTGATCAGCAGGTCTTCGTAGCCGTCGAGATCGACGTCGAGAAACATCGCGCCCCACGTCCATTCCGAGGCGTCGAGCCCGGCGGCCCGCGCGGTCTCGGCCCACGTCCCGTCGCCCCGGTTGAGCTGCAGCGTGTTGCGGTCGGCGGAGACCCGCGTCGCGTGCCCGCCGGGGGGCGTCCACCCGGGCACGGCGAGGGCGACCTGCTCCCGCCTCCGCACCGGATCGGGCGAGAGCATTTCCGTCGTCACGAAGTCCGTGTCGCCGTCTCCATCGATGTCGGAGAAGTCGACCCCCATCGAGGAGGTGCTCTCGGTGCGGAAGGCGAGTCCCGACGCGGCGGTGAACGTTCCCCCCTCGTTGAGCCAGAACCCGTCCCGGCTTCCGAGGTCGTTGGCGACGAAGAGGTCCGCGTCCCCGTCGTCGTCCGCATCGAAGAACGTCGCGACGAGCCCCCAGTCGCGGGGCACGGCGGAGACGGGCCGGCCATCGGCCTCCCGGAAGACCCCGCCCGCGAGATCGACCGGCGCGAAGCCTCCCGAGCCATCGTTCAGGTAGAGTTCGTCGGGGTCCGCAAGTTCGAAGCGCAGCACACCCTCGCCCTGGAGTTCGAGCCGGTAGTGCTCGTCAAAGGGGGGGCGGAGTACGAACTCGTCGCCGACGCGCTCGGCGATCTCGCGCGGCCTTCGCGCCTCGGGACTGAAGAGGTCGTCCCCCTGGACCGTCTTGTAGTTCGCGAAGTACGCGTCGATGTCCTCGTCCCCGTCGATGTCGGCGAGCGCGAGCGTACTGCTCCCCCACTCTCCCTCGAACCCGGCTTCCGCCTCCTCGAAGACCCCGCTCCCATCGTTAAGGAGCAGGGCGTTCGTCCCCCCGTGTACGGCCACGAAGAGGTCGAGGTCGCCGTCGCCGTCCGCATCGGCGAGGACGGCGCCCCGCGACAACCGGTCCCCGAGGCCGGCCCCGGAGCGCTCCGTCACGTCCTCGAAGCGCCAGCCTCCGAGGTTGCGGTAGAGGACATTCGGCCGGTCGAGCATGCAGAGGTAGAGGTCGACCCAGCCGTCCCCGTCCACGTCCCCGAGCGCCACGCCGACGCCGTGGATGAGCGTCCGGTTCGCGAGCCGGGCCTCGCGGGAGACGGTGGGGACCGCCTCGATGCCCGTCCTCCGGGGCGAAAGCGGGGTGAATCCGCCTTCGGGGTCGCCCTCGAAGGAGAGGAGGCGCACGCGGGTTCCGTCCCCCCCCTCGATCCAGTCGATCGAGTCGGGCGGGGCGGGGGCGTCGCAGGCGGCGAAGAGGCCGGCGACGAGGGCTGCGGCGGGAAGGAGGCGGAAGCGGAGTTTGCCGCGGGCGGCTATTCGTGGTCTCCGCGGAAGACGGACCGCATCCCCTCCACCGCGTCGCGGGCCCCGTCGGCGGCGCGCGCGAAGACGGCCGCGAGTTCCCGTTTTCCCGTGCCGGCGAGCGGAATGTCGAAGGTGAAGTGGACCGCCACGCCGGCGGGGCGGACGTTCTCCTTCGGATCGGTCCACCCGCCTTCCGGATCGAGGGCGCCCTCGATATGAACCTCCACCGTGTCCGAGACGGCCCCCACCTCCTGCGCGACCTTCGAGAGCCGGGACGCGAGCGCGTCGTTGCGCGAGGGGTTGGACTCCCGCTCGTCCAGCCACAGGGCGGGAGGGGCGACGTCGATGTGGACGTAGCCGAGCATCACCTCGCTGTCGAGTTCGAGCGCGTCGTGCCCGGGGACGTCGGAGGCGGGGGAGGCGAGGTAGGTGCCGAGCCCCTCGGTCCCGATGTTGGCGAGTCCGAGCGCCATCTCGTCGATGACGAGTTCGACCATCGCCGACGGCGCGTGGAGGGCGTCCAGCGCGCCGGACTCGAGGATGTCGAGTTCGGACTGGTCGTACGCGACGACGCGGAAGAACCAGGAGAGGGGCTCCTGGCGGCCCTCGAAGAGGTCGCGCGCGCCCAGTCCCCGGTCGCGGAGCGCGCTGAGGAGCTGCGCGCTCAACTGGTGTCGTGTGATCTCGGCCATGGCCTGCGGTTCGCCGTGCGGTGAGGGAGTGGGCCGGTCAGGGCGTGATCATGACGTGCGCGTTCGCCGTGCCGGCACCCATCAGCCACGCGCCCCGCGTCGCCCTCGTGGGGAGGCCCAGGTCTTCGGCCGTCGCGAAGGGCGTGTAGATGACGGCCTGGTGCCGCTGGACGGCGTCCATGTCTCCGGACCAGCCCTCGGCGGCGTAGATGGCGTGCAGGAAGGCGTAACTCGGCATCTCCAGCGTGCCCGCCTCGATCTCTGCCATCCGCATCTCGACGTTCTCCCGGCCTGTGACGCCCTGCGCGGTGAGTTCGCGGCCGCGCGCCATGTACGTCTCGAGCGAGTCGTGGTAGCAGGCGGAGTGGAAGCCGTCGGCGGCCGGATCATCGGCGACGCAGATGAACGGTCCGGCGCCCTCGCGCAGCGTCACCCAGTCGTTTCCCTGCTTCTGGATGACCTTCGCGGTCGCCTGCTCCGCTTCCGTGGGAATGGGCGCGATGGCGAGCGCGACGGCGTCCTGGGCGGCCGCGCCGGCGGCGGCGGCGATCGAAAGGGCGGGGATGAGCACTGCCAGAGCGGCGAACGAACGGCGAATCATGCGGTCCTCCTGGGGCTGGGACTTTCGGAGAATAGGCACTAGCCGGGGCCGCGGCGCAATCGAGACGGCGCGGTGCGTTGCGCACGGCGGTCGTGCGGTCAAGATTCGCGGCGCCGCCGCATACGCAGCAGGATCGTGGATCAACACCGTGGATGATGGGAGTCGCCCTTGAGCGTTCGAATCTGTGTCCCGCGGGAGACCGCCGCCGGGGAGTCGCGGGTCGCCCTCACGCCGGACGGGGCGAAGCGCCTGCTCTCGGATGACGTTTCGATCGCCATCGAGGCGGGAGCGGGACGGGCGGCCGGCTTCCCGGATGCGGCCTACGAGGACGTGGGCGTGGAGATCGTCCCCGATGCGGGCCGGCTTCTGGGCGAGGCCGACGTCGTGTTCAAGGTCGCCCCGCCGTCGGAGGCCGAGGCGGACGGACTCCGGGAGGGGACGGTGCTCGCGTGCCTCCTGCGCCCGCACGAGAACGCGGCGCTGATCGAGCGCCTCGCCGCAGGCGGGGTCACGACGCTGTCGCTGGAACTCGTGCCGAGGATCACGCGCGCGCAGTCGATGGACGCCCTCTCGTCGCAGAGCAACCTGGCGGGGTACAAGGCCGTCCTCCTCGGAGCGAACTCGCTCGGGCGCATCTTTCCCCTCCTCATGACGGCGGCGGGGACGCTCTCCCCGGCGCGCGTGCTCGTGCTGGGGGCGGGGGTCGCGGGGCTGCAGGCGATCGCGACGGCGCGCCGGCTCGGCGCGGACACCTGGGGCTACGACATCCGCGCCGCCGTGCGCGAGGAAGTCGAGAGCCTCGGCGCGAAGTTCGTCGACCTCGACGAGGGCGCGGCGGACGACGCGGAGACCGAGGGCGGCTACGCGAAGGAACTCGAGGAGGCGGAGCAGGCGCGGCAGCGGGAACTGCTCGCGCAGCACGTGGCGCGGGCGGACGTCGTCATCACGACGGCGCTGGTGCCGGGACGCCGCGCGCCCGTGCTGATCACCGACGACGTGGTGGACCGGATGAAGGAGGGCTCGGTGATCGTCGATCTCGCGGGCGAGGCCGGCGGCAACTGCTCGCTGTCGGCGCCCGGGGAGACGGTCGTGGAGCGCGGCGTGACGATCCATGCGCCGCTCAACGTGCCGGGCTCGCTTCCCTACCACGCGAGCCAGTTGCTCGGCCGCAACCTCTCCGCGCTCGTGAAGCCCATGTTCGGGGAGGACGGGGTCGCGGTGGACCTGGAGGACGATGTGATCGGACCCTGCTGCGTGACGCACGCGGGAGAGGTCCGGTTCGGCGCTGACAACGACTGACCCGGAGGCCCGGACGATGGAAGGAACGCTCCTGATCGGACTGTATGTGTTCGTGCTCGCGATGTTCGTGGGCTTCGAACTCATCACGAAGGTGCCGCCCACGCTGCACACGCCGCTCATGTCCGGATCGAACGCGATCTCCGGGATCTCGATCGTGGGCGCGCTGCTCGTGATCGGACGCGCCGGAGACGCGCACCTCATGCGGTGGATCGGGCTGGCGGCGCTGATCCTCGCCACGATCAACGTCGTCGGCGGCTTTCTCGTCACCGACCGCATGCTCCAGATGTTCAAGAGCAAGGACGCGAGCTGAGCGATGGAAATGTCAGGATTCTCGACGGTCATCCCGCTCGCCTACCTGGCGTCCGCCGTCCTCTTCATCCTCGGGATCAAGCGGCTCAGCCATCCGGAGACGGCGGCGGGCGGCAACCGGCTCGCCGCGATCGGCATGCTGCTCGCGGTGATCGCGACGCTGCTCGACCGGGCTATCCTCGACTTCACCTGGATCGTCGCGGGCCTCGCCGTCGGGGGGCTCGTCGGCGTGGTGATGGCCCGAACGGTGAAGATGACCGCCATGCCGGAGATGGTCGCGGTCTTCAACGGGTTCGGCGGGGCCGCCTCCGGTCTCGTCGCGGTCGGGGAGTACCTGCGCGAAATGCAGAGCGCCGAGGTGCTCGCCATCGACTCCGGGGTGTCGATCATGGCCGGGACGCTGATCGGCGCCGTCACCTTCTCCGGCAGCATGATCGCGTTCGGGAAGCTGCAGGGGTTCGTGACCGGCAACGCGATCTCGAACCCGCTCGTGAAGTTCTCCGCCGGCATCCTCCTCGGCTTCGCCCTGGTCCTGGCGGTCTACCTGGTCGGCTTCGAGTCGAACCTCGTCTTCTACTGGAGCCTCATCGCGGCAGCCCTCATCCTCGGCGTCCTGTTCGTGATCCCGATCGGGGGCGCGGACATGCCGGTCGTGGTGGCGTTGCTCAACTCGTATTCGGGGCTCGCGGCGGCGTCGGCCGGGTTCGTGCTTGAAAACAATGCGCTCATCATCTCCGGCGCGCTGGTCGGCGCCTCGGGACTCATCCTCACCGGCATCATGTGCCGCGCGATGAACCGCTCGCTCGCGAACGTCCTGTTCAGCGCCTTCGGGACGACGGCGGCGTCGGCGGGGCGCGCGACGGACGGCGACCGGGTGGCGACGCCGATCGAGGCCGAGGACTCCGCCATGGTCCTGGGCTACGCGTCGCAGGTCATCTTCGTCCCCGGCTACGGCCTCGCGGTGGCGCAGGCGCAGCACCGGGTGCGCGAACTGGCGGACCTGCTGACGGAGCGCGGCGTCTCCGTGCGCTACTGCGTGCACCCGGTGGCGGGGCGGATGCCCGGCCACATGAACGTCCTCCTCGCCGAGGCGAACGTGCCGTACGAGCAGCTCTGCGAGCCCGAGGACGTGAACCCGGACATGGAGAACATCGACGTCGCCGTGGTCGTGGGAGCAAACGACGTCGTGAACCCGCTCGCGCGCGACGACCCCTCGAGCCCGATCGGGGGCATGCCGATCATCGAGACGGACCGCGCGAAGACGTGCATAGTTATCAAGCGCTCGCTCTCGGTGGGCTACGCGGGCATCGACAACCCGCTCTTCTACCTGCGCAACAACCGCATGTTCTTCGGCGACGCCTCCGACGCCCTCGCCCGAATCACCGAAGAGGTCAAACAGCTCTAGGCGGGGCGCCCCTCGAGGCGCCCCAGCTGGATCAGGTCAGGTCTCGTCCAGCGCCTCTCTCTCCGCGCTCCCGCGCCAAGCTCTTCAGGGCGCGGTAAACGTCCGCGTCGAGGTTCAGCGTAATCTTCATGATGCACCACCATCGCATCGTGGCGTCTCGGCTTCAAATTTCTGGAGACCTTGGACGGATGTGCTTGCTGTAACTACAATCTATACATATAATCGAGTCGATGGAATTCGAATGGGACGAGACCAAGAACCAGACGAACATCCGCAAGCACGGCATCGGGTTCGACACCGCCAAGCGCATCTTCGAGGGGACGGTCGCAACGTCGCCCGACCGTCGCCAAGCTTACGGTGAGGACCGCCACATCAGCATTGGCTGCGTGGAGCCCGGAGCGCTGATCGTCGTGGCCCACACCGAGCGCCGTGGGCGCGTCCGTCTGATCTCAGCCCGTCCGGCATCGCGCAAGGAACGGAGAGTCTACCATGAGCGGACGCTACGATAGGCCCCTCACTCCCGAGCAGATTGCGGCAGTGAAGGACGAGAGCATCGACTTCAGCGACATCCCCGAACTCGACGACGGGTTCTGGGAGCGCGCGGCGCTCGTTGAACCGGATCTCACCGACCAGATCACGATGCGCGTCAAACGGTCCGTGCTGGCCTATTTCAAGGCTCCGGGGAAGGGCTACCAGACGCGAATGAACCGCGTACTCGAGAGCTATGTCCGGTATCGGACGGGGAACTCCGAGGATGCCGGAGAGGGTGAGGGCCAGTGACGGTCGATCGGCGGGGGTTTGTGATCCGGTCGGGGGCGGGGGCGGCGGGTCTCACGATCGGCCTCTCGGGGTGCGGGACGGGGACGGGCGACGGCGGGCAGGGCGTGGGCGCGGAGGACTGGCCGACCGACCCGGACGCGCTCGAAGCGCGCTATCGCGACAACATCTATACGCGCCTTCTCGGCGTCCGGCCGCACGTTCCGGCTCACGAGCACGTCTCGCGGCTGGGCGGTGGGCGGATGGACGCCGAGGTGATCGCGGCGATGGCCGAGGCGAACGAGTTCTTCGTCGACATGAACGAGTTGCTCGAGGCGGCGGGGGCGCGGATCGCAGAGCGGCTCGGGACAGAGGCCGCGCTCGTGACGGCGGGCGGGTTCTCGGCCATGGTGCTCGGGGCCGCGGGCTGCCTGACCGGCACGGATCCGGAGCGGGTCCACGCCCTTCCCCTCCCCACGTGGCCCAGGCGCGAGTGTCTGATCCAGACGCCGCACCGGTTCGGGTACGACCGGGCGTACCGGGATGCGGGGATGACGATCGTCGAGGCGGAGACCCGTGAGGACTTCCGAGCCGCGCTCTCGGACCGGACGGCGATGATCGCCGCCCTCGCGACGGCGGAACGCCAGACGATGTTCGCGCCGCCGGCTCCGGTGGACTGGGCGCCGGCGCCCGGACCCGAGGTCATGACCGTGCGCGAGCAGATCGAGATCGGGCGCGCGGCGGGCGTTCCCGTGCTGGTGGACATGGCATCGGACCTTCCGACCGGGGTGGGTCTCGTGGAGTTCGTCGAGGCGGGGGCCGATTTGATCGTGATCAGCGGCGGCAAGGGGATCGGCGGCCCGCAGTCGTCCGGCATCCTCGCCGGGCGGGCGGACCTCGTCGAAGCGGCCCGTCTGAACGCCTCGCCGAACGATGGCATCGGCCGGGGCATGAAGGTGGGAAAGGAGGAGATCGTCGGTCTCCTGGTCGCCCTGGACCGCTACGTGGCGCGCGACGTCGAGTCGTGGGTGGCGGGCTGGTCCGACATGGCCCGTCGCATCGCCGCCGGCCTCGCCGACGTCCCCGGCCTCACTGCCGAGGTCGTGACGAACACGGCGGGCTACGAGGACGTGGAACTCACCTGGGACCCCGAGGTCATCCCCCTCACCACCGACGAAGCGAAGGCCGGACTCATGGCCGGGGAGCCCCGCCTCGCCTACCTGATGACGGTCCGCACCCGCCTCCTCCGCGAAGGCGAGGACGCCCTCGTGATCCGCCGCCTGCGCCACTTCTTCACCGAAGCAGGGAGCGGCGCGTGAGGTAGCGATCCGGCGCCGCCCGCCCGCCGTGATTGTCGCGGCGCCCTTGGATAATCTAGGTTGGCGCTCCCGTGTGTCCCGACCGGCACGGGCCGTCGGTTCCGCGGGTTCGCAACCCGGATCAATGTGCCGCCGTCACAGGAGCGAGAGCCCCATGCGCAAGCTGGCCATCGTCACGCCGACCACGCTCACCCTCGCCGCAGCCGTCTTCGTCGCGGCGGACCTCGCCGTCGCGCCCCCGGCGCTCGCAGCCCAGGAGGCGGTCGTCTTCGACTCCGCCGATGTCGCGGGTCTCAGTTTCAGGTCCATCGGACCGCCCCGGGGAGGCCGCAGCACCGCCGTGGCGGGGATCACCGAGCAGCCGCTCACCTACTTCATGGGGGCGACCGGCGGCGGCGTGTGGCGCACGGACGACGCCGGCCTCAACTGGCGCAACATCTCCGACGGCTACATCGGGACGGGCGCCATCGGGTCGATCGACGTGGCGGACAGCGACGCGAACGTCATCTACGTGGGCACGGGCTCGTCCTGCATCCGCGGCAACATCTCGAAGGGAATCGGCATCTACCGCAGCACCAACGGCGGCGACTCGTGGACCCACATCGGGCTCCCGAACTCGGGCCAGATCGGCGACATCAAGGTCCACCCGCACGATGCCGACATCGCCTTCGTGGCGGCGCTCGGCGATCCCTTCGGCCCCAACCCGGAGCGCGGCGTGTTCCGCACGACGGACGGCGGCGACACGTGGGACCACGTCCTCGCGATCTCCGACTCCACGGGCGCCGTGGACCTCGCAATCAACCCGTCGAATCCGCGCATCGTCTTCGCCTCGGCGTGGCGGGCCGAGCGGAAGCCCTGGACCGCGACCTCGGGTTCGGAGGAGTCCGGCGTCTTCCGGTCGACCGATGGCGGGGACACGTGGAACCGGCTCGAGGGCGGGCTCCCCACCGGCCTCGTCGGCAAGTCGGCCGTCACCGTCTCGCGGGCCAACCCCGACCGCGTGTGGGTGCTCATCGAGGCGTCCGACGACCGCGGCGGCGTCTACCGCTCCGAGGACGGCGGCGACACCTGGCGGCGGGTGAACAGCGACCGCGGACTCCTGCAGCGGGCGTGGTACTACACGCACATCTACGCGGACCCGGTGGATGAGAACACGGTCTACGCCCTCAACGTGGGCTACAACAAGTCGGTCGACGGGGGCGTGACGTGGCAGAGCTACGGCGTCCCGCACGGGGACGTGCACGACCTCTGGATCAACTACGAGAACCCCGACTTCCAGGTCGTGGCGAACGACGGCGGCGGCCAGGTGACGACGACCGGCGCGGAGAGCTGGTCCACCTACTACAACCAGGTCACGGCCGAGATGTACCGGGTGTTCGTCGACAACCAGTTCCCCTACCGCGTGTACGGCTCGCAGCAGGACAACTCCACGATCATGGTGCCGAGCCGCGGGATGCCGGCGGTGCAGCAGGCGCAGCACTGGGCCGCGGTCGGGGGCTGCGAGAGCGGCCACATCGCGATCGACCCGCGGAACCCCAACGTGACGTACGCGGGCTGCTACGGCGGCAGCATCAACCGGGTGGACCGCGAGACGGGCGACGTGCGGCAGATGCTCCTCTATCCGCAGCTCCAGCTGGGACAGGCGCCGAAGACGATGAAGCACCGCTTCCAGTGGAACGCGCCGATCCGGATCTCCCCGCACAACCCCGACGTCATCTATCACACGTCCCAGTTCGTCAACCGGACATCGGACGCCGGTTACTCGTGGGAGACGATCAGCCCAGACCTCACGCGTAACGACACGACGAAGATGCTGCACGCGGGCGGGCGCATCACGTGGGACAACACCGGGGTGGAGATGTACGGGACGATCTTCGCCTTCGAGGAGTCGCCCCACGAGGCGGGCGTCCTGTGGGCGGGTTCGGACGACGGCCTCATCCACGTGTCGCGGGACGACGGGGCGACCTGGACGGACGTGACGCCGGGCGACCTGCCGGAGTTCTCGACCGTCAACATGATCGACCTCTCGGCGCACGGCCCGGGGCGGGCGCACGTCGCCGTCTACCGCTACCGGATGCAGGACAACACCCCCTACATGTGGCGCACGGACGACTACGGGGAGAGCTGGACCCGCCTCTCGGCGAACGGGATCGAAGCCGGCCACTTCGTGCGCGTCGTGCGGGAGGACCCCGTGCGTGAGGGGCTCCTCTACGCGGGCACCGAGTTCGGGCTCTACGTGAGCTTCGACGGCGGCGACAGCTGGCAGCGCTTCCAGCAGAACCTGCCGATCACGCCGATCACGGACATGCAGGTGCACGAGGGCGACCTCGTCATGGGGACGCAGGGCCGCTCGTTCTGGATCCTCGACGACGTGGCGCCGCTGCGGACGATGTCGGCGGCGACGCTGGCGTCCGACGTCCACCTCTACACGCCGCGCGAAGCGGTGCGCGCGCAGGGCGTCTTCCCCAGCGGGGCGTCGATCTACTTCGCGCTCGGCGAGGGGATGGAGGAGACGATCGACCTCGAGATCGTGGATTCGGGAGGCGAGGTCGTGCGGGTCTATTCCTCGAACCCCGGCTCGTGGGACGATGAGGCGAAGGCGGCGATCGGGCGCGGGTCGAGCTGGGCGCCGGACCGCCTGCAGACGAGCGCGGGGCTGAACCGGATGGTGTGGAATCTCCAGGGAGAGGGGCCCGACCTGGTGCAGGGCGCCCGGATCTGGGGCTTCACGGGGCGCGTGCCCGCCGTGCCCGGGCGCTACGAGGTGCGCCTGACGGCGGGCGAGGCGACGCAGACGCAGCCGCTGGCGGTCCACATCGACCCGCGGGTGGCCGACCAGGTGACGGTCGCCGACCTGCGGCAGCAGCACGACCTCATGGTCCGGGTGCGCGGTCTCCTGCAGCAGTCGCACGACGCCGTGCGCGAGGCGCGGTCGATCCGGTCGCAGATGAGCGACATCGCGGAGTCCGTGGAGGAGGCCGGCTACGGCGATGACTTCACGGAGATGGCGGACGCCGCGGGCGAGAAGCTCACGGACGTGGAGGAAGAACTCTTCCAGACGAGGAACCGGTCGGGGCAGGACATGCTCAACTTCCCGCCCATGCTCGACAACGAGATCGCCAACCTGTACGGCTACATTGGGTCGACGTACGACCGCCCGAACGCGGTGGCGGCGGTCCGCGCCGCAGAACTCGAGGAGGAACTCGGCGGCTGGCTGAGCACGCTCCAGCAGATCATCGACACGGACGTGGCCGAGTTCAACAACCGCCTGCGCGAGGCCGGCGTCCCGGGCGTGATCGTGCGCACCCCGCCCCGCGCCACCAGCTGATCGGCGGGGTAGCAGAGCCATCATGGCGGGCCGTCCGCACATCGAGCGGGTCCGTATCCGCGGCTTTCGTTCGCTGGCCGATGTGGAGTTTCGGCCGCAGGCGGGCGCGAGCGTGCTGATCGGCGCCAACGGCTCCGGGAAATCCAACGTCGTGAAGTTCTTCGACATGCTGAGTTGGATGCTGAAGTCCCGTAAGCTGGCCGAGTTCATCGGCCGTGAGGGAGGCGCCGACGATCAGTTGCATGGCGGGAACCAAACCACGCCGCGCATGGAGGCCGAAATCGCGATCCGCACGGAGGCCGCGCGGGACGACTATCGGTTCAGCCTGGCCTACGCGCACCCCGACGCACTGGTATTCACCGACGAGGCGGTCCGGCACAGCCGCGACGGTCATGAAGGCGAGCCGGACTGGTATCACCTGGGCAGCGGACACCGCGAGGCCCACTTAGTGGAGGCGGCGCAGGGGGGGGTGTTACCCCAGTACCTGGATCCGCAGCCCGCTCGCACCGTCACGGATCTCCTGCGAAACTGTGCCACCTATCAGTTTCACAATACCGGCGCCATTTCGAACCTCAAGAAGAGTTGGGACGCGGAGGACCACGCTCGCCTGCGGTCCGACGCGGGGAATCTGGCTGCCGTCCTGTACCGGCTGGAGCGGGAGCAGCTTGGCCGGTACGAACTCATCCTCCGTCACATTCGGCGCGTGCTGCCCGGCTTCGACCGGTTTCAGATCGAGGAACAACATCGGAAGGTGGCGCTGCGTTGGGACTCCAGACATTCCGACAAGACCTACGGCGCGCACCTCACGTCCGACGGGTCGCTGCGTTTTTTTGCCCTCGCCACGCTACTCAATCTGCCCGCCGAGATGCTGCCGGATGTGTTGCTGCTCGATGAACCCGAACTCGGCCTGCATCCCAAGGCGATCGCACTCATCGGCGACATGATCGACGCAGTGGCCGAGGAACGGCAGGTAATCGTGGCAACGCAGTCCCCCCATCTCGTCGACCACTTCGAGCTGAACCAGGTCTTCGTGCTCGAACTCGATGATGGACGGACGGAGTTACACCAACGGGATTCAGAGGACCTTCAACGGTGGCTGGATGATTTCAGCGTGGGCGAGCTGTGGCAGAAGAACCTGCTCGGAGGGCGCCCCTGACACGTTTGGCCATCTCCGTCGAAGGCCCGACGGAAGAGGACTTCGTCAACACGTCGCTGGCGGCCCATCTGCTGAGTAGAGGCGTACACGCCACGCCCATCCTGATCGGGCGGGCGCGGCAGCGCGTGCAAGGTGGCGGCAACGTCACGATCCACCAGCTCGCCGGAGAAATCCGGCACTTGCTGCATGGTTTTGACGCAGTGACGTCCCTGGTGGACTTCTATGGGTTCCGAGGGAAGGGTGCGCTATCGTCCGACGAGTTGCTTGAGGCAGTTCGAGCCGAGATCGGCCGATTCGACGAGAGATTCGTGTTCCCGTACGTCCAGATGCACGAGTTCGAAGGTCTCCTGTTCTCGGACGTAGGCACGTTCGAGCGTGTGATCCCCGGTGCCCCGATCGACGATCTTCGCTCGATCCGGGCCGCGTTCGACACGCCGGAAGACATCAACGACGACCCCGACACGGCACCCGGCAAGCGTATCCGGCAACTCATCCCTACGTATCGGAAGCGACTGCACGGCCCCGGAGTGGCCCTCGAGACAGGGCTGGACCGAATACGGCGCGAGTGTCCGAGATTCGACGCCTGGGTGGGCCGCCTCGAGGCGCTGGGCGAGGACACGGTCGGGTGATCGTCACGACTCGTTTTTTGGGCGCGGGGGTCGCATGACCGGCCCCGGTGACTCCATGGACGCTCTCGCCCGCCGCTGCTTCGAGCGGAAGGCGAGGGCGGCCGAACGCGAACTCCACGCCGAGATCGCCAAGTCCCGGACAACCGACGAAGACCTCAAGGCGATCTGGGGGTGCATGGTGCCGCTTGTGCTCGTCGGTACCTGCGTTGCGGGCGTCTCGGGTGGGGCTGGGGGGGCTCTGGGGACCCTTGCGGCGGCCGTTGTGATTGGGCTGGTCGTCGCCAGTTCCAGGCAAGCGCCTACCAGGCGGAAGCGGTCCGCAATCCGGAAGGAGGCGGAGGACGGAATCGTCGCCTACCGGCGGGGCGAACCCTGGGCCGTGCTTCGTGTGCACGAGTTCGCGGTGACGGAGTTCCGCGAGCGAATCCAGGCGCACCGCGAGCGGACGATGGGAAGGGGCTCGGAGTGGGGACGCGCGCGGTCGGAGCTCACCCGGGCGGCGGATGAGGCGCAACGTTCGGCCGCCTACTGGCGCGAACGTCTCTGCGGCGAACCGGAGAGCGAACTCGCGCGGACACAGGGCCGGATCGCGGACCGACTCGAGGCGAAGCTCGGGGAGGCCGTGGGGAAGCTCGACGCGCGGGCGGCGGCGCTCCGCAAATTCTATAATGATTGCGACGCCCGGCTGGCGGTCATGGACCGCTGCAACCGCGATATCGAGGAATCTCGGCGCCTCGAGGAGCTGTCGGGCAAGGCCGACGTCGTCATCGCCGAGGCCGAGGGCACGATCCAGGCGCTCGCGCTGCAGTTCGTGGCCGAGGCCCGGAACATCGCGGAGGCGCTCGGAGGGGTCGCCACGGTGGGGATCAAGTCGCTCGCTGGAGAAGCGCCGGTGGACAACATCGAATACCTCGCGGACCACATCATCGAGAGTTCCGACCGGGAGCGGTCGGCGATCGAGGACCTGGAGCGACAGTTGTCGCAGGCCGCACAATGAGCCGGCCGCAGCGCCCCCTGATCCGGCCTCGTCGCCGCGTGAGCCGGCCACGAGGGGGCTCGACCGCCGTATCCGCGGGCGTGCTGGCGCTCGCCATCCTCACGGCTGCGGCGTGCGGCGACGAAGCCACCGCGCCGCCCACGACGACCCCCAACCGCCGGCCGACGCCGACGAGCACGATCCCGCCGCAGGAACTGGCGGCCGGCGACACGCTCACGGTGGACGCGGGGGCCTATTTCACGGATCCGGACGGGGACGCCCTGAGGTTCTCGGCCGAGACCTCGGACGCCGGCGTCGCCTCCGTCTCGCTTTCCGGCACCGCGGTCACCGTCGTCGGGGTCGCTCCGGGAGAAGCGCAGGTCACGATCCGGGCGCGCGATCCCGGGGCGCTGCAGGCCCGGCTGGACTTCAGGGTCCTCGTGCCCGAACCCGTGACGGCGGACCACGTCGTGCTGCAGGCGTTCTACGAAGCGACCGGCGGCGAAGGCTGGACCCACGACGACAACTGGCTGACGGGGCGCCCGCTCGACACGTGGTACGGCGTCAGGGTGGACGAGGACGGGCGGGTGACGGATCTCGACCTCGAATTCAATGGGCTCCGGGGACATCTCCCCCCGGAGCTTGGAGACCTGGACCGCCTCCACACCCTCACGCTGTCACGAAACGAACTCGCGGGGACCATCCCGGCGGAGCTGGGGCAGCTGCCGATCCTGCTGGAGCTGGATCTTCGCGACAATCGTTTCGATGGCGAGATCCCGCCGTGGCTCGGCGACTTCAGCTACATGGATCAACTGGATCTCAGCCGCAACGGGTTCGAGGGCTCGATCCCGGCCGCGCTGGGCAACCTCCGTGCAATGCGTCTGTTGGACCTGAGCGACAACGATCTCACCGGACCGATACCGCCGGAACTGGGGAATCTCACCGCGCTCGATATCCTGCTGCTCATACGCAACGACCTCGAGGGACCTGTGCCGGAGACGTTCGGGCGCCTGGGGGCGCTGCGCTTCCTGAATCTGTCCAATAATGCCGGGCTGTCCGGCCCGCTGCCCGTCGAGCTGACGTCGATCCTGGGGCTGGTCCAGGTTCACCTGGGAGGCTCGGGGCTCTGCGCGCCCGCCGAGCCCGCCTTCCGGGACTGGCTGGAGGACCTCTACAGGTACCGGGTCGCCACGTGCGGGCAGGATGCGTCGATCGTCCTCACGCAGGCCGTGCAGTCATCGGAGTTTCCCGTACCGCTCGTCGCGGGCGATTCCGCGCTCCTGCGCGTGTTTCTCACGGCCCCCGAGGGCGCGTCCGTCGATTTCCCGGCGGTCCGGGCCCGGTTCTACCTGGAGGGCGCCGAAATCCACGTCGCCGACATTCCCGCGCAGTCGAATCCCGTGCCGACGGCGATCGAGGAGGGTGATCTCGCCGGTTCCGCGAACGTCGTGATTCCCGGACGGGTCGTCCAGCCGGGGCTCGAGATCGTCGTCGAGACGGATCCCGGCGGCACGCTGGACCCGGCCCTGGGACTCACGCGGCGGATCCCCGACACCGGCCGGCGCGCCGTCGACGTCCGGGGAATGCCCACGTTCGATCTCACGGTGATTCCATTCGTGCTGGCGTCGGACCCGGACCGCTCGATCGTGAACCTCGTGAACACCCTTACCCCGGACCACGAACTCTTCTGGGACACCCATACGCTTCTCCCGATCGGAGGCATGGCGGTCACGCCGCACGAAGTCGTGATCGCTTCCACCAACAACCAGAGCGCGCTTCTGGGCCTGACGGCGGCGATACGTGCCGCGGAGGGCGGAACCCGGCACTACATGGGCACGATGACGAACAGCGACGGCGGGGGCATCGCCTTCGTCGGAGGGTTCGTCAGCTTCTCCAGTCACGATCGACCCGACATCGTCGCGCATGAGTTTGGACACAACATGAGCCTCAGCCACGCCCCGTGCAGCGCGGTCGGCCCGGATCCATGGTATCCCGAGGCGAACGGATTCATCGGCGCCTGGGGATACGATTTTCGCGACGGCGGGCAACTCGTTCCGCCGGACAGGTCCGACATCATGGGATACTGCGATCCGCACTGGATCGGGGACTATCACTTCCACAACGCGATGCGCTTCCGCAGCCGCAGCGAGCCGCTCGAATCCGCCCCGAGTCCCGCAGCCGGCGGCGACGCCCGCTCGCTGCTCCTATGGGGAGGCGTCAGCGAAGGAGGCGTCCCCTACCTGGAGCCCGCGTTCATCCTCGACGCTCCGCCATCTCCGCCCGTGGGCGGCGGCAACTATCGCATCCGCGGCCGGAACGCGTCGGGTGAGGAACTGTTCGCGCTGAGCTTCGACATGTGGCGGATCGCCGACGGGAACGGAGGTTCGGGTTTCGCCTTCACCATTCCGGTCCGGTCGGGGTGGGCGGGCGAGTTGGCGAGTCTCACGCTCTCCGGGCCCGGCGGCTCCTTCACGCTCGATGGGGAGAGCAGCGAGAGCGGCCTAGTCGCGGCCGCCGCCATCGTACGCGACCCCGCGACCCGGCAAGTGCGCGCGATGCTGCGGGATCCGTCGCTCGGCGGACTGGCCGGGGCCGTAGAGGAGGTGCTGGTCGTGGATCCCGCCCTGGAGGTGTTTGTCAGCCGCGGGATCCCCGACCCCGCGGACTGGGACCGTTAGTTGTAGCGTCGCGCCGGGACGGCTGACGCGCCGCTAACCCCCTTCGCGATCGCGCAGGTCGGCCAGCGCGTCGGCGTCGATCGCATCTCGAAGCTCGTGGAGCTCGTCGATCGTCACGTCCCGTGCGTCCAGCACGACGACAAAGCGACTCTCGACGAACCAGGTGAACTCCGCGCGGCCGCGGTCACCGCGCGTGCGGCGGAACTCCTCCATGGCCGGATAGCCTTCGTATTCGATCGTGCGCGCCCACCCCCGGTCGCTCTCCTCGTCGACCGAGAGATCGAGCCATTCCACGAAGCCCTCCGAACCGATCACCGGCATCGCGCCGATGTCGGCGATGGAGACTTCGACCTCGGCGCCGCTCCTCCCCTCGTACTCGGCCTCGGCCACGGAGATGTGGAACCCCATCGCGCCGCCCGTCGCTCCCTCGCGCGAGGTCCGCCTCAGATTCCCCGCCCGCTCGGGAAGAAAGTCGTAGAACTCGCGGAAGTGGATCGGCTGATCGACCAGCGTCTCGCCACCCAGTTCCTCGGCGAAGTCGGACAGGTGCTCGCCGAGCCCCTCCATCGCGTCGGTGACGCTCGCCGCGATGTCGTCGGCGGCATCGCGCAGATCTTCCCGCACTTCCTCCGCTTCGTCCCGCGACTCGCTGTCGCCCACGAAGATGCAACCCGTCGACGTGAGGCCGCAGAAGAGGGCGCCCGCGAGGGCGATCCGCCGCGAGGGGCGGCCGAGAGAGCGACGATTCCAGGACATCTCTTTCCTCCAGACGCTGAACGCATGGTTTTCAGGGGCCTGTGCGCGCCTACGCGGCTGGCCGGCGGGAAGTGTCAGACCGCGGCCGAAAGGCGTCGCGCGCCGGTGCCGGACGCGTCGGGCCGTTGACCGGCGCGGCATGCGGTTCGATGCTGTTCCGATGAACGCCCCCCCGTCCCGTCCCGCCGCTTCCCCCCGGGCTCGCATCGCGGCGCTGGAGCGCGAGGACAAGTGGTTCCTGGGCGGGCTGGACGGCGTGGTGTGGGCGCCGCCGTTCCCGCGGTGGCTGCACCGGCCCGGGTTCTGGGATCCGGTCCACCTTCTGCAGCACGAGGTCGGCCCGGGGTTCTCGGTGGCTCTCCTGCGCCCCGACGGGGCGGAACGCCCGCTCCGAGGAGGTGCCGGCGGCCCGGGCGGTCGCGAGCCGACGCCGCGCCGGTGGCGGCCCGGGCGGCTGGTCGCCACGTGGTCGGACGAGCGCGGCCTCACCTTCGAGGAGCGCCGCCAGGTGCTGCCGGGCGGTATTCTGGAATCTTCATGGCACGTCCCGGCCGGACTCGAGGGCTATGTCGTCGGCTTCACCGCGCAGCCGGCGGACGCGACGGACGGGGTGGAACCCACGACGGACGGGGTGGGCTGGACGCGAACCGTCTCGGACCGGCGCGGGGAGGAACTGGTCCTGCGCATGGAACTCGCCGGCTCCGCTCCGCCCGCATGGCGCCGCATCATCCCATCCGAAGGACGCGCCGCACCCGAATGGCGGCATTCGCCCTTCGCGGAGGGTGTCGGTGCCCTAGGGAACGCGGCGACCGCAGGTGCCGGCGCCGCGTCCGGCCCGCCCCCCGACCCGAACGCCGACCCGGGGGTCCGTCGCTCCGGGTGGATCTGGATCGCCGTCGCGCTTCCGCTCGCAGGAATCGACGCCGGCGGGCCTCCGACCTTCCGTCTGACCCTCCGCCTCCGGGACAACGAAGCCCGGGGCCCGGCCCCGGCGTCCGGGACGGCTTCCGCCTGGGAGTCCTTCTTCGGCGATTTTCCGCGTTTCGAGAGCGGCGACCCGTATCTCGACCGCTATTTCGACTATCGCATCTATGGCCTCGGCCTGAACCGCATCGAGGGTCGCTGGGACCCGGTGCGGCATCCCGCCATCGCGGAGGGCCCAGAGTACTTCCACGTGCCGATCGCCTACAGCGCGCAGTGCCACATGATGGAGATGCGCTGGCGGAAGGGCGGTCGCGAGGCGTGGGGCTCGCTCCTGAACTTCGTCGACAACCGGAAACCCGACGGCTCCTTCCACGGGCGCCTTTATCCCGAGCGCCTGGAGGGCACCGATTTCTACCACGCGAACTGGGGCGACGCGCTGCTCGCGGTTGACGACATGCACCCGAATGCGGCGGCGCTGGCCCGCTGCTACAAGGGGCTGTCGCGCTACGCCCGCTGGCTGACGGCGGAGCGCGACCCCGAGGCGTCGGGCATGTTCACCGTCACGAACCACTTCGAGACGGGACAGGAGTACATGTCGCGCTACATGGCCGTGGACGGGGAGGCCGACGTGGCGGGGTGGAGTCCCCGGCTCCGCCTCAAGGGGATCGACGTCACCGTGTACGCGCACCAGTTGTTTCGCGCGCTCGGCTCCGTGGCGCGCCGCCTGGAGCGGCCGGGTGACGAGGCCGAGTGGCGTGGGCTCGCGGACCGTTGCTGGAAGGCGATCGACGAATGCATGTGGTCGGCGGAGGCCGGGTTCTTCACCGACGTGGATGGACGCACCGGCGAGCGCACCGGCGTGAAGGCCGCGGTCGGGTTCTACCCGCTGCTCACCGGCAGCGTGGGCGGGGCTCGCCTCGACGCCCTGCTCGACCACCTCGAGGATCCCCGGACGTTCGGCACGCGCTTTCCGCTGCCTTCGTCGAGCGTGGACGATCCGCGATTCTCGGCGGAGGGCATCTGGGGGGGGAAGCGCCGCAACTGTCCGTGGAACGGACGCGTCTGGCCGATGACGACGAGCCACGTGATCGAAGGGCTGCTGCGGTGCTGGCGCGGCGGGAGCGCGCGGGCCGGCGAGCGGGCCGGGGCGCTGGCGGCCGACATGCTCAACCGATTCGCGCGCATGATGTTCACCGACGGCGACCCCTCGCGCCCCAACTGCTTCGAGCACTACAACCCGCACACGGGCCGGGCGTGCCACTTCCGGGGCATCGACGACTACCAGCACTCGTGGATCCTCGATCTGCTGGCGCGCGGATTCGCGGGGCTCCACGTGGACGCGTCGGGCATCGAGGTGCGGCCGCTGCCGGGCGGTCCCGCCCGCGTGTCGCTGGGACCCGTCGTCGCCCGGGGCCGCACCGTTAGCGTGGACGTGGAACCGGGGCGGGTGACGGCCACGGTGGACGGGGAGCGGCTGGAGGGGCCGCGCGGCGAGGCGCTGCGCGTTCCGTGGGCCCCGTGAGCCGTGCCCGGAGGGATCCGTGAGCCGGGCGCCGCAGGGCGTCGAACTGCGCGGCGCGGAGAAGCGGTACGGCGAGGTCGTGGCCGTGCGGGCGCTCGACCTCGAGGTCCGGCCCGGGGAGCTGATGGTGCTGGTGGGACCCTCCGGGTGCGGCAAGAGCACGCTGCTGCGCCTCATCGCCGGGCTCGTCGAACCCACCGGGGGGGAGGTGTGGATCGGGGGACGGCGGGTGGACGACGTCGAGCCGGGCGCCAGGGATGTGGCGATGGTGTTCCAGAGCTACGCGCTCTACCCGCACATGACAGTGGCCGGGAACCTGGGCTTCGGCCTGCGCGTGCGCGGCACCCCGCGAACCGGGATCGAGCGGCGCGTCGCGGAGGCCGCGGCCGCGCTCGGGCTCGCCGAACTGTTGTCGCGGAAGCCCGGCGAGCTGTCCGGGGGACAGCGTCAGCGGGTGGCCCTGGGACGCGCGATGGTCCGCGATCCGGGCGTGTTCCTCTTCGACGAGCCGCTCTCGAACCTCGACGCCGAGTTGCGCTTGCGGACCCGGGACGAGATCGCCGCCCTGCACCGCCGCCTCGGCACGACGATGATCTTCGTGACGCACGACCAGGTGGAAGCGCTGTCTCTGGGCCAGCGGGTCGCGGTCATGGATCAGGGCCGGCTCCACCAGGTGGGCACGCCGGAGGAGGTCTATCGCCGGCCGGCCAACCTGTTCGTCGCCGGGTTCGTAGGGTCGCCGCCCATCAACCGGATCGCCCTGGCCCGCGACGATGCGGGGCGCCTCGCGGGCGGCCCGTTCGCGCTCCATGCGCCGTCCGGGGTCGACCGGGCCACGCTCGGCGTGCGGCCGGAGGATCTGGCGGTCGCGAGGACGAGCGAAGGCGACGGCGAAGCGCACGCCGGGGATCGCGATTCGGGCGAAGCGGGCGACTTCCGAGCCGGTGTGCTCCGCGTGGAGGCGCTGGGCAGCGAGGAGCGGGTGCACCTGGACGGCCCCGGCGACGCGGCCTGGGTGGCCCGCACGTCGCCCGCCCTGCGGGTTGCGCAAGGCGACCGCGTGAGTGTCTCCGTCGCGTGGGACCGCAGCCACCTGTTCGGTCCTGACGGCCGCCGCGAGGAGGCCGCGCCGCGACCCATGCCGCATCCGGCATCGGGATGACGAACTCTCTCCCGCGTCCGCGCCGGCCCCTCCGCGCTCCCGCGGGCGGCGGCACCGCGGCCATCGTCTTCGCCGTCGTCTCCACGGCGGCCGCCTGCGCCCCCGACGGGTCCGACACCGCCCTGCGCGTAGCCCTCTGGGCCGGAGGCCACGAACTCGAGATCGAGCGGCAGGTGGCCGACCGCTACGAAGCCCTGCACCCCGGCGTGCGGGTCGTGCTCGAATCCGCCCCCAACGGATACGAGGAGCGGCTGCTGACCTCAATCGCGGCGGGGCGCCCCCCCGACGTCTACCTCATGGATTCGCCCGACATCCCCACCTTCGTGGAGCGCGGGCTGGCGCTGGACCTCGCGCCATACCGGGAGGCGCTCGGCTTCCGGCCGGACAGCGTGTTCGGGCAGGTAGCGGACGCGTTTCGCCGGGGCCAGTCCATGTTCGCGCTGCCGAAGGACTTCACGCCGATGGTCCTGTACGCGAACCGGAGCCTGCTCGCTGCCGCGGGCGTCGAGAACCTTCTGCCGGTGGCGCCGTCGCCCGCCGCGCCCCCGGTAGTCGCGCCCCTGGCCGCGCCGCCGCCAGCCGGTTGGACCTGGACGGACTTCCGGCGTGCCGCGGAGGCGGTCGTTACGGACACGGACGGGGACGGACGGCCCGACGTGTTCGGGTTCGACTTCCCGCGCAACCTGTACCAGTGGGTCCCGTTCGTGTGGTCGGCGGGAGGCGACATCCTCGGGCCCGGTGGGGGCCGCGCGGCGGGGTACCTGGACGGGCCGGAGGCGCTGGAGGCGTACCGCTTCCTGACGGCGATGGCGGAAGACGGCCTCACGCCGGGCGCGCAGTTCGTCCAGCAGGGAGACCCCGCGCGGGAGGCGCGCTTCGCTTCGGGGGGACAGGCGTTTCTCCTCTCGGGCCACTGGACGCTCCCCGTGTTCCGCGACCTGGTGGAGGCGGGCGCGCTGGATCTGGCCATCGTCCCCATTCCGCACCATCCGTCGCGGGCGGCGGCGACCAGCGTCCTCTACGCATCGGGGTGGGCCGTGCCGCCCAACGCGCCGAACCTGCGGCGCGCCATCGATTTGGCCGGCTTCCTCGCCTCGCCCGAAGCGCAGCGCATCCGGGCGCGGTCGGGACTCGCCATTCCCTCGCGGATCGATGTGGCGGCGGAGATCGCCGCGGCAGACGGGACCGGAGTCGAGGACGCGTTCATCGCGCTCGTGGGCGGCGCCCGGATGACCTGGGGTGCGCGGGTGCGCGACTTCTCCCGCATCGAAGCGCTGGCGGTGGAGATCATGGACCGCCGGCTGGTGCGCGGAGAGCCTCTCGCGTCGAGCGCTTCGGACGTGGCCCGCCGCATCGACGCGGAGTTCGAATGGTGAGCGGGACGCGGCAGTCGGGCCTCGCTGCCCTCGCCGCCGTCGTCCTCGGCGGCGGCCTCGGCCTGGTTCTGGCCGTCGCCATCGGGCGGGTGGAGAGCGCACGGGTCGACGCGGCGGGAGCCGAGGCAAGCATGGCCGCCGCGCTGTGGGAGGAGCGGGGTCGCAACCAGGCCGTCGCCGGACTGCTCGGCGAACGGGCGACGATCCTCGGCGCTGGCGACGGAGGCGGCCGGGCCGGGGCCTACGCCTATGAGGCCGGCGCGCTCGATCCCGCCGCCTGGATCGCCGTCGAGCCGCGCCGCGCCGGTGGTCCCCGGACGACCTTCCCCCTCGCTGCCGCAGCCATCGCGCTCGCGGGCACGGCGCTCATCGCCGGCTGGGCCGCGAGGCGGCGCCGCGGGCCGACGGTCCGGCGCTACCCGACCGGCGTCGCGCTCCTCTCCATCGGCTGCGTCGCCCTGACCACGGTCGCAGCCGGACGGTGGGCGGACCGCGAACTCCGCGGGCTGAGCGCCGCCACCGTGGCTCAGGGCGCACGCGCGGTCGACCTCGCGGCGGCGACGGGCGCGGATCCGGCCCGCGCCGCCCGGGTCGCCCACCTCCCGTGGGCCGAAGACCGTTCGCTGGAGTCCGCGGACGAGCAGTGGACGATGCCGCCCGGCGTCGCTGCGGCGATCGCCGCGCGGCCCGACCGCGGCGTGGCGCGGCCTGCCGGCGCTCCCACGGGCACGCCGTACACGGTGGAAGCGGACGGCGCCACCTGGCACGCGGCCCGCACCGCCGACGTCCACCTCGCCTTCCTCGGATACGAACGCACCGCCTCGCCCTTCCTCCCGCTGGCCGCAGCGGGCGCGCTCGCCGCCCTGCTCGTGGCGCTTGCCCTCCACCTCGCGCAGCTCGCGGCCCGCCCCCGCGCCCTGCGCCGAACGCTGGCGGCGTGGGGCCTCCTCGCCCCGGCGGCGGCCCTCATCCTCGCCTTCACCCTCGGGCCGCTCCTCTTCTCCCTGTGGATCTCGCTCCACGAATGGCGCCTTATCGACCCCGCGCCGCTCTTCCTCGGACTCGACAACTACGCGAGGCTGCTCGGGGACGGCGAGTGGTGGTCGGCGATCGGCAACACGGCGCTGTTCACGCTGCATGTGCCCGCCGCGATGGCCATCGCGCTCGCCCTCGCGCTCCTCACCCGGGGGTCGCGCCGCGCCATCCGCTGGGCCCGGCTCGCCCTCTTCCTGCCCGGCATCACGAGTGTGGCGGCGATCGCGGTGGTGTGGAAGTGGCTGCTGAGCGACCGGTACGGACTGCTGAACCGCGGTCTCGAGCGCGCCGGACTCGAGTCCGTCCCCTGGCTCACGTCACCCGACACCGCGCTCGTCAGCCTGATGATGATCGGCATCTGGATGGTCGTGGGCTACCAGATGGTTATTTTTCAAGCAGGCCTCGCCGCCATCCCGCGCGACTGGTACGACGCGGCCCGGGTCGACGGCGCGGGGCCGTGGCAGCGCTTCCGCCACGTCACCCTGCCCGGCCTGCGCCACACCCTGTTCTTCGTGCTCGTCACGTCCGTCATCGGCTCCTTCCAGGTGTTCGGACTCGTCTACGTGATGACCGAGGGCGGCCCGCTGGGCGCCACGGACGTCGCCGTCTATCACATCTACCGCGAGGCGTGGGAGTTCCTGCAGTTCGGCAACGCGGCCGCGATGAGCTGGATGCTGTTCGCGGTCGTCTTCGTCGCCACCTGGCTGCACTTCCGCTTCCTCGATGCGCGGCGCGCCCATGCCTGAGCGCACCCTGCCCCGAACGGCGCGCGGGCTCCTGCTCGCGGCGGCGTGCCTCGTCATGGCGGCGCCCTTCGCGTGGATGGGCCTGACGAGCCTCATGGGACAGCTCGAGGTGTTCGCCGGCGGGGGCCTCCTGCCGCGCGCGCCCCGCTGGTCGAACTATCCCGAGGCGCTGACGGTCCAGCCCTTCGGGCGCTACTTCCTGAACTCGCTCGTGTTCGCGACCGCGGTGGCGGTGGGACAGGTCGCGACGTCGGCCACGGCCGGGTACGCCTTCGCACGCCTCGAATTTCCCGGGCGGGACGGGCTCTTCATGCTCTTCCTGTCGACGATGATGGTGCCCGCGGTCGTCGTTCTCATCCCCCGCTTCCTCATGATCGAGGCCCTCGGCTGGATCGACACCTACCAGGGGCTCGTCTCCACGGAACTCGTCTCGGTATGGGGGATCTTCCTCATGCGACAGTATTTCCGGACGGTGCCCGCGGAACTGGAGGACGCCGCGCGCGTGGACGGCGCCGGACGCGTGCGCATCTTCTGGAGCGTCGCCCTGCCCCTCGCGAAGCCCGCCGTGGCCACCCTCGCCCTGTTCGCGTTCGTCGACGCGTGGAAGAACCTGCTGTGGCCGCTCCTCGTGACCCGCTCAATGGAGATGCGCGTCGTCGAGGTGGGGATCGCCGCGTTCCATTCGACCTACGAGATCAACTGGCCCTACCAGATGGCGGCCGGCGTCATCGCGGTCCTGCCCATCGCGCTCCTCTTCCTCTTCACCCAGCGCTATTTCGTCCGCGGCATCCAACTGGAAGGGATCCGCTAGCGCGGGAGATCCTGACGGGGCGCGGGCGTTTGCCGTCGCTGCCGCTGAAGACATCTGTTCGGCGTGGGCCAGTCACTATGACCCCGAAACATATGTTCTGTGTCCATATACATAAATATTGGCGTATGTCGCGGCGTCGGCAGTCGATGCAAATTTAGAGTTCTTAGTGGCACGGCATTTCCCGCCTCGGCAAGAGATGAGATCGCAGTTCGGGCGAAGGCAGGCGATGGGCACACGACGTTCGCTCACGAGACTTCCGGGAGGAGACGGGTGGGATGTCGTCGGTCTCTTCGAAGCCGGCGAGTCCCGGACGTGCGGATTCGACGTCAATCCGGGCTGTCGCCATCGATTCGCGTCGACGGGCGACGACCATGTGGTCGACATCGACCTCCGCTTCCACGACGAACAAAGGCGCGAGATCCGCTGCGATATCACGGGTGACGCCCGCCCGGGCCCCCTGCGCGAGGGCGGGAGATCCGTGAGAACGACCGGGGCGGTGCAACCGCTACGACCCGCGAACGTGATATCCGCGCGGAGACCCTGTTGACGAATCCGGGCTCGAGACGTGCGTCGGCAGCGGCCGTGAGCACGCTGGCAGGGCTGACCTTCCTGGCCTGCGCCCGTCCCGCCGCCGCCCAGCAGGACCTCGGCTCCGTCGTGTGCGTCGCGAGCGAACTTGAATCCCTCGCGGGCGGGGGCCCCGTGCGGAGGGTGATTCGACGGGACACCGAAGTCGTGTACCGCCTGGGCGTCGACCTGTCCGGCCGGGCCGAGACCGAAGAGGCTCTCAGGGCGGAGCTGGGAGCATCGGGCGAAGTCTCGTGCGCGTGGTCGCAGCCCGGGCAGAGCCACGTCGTCGTGGTGAGCTACAGCGGCGTCGTGCGCCAGGATCTCACGATCGACCCGGAGGATCCCCGGTACCAGCGTTTCGCGGTCGGGTACGGAATGAGTTGGGAGGAAGCCGAACAGTTCGCGACCACCCTCAACGACCATTTCGCCACCAACTACGACGGCGCGGGCTACGAAATCCTGGTCCAGGAGACGTGGGGCGTCGCGCGGGCCGCCGCACCGCCGGCAGGGGCCCAGCCTCCGCCGGTGGGGGCGGAAGACGCATCACTCGACGCACCCCCCCGATCACCGTTCTCTCCAAGCCCGCCGATACCGACGAATGAGCTGTGCACCGGCCAAGCTCCAGGCTCTTCGTGCTGGCAGGAGATTGCCAACGAACCCGGCTGTTACGTCTGGAACGAGAAGCTTCGGGCGGGCGCGATCGTCACGTGGACGGGGGAGTGTTCCAGAGGGTATGCCCAGGGATCGGGACAGGAGAGGTGGCTCTACAACGGTTCCGTGCAACTTGCGGAGGGACGGCTCGTAGACGGTCAGCCCGACGGCACCTGGGTGATCCAGGATCAGGGGTGGTCATCACAGGGATCGTATCGGCGTGGACAGCGGCATGGAACATGGGTTTGGTGTCGCGCAGACAGGCCGCGCAACGTCTCCGGTGTAGAGACCTACTCGCGGGGGACTCTGCTCCGAGACTACGACTCCTACGACGAGATCGACGACCGGCAGCTCGCGACCGACGCCGCGAGCGTCTGCGCTCGCCTGCTCCCAAACGCCCCGGCGTCCCCGGGTTCAGGAGATGAGCCCGGAGGAGACTCTGGTCCCATTGTCGCGGAGGCCGCGTGATGCTCCGCGCTGACCGGCGCTGGATCGTGGCGTTGGCGTTGTGCCCGGCGACGGCCGGTCCGCTGCACGCGCAGCGGCTCCTGGAGGTGGAGGGCATCGAACTCCGCGGCGGCGCGCGCGTCGTGGAGTACGGCGCCGGGACGTGCAACGTGGACGAGGGTCGTGAGACGGCCGCCTCGTACGAGCAGAAGAAGGCGAACCACGGCCGGCCCGTCGATGTGTGGCAGCTGGACTTCTCCGTCCACAACGGCTCCGGGCGCCCGCTCGACCACCTGATCGCGAACTACCGGGTCGCGTCCGAGCATCCGCCCTGCACGAACTGGAGCTGGCCCGAGGCGGGACGCTACCCCGGCCCGATCGAGTGGGGCGACCTCGCCGGCTTCATCCAGAGGAGCGGCAGCGGCAACCCCACCCCGCCCGGCGAGACGCTGACCGACACGAAGTACATCTTCGCCTTCCACGAACACGCACCGCGCTTCGACACCTGGAGCGTCGACTACAACTTCGCCGCCGCCCCGCCCGCTGCAGCCGCCGGGAATCCTGTGCCCTCCGGTGGCGCGGCCGCCCGCCCCCGGCCGGGCAACCAACGGCTCGATCCGCCCGACTCCCCGGTTGGCCCAGTTGAGACGTGTGTCGGCAAGCCCGTGGGCTCCCAGTGCTGGATGGAAGTGACGAACCAGCCGGCGTGCCATCTCTGGAACCCGGGCCTCGCGGCGGGCGCAACGGTTGCGTGGACTGGCGAGTGCGTCGGCGGCTATGCCCAAGGGACCGGAACAGTCTACTGGCGCTACGACGGCGGAGTACAGACCGAGGACGGGTCCCTCCTCGACGGCAAGCAACACGGAACCTGGCTCGTCCAGGAGGCGGACGGGGATATTTCGGAAGGGCTCAACGTCAACGGTCAGCGGCAGGGCACTTGGACGTGGTGGTTCACGAACGGGAACGTCAAGGAGTCTCCGTATATGAACGGCGAGCGGAATGGAAGGGCGTTCGAGTGCGCGCGTGACGCTGGCGACATCATCGCATGGGTCATCTCGTACGTTAGCGGTGAGGAGACCAGCGTCGAGACGATCGGTCCACGCGACCCAGACGCGCCGGCCATGCGCGTCCGCTGCTCCGCCCTCCTCAACAAACCAAGCCCAACGCCGTGAGCACGACCCGGCCCCGCGCACGAAGGCGGGAGATCCGTCCGAACGACCCGAGCGGCGCAAGCGTAGCGACTACCGAACGAAGTCACCGGGCGGAGCCCCTGCTGACGAATCCGGGCTCGGGACGTGCGTCCGCAGCGGTCGTGGGAACGCTGGCGGGGCTGACCTTCCTGGCCCTCGTCCCACACGCCGCCGCCCAGCAGGACCTCGGCTCCGTCGTGTGCGTGGCGAGCGAACTCGAATCCCTCGCTGGCTCGGGTCCCGTCCGGCGGGTGATTCGGCGGGACACCGAACTCGTCTACCGGGTCGGGACCGAAGTGGGAGCATCGGGTGAGGTCTCATGCGCGTGGTCACAGCCCGGACAGAGTCACGTCGTTGTGTTGAGCTACAACGGTGTCGTGCGGCAGGACCTGTTCGATACCCTACATCAGCGGCTGACGTCCGCCCCCCAGCCCGACACAGCCACGATGCCGACGGCTACTCTTACCGCGGCCCATCAACCGATCCTGGGAATAAACCTTTGTACACGGAGGCCTCAGCCATGTCGCTCAACCCCCTTGACATCATCGGCAAGATCGGAAACGCAATCTCGACCGTCATCGACGAACTTACTACCACAGACGAGGAGAAACTCGAGGCACAACGCAAACTTGCAACGATCGAGCGCGACGCCAATGCGGCCATTCTCACCTACGAAACCAGCTTAATCAAGCAGCAGGCAGAGACGGCTCGCACTGAGGTGGCCTCTTCTCACTGGCTCGCCGCCAACTGGCGACCACTCGTCATGCTAACGTTCACCACGCTAATGGCACTCCACTGGCTGGGCGTTACCGACGCCGCGAACCTTCATCAATCTGAAGTGCTCGCCCTCTTGAGCATAATCAAGTTAGGCCTCGGCGGCTACGTGATTGGTCGCAGCGCCGAGAAGATCGTCCCCTCTGCCATACAAGCCGTAAAGCAACGCGGCAACACTCCGTGATTCTCGCTAGACCACAATCTCCGCTCCAACTCATTGTACAAGGAGTCTGATATAATGCGCTCACCCACGCCATATGATATTGCAAGTCACGTCATTGCCAACGAGGGCGTGGAGGGCGACTCCTTCGCGGACGATCCGAGCGATTCCGGCGGACCTACAAACTGGGGGATCACTCTAACGACTCTGGAGAAACTGGGGATCGACCTTGACAAAGATGGAGATGTAGATGTCGACGACCTGAAGCAAGTCGATCGTTCGCTGGCCATCGACATATTGGTCAAGTACTATTATATCGAGCCCGAACTACACCGAATCTGTGACAAACACCCTTTCCGCGGAACGCGGCTGCGCACCGCCATGATGGATTGGACAGTCCATAGCGGCCAAGAGATACCAATTGGAGAGCTGCAACAGTGCTTGCGTATAGATGTTACGCAAACCGTCGACGACTCCTTAGTTAATGCAAGCAATAGTGCTGATCCGATTGCGCTGGCGAACCAGTTGGGTGCGGCGAGGCGGGATTGGTACTTTGACTTGGCTGACAGGCGCGCGAAAGATCGACAATATTGTGTAACAAAGAACGGCAAAAAGGGGGGATGGATCCGGCGCACTGAACGGTTTATGGATAGTGCTGCACATATGACGGAGCAGGATTTTGACAATCGTGTGGCACGCTGGCGTGCCCAATGACAACCCGGGCGGAAGGCGCTTGATCGCTGGGCGTTGGCGGTCGGCGGCGCAAGCGTCGGGAGCGCCACCTCGAGCGACGAGGCAACAGTCGGTCGAAGCATGTGGGGCCTCCTTCCGAGGGGCCCGAGGAACCAGGCCGGCCACGCCGCAAGGCGGGGCAGACGAATCTCTCGTGTCAACGCACCGGATCCTACCCGTTCGGCTCCGTTCGTTGGAGAAGGAGTGATTCTGCCTGGAGGTTCGTGGCGTCTCGCCCGTTCCCAGGCGATCTGCAGTTCGGCTTGATGGAGGGCGGCCCACTCGACCACGAAGCCCAGCGCGGGGCGGAAGGCTCCCTTTCAGCACAGCGAGATCCTCAATTCCGACAACGGCTTCTGCGCCGCCGTATTCGGCATGGAAATGGGCTGGTCCGTGTTCGCGGAAATACATGCGGATGACGATCCCGTAGAAACGGGAGACTTCAGGCATGGGATACCGGTCGGTCGAGTCCCGGGAACACCTGCCGCGGGGACTTGCCGGTCAACTCCATGTATTGTCAACGGCGGCCGAAAAAGTGACACATGCGGCGGTACCGTGCGGCGCCACGTGGACCCGGCGAAAGAAACCCTGCCTGCACCAAGCCTGGAAGACGCCGTTGCCCGTGAGGTCGGAGAGATCGACCTCACCGACACAACCATCGGCGAACCGTATCCAGATCCGGTATCCGTCGCACGCCTTGACTTCAAGAACCCTGGCCATCGACCCCTCATCGGTTCTCAAACGCATCACCCGAAAGCTCCGACCCGAAGGCAACGGCTCCGCTCG
Organism: Gemmatimonadota bacterium; assembly: GCA_022820995.1. Classification (GTDB taxonomy): domain Bacteria; phylum Gemmatimonadota; class Gemmatimonadetes; order Palauibacterales; family Palauibacteraceae; genus Palauibacter. The sequence goes on along the minus strand of JAJEEM010000068.1, from coordinate 9,942 downwards.
CCAAATCGCACCTGAACATACTACGGGTCGAGAGCAGCGGGAGGGGAATCCTTGACGTGGCACGGGCGTTTGCCGAGTTTGAATGTGCAATCTTGCCACTCGGAGGTTGAATGACCACGCAGGCTTTGGCTGAACACCTTGGCGGACGGCAGACCCTCGGTTGCGACATCCGGTCCGACCTCGACCTGGCCGATCTGATCCGGTCCGGGCTGCCCGTGAAAGCCGTCGAGAACGTGGTGAAGACCGGCGCCCTGCGCGCCACCGAACTTCATGCGCTGGTCATCCCGCGGCGTACACTTGCCCATAGGAAGCGCCGGTGGGGGCGGCTGAGCAGCGAGCAGTCGGACCGCCTCGCCCGGGTAGTCCGCGTCGTGACCTCGGCCGAAGAAGCGATCGGCGACGGCGCCAAGGCGGCGCGCTGGCTCCGCAAGCCCAATCGCGCCCTCCAGGGACGACGGCCCCTGGATCTTCTGGCCAGCGATGTCGGCGCCCGCCTCGTGGAGCGGGAGCTGGGGCGCATCGAGCATGGGCTCGGCGCATAGCCGTCCGTGGCAAACCCCCTGCTGAGTTCGAGCGGCGATGGATTTCGCCTGAATCGCTGAATCGCGCTTGGAACTCTGGCGGATCGCCCGCGAGGCTCACGCGGCACTTGATGGTGAGGGAGCCCGCCGCCATGGGGCGCGGTGGACTCCTCCCGGAACGCCCGCCGTCTACGCGGCCTCCCACCTCTCGCTGGCAGCCCTGGAATACCTGGTGCACATCGACCCGGAAGACGCACCGGACGATCTGGTCGCTCTGCGCATCGGCGTTCCGGACGACGCCCCGGAACTCGCCTATGCGCCATCAAGTCTGCCCGCCGATTGGCGGCAGACGCCGCCACCGCCCGAATGCCGGGCGATCGGTAGAGAATGGGCCGGGCGGGGAGAAGAACTGCTGCTGAGGGTTCCATCCGTGCTCGTTCCCGAAGAGAGCAACGTGCTCGTGAATCCGATGCACCCGGCCGCCGCCGGGGTCAGGCTCATCGGGTCCCGCCACTTCTCCTACGATGTCCGCCTGCTCACGTAGCCGAGCCTCGATGCGGGTCGGGGCGCTTGAGGCGCGCCGCTGGGCCGGGCTCGTGTTTGCGGCCGGACCCGGCGACGGGATCGGACTCCGGCTCGTCTTCACCACCCCCGACGGCGAGCGCCGGGACCTGGAGGACTGGTACTGGATGGTCTCCCGCGTCGGTCCCCACGCGCCGCATGGATCTTATGCGCGCATGGAGTTCGATCTCGCCGCTGAGCCGTCTCCGGCGTCCCGCCCCCGGGAGAGCACGCTCATCCTGGAGTGGTCGCGCCGCGAGGACGCCGTGGCGTTGCGGGCGTTGGCGCGGGCGCCGGGCCGCGTGGAGTGGGTGGGCGACGATCCGTGGGGATGGGAGACGACCTGGGAGGAAGCACCCGACGGCTGGCGCGCGGGGCTCGAATGCGTCGAGATCGCCGCCGCCTTCGCGCCTCGGGAGGGGGACCGCGCGGCCGCCGTGGTCGTCTGGGAGCCGCGTGGCGCGCCGGGGCCGCCGTCCCGGCCCGGACGCGCGCTGGACCGCGCCCGCCGCCTTCTTCCCGGACTGGACCGCTGGATCGACGACGCGCGCGCCGACTGGGACCGCCGCCGTCCTCGTTCTTCGGGAGCCGCGGAAGGACTCGTCGAGGCCGTCACGGATAACCTGATGTGGACCGTCCTGCTGCAGCCGGAAACCGGACGCCTGTACGCGCCGGCCGGCCGCCGCTGGATCTTCCCGAAGCCGAGAGATGCCACCCCCGGGGACAGCGCGCCGCGGAAAGGCGGTTCGGGGGACGAGGAACCGCTGGACGGTGACCAGGACTGCGCGCCGGATCCCGACGACTGGACCGTCTTCGGTTGGGATTCCTTCTTCAACACCCTCGCGCTCGCCACCGCGTCGGGGCGTCTGGCCTGGGACGCTCTCCTCGCCGGGGTCGAGTCGCGCTACCCGAACGGGAACGTGCCCAACTGGAGGAGCCGGCGCGGCGGCACGCCCGACCGCTCACAGCCCCCGGTCGGATCGTTCGCGGCGCTGAAGCTGCACCTCGCCTGCCCCGATGCGGACGCTTTGGCCGCCGCGTGGCCGGGACTCCGCGCGTGGAACGACTGGTGGGTGGCCGACAAGGGCGGGCGCCCGCGCCGGGAGGGTCTTACGCCCGGTCTGTTCGCGTGGGGTTCGGATACTGCGCTGGTCCCGGAGCGCGGGTGGCTCCCGGAGTGGGAAGTCGGCGCGAGCGGCCACCAGCGGGCGGCGTGGGAGTCGGGCCAGGACGACCTCCCGCTGTGGGACGACGTGGAATGGGATCCGGGGCGGGAAGTCCTCGCCATGTCGGCCGTCGATCTGTGCAGCTACCGCGCCCTGGATCTCGAGTGCCTGTCGCGGATCGCCCGCATTCTCGGCGACCCGGCGGAGGGGGCCCGGCTGGAGGGTGAGCGGCGCCGCCTCGTCGAGACGATGAACCGGGCGCTGTGGTCCGACGCCGCCGGGCTCTACCTGGACGAACTTCCCGGCGGCCACTCGACGCGCGTCGCGGCGTCGAACTTCCTGCCCCTGATCGCCGGCGTGCCATCGGCGCGGCGGGCGCGGCGCATGGTGGGCGTGCTGCGCGATCCCGCACGCTTTTGGGGAGAGTGGATGCTGCCCACGATCTCGCGCGACGACCCCGCGTTCGACGACCAGCAGTACTGGCGCGGCTCCATCTGGCCCCCCATGAATTACCTCGTGCTGCAGGGACTGCGGCGCTACGGGTTCGACGAATTCGCCAGCGAGTTGGCGTGGAAAGGGGCGCTCATGTTTCTGGCCGACCGCCGGCGCACGGGGTTCTGCCGCGAGAACTTCGACGCGCGCACCGGCCGGGGGCGGGGCCGCCGCTTCCAGAGCTGGGGGCCACTGTTCGCGCTGGGCGCGATCGAGGAGTTCGTCGACGTCTGTCCATGGCGCGGATTGCGCATGGGCTCCCGGCTGCCCGCGTTCGTCGCTCGCGGGGATGCCGCCGTTGACGGCGCCGTCCGGGCGCGCGTGGAAAGGCTCCGCGTCGCGGGCGAGGCGCGGACGGTCGAGTTGTCCCGGTGAGCGCGACCGGTTCGATCGACGGAGCGAGACGGGGCGACCGGCCGGAGCGACTGACGCTGGTGATCCTCGCCGCAGGGCGATCCACGCGGTTCGGTCGCGCCAAGCAGCTCGAACCGGTGGGGCCGGGCGGGGCGTCGCTGCTCGAATACACCGTGTACGACGCCGTGCGCGCGGGATTCGGGCGTTTCGTGCTCGTGGTGCGGGAGAGTCAGCACGACGAGTTCGAGGCCCGCCTGCGTCCGCTGCGGGCGGCGGGGATCTCCCTCTCCTTCGCCTTCCAGCGTCTCGTCGACGCGGACCTCGTCCCGCTCCCGCCGCCCGGGCGCGTCCGGCCCTGGGGCACGGGATTCGCCGTGCTGGCCGCGGCGGCCGCCCTGCCCCGCCAGGGCCCGTTCGCCGTCTGCAACGCGGACGACTTCTACGGTCGGGTCGCGCACGAGCGCCTGGCGCACGCGCTCGCGGCTTCCCCCCCGGGCATCCGCGCCTTGACGGCGACCTCCCCCCTGGCTGACACCCTCTCGACCTTCGGCGGCGTGTCGCGCGGCCTGTGCGAAGCGGGGCCCGACGGCACGCTGCTCCGCATGACCGAAGGTCTGGATCTGCGCCTCGACGGCGATGCGTCGCGGACGGGCGATGGCGATGCGCCGCGGACGGACGACGGCGCCGAATCCCCTGCCGCGCCGCCCGGCGTCGTCGGGCGCACCGCCTCGGGCGCGGCGGTTCGGGCGGACGCGGACAGTCCGGCGTGCATGGGCCTGTGGGGGTTCTTCCCCGATATCCTGCCCCTGCTCGAGGAGCGCTTCCGGGACTTCCTCGCGGCCTCCCCGGGGATCGAGGACGAGTTCTACCTGTCGGAAGCCGTCGGCGACCTGGCCGCCGCCGAACGGACGCGCTGCGGCCTCGTGCCCGTGGGGCCGGGGTGGATGGGGGTCACCTTCCCGGAAGACCGCGAGCGCGTCGCCGCTTCGCTTCGGCAGCTGACCGAGGCCGGCGCGTATCCCGTCGATCTCTGGACGCCGCACGTTCGCCCGGAGCCGCTCGGCGCGGCGCAGGCGTCGCTCTTCGGTCCGCCGCAGGCGCCGCCCAGTGGAGTCGCGACGGCTCCGGGGCGGATCAACCTGATCGGGGAGCACATCGACTACAACGGCCTTCCCGTGCTGCCGATGGCTCTCGACCGGCACGTCCAACTGGAGTTCGAGGGGGCCGAGCACGCGACGGTCGAACTCGAAGGCGACGCCGCCCACGGTTCGTTCGCCTTCCGGCTGGACCGCACGATCGAATCCGCACCCCGGGGTCACTGGTCGAACTACGTGAGGGCCGCGGCCAGGGGGTTGCTGGACCACGGCCTGGGACTGAGGCGCGGCATCCGCGGAACAGTCACGGGCACCCTGCCGGTGGCGGAGGGGCTGTCGTCCTCTTCCGCGCTCGTGGTCGCGTCCGCGCTGGCCCTGCTGCACGCCAACGAAGCGGAGGTGGAGGCGCTGGAACTCGCCGCGCTCCTCGCCCGCGCCGAGCGTTACGTCGGGGTGCAGGGCGGCGGGATGGACCAGGCGGCGTCGCTCTGCGGGAAGGAAGGGCACGCGCTGCGGATCGACTTCGGGCCGCTGCGCGTGACGCCGGTGCCCATGCCGGAGGGATGGCGGTGGGTGGTCGCCTCGTCGCTGGCGCGCGCGGAGAAGGCGGGGGCCGTACGCGAATTGTACAACGAGCGGCGGGCCCAGTGCGCGGAGGCCCTCGAACGGGTGGGCCGGACATCCTGGCCGGAGGTGGTGGAAGCCGACGAGGACGAGTTCGCAGCCATCCTGGCCGGGGCCGGGAAGTCCCTGCCGCTCACGTTGTCGAGGCGCTTTCGTCACGTGGCCACGGAGGGTCGCCGGGTGACCGAGGCCGAGCGCGCGCTTCGCAGCGGGAACATGGCCGCCTTCGGCCGGTTGATGAACGCATCGCACGCGAGCCTGCGCGATGACTTCAGCGTGAGCACGCAGGCGCTCGACGAGATCGTGAGCGTGGCGCTCGATGCGGGCGCGGCCGGGGCGCGGCTCACGGGCGCGGGATTCGGCGGCTGCGTGGTCGCCCTCTGCCGCGCGAACCGGGCGAAGGCCGTGATCGAGGCACTGATCGATCGTTTCTACACCTCCCGCGGAGGGGTCGACCGCCGCGCACTGTTCGTCGCCGATGCCGCCGCCGGCGCCACCGTAACGTCGTAACTGCGACCGATCCGGCCGAGGAGATCATTGCCAAGAGTTATCATATTGTGACAACCTACCTCGGTGAGGAGAAGGAGGTTCGATTCCATGAAAACTCTGAAGATCGGGATCGCCGGCTACGACCAGATGAAGGCGCGCACCATGGCGATTGCTCGCGGCGAGCACACGCCCGCGAAGGGTGAGCCCAAGGTGTGGTTCACGTCCATCGAGAGTTTTGCGAAGCTGCTGTCCGAGCACAATCGGCATCTCTTGGAACTGATCGCGCGCGAGCGGCCGCGTTCGCTCACGGAGCTTGCCGAGAAGGCGGGGCGAAGCAAGTCGAACCTCTCACGAACCCTGAAGACGATGTCGCGATACGGACTCGTGGAATTGACAAGGGGGGAGCGCGGCAGGCTGGTTCCCAGAGTACCGTACGACCAAGTGAGGCTGGACGTCTCGTTGACGGAGGCGAGGACCGGATCAGCGAGCGCCGGCCTGTAACGGGCACCGGTGGGCAGGAGCGCGATGGCACCCCGACCGCGTTACGATACAATGCTTCCGGAGTCAGTCGGGAGTCTGCGGAGGGAGACGCCATGAGTACGCTCGGAGAAGACCTGATCCAATCCCTGGACGAAGCCTTGGCGCACGCGAAGGGCGAGCACCCCGCCATCGTGGTAGAGCGCTGTCCCGATACGGGCTTGTTCGCGGGCTACGTGCCCGGTTTCCCCGGTGCGCACAGTCAGGGCGAGACCCTTGAGGAACTTGAGCGCAACCTCAGGGAAGTGATCGCCATGCTTCGCGCCGAGGGGACGCCCGCACTCGTTCGCGAGCACGCCGGCACCCCGATCGTCGGTCCGGCCTAGACTCGGGTGCCGCCGGCCCCCGTCCTCAAACCGCGCGAGGCCGGCTATCCTCCGAACAACCTCTTTCGCACGTCCCGCTTGCTCTCGTCCGTGGCTTCCGCCACGGCAGACATGATCGCGCTCAACGTTCCGACACTCAGGTGACGAGGGAGCAATTGGGCCAGGCGCTCGCCCGACAGGTCGCGCGGCAACTTCATACAGCGATAGCTTCATCCTTGACGAGGTGAAGCCTGATCACGCGGGGAAGCGCATCGGTGTCGAAGTGGCAACGGACGGCGTCCCTGACCATCGCTTTGAGGTCGGCCCAGTCTTCTCCCTGCGTGAAGATGCCGTGGCCGAGCGCCCGGGCGTCGTAGCCGCCTTCAGCGGCCTCCGTCACCTCGAGAATGATCTCAGCCGTTTTCATCGGTTCTCCTCCCTCGGGTCGGCAGCCCTTCGAAACCAGGTTCCGAGGGCTGCCGATGCACCGAACCACGCGATCCAGACGTTGAGTCCGGCTACGAGCGCCGCTAGGCTGGACGAAGGGCCTTCTTCCCCGAGGTGCAACGTTGAGCGAAGCGTCCGCATGAAATGTCCCGGTGCTCCAGTGCGGTCCTGGTTTAGCCGAGGGCGGTCGTGGGCGGCCGTCCTGCTCGCCGCGCTGGCCGTCGTCTCGTGCGACACGCCCGGACCGCGCGCGCGGATCTCGGAGGAGGTGCGCGTCCTCGACACGTACCCGTTCTCGGATCCGAACCCCGTGCCGGTGCTCGCCACCGACCGCCGGCTATATCCCTACCACACGTTCGAGGGGTACGCGGCGACGTCGGAACCCCGGGAGTGGAAGGTCGTGCGGATGGAGAACGACCTCGTCGAGGTCTTCGTCCTTCCCGAGGTGGGCGGCAAGGTGTGGGGGGCCGTGGTGAAGGAGACCGGCCACGAGTTCATCTATCGGAACGAAGTGATGAAGTTCCGGGACATCGCGCTGCGCGGGCCGTGGACCTCGGGCGGCATCGAGTTCAACTTCGGCGTCATCGGGCACACGCCGGCCACCGCCACGCCCGTCGACTATCTCGTGCGGGAGAACGCGGACGGGAGCGTGAGCACGATCGTCGGCGCCACCGACCTCCCGTCGCGCACGCCGTGGCGGGTCGAGATCCGCCTTCCGCCCGACCGCGCCGCCTTCGAAACGCGCGTCCTGTGGTACAACCCGACCCCGCTGGAGCAGCCCTACTACAACTGGATGACGGCGGCGGCCTTCGCGCAGGACGACCTGGAACTGTTCGTGCCGGGGGACGCCTACCTGGAGCACTCCGGCCGGGTGCGGCCGTGGCCCGAGGATGAAGAGGGGCGATTCCTGCCCCTCTACCGCAACAACGCGTTCGGGGGACACAAGTCCTATCACGTGGTGGGGGCGCTGAACGACTTCTTCGGCGGCTACTATCACGACGAGGACTACGGGTGGGGGCACTGGGCCCCGCACGAGGAGATGCCCGGGCGCAAGATGTGGCTGTGGGCGCTCTCCCGGGCGGGCGGCGTCTGGGAGGACCTGCTCACCGACACGGACGGGCAGTACGTCGAGTTCCAGGCGGGGCGGCTGCACGTGCAGTACCAGCCGGGCGCGGACCGCAACCCGATCTCGCAGGGCGCGTTCGACCCCCTCTCCGCCAGCCGCTGGACGGAGACGTGGTTCCCGCTGGAAGGGACGAGGGGCCTCACCGACGCGTCTCCCCAGGGCGCCATGCACATCGGGCGGGAGAGCGACCGCCTGCGGGTCGTGGTCCAGGCGTTCGGGGCGCAAGGGGACACGGTGACCGCGTGGTCCGGCGGCGAACGGGTCGGCGCGCGGGCGGTGGCGCTCGATCCGTTGGAGCCGTTGACGGTGGAGTTCGACATCGAGCCCCGGCAGCCATGGCGCGTTTCCGTGTCCGGGCTCGGTCTGGAAGCGTGCTCGAACCCGGACGCGACCGGGCTCGCCGGGGTCTGCGGATTCGGAGGAGAGCCGTCGGTGTCCCGGCCGTTTGAGACGAACGCAGAGGCGTGGGACGCCCTCCCGGAGACGGACCGCCTGCTGTTCGAAGCGCGGGAACTCGCGCGGGGGCGGCGCTACCCTGAGGCGCGGACGCTGTACGAACGGGCCCTCGCCGCCGAGCCTTGGAACCGGGAGGCGCTGCTGGGTCTGGGCGCGCTGGCATTGAGGTCGGCCCGCTACGAAGACGGCCTCGTCCATGCCCGGCGCGCGCTCCAGCTCGACACCTACGATCCCGAGGCCAACTTCCTCGCAGGCAACCTGTATCTCGCCCTCGGACGCCGTGCGGATGCGCTCGACGCGTTCGGCTGGGCCGCCCGGTCGGTCGGCTTCCGGGCCGCGGCTCGCACTCGGCTGGCGGAACTGGCGCTCGAAGCCGGGGACCTGGCCGAGGTTCGCCGTCATGCCGGGCTCGCGCTCGACCACGACCGCGTGAGCATTCCGGCCCGCGAGGTGCTGGCGATCGCGGCGCGCCTGGCGGGCGACGAAACCGGCGCGGAGCGCGCGCGGGCGGAGCTTCTGGAACTCGACCCGCTGAACCACTTCGTACTGGCCGAGCGCTATCTCGCCGCGCGGGGGGAGGGCGACGAGACGGCTGGCGGCGCGGAGGCGGCGCGTCTCACTGCCTCGATGCGGAGCGAGTATCCGGGGCAGACACTGCTCGAACTCGCCGTGGGCTACGCGAACCGCGGGCTGCCCGGCGATGCCGCGCGCCTGTTGGAACTGGCGGACGAGGTGGGCGGCGGCTCCGTGGCCACGGCGTGGCGCGCCTTCCTGACCGGCGACGCGGAACTGCTGCGGGCGGGGGCCGATCCCGCCTTCGCCTTCCCCTACCGCCCCGAGACCCTGCCGGTCCTGCGCTGGGCAGCCCGCGAGGACCCGCACTGGGGTTGGCGCTATCTCCTGGGCCTGAACCTGTGGTCGCTCGACCGCGACGCCGAAGCGGCCGAGGTGCTGGCGACCCTGGGCGACGACCCCGACTACGGACCCGCCTACGCGGCGCGCGCGCACCTGGCGAGGGCCACGAGCGGCGACCCGGGGCCCGATTTCCGGCGCGCGGTCGAGGTGGATCCCGACAACCGCCTCCTCCACATCTCCCTCATTCGGCACCTGCAGGAAACGGGACGCTGGGCGGAGGCGGGCGAGGCGTCCGGCCGGGGACGGGCACTCTTCCCGGACGACTTCAACCTCGCCCTCCTCCACGTGCGGGGACTGCTCCAGTCCGGCGACCACGGCGAATCGATCCTGATCCTCGCCGACACGCACGTCCTTCCCTCCGAGAACTCCGGCGAGGCCCACCGCCTGTACGAGTTCGCCCACATCGGAGCCGCGCTCGACGAACTGGAGGCCGGCGACCGCGAGGCCGCGCGCCGTCACCTGGAGGTCGCGCTCCTGTGGCCGGAATCGCTCGGCCAGGGCCGTCCCTTCGACCCCGACGACCGGCTGGTGCGGTTCCTGTTCGACATCGCGGGGGAAAGCTCCGATGGCGGACCCGCGCCCGGGGCCTTCGAGACCGTCACCGTCGCTTCAATGGGCGCCCGCGCCGATTCTCTCGCCGGCGCGACCTCCCCGACCGCGGTGATCGAGCGAGCCCTCCTGCGCCGAGCCCTCGCCGCCGCCGCGCGTCTGCAACGCTAGGGAAGGTCTGAACAGGTCGACAAATCGGCCGGTGTCGGGCCGAATGGCGCCGATCCGGCCGATTTTTGGCCTCTGAAGGGGCTCGGAGACGCGAAAACCGGGCGTTTTGGGCCCACGACCCCCCGTTTCCGTCCC
>JAJEEM010000057.1 GCA_022820995.1 Gemmatimonadota bacterium | reverse complement strand
CACCGCCCACCTCCGGGCGCGCGGCCGCGTCATCGGCGGTCAGCGCCGCGCCGCGCGCGCCCGTCGCGGCGGTCTCGATCGCCTCCACGTCCCACAGCAGCGGCTGGCTCCACGCCGTGAGGTCGTAGATCTCGTCCGGCTGCCGGTTCGCGCGCCGTTCGATCTGCCGCTGCACGAACTCCTCCTCCATCGGGACGTGCGCGTCGAGGAGGTTGTGGATGAAGCGGTGCGCCGGCTGGGCGAGCGGTACGATGAAGCTCGACTCCGCGCTCAGCGCGCGATCGCCGACGGAAACCGGCCCGGAGGCGCGGAACACCTCGACCCCGTTCTCGACGAGCATCAGCGCGAGCCGCTCCGCCATCCCCGGATCGTGCCCCGAGTGCAGCACGATCTCCGCCGGTCCCCGCTCCCCGAGTTCGATCCCCTCCCGCAGGTACGCGAGGTAGTCCCGCAGGATCCGCTCCCGGTTCCGCGCGGAGGTGAGCGCGGTCTCGATGCCCGCCGTGAAGTGGTGGAGCACGCCGTCGCCGTACGTGAGCAGGTCGTCGTCCGACTGCCGCAGCCTGAGTCCCCCCGCGCCCGCCTGCTCGTACGTCATTCCCAGCGCGCCGTGGCCCATGGGCCACATGTCCACGTACCCGGGATAGAAGAGGTCGTACACGTCCCGGTTGAAGTACGCGAACCCGCGCTCGTCGAAGCGCGCCGCGATCGTTTCCCCGAACACGTCCATGAGCGCGACCTGCCGTTCGCCGAACCACGGGTTGGAGGGCGGCGCGGTGGGCGGGAAGAAGTAGGTCGCGTCTCCTCCCATCTCGTGCAGATCCGCCACGATGTGAGGGCGGAACTCGAGGAAGATGTCCACCTTCCCGCGCGTCTCGGCCTGGCTCTGGATGAAGAGGTCGCGGTTGAGGTCGAACAGGTAGTGGTTTCCGCGGCCGCCCGGCCACGGCGGGTCGTGTTCGGCGGAGACCCGGGCTTCGTCCGGCCAGCGCCCCCCCGCGACCTGGTTCTGGTACACGAACCGGTTCCGCCCATCCGGGTTCTCCATCGGATCGATGAGGACGAGCGACTCCGAGAGGATGAGATCGACGTCGGGATCCCCCATCGCCGCGAGCAGGTGGTAGGCTTCGGCCATCGCGGCGCCGCTCGAACTGATCTCGTCGCCGTGGATCCCGTGCATCAGCGCCGTGACGACCGGGAGTTCGGCGAGCAGGGCCTCGGCCTCCCCGTCGGAGAGACCGCGGGGATCGGCGAGCCGCGCGATCCCTGCCTTCACTTCCTCGAGCCGCGCCATCCGTTCGGCCGAGCCGATGACGAGGACGACGAGCGGCCGCCCCTCCCAGCTCTCCGCGTACTGCATCAGTCGCGTCCGCTCCGGCGCTGCGGCGGCGAGCGCCTCCATGTAGCGGATCACGTCGTCCGGCGGCGTGACGACCTCGCGGAAGCCGTGTCCCGCCACCTCTTCGAGCGTCGGGATGTCGGGGTCGTAGCGCGTTTCGGGCGCGAGTTCCTGCGCCTGGGCGGGAAGCTGGATCGCGGCGGCGAGCGCGAGCGCGGATAGCACGGGCACATCTCCGGGTACGGGGAACGGGCGGCGTCGACTCACTATCGCACGATCGTCGCGGGGGTGCACGATGCGTTGCACGCCGGGGCGGCGATGGCGCATCCTCAGGCCGATCCGATCCTGGCGGTGCGGGCCGAGAACCGGGCCGCCGGGCCCCGCCGCCCACGGTACGGCCGGAGGAGACCCAATGAGCGAACCCGCCGCGCGTTCCCGCTCCAGCTTCTGGAGGAGCTTCGGCCCCGGGCTCATCTGGGCCGCGACCTCCATCGGCGTCTCCCACCTCGTGCAGTCCACCCGCGCGGGGGGAGAGGCGGGGTTCGCCTTCGTCGGCGTGATCGTTTTCGCGCTCGTCCTCAAGTATCCCTTCTTCGAGTACGGGGCGCGCTACGCGGCGGCCACGCGCCGGAGCCTGGTCGAGGGCTACCGCGACATCGGCACCTGGGCGCTGTGGCTCTTTCTCGCCATCACCCTCGTGACCGCGATCATCTCGCTGGCGGCGCTCGCGATGTTCATGGCCTTCCTCACGCGCTACGCCTTCGCCGCGGAGTGGCCGCTGGCGGCGACCGGGGCCGTGCTGATGGGCGCCTGCGTGGCGGTGCTCGCCGTGGGGCGCTTCCGCGGCCTCGACATCACGATCAAGATTCTGCTCGCGATGCTCGTCCTCTCGACGGTGGCGACCGCTCTGGTCGCGGCGCCGCGCGCGGACCTCTCGACGCTCGCGCTCTGGCCGGGCGACGTCGTCGGCACCGTCGTCCCCTTCGCCTTCCTCCTCGCCCTCATCGGGTGGATGCCCTCGCCCGTCGACGTCGCGGTGTGGAGCAGCCTGTGGACGCTCGCCAAGGACAAGACGACGGGCGCGCGGACGTCGGTCGCGGACGCGAAGCGCGACTTCCTCGTGGGCTTCGTCGGCACCGGCATCCTCGCCCTCATCTTCGTGTCGGTGGGGGCCACCGTCCTCTACCAGGCGGACGTCGCCCTCAGCGACGCGGGGGCCGTCTTCTCCACGCAACTCGTCGACATGTACAGCACGACGCTGGGCTCGTGGTCCCGTCCCATCGTGCTCGTGGCGGCGATGGCGACGATCTTCTCGAGCCTCCTCGCCGTGACCGACGGCTTCCCGCGGGCCATCGAGCGCACGCTCGCGAACCTGCGGGGGCGCGTCGCGGCGGACACGGTGACCCGCGTGGGACGCGTCTACTGGTGGAGCATGATCACGCTCCCCGTCATCGCCTTCTTCATCCTCCTCGGCTTCTCCGGCAGCCTGACCGCGATGGTGGACTTCGCGACGACGGTGGCGTTCCTCACCGCGCCCATCCTCGGCTACTTCAACCTCCGCGCCGTGACGTCGGAGGCGGTGCCGCCGGAGCACCGGCCGGGCCGCGGCATGGTGACGCTGACGTGGGTGGGACTCGTCCTCCTCGGCGGGACCGGCCTCGCCTACCTCGTTTCGCTCGTGCGATGAGCGCTCACCTGGCCATGGACGGCGCGGGGGCTGCGCGTGGCGCGGTGGTGGGGCGCGTCGTGAGCCTTCACCGCTATCCCGTGAAGTCGATGGGGGGAGAACGCCTGGAGACGGCTCGAATCACGGCGCGCGGGATGGAGGGAGATCGGACCGGCGCGCTCGTCGACCGCGAGACCGGGCGCGTGGTGAGCGCGAAACGGCCGCGGATGTGGGGTGCGGTCTACGACCTCTCCGCGAGCTTCGAACGGGAGAACGGGTCCGCGTCGATCCGCGTCCGGTTCGAGGATGGGACGACGCTGTCGAGCGCTCGCCGCGAAGGTCTGGAGGCCCGCCTGAGCGCGCTCCTGGGCCGCGAAGTCGCGTTCGCGACGGAGGCGGCCGCGCGCGCGACGTGCGAGTACCACTGGCCGGACATGGAGGGGCTGGTCCAGGACGGGCGGACGTACCGCGACGAGATCACGGAGTGGGAACTGCCGCCGGGGACGTTCTTCGACAGTTCCGGCCTCCACGCCCTGACGACGGCGAGCCTCGACCACCTGCGGGGACTCGTGCCGGGGAGCGATTTCCACGTCGGCCGCTTCCGGCCCAACCTCGTCATCGAACCCGTCGCCGGGGCGCGGGGCTTCGTCGAGAACGACTGGGTGGGCGGCACGCTCGAGGTCGGCGGGGCGCGCCTGCGGGTGACGAAACCGTGCATGCGCTGTGTCATGGTCACGCTCCCGCTGGGCGATCTCCCGAAGGACCCGCGGGTGCTGCGCGCCGCCTTCGACCACAACGACGGGAACGTCGGCGTGAAGTGCGAGGTGGCCGGGCCGGGCGCGATTCGGGTCGGCGACGAGGTCCGCCTCGGCCAGCTGTAGCCGCCGGCGGGATCCGGGTCCCGCCTCCGGGGAAGGGAGTTGCCGCTGGAGCATTTCGGCGTCGTAAGCCTGGTGCCGACGGCCGTCGTGCTGGCCGTTGCGGTCTGGACGCGCCGGCCCGTGGAATCCCTCATCATCGGGGCGCTCGTCGGATTCGTGATCCTCGCGCCCCGGGACCCCCTCACCGCGTTCACGGACGGCATGGTCGCGGTCATGCAGAACGAGACCGTGGGCTGGATCATCCTCGTCTGCGCGCTCTTCGGCAGCCTCATCACCTTGCTCGTCCGGGTGGGCGCGGCGGCGCGCTTCGGCGACGCGGCGTCGGCCCGCGTCCGGACGCGCGGCGGCTCGCTCGCCGTGACGTGGCTGCTCGGGCTCGCCGTCTTCATCGACGACTACCTGAACGTCCTCGCGGTCAGCTCCTCCGTGAAGCGGTTCACCGACCGGCATCGCGTGTCGCGCGAGATGCTCGCCTACGTCGTGGACTCGACGGCCGCGCCGGTGTGCATCCTCGTCCCGATCTCGACGTGGGCCGCATATTTTTCAGGCCTGCTCGAGGAGACGGGGTGGGCGGCGCCGGGCCGCGGCCTCTCGCTCTACATGGACGCGATCCCGTTCATGCTCTACGCCTGGATCGCGGTGGCGCTGGCCCCCCTCGTCGGCACTGGCCTCGTCCCCGCCATCGGCCCCATGCGGAAGGCGGAGCGCCGCGCCCGGGAGACGGGTCAGGTCGCCCCTCCGGGCCTCGATGAGGCGAAGCTCGAGGGCGAGACGGATCCGGCCGCGGCCGAGCGCGCGCGCCCGTGGCACTTCGTCGTCCCCGTCGTGACGCTCGTGGCCGCCACGTGGGTCCTCGACCTCGACATCCTGAAGGGCGTTGTCGTCGCGCTCGGCGTCACCCTCGCCATCGTCGCGGGCGCCAGGCTCCTCCGCGTGCGTGCGGCGCTCGACACCGCCATGGCGGGAGTCCTCACGATGATCGTCCCCCTCGCCACGGTGTTCGGCGGCTTCCTGCTCAAGGAGGTGAACGACGGACTCGGCCTCACCGTCTACCTCATCGAGACAGTCGAACCCCTGATGACGCCAGGGCTGCTCCCGGCCGTCACCTTCCTCACGATGTCGCTCGTCGGCTTCGCCACGGCGTCGTTCTGGGGCATCTTCGCGGTCGCCGTCCCCATCGTACTGCCGCTCGCGAACGCGGTGGGGGCGGAGATGCCGCTCGTCATCGGCGCCCTCATCTCCGCGAGCGCATTCGGCAGCCACGCCTGCTTCTACGGCGATTCCACCGTCCTGGCGTCGCGCGGCGCCGGCTGCGGCGTCGTCGAGCACGCCCTGACCCAACTGCCCTACGCCCTCGCCGCCGCGGGATTGGCCGCCGGAGGCTTCCTCCTCCTCGCCTGATTCGCTCGCGCGGCGTCACATCCTCATCGTCCTCAGCGCCGATGGCCCCGCGCTGTTCGGCGGGTGACCCGAAACCGCGAATCCGTAGAACCCGCGCGGGTTTTCGGCGATTCCGGCGCGCTCTCGGCGCGGCAACCCATCCAAGGCCGCGAGCGAGGTTTGGCCCTCGGGCGGCGTATTAACGGTAGGAGGGTACATCTCACCGTGACCCGAGGAGATTCGGATGATCCAGATCCTGGCGGACTCGCCGGACGACGCGGCGCTCATCGCGAAAGCCGTTGGCAGCGACGCACGGATCGTGGACGATCCCGTTCGGTTTGCGAATGGCGGAAGCCATGTCGAGTGTCTGATCCTGGGCTGGCGCCACCCGATTCCGACGGAGAAAACCGAACTCCTCCGAAAGATCGAGCGTGACACGCCGTGGGTTCCGGTCATCGTCGTGACGGATCGCGCGCCTGAGGCCGCTCGCCTGCTGAGCGACATCAGGGTGGCGGCCGTCATCTGGTTCGCAAACCTCCGGACCGAACTCAAGCCCGGGATCGCAAGCGCCAAACAATCAATCCTGCTACTGCGTTTGGCGGCGCAGGCGGAGGAAGCGAAGCTGCCCCCGGCCCTTCGATCCGGAGTGGTGTACAGCTTCAGCGCCGCCACCCGCCAACCCGCGCGTGGCGTGAAGGAGTTGGCCGAAGCCGTCTGCCGCTCTCCCACCACCCTGTCCGAGCAGTTCCGGGAAAGTTTCGGCGGGACGGCAAACCTGAGCGGGTTCCTCAGCGCCCTCACGGTTCTGAAGGCCCACGAGCTTCGTCTCTCGGGTCTGGACTGGGACGCGGTAGCCAAACACTTGGGCTTCACCCGTCAGACCCTCCACAACAAGTCGACCCGTTGGCCGGGTAGCACACTCAAGCAACTCGCGCGCACGCGCCAAGCGCCCCTGCACGCGAAGTTCATCGCGGATTTCGCGCAGCCGTTGTTGAACCCGAGTAGGCAGCCGCTGCCGAGTCCGGGTCCCGCGGACCGTTCATTTTTTGACAGAGTCCGTCGATTCCAATCTAGTTTGGCTCGGCACGACCCCCGAGATTCCGAGTCCGCCGGTGGAACGGCGGGCTAGTAAGCAGGGAAATCGTTGGACCGCAACGGATTCGGTGGAGCGTCAGTGCCTGGAAGACAACGGAACTCTCGACGACGCCGGTTGTATGGCGGCGTGTTCGCGCCGGTCCTTCTCCTTGCTCCCGTCTCGGTGGTCGCTCAGACGAGCGGACCCAACGCCCCCACCGACCGAATCGACGACGACCGTCGGCTGTGCCTCTCGCAGCTTGGGGAGTCACCCCTCCCCGCCGACTTCGAGTTCATCGGCCTCTCTGCATCCGAGGAGGTCGGGACGGATCCCGTCATCACGATGTGGTCCCGTTCCGACGTGCTCGTCGAGAAGCTGTCATCTGACGCGGTGACCGGAACCGTCGCTCGAATTCCGTTGACGAACGTAACTCCCCTCTCGGCCGCGCTCGTCGCATGGGACGAGCGCGCACCCATTGTGGAGTTGTTCGATCCACGGAACCGTACCATCTGGACAGTGACCGGGACCGATGGCGAGCTGGCCCGCACGGCCACACCGCCCGGTGCGGTCGCGGCCTCCGGGGCTATCAGAGCCGGGTCCGGCTGGGTGTGGGCGCAGAAAACACTCGACCCTGTGGCGGACACGTCGAGCATACTGATCTCCGCTGTAGGCCGACTCGACGCATCTCACCAGCCGATAACGCCTCTGTTGCTGGACGAACCGCAACGGGGGATCGACCGACTTCTACATCTGCGGCCGGCCGGAAATGGCGGATACCTGGTTCAGCAGGCTGGATTCCCGTTCGAAACGATCAGGTTCACCGACGCTGGCGACGAGACTTGGCGCATCCGCCCTGCGCCGGAGGAATTGCGAGCGGCGCTGGGAGAGACGGATCTCCTATATGTGATCGCCACCCCGGCCCTGGATCTCAGTGATGCCGTGCTGACCACCTTCGTCGCGGTTCGGTCCGGTCGGCGAATTGCCTCCCTCACGGCTGGGCGCGGCAAGTCGATACGATATCGACCGATCCCCGATGGGTTGGCCTTTCTGGCTGTTCTTCCGCGACACGAACTTCTAATAGGTGTAAGAACTACGTCTTACTCTCGCCTCGTTTTTCTTCATTGGCGCTGGATCGACCAGCACCAGCGTTGTTAGTTAAACCCCCACACAAGGGAGATCATGATGACCACACCACGCCTTTCCTTCAGCCGTACCGCAAGCGGCAGCGCGACAGTGTTTCTGTCTGCAGTCGCATTCCTCACGCTGCTTCTGCCAGGCACCGCGGCCGCCCAGTGTGTCACCTGTGGCTTCGACTATCAAGAGAAAACGATCGAATGCATCGATTATGTCGTCGGGGCAAATTACTGCATCTTTGGTTCGCTCAGCGACGATGAGGAATTCTGCTTCACTTGGGGCGGTCAGTGCGAGTGGATTATGCATCTGGATTTTTCGGAGAACGGTGCCGCCTACGTCCAGCGAGATCCCAACCTCTCTGCAGATGGGGAGTCGTCGGTGTCCGCATCCCAAACGTGCGACGGAGTGTTGCTTGACGCTAATGTCACAGCGGACGAATACATGTTTGGTGATGAACCGCTCATCTTGGAGCTATAGCGACGTGTATGCCGTCGCGAGCCTGTTAGCCGACTCCTCGTCGTCCGCGCACGACAAACTCTTGGGTGCCCGCGCAAGTTGGCGGGTGCCCAAGCGCGGTCATTGCCGGTCGCCGTGGAGTCGGTCCACGACGCACGTCCACTGCGTGCAGCGTATATTGAGCGTCACGATCTACTGTATAGCAAGTATAATCCCTTCGGAAACTATAGCCCTGCAGGTCGAGAACGTCACGGACCCTTTCGCCGGGCCGTTGCTGTCGCTCACTAGGGCTGTTACTCTTCGAGGATCTCCCGTCGGCCATCCACATCTCACTGGTCCCCGAGCGGTGTTGGCAGATTCCAACGATATTTTTGTCCTCGATCCGCCGATTGCAGGAGTCCACCGATTTGACCACATGGGTAAGTGGCTGAATACTATCGGAAGGGAAGGTGACGGTCCGGGTGAGTTTCGACACCCAACTGAGATAGGTTGGCTGTCAGATACGCTCTGGGTGTCAGATCCCAGGTTGGGTCGATTGTCGTTTTTCGACAAGTACAATGGCGATTTTGTTCGATCAGTGCACTTTCGATTCGGCGCGGACCAGAGCATAACGGTACCTCGACGAATGCTGGGTCGGCTGGCACTCGGCGTTCCGCAGCTGGAGAGCCGAACGGTGGCCGACTCGGATTCGATCCCAATTCTACTGTTCAACTACGATGGTATCCTCCGCGACACCCTTGCGTGGAGAATCATCGGCCGCGAAGCCGTGGCTGTATCGATCAAGATGAATTCCGAGAGGAACAGTTCGGGTTACGGAACCCTCACGGTGAGCCATCCGTTCGATTCGGGAAGCTTGTTTGCCGCGGACCCGCACGGACGGTGGATCTACACCGGAACATGGCGTGTGGACGCTGATGATACGAGTTATTTTGAATTGCTGCAGATTACGGCAGCGACGGACACGGCGACGGTTGCAAGATTGCCATTTCCGCGCATTGCGGTTTCAAGGCGCGATGTTGAACTCTATGCAGATCAAGTGCACGGGCGCTTGCCGGAGACTGTTCGATCCCGCTTGTCGGCGGGGGAGTTACGTGAGCATTTGCTTCGCGAGGTAACACAACCCACTCGATCGACGATAGACGCGATGATCGCCGGCGATAGCGAGACAATCTGGTTTCGGCGGATGCCGCAGGAAGAGGATACGACTTCGTTCACGTGGGTTGCCTATCGTTTGGGCCGAGGGTTTCTTGGAGTCGTCTCTAGTCCGGAAGGACACCGTATCTTTGGAGAATCTGGAGGCATGCTCTGGACGACGAGCGAGGACGGACTCGGGCTGCCGATGGTTACAGGATGGAGAGTGTCATGGCCGACTCCATTGGAGCGATAGGTTCGCGCATGCGCCGAGTGACAGCGGCAATCGGTGGCGTTCTGGTCGTAATGCTTGGGGTTGTACTCGGCGCGCCGGACGTCGTTGCCCAAGCCTCGGATTGTGGTGAACGGGGCACATTGCGTGTGCTGATCGTCGACGAGTCGGGGGCCATTCCGATGCCTGGGGCGATCGTGGTCCTTCGCTGGACCGACACGGATCGCGCGAGGAGACCGGTACGCGAAGAAGCGGGGCCCGCTGGGAGCCTTTCCCTGTGTGCTCCGCCCGACGCGCGGCAGGCGACGGTCTGGGCCGAGTTCGGGGACATGTCGAGCGAAGAAGCGGTGGTTGCCATCGTGGCCGGTACACTCCGCGAGGTGGAACTCAGACTCCGCTCGGGGCCGGTGAGCACGGGACGGCTGATCGGGCAGGTCCGTGACGCCCAAACGAAGAGACCCGTGAATGCGGCGCGGGTGTCGCTGGTCGGCCGCACGGAAATGGGAGTGACCAACCGCCAGGGCGGGTTCGTCCTGAGCGGTGTTCCAGTGGGGGCGTACGAGCTTTCGGTCCGGCACCTCGGATATGCCCCCCTTTCCCATCCGGTCCGGGTGACGCGCGGGATCACGACGGAAATCGAGGTGGGTCTGGTGCCGGATCCCGTGGAGATGGAGCCGATTGTGGCGACGACGACTCGGTCGCGCCGACTGGAGGTCAAAGGCTTCTACGAACGCAAGTACTGGGGCGAACTCGTCAGCGGGGGGACCTTCTTCACCTCCGCCGACATCGAGCGCCGCAGCCCCGTGCTCATTTCGCACATGATCGCAGACCTTTCGGGGATCCGGCTGGAGTGCGGCGTTCGGCGTGACAGCTGCACAATCGTAAACACGCGGGGCACGTCGGGATTTTCGCCGGGTGGCTGCCGCATGAGAATCTACCTCGACGGCGTTCCCCTCGGAGGCGGTGGGCGGGGGAACACGGTCGACAATTTCGTACGCCCGGTTGAGATCGCGGGGCTCGAGGTGTACAGGGGGCCGGCATCTCTTCCCGCTGAATTATCGGGATCCGATTCCGGATGCGGCGTCGTCGCGATCTGGACAAAGTAGGAAAAGTAGGACGGGCACGTCGGGCGTGACTCCTTCGCCCCGCCGGTCGTCTTGCCATCAATCGGACCTTTCTCTCCCGAGGGTGGCATGAGATCAGCGGAGCGTGGAGTGCAGACTCGAGTCCGGCCCCTCGTCCCGGCGGCCGCCGCGGTTCTCGCGCTTTCAACGAGTGCTCCGAGACTCGCGGCCCAGGAGTCGGATTGCGGCGAACGGGCCGTCATGCTTGTGACGGTGCTGGACGAGTCCGGGATGACACCCATTCCCGGCGCGACGGTGGTGCTGCGCTGGACGGACACGGACGCCGACCGGAGGCCGGTGCGGCGGGAGGTCGATCTCCAGGGCCGTTTGCAGTTCTGCGCTCCCGGCGACGCCCGCCGCGCCACGCTGTGGGCGGAGTTGGGCGACGTCTCGAGCAGGCAGCGGTTGGTCGAGCTTGAGCCCGGCATGTCGCGGGACGTGGAACTGCGGCTGCTCCTGGAGTCGTCAGCGACCGGGCGCATGATCGGACTCGTGCAGGACGCGCGGACGGAGCGTCCGGTGGCGGCGGTCGCGGTGTCGCTCGGGGGGCGCATGGTGGCCGAGACCAACCGGAGCGGCCAGTTCATCCTCAGCGGCGTGCCGGTCGGGGTCCACGAACTCTCCCTGCGGAGCCTTGGCTACGCGCCGCTCGTACACCCGGTCGTGGTATCTAAAGGCGTCACCACGGACCTTGAACTTGGCCTGGTTCCCGAGCCGCTGGAGATGGAGCCCCTGGTGGCGATGGCGACGCGGTCGAGCCGCCTTGGAGGTCAAAGGCTTCTACGAGCGCAAGTTCTGGGGCGAACGCATTGGCGGCGCCACGTATTACACGGCGGACGACATCGAGCGCCGCCAGCCGCTCCGCATCTCGCATATGATCGCTGAAGAACCGGGGGTCCGACTCAGCTGCTCCGGTCGTCGGTGCAGGCTGGTGAGCACGCGGGCGTCGTTGGGGTTCGGGGGACGTCCCTGCGGGCTGAGCGTCTATCTCGACGGCATATCGGTGGGCCGTGACCTGGACGACTTCGTGAAACCCCTTGAGATCGCGGGTGTCGAAATCTACAGGGGAGCGGCGTCGCTGCCGGCGGAGTTCGGCGGGGCGCGTTCACGGTGCGGCGCCGTCGCGGTCTGGACCAAGTAGGAGCACCGACGCCTGATTGCCGCGGCGGCCATCGCCGCGTCCTCCTCCTCCTCGCTTGATGCCGGGTGCCCGGAGGCCCAGTCTTCGGGATGCCGAGTGGGAGATTCTCGAAGCCGGATGACGGATCGGTAGCGCCGGGACTGGCCTGGAGCCTCGCGGCGGTGCTCGGACTGGGCGCCTCGGGTGGGGACCTTGCCGCGCAGGAACCCGACTGCGGCGACCGGACGGCTCTCCGGGTCGTCGTCCTGAACGAAGCCGAGATGACGCGGGCCCGGAACGCGACCGTGATCGTCCGGTGGACCGACCCCGGGCGCGCGTGGAGGCCGGTGCGTGAGGATGTCGGCGCCGTCGGGACCCTCTTCGTCTGCGCGCCGCGGAACGCAACGCAGGCCACACTGTGGGCCGAGTTCGCAGACCGTTCCAGCGAGGAGGCCGTCGTGGCCCTCGGCGGCGGGACGCTCCACGACGTCACCCTCACGCTGCGACGGGAACGGCGAAGCACCGGTCGCCTGATCGGCCGGGTGCGCGACGCCATGACGGATGATCCCGTCGTCTCGGCCGCCGTGGCCGTTTCGACTCGCCTGAGGTCGACCGAGACCAACCGCCAGGGGGACTTCGTGCTGAGCGGCGTTCCGACCGGCAGCCAGCGGCTGGAGGTGCGGCACCTCGGGTACGCGCCGCTTTCCTACGTGGTCGAGGTCTCCGCCGGCCTCACCACGGAAGTGGAGATCGGCATGGTCCCCGATCCGGTGGAGATGGACCCGATCGTGGCGACGGTGATGAGGGTGCGCCGGCTGGAGATCAAGGGTTTCTACGACCGCAGGCATTGGGGCGAACTCGCCGGTACGGGTACCTTCTACACGGCGGAAGACGTCGATCGCCGCCGGCCCGTGGAGATCTCGCACATGATCGCGGACGAGTCGGGAATCCGGCTTCAGTGCAACGCTCGGCGTACCGACTGCAGGCTCGTGAACACGAGGCAGTCGTCGGGGGTGACGGGCGCCTGTACGCTGAGCTTCTATGTCGACGGTCTGCCGACGAGGGGGATCCCGCTGGACGACGTGGTGAGGCCGAGCGAGATCGCAGGCATCGAGATATACAGGGGGCTGGCGTCGGGCCCGGCGGAGTTTCCGCCTTCCCGGTGCGGCCTCGTCGCGGTCTGGACGAAATGACGTCCGAAAAGGGAAACAACGGAGGTGACAGGATGAAGCGACACAGCGCGTGGTATCTGGCCGTTCTTCTCGTCGCGGGATGCGGCGGAGGGTCCGAGGCCGGCGAGGCGGAGATGGCGGAGACCGAGATGGCGGAGACGGCCGAAGCCATGGACGAAATGGAAATGGCGGACGCGGGGCTGGCCTGCGTCGTGATGGGCGATCCGGAGGGCAGGCAGAGCCCGCTCCAGGAGCTGAGTTTCTCGTACGACGGGGGCGAGGGCCTGCTCTGTTACGGCGCGCCTTCGGCCCGCGAGCGCGTCGTCATGGGCGAACTGGTCCCCTACGGGGAGGTCTGGCGCCTGGGGGCGAACGAGGCGACCGCGCTCCACCTCTCGGCCGCCGCCACGGTCGGCGGTGTCGCGCTCGAGGCGGGGAGTTATTCGCTGTACGCGACGCCCGGCGAGACGGAATGGACGTTCCACGTGAACTCGGAATACGACCGCTGGGGGATCCCGATCGACGCCGCCGTCCAGAGCACCGAGGTGGGCAGCTTCATGGCGACGCCCTCGGCCACCGCCGACATGGTGGAGATGATGACCTTCGAGCAGGTGGACGGCGCGCTCCGCTTCTCATGGGAGAACACGCAGGTCGACATCTCCCTCGGCATGTAACGCAGTACACGTAGCATCCCGCGGCACGCCCGCTTCCGGCGCCCCGGTCAGCGGTGGCGCCAGAGGCGGGTCTCCAGGTGCCGCTTGATGGCGGGCCATTCGTGGAGGAGGACGGAGTACATCACGTCGTCGCGCACGCTCCCATCGCGGCGCAGCGAGTGGTTGCGCAGAACGCCGTCCTTCTTCGCGCCGAGCGCCTCGATCGCCCGCTGGGAGCGCAGGTTCATGCCGTCCGTTCGGAGCCCCACGACGCCGCACCCCACCGTCTCGAAGGCGTGGGTCATGAGGAGGATCTTGCACGCGGTGTTCACGTGGGTGCGCTGGTGGCTCGCGCCGTACCATGTGTAGCCGATCTCCACCCGGTCCACGTGCGGCAGGATGTCGTGGTAGCGGGTGGATCCGATCACGGCGCCGGTGTCCGAGAGCCGGACGACCCACGGCAGCATGTGGCCGGCGGCCTGGCCCTCGATCGCGGTCTCGATGTAGTCCGTCACCTCGTCCGGGGCCGGGACGAAGGTGAAGAAGAGGTTCCACAACTCCCCGTCCGCCGCGGCCTCGGCGAGCGCGTCGGCGTGCTCCGGGCCCATGGGTTCGAGACGGACGCCGTGCCCCTCGAGGGTCACGGGCCGAAGTTCGATCATCCGGTCCCGGCCGCGAGCAGGCGGGCGCTGATCCCATCCCGGTCGACCATGGCCCCCCGCAGGTAGACGGCGTCGATCCGCCGCGTGTTCGTGATGTCGTCGAGCGGGTTCGCCTCCAGCACGATGAAGTCGGCGCTCTTCCCGGCCGCGATCTCCCCGAGGTCGTCCCAGTTCATCAGTTCGGCGGAGGTCTTCGTCGCCGCGACGATGACGTCGCCGGGGGTCATGCCGGAGCGGACCATGTCCTCCATCTCCTGGTGCACGGCCCAGGCCGCGTTGCCGTCGGTGCCGAAGGAGATCCGGATGCCGGCCTCGGCGAAGCGGGCGAGGTTCCGCGCCTGGATGCCGAACGACTCCTGCGCGGCTGGATTGTCCACGGACGCCGCCTGCATCTCGGCGAGTTGGTCCGCGGGCACGGTGCCGCTCAGCCAGCTCAGGTCGAGCGCCACCCCCGGCCCGGGAAGGTTGGGGACGAGTACGACCTCCGGGCGCTCGGCCCAGAGTGCCATGAGTTCGTCGTCCGCGTCGAGGTCCCGCACGCCGTGCGCGAACACATCGACGCCCGCGCGCAGGAGCTCCTTGGCGTCTTCCAGGTAGAAGACGTGCGCCGTCACCATGAGGCCGTGCCGGTGCGCCTCATCGATGATCGGGCCGTAGAGTTCCGGGGGCAGCTGCTCGTACCGCCCTCCGCGGTCGTCGACCCAGATCTTGACGATGTCGGCCTGCCGCTCCGCCAGTTCCCGCACCGCGGCCAGCGCCTCTTCCTCCGTCTCGACCCAGTAGGGGGCTTCGGAGCGGCCGGGCTCCGGCATCGTGATCCCGCGGTCGGCCGTCTTCGCGCGGGCCGCGTCCGGGATGACTTCGTCGCGCATCTCGATCCCGATGCCGCCGGTCTCGGTGCCGAGGCTCACGACGGCCGCCGCCCCGTAGTAGGCCATGTGCTGAAGCTGCTCGATCCGTTCGTCGCGTTCGGAGGAGAGATGGAGGTGCGCGTTCACGAGCGCGGGCATGACCGTCCTGCCGGAGAGGTCCACGCGCTCCGCGCCGTCGGGCACCTCGACCTCGCCGCTCGCCCCGACCGCGGCAAACCGCCCGGCTTCCACCACGAATACGCCGGACTCGATGACCGAACCATCACCGGCGATCACGCGCGCCCCCTCGTAGGCGACCGCGTCGGTCGCGTCTCCACCCCCATCGGTCGCGCAGCCGGCTGCGAGGACGGCCGCGATCGCGAGGGCGGGAATGGCGGCCGGGGTCGATGTGACGCTGTCGGTCCGAAGCATGTCTACCTCCTGTCAGGCACCCGTGGGACGCCATAAGTATAGAGGCCGCATGACTCCTCTGACACGGACGAACGATCCCCACATGAGCCATCCCAGCTCCCGCTTCCTCGTCGCATCGCTCCCGATCCTCGCCTTGGCCGCCGCCGCGTGCGCTCCCGACGGTGGAGACCTGTCAGGCGAAGACGACGGCATCGTCCGGACCGCGGTGCACGACTTCCGGGTCGAAGAGGTGGCCGACGACCTCGTGCGCCCGTTCTCGATGGCCTTCACGCCCGAGGGCGACCTCCTTGTGACGGAACGTCCCGGCCGGCTCCGCATCATCCGCGACGGCGTCCTGCTCCCGGACTCCGTCGAGGGTCTGCCGCCGATCCGGGCGCTCGGGCGCGGCGCCCGTTCCATGGCCGGCTTCGAGCAGGCGGGCCTCCGCGACGCGATCCTGCACCCGGACTTCGCGACGAACCGGCTCCTCTACCTGAGCTACGTGAAGCCGGGGCCCGATTCGCTGGGCACGATCGCGATCGCCCGCGGCCGCTTCGAGAACGACCGCCTGAGCGACGTCGAGGAGTTGTTCCACGCGGACGCCCCTGGGAACGGAACGGAGCGCAGCTCGATGTGGGGCGGCCGCCTCGTCTTCGATCACGATGGCTACCTGTTCATGACGCTGGGCGATCGGCAATGGCCCCCGGCGGGCGAACTGGAGGCGCACCCCGCCCAGAGCCTGTCCAACCACAACGGCAGCACGATCCGCATCCACGACGACGGACGCGTGCCCGAGGACAACCCGTTCGTGGGCGCGGACGGTGTCCACTCCGAGATCTGGACGTGGGGCCACCGGAACGCGCAGGGGATGGCGGTCCATCCCGAGACCGGAGACCTGTGGCAGAACGAGCACGGCCCGCAGGGCGGGGACGAACTGAACCTGATCGAGCCGGGGCTGAACTACGGTTGGCCCGTCGTCGGGTACGGCGTGAACTACAGGACGGGCGCGCGGATCCACTCGGGGACCCTGATGGAGGAGATGGAGCCGCCGGAGCACATCTGGGTCCCCTCCATCGGCGTCTCCGGGATGCTCTTCTACACGGGCGACGCGTTTCCCGGGTGGCGCGGCGACATGCTCGTCGGCGGTCTGAGCGGGCGGCGCCTCGCCCGGCTGCGGATGGAGGGCCGGGAGGTGATCCACGAGGAGACGCTGCTGCAGGGGATCGGCCGCATCCGGGACGTGCGGCAGGGTCCGGACGGGTTCATCTACCTCGCCATCGACGGAGAGACGCGGGACGTGGACGGCCCCGCGACCGGCATCGTGAGACTGGTGCCCGCCGGCCGCCGGTAGCCGATGCGGAAGGTCCGCGGGTTTCGCGCGCTCCCGGCCCTCCTCCTAGCTCTCGTGGCCTGCGGGGACGACGGTCCCACGCAGCCTCCACCCGGTTCTACGGAACAGCCCGGCGTACCGGCGTCGATCTCGATTGCACCGTCCACCGTGATTCTGTGGCGGGGCGCCAGCTTCCACCTCACGGCGACGGTCCGCGACGGGAACGCCCGCCCGTTGCCCGGGGTCGAGGTGACCTGGCGGTCGGGTGATCCCTCCACGGCGACGGTCGATGCGCAGGGGCTCATCACGGCCGTCGGGAGCGGGGAGACGACGGTGACGGCGACGGCGGGCGCCGCCACGGCGACGGCGGCCGTGCACGTCGACAACCCATCCACGGACCGGGTCGTCCTCACGGCCGTGTACGAGGAGATGAACGGCACGGCGTGGGAGAACGCGAGCAACTGGCTCAGCGACGCGCCGCTCGCGGACTGGCACGGGGTCGAAGTCGACGCCGATGGCCGCGTCACGAAGCTGCACCTCGGCGAGAACGATCTCGAAGGCCCGATCACGATCGTGATCGGCCACCTCTCGAGGCTGACCGAGTTGTACCTCCACGGCAACGCGCTGACGGGTTCGATTCCTTCGGAACTCGGCAGGCTCTCGGAACTCCGGACCCTGGGGTTGTGGTCGAACGGCCTCACGGGCCGGATCCCCTCCGAACTCGGGGACCTCTCCGCGCTCAGGCGATTGAGTCTCGAGCACAACGGTTTAAGGGGTCGGATCCCGCCGGAACTGGGCCGCCTTTCGCAACTCGATACGCTGTCGCTGTGGAACAACGACCTGGCGGGTTCGATCCCGCCCGAACTCGGCCAGCTCTCCGAGCTTCGCATCCTGTACCTGGGCCACAACGACCTGACGGGCTCCATCCCGCCGGAGATCGGCGACCTCTCCAGGCTGCATGAATTCTACGCGAACCGTAACGACCTGACCGGTCCGATCCCGCCGGAGATCGGCCGGCTCCCGGAACTCCGGATCCTGGGACTCTGGGACAACGGCCTCTCGGATTCGATTCCCCCGGCTCTCGGGGACCTCGCGGCGCTCAGGGAACTGAGGCTGGAGAACAACGAACTGACCGGCCCGATCCCCGCCGGTCTGGGAAGACTGACGTCGCTCAACGAGCTCATTCTCTCGCACAACGCGCTGTCCGGCCCGGTGCCGGCGGAACTGTCCGATCTCGTTGCGCTGACGGAACTGTACCTGAACGCGAACCCGTACCTGTCGGGCCTGCTCCCGGCGGGGCTCAAGGATCTCGCGCACCTCACGACGCTCCACGCCGGCGGCACGGGGCTGTGCGCTCCCGCGGATCCGGACTTTCGGGCCTGGCTCGGGACGTTGCGAGCCCCGCGCGTGCCCCGTTGCGAGGACGATGTGGCGCCCGTGTATCTCACGCAGGCGGTGCAGTCGTTCGAGTTCCCGGTCCCCCTGGTGGCGGACCGGCCGGCCCTGTTGCGCGTGTTCCTCACGGCTCCAACCGGGGAATCGATCGCCTTTCCGCCCGTGCGCGCGCGATTCTACCTGGGGGACGAAGAGGTGCACACCGTCGACCTCGCGGTCCCGGCGGGGACGGTCCCGCACCGGGTGGAGGAGGGCAGACTCGACACCTCGGCGAACGTCCCGATCCCCGCCGGAGTCGTTCAACCCGGCCTGGAACTCGTGGTCGAGGTCGACCCGGACGAGACGCTCGGTCTCGGCCCCGGCATCGCGAGGCGGATCCCCGGGACCGGCCGCAAAGCCATCGACGCGCGAACGATGCCTCCTCTGCACCTGACCTATCTGCCCGTCGTCCGCCCCTCCGAGCCGTCCGACGACTTTCTGGGCCGTGTCCGCGACCTGACGGAAGACGACCCTCTGTTCGGGCCGGCGCGACAGTGGCTGCCCATCGCCGAATTCACCGTCGACGTGCGCGAGCCTATCTACACCACGGCGCGGACGAGCACCGCGCTGATGACGGAGATCGGCGCGATTCGGGTGGTAGAGGGCGGAACCGGCTACTACATGGGCGGGCTGCCGCCCTATCTCACGGACGACTTGAACATCGGGGGTCGGGGAACCATCGGCGGCCGGATCAGCATCTCGAGTCTCGACTCCTCGACGGTGGCGCACGAACTCGGACACAACATGAGCCTTCGGCATGCGCCCTGCGGGGGCGCCGGCGGTCCGGATCCCGCCTACCCGAACAGCGGCGGAACCATCGGTGCGTGGGGCTTCAACGGCGCCGACAGTGTACTCGTCGGTCCCCATTACCCCGACCTGATGTCCTATTGCCGACCGCGCTGGATCGGCGATTTCAGCTTCAGCAAGGCGTTGGACCACCGCCTTCGCGAGGAGGGCGAGGCTGCGGCCGCGCGGGCCCACGTCGCGCGGACCCTCCTGCTGTGGGGCGGCGCCGACTCCGATGGTGTGCCCTACCTGGAGCCGGCCTTCGTCGTCGACGCGCCGCCGGTGCTTCCCCGGTCCGGGGGGCCGTACACGCTCACCGGAACGGCCGCCGACGGCGAGACACTGTTCTCGCTGAACTTCGACATGCAGGAGATCGCGGACGGGGACAGCGACGGGGAGGCGGGGTTCGCCTTCGCGCTGCCCGTGTCGCCGGCGTGGGCCGACCGACTGGCAACGGTGGTGCTCTCCGCGCCCGGAGGGATGGCGACGCTGAGCGGTGCGAGCGGTCCGCCCGCGGCGATCCTCCGCGACCTGCGGACAGGCCGGGTACGCGGGATCCTGCGCGACCCCGCGAGCCTCGACGGTGCCCAGGGCGGCCGCGGTACGCTCGCGGGAGCCGGGGTGGATCCGGCCTCCGTCGCGTCCCTCTTCCCGGACGCGGCCGACCTCGAGGTGCTGGTCTCCCGCGGTCTTCCTTCGGCGGAACAGTTGAGAGCGCCCGGCCGATCGTAGCTTTTGATGCTCCGTTGATCCCGGCCTCCACCCTGGGGGCGACGCTGGTATCTTTGCCGCCCTCCGCACGTTTCCATAAGCTGGAACACGATGCGATCCGGGGCGGAACTCGCGAACCGGGTTGCAGATGAGAGGGTTGACCGATGGACGAACGAACCGCCGATGTCCTCACAAAGGCCATCGGCAAGATGGTGAACGAGAAGCTCCTCGAGCTGCGGCTTCACCCCGAAGCCAGGATCATCCAGCATCGCAACGAGATCGTGGCGGCCCGCGAATCCCTGATCCACGTTCGCCACGACATGGCCGATCTTCAGGCGCAGATCGCCAACCTGGATGCGCGGCGGCCGGAAGTGAGGCTGCCGGGAACGCGATGACGACACACGAAAGGCCTGCCATCGGCATGCCGCCATGGCACGCGCGGCTCAGTCCCGTGCATCACCACGAGCCGGACTGCCCCCACGGCGCCGAGATTCCGGAAGATGAACGCATCCCCGGCCGAGGTCGCTGGCGCGCGACGTGCGAGTGGTGCTTCGACACGCACCTCCGCCGGCGTATCGACTACCAGCTGGCGCTGGAAGGGCGTACGCGACACCTCGGCTGACCCGTCCCGGGACTCGCGGAACCTCTTCCCGGCGGGGCGCCTTCTTTCTTAAGTTGATGGGTTGAAGCGCGGTCACGCGCATCCCTGTTCTTCGAAGGGCGGCGCATGAAAACACTTGGCGCAGGCACCATCCTGTGGTTCTGGCTCGCCGTGGCCGGCGGGCCGCCCGGGAGCGGTGCGTCCGGCGGCCCCCTCCTCCCTGAGCAGACGCCCGCTGCAGCGGCTTACGCGGTCGCGCTCGCGGACACCGCGGATCTGACCGGGGTCGTCCAGCGCTATTGCGTCCGCTGCCACAACGAGCGCCTCCTGCGCGGGAACCTCACGCTGGAGACGTTCGACGTGGAGGCGGCGCACGACCGCGCCCCCACGGCGGAGAAGATGATCCGGAAGCTTCGTGCCGGGATGATGCCGCCGCCCGGCCAGCGCCGGCCCTCTCCGGACACGCTCCTCGCCCTCGTCGAGACGCTCGAGACCGTGGTCGACCGCGAGGCCGCCCGCGACCGGAACCCCGGATCGCGGCGCTTCCAGCGCTTGAACCGTGCCGAATACGAGCGCGTCGTCCGCGACCTCCTCGACCTCGAGATCGACGCCGGCCGCTGGCTTCCGGCGGACACCTACCTCGGCGCCTTCGACAACATGTCGGACGCGCAGGGCCTCTCGACCACGCTCCTCGAGGCCTACCTCAGGGCCGCCACGGAGGTGAGCCGGATCGCGGTCGGCAACCCGGCCGCCCTCTCGAAGACCGCCAAGTACACGAACCCGATCGACGTCTCGCAGCACGCCTGGGATCACATCGAGGGCACGCCGTACGGGACGCGCGGCGGAATGGTCGTGACCCACGACTTCCCGGTGGACGGAGAGTACGTGGTCTCGGTCGAGACGCTCTTCGGGCAGGGGACCGGCTTCCAGGACATCGACATCTCGATCGACGGGGAAGGGGTCGCCCTCCTCGGCCTCGAGCACGGCGGCCGCTCGACGGTGCCGATCCGCACGGAGCCCGTTTTCGTGCAGGCGGGCCAGCGCCAGGTCGCGGCCGCGTTCGTGCGCACGATCGAGGGACCGTACGAGGACCGCCTGAAGACGCCTGGCTGGTCCTTCGTCGGAGGCGAGGATTCCCGGGCGTGGGCGAACTACGGGATCACCGCGCTCCCCCACCTGAGCGAGCTGATGATCACGGGTCCGCGCCGCAGTTCAGGACTCTCCGAGACGGCGAGCCGGCGGAAGATCTTCCACTGCCATCCCGGTCAGGATGGGCCGGCGGAGGCGGCCGAGGCGGAGGCGCCGGTCGCGTCGGCGGAGGCTCGGGCGTGCGCGGAGGCGATCGTGACCCGGCTCGCGCGAGCGGCGTACCGGCGGCCGATGACGGAGGACGATCTCGCGGGGCCCATGGCCTTCTACGACGCCGCCGCGGCGGAGGACGGTTTCGAGATCGGGGTCAGGACGGCGCTCCAGGCGATCCTCGCCAACCCCTCCTTCATCTTCCGTCTCGAGCAGGCGCCGTCCGAGGTCGCGCCCGGCGAGAGCTACCCGATCGCGGACGTGGACCTCGCTTCGCGTCTCTCGTTCTTCCTCTGGGCGGCGAGTCCGGACGACGAACTGCTGACGCTGGCCGCGGAGCGGCGGCTCTCGGATCCGGCGGTCCTGGAAGGGCAGGTGCGCCGGATGCTCGCGGACCCGCGCGCGGAGGCGCTCTCCACGCGCTTCGCCTCGCAGTGGCTGCGGCTGCAGGATGCGGAGGACAACCAGCCCGAGCCCTACCTCTACCCGGACTTCACCGGCCAGCTTCGCGAGGACCTGGTCCGGGAGACGCAACTCTTCTTCGATCACCTCGTCCGGGAGGACCGGAGCCTGCTCGAGCTGTTCACGGCGGACTACACCTTCCTGAACGAGCGCCTCGCCGGCCACTACGGGATCCCGGGGGTGTCGGGATCCGAGTTCCGGCGGGTGAGCTATCCGGACCACAGCCGGCGCGGAGTGCTGGGGCACGGGAGCGTGCTGCTCCTGACCTCGATGTCCGCGCGCACGTCGCCGGTGCTGCGCGGGAAGTGGGTGATGGAGGTGCTCATGGGCACGCCGCCCCTGCCCCCGCCGCCCGACATCCCCGCCTTCGACGAGACGGAATCGGCCCGGTCGGGGCGGCTGCTGACGACCCGGGAGCGGCTCGAGATGCACGCGGCGAGCCCGACGTGCCGCGCCTGCCACCGGTTCATGGACCCGATCGGGCTCGCGCTCGACAACTACGACGTGACCGGGCAGGTGCGGGTTCGCGAGAACGGCGTCGCGCTCGACACGCGCGGGACCTTCTACGACGGGACCGACGTGAGCACGCCGGCGGAACTCGTCGACGTCCTCATGAAGCGGCCGATCCCGCTCGTCCGGAATTTCACCGCGCACCTGCTCGCGTACGCGACGGGACGCCGCGCGGAGTACTACGACCAGCCCGGGATCCGGGCCATCGCACGCGAAGCGGAAGCCAACGACTACCGCATGTCCTCGTTCATCCTCGGCGTCGTGAACAGCGACCCCTTCCGGATGGCGCGTCCCGCGCCCGCCGTGGACGATGAGGTGGCAGCGGAAGACCGCACGAGAAGTGGAGCAGGCTCATGAATTTCATCACCGGTACACAACTCTCGCGCCGCACCTTCCTCCGCGGGGCCGGCGCCAGCGTCGCGCTGCCGCTGCTCGACGCGATGGTTCCCGCCGGCCGGCTGTGGGCCGACCCGATGAAGGCAGCGGAGTTCACGCGCCTCGTCTGCATCGAGGAGTCGATGGGGGTGGCGGGCTCGAGCGACTGGGGCGACGAACGCCACCTGTTCGCGCCGGCGACGACGGGCCGCGACTTCGAACTCGTGGCGGACAGCCAGCTCAAGCCGCTGGAGGCGTTCCGCGAATACACGACGATCGTGAGCAACACGGACTGCCGCTCGGCGGAGGCGTTCCGGGCGGAGGAGATCGGCGGCGACCACGACCGGTCGACGGCGGTGTTCCTCACCCAGGCGCATCCGAAGCAGACGCAGGGCTCCGACATCTTCCTCGGCACCTCGCTCGACCAGTTGCACGCGCAGCGGTTCGGGCGGGAGACGGTGCTCCCCTCGCTCGAACTCTGCATCGAGGGCATCGATCGCGGCGGGGGCTGTGCGTACAACTACCACTGCGCATACACGACATCGCTCGCGTGGGCGTCGCCGAACCAGCCGCTGCCCGCGATCCGGGAGCCGCGCGTCGTGTTCGAGCGCCTGTTCGGGGCCGGGGACTCGGCCGAGGACCGGGCGGCACGGCGCCGCACGGACCGCAGCATGATCGACTGGATCGCGACCGAGGTCGCCCGGCTCCGAAGGACGCTGGGCGCGGCGGACCGGGTCGCGCTGGACGAATACGTCGAACACATTCGCGAGATCGAGCGCCGGATCCAGCTCGTCGAGGCGCGCAACTCGAGCGGCGAGGAACGGGAGATGCCGGAGGCGCCCTCCGGGGTCCCGGACTCCTTCGAGGAGCACATGCAGCTGATGTTCGACCTGCAGCTGCTCGCGCTGCAGACCGACCTCACGCGCGTCATCACCTTCAAGACCGGCTTCGACCAGTCCAACCGGACCTTCCCGGAGAGCGGGACGACGAAGTCCGTCCACGGGGCCTCGCACCACGGGAACGTCCCCGAGGACATCATGGATTTCAACAAGATCAACACCTACCGGCTCGGGCAGGTCGCGTACTTCCTGGAGAAGATGCGGGACACGGTGGAGGGCGACGCGTCGCTGCTCGACAAGACGGCGGTCGTGTGGGGGTCGCCGATGGCGGACGGCAACCTCCACAACCACCGGCGGGCGCCGCTGCTGATCATGGGCGGGGCTAACGGGGCGCTCGAGGGCGGGGTCCACCTGCGGGCCCCGGACGGGACCCCGATGGCGAACGCGTTCGTGAGCCTCATGCGGAAGATCGGACACCCGGAGATGGCCGCCTTCGGCGACAGCGACGGGATCCTCCCGCTCGAATTCACGGGCGAGGCGGCCTCGGGGAGCGGCGCGAGATGAGGAACGGGATGAGGCGGCGCTTCGCGGTCGCGCTCGTGCTGTCGGTTCTTCTCCCGGCGGTTTCGGCCGCGCAGGAGGCGGCGTCCGCCTCCGACGACCGGCTGCTCGAAGCCGCGCGCGATGGGGCCGCGGAGGTCGTGCGCGCGCTCGTGAGGGACGGCGCGGACGTGAATGCGGCGCGGGGCGACGGGATGACGGCGCTGCACTTCGCCGCCGAGCGCGGCCACGCGGACGCGGCCCGGGCGCTGATCGATGCGGGCGCGGCGGTCGACGCCGGGACGCGGATCGGCCGCTATGCGCCGCTGCACCTGGCTGCCCGCGGAGGGCACGGGCCCGTCGTCGCGCTCCTGCTCGAAGCCGGGGCCGACGCGAACGCCGCTACGACGAACAGCGGCGTGACCGCGCTGCACCTCGCCGCCGCCGCCGTGGACGGCCGGCCGGCCGTGGCCGCGCTGCTCGACCACGGCGCGGATCCGAACGCCCGGGAGGGGTCGGCGGGGCAGACACCCCTGATGTTCGCCGCCGCCGCGAACCGGCCGGCCGCGGCGGCCGCGCTGCTCGACGCCGGCGCCGACCCCGGCATCACGACCGCCGTGGTCGACGTCCTGCCCAGTCTGGCGCTGGACCGTGAGGCCAACCGCCGCATGCGGGACCTGATCGGCGCGCCCCGGGAGACGCTCGGACCGTACGGGCCCGAGGTGGACCCCGAAGCCGAGTGGCCGGGCGAGCCCGGCCCGGCCCGCGTGCAGGCGGCCATCCGCGCCCAGCGCGAGTTCCTCCGCTCCGGCTACGACGTCGGCGAGGTCAGCGCACATTCGCTCGGCCGCCTGGGGCCCGACTACCCCGGCGGCCCCGACCTCATCCGTCCGCCGTACCGCGAGGTGCTCGTCGGCCGGACCGGCGGCATGACCGCGCTGCTGCACGCGGCCCGCGAGGGCCACATCGAAGCGGCCACGGCCCTCCTTGACGGCGGCGCGGACATCGACCAGGCGAGCGCGGACGCCACGAGCCCGCTCCTCATGGCGGCGCTCAACGGCCAGTTCGACCTGGCGCTCGTCCTCATCGAGCGCGGGGCCGACCCCGGTCTCGCCGCCTCGACGGACGGGGCGACGCCCCTCTTCGCCGTCCTCCAGACCCAGTGGGCTCCGAAGTCCAACTACCCGCAGCCGCGCGCGCAGGACCTGCAGGACGCCGGCCACATGGACGTGCTCCGCGCGCTGCTCGAAGCCGGGGCCGATCCCAATCCGCGGCTGAACACGCACCTGTGGTACTGGGAATACGGTCTCACGAAGATGGGGATCGACCTCACGGGGGCGACGCCGTTCTGGCGGGCGGCCTTCGCCCAGGATCTCGAGGCGATGAAGCTGCTCGTCGCGCACGGCGCGGACCCGAACATCCCCACGCGCTGGCCCGAGGTCGGGATGCGGGAGCGCCGGCAGCAGGACGGCCGTCAGCAGGAGGACTCCGGGCTGCCCTGGATTCCGGAGGGCGCGCCCAACGCCTGGCCGATCCACGCCGCCGCGGGCGGAGGCTACCTGGGCCTGGGCGCGTTCAGCGTCCGCAACCGGCCCGACCAGTTCATCCCCGCCGTGAAGTACCTGATCGAGGAACTCGGCGCGGATGTCGACCACCGCGACTCGTGGCTCTACACGCCGATGCACTACGCCGCGTCGCGCGGCGACAACGAACTCATCGAGTACCTCGTGTCGCAGGGCGGGGACGTCACCGCGATCACCCGCCTCGGGCAGTCCACGGCGGACATGGCGCGCGGCGGCCGGGCCGGGTTCTTCACCCGCGTCCCGTTCCCGGAGACGGTCGACCTGCTGACGCGTCTCGGTGCGACGCTCGAGTGCCTGCACACGCACTTCCTGGACACGGGCGACTCGTGCCCCGGCGCCGGCATCGACGATCCCTGGGCGCCCGCCGCGACGGATCAGGAGGAGAAGCGGTCCGGCAGCGGCAGGCCGGGCTCGCGCTGACGGCACCCACCCGGACGATGGAGACCGCATGAAGACCCCGCCGTGTCCCCTGACGCTTGCCCTCGCCACCGCGCTTTCCGTCTCGGGGTGCGAGGCCGGCGACCGCGCGGCCGCCGCGACGACGGACGGATCCGGCGCACTGAACGGCGCCGTCGTGAAGGGCGGCGACGACCGCACCGGGCCGTACGATCCCGTGGCCGGCTGGTGGAAGTCCGCGCCCGACCACGACGACGAATGGGGCTGGGGGCAGGTGGCCGGCGTCGCCGTGGACCACGAGGACCGCATCATCGTCGTCACGCGCGGCGACTGGCCCGCCGACCGGTCGGCCCCCCGCGAGGGGCGCCTGCGCCGCACGAACTACATCGTCGTCGCGAACGGGAACGGCGAGATCGTGGAACAGTGGGCCCAGTGGGACTCGATCTTCACCCTCCCGCACCAGGTGTACATCAGCCCTTACGACCCCGACCGGCACGTGTGGGTGATCGACAGCGGCGGCGGCGAAGGGCACATGCAGGTCGTCAAGTTCACGAACGACGGCAGCGAGATCGCCATGCGCCTGGGCGAACGCGATCACCCGAAGACGCGCGAAGCCGCCCGCGCCCGGGACGACTGGGGCCCGTACACCTACGGCTGGCCGTCGAAGCTCGCCTTCCTTCCGGACGGGAGCTTCCTCCTCGCAGACGGGTACTGGAACTCGCGGATCATCAAGTACTCGGAGGACGGGGAGTTCATCATGCAGTGGGGTGCGCTCGGCGCCGGACCCGGTGAGTTCGATCTCCTTCACGGCCTCGCGGTGGACGAGGATCGCGTCTACGTCGGGGACCGCCAGAACGAGCGCCTCCAGCTGTTCACGCACGACGGCGAGTTCATCGAGGAATGGCCGAACATCTTCGACCCCGTGAACATCTGGCTCGACGAGGACGGTGCCGTGTGGGTCCTGGATGCGTCGCTGAACCGCGTCCTGAAGTACGACCGGGACGGCGTCCTCCAGGACTACTGGGGCGCCTACGGAGCGGCCGGCGCCATCGGGCGCGGGATCTGGCCGGGCGGCCTCTCGCTCCCGCACCAGATGGACATGGACGGGGACGGCAACCTGTATATCGCGTCCTACAGCGGGGGCTGGATCAACAAGTTCACCCCCAAGCCGGATGCGGACCCGGACAGGCTCCTGGGACCGCGGCTCCTGCTGACGCACTGAGCCGGCCTATGGAAGTCGAAGGGCGCAATCGCGGGAACCTCCCCACGCGGGGCGCCGCTCTCCTGCCCGCCCTGCTCGCACTCGCGTGCGGTGAGAACCCGACGGGCCCGCCCGCGGCGCCCGAGCCGCCCGAACCGCCTTCGGCACCCGTCGCCACGGCGGTGACCGTCTGCCAGGGGGGCCGGGCGTTCAGATTCCCGTGCGAGGGCGTGGACCTCGTCGGGCGTGTGTCCCTGCCGAATCTGACACCGGGCCGTACCCCTGGCGGGGGCAGCGAACGCTGGTTCACGAACGACATCTGGGGGTGGACCGACCCGCAGACCGGGGTGGAGTATGCGCTGGTCGGCCGTCACGATGGCCTCGCCATCGTCGATCTCTCGACCCCCGTCGAGCCGCGGCCCGTCGCGTTCATGCCGTCCGCGATCTCGCACAGCCTTTGGCGCGACATGAAGGTATACGCGGATCACGTATTCGTGGTCTCCGAAAGCACCGGGCACGGAGTACAGGTGCTCGACCTCACGCGCCTTCGCGGCTTGACGGACTTCACCGAACTGCAGGCGGATGCGCGCTACCGGGATGTGAGTGCCGTCCACAACATCGCGATCAACGAGGAGACCGGCTTCGCGTACGCCGTCGGCGGCAACTCCGGCGGCGAGACCTGCGGTGGGGGCCTGCACATGATCGATGTTTCCAGTCCGCAGAACCCGACGTTTGCGGGGTGTCATGCGGAGGAGGGGACCGGGCGCCGCGGCACCGGCTACACGCACGATGTCCAGTGCGTCGTGTATCGGGGGCCCGATGCGGAGCACGCGGGCCGGGAGATCTGCGTGGGCTCGAACGAAGACGCGATCGTCCTGTCGGATGTCACCGACAAGGCGAATCCGACGACGCTGTCGACGGCCCGCTACGCGGATTACGGGTACGTCCACCAGGGGTGGCTCAGCGAGGACCACCGGTATTTCTACCAGAACGACGAGGCGGACGAATACACCAACCAGGTCTCACGGACGCGAATGCTGGTGTGGGACCTCACCGACCTCGACGATCCCGT
The DNA here is from genome assembly GCA_022820995.1 of Gemmatimonadota bacterium. GTDB lineage: Bacteria > Gemmatimonadota > Gemmatimonadetes > Palauibacterales > Palauibacteraceae > Palauibacter. The sequence continues at coordinate 142,448 of JAJEEM010000057.1, read as the reverse complement.
CCTGGCCGCGGAACATCTGGGTCCCACCGGCGCGATCGACCACAACATCTACGTCCACGAGGGATTCATCTACCACTCCAACTACACGTTCGGCGTTCGGATCCTGGACATCTCGGATCCCCTGAACCCCCGCGAGGTCGCATATTTCGACACCGTGCCCGAGCACGACGAAACGAACTTCGACGGCTCCTGGTCGACGTACCCCTATTTCGAGAGCGGCATCTTCGTCGTCACCAGCAAGGATGAGGGCCTCTTCGTCCTGCGCCTGCGGCAGGGCTTGAAGCGATGATTCACAGGAGTATCCAGGCGTTCGCGCGAGGCTCGCTCCCGCTTCTGGTCCTGCTTGCTGCCGCATGTGAGGATTCCCCGACCGGCCCCCCCGGTCCGGATCCGGTCGATCCGCCCGATCCGCCGCCTCCCGTCGTGGCGCAGATCGTCCCCTGCGAGGGCGGCTCGGCGGACGGGTTCCCCTGCCATCGCGTGGACCTCGTCGGGCACGTACCGCTGGGCGAGCTGAGCCCGGGACGGACGCCCGCGGGATTCGTGGAGGATTGGGTCGTGAACGACATCTGGGGGTGGACGGATCCGCAGACGGGCGTGGAGTACGCGCTGGTCGGCCGCCACGACGGGCTCGCCATCGTCGACCTCTCGACGCCGACCGAACCGCACCCCATCGCCTTCATGGGCTCCCCGGACACGCACAGTATCTGGCGCGACATGAAGGTGTACGAGAATCACGCCTACGTCGTGGCCGAGATCACCGACCACGGCGTGCAGGTGCTCGACCTCACCCGGCTTCGCGAACTGACGGAGTTCACCGAGTTGGAGGCGGACGCCCGCTACGGGGAGGTGAGCGCCGTCCACAACCTCGCGATCAACGAGGAGACCGGGTTCGCGTACGCCGTCGGCAGCCACTCCGGCGGCGAGAGCTGCGGGGGCGGCCTGCACATGATCGATCTCTCGAACCCGAAGAGCCCGAGCTTCGCGGGGTGCTACGCCGCGGAGGGGACGGGCTGGAGCGGCACCGGGTACACGCACGATGTCCAGTGCGTCGTGTACCGGGGTCCCGACGTCGAACACGTGGGCCGTGAGATCTGCCTGGGCTCGAACGAGACGGCGATCGTCGTGTCCGACGTGACGGACAAGGCGAATCCGGTGACGCTGTCGACGGCCACCTACGCAGACCACGACTACGTCCACCAGGGGTGGCTCAGCGAGGATCACCGGTACTTCTACCAGAACGATGAGTTGGACGAGAGGAACAACCGGGTGTCACATGCGCGCCTGCTCGTATGGGACGTCACCGACCTCGACGACCCGGTGCTCGTGAAGGAACACCTGGGCCCCAGCGAGGCGGTCGATCACAACCTCTACGTGCACGGCAGCCTGATCTATCACTCCAACTACACGTTCGGGGTGCGCATCCTCGACATCACTGACCCTGCGAATCCTGTGGAACGGGGCTACTTCGACACGGTGCCGGACCGCGACGACCAGACGTTCGACGGCTCCTGGTCGACCTACCCCTGGTTCGACAGCGGCATCTTCGTGGCTTCCAGCTGGGACGAGGGCCTCTTCGTCCTCCGCCTGCAGCCGTAGCGGGGACGCGATGACCCGGGCCCCCTCCTCCCGCTTCCCGCCGCTTGCCATGCTCGCCGTCTTTGGCGGTCTCGCGCTCGTCCTCCCGTCCTCCGCTTCCTCCCAGGACCGGCCCCTCGTCACGCCCGACGACTACGGCCGCTGGGAGCGGCTGGGCGGCGTCGAGTTCTCGCCCTTCGGCGAGTGGATCGCCTACACGGTCACGCGGGTGGACGAGGAGTCGGAACTCCGCGTGCGCCGGCTCGAAGAGGACTCCGTCCGGGTCTTCCCATGGGGCTCGGCGCCGCGGTTCTCCCCCGACGGGCGCTGGCTGAGCTGGACCGTCGGCCTGCCGCCGGGGGAACGGGAGCGGCTCGCGGAGAGCGACGAACCGGTCCGCGAGAGGGCGTCGGTGATGGACCTGCGGACGGGGGAGACGCGTGAGTTCGACGCGGTCTCCGAGCAGAGGTTCGACGCCTCCGGCCGCTTCCTCGCGCTGCGCGGCTATCCGCCGGAGGAGCCCGCGGGCAAGGGCGCCGACCTCCGCATCGTCGCGCTCGCCACGGGGATGGAAACCAGCTTCGGCAACGTGAGCGAGATGGCCTGGAGCCCGGGCGGGTCCCTTCTCGCGCTCGCCATCGGGACGGGCGCCGATGTGGGCAACGGCGTGCAGGTATATGACGCCCTCGCCGGCACCCTGCGCTCCGCCGACGCGTCCGGTTCCGCCTACCGGAGCCTCCGCTGGCGCGACGACTCCGCGGATCTGGCCGCCCTCCGCTCCCGGGACGCCGCTTCCGCCGAGGGCGCCGCCTACGACATCCTGGCGTGGCGCGCTCTTGACCGCCGCGTCGAGACGATGGTCCTCGGCGCGAACGCCGCCGGCATCCCCGACACCCTTGAGGTCGTCCATCACCGCGCCCCCGAGTGGTCGGACGACGGCCGCATGATCTCCCTCGGGCTCAGGCCGGCCGAGCGGGAAGCGGACGACGCTGCCGATGACGGCGCGGACGAGGAGCCGGAGAGCGGGGAGCCGGATGACGAGGACGCCCCGGGGCCCGACTCCGGACCCGACCTTCCGGACCTGCAGATCTGGCATACGAGCGATGTCCGCCTCTTCCCGGAGCAGCAGGTCTCGGAGGACCGCGACGACGCGCGATCGCTGCTCGCCGTCTGGCACCTCGACGACGACCGCGTCGTAGTGCTCGGCTCCGACCTCATGGGCGCCACTCAACTCCTGCACGGCTGGGCGTATGCGCTGGAGGACATCAGCGAGCCGTACCCGTGGGGCGCGATGTTCGGCCGTCCTTACCACGACGTGTGGGCGGCCGACGCGGACACCGGCGAGCGTCGCCAACTGCTCGCGCGCGTGCGCTACGAATGGCCGAGCGCGGGCGGCGACTGGCTGCTCTCGTGGGACGGCTCCGCCTACCACAGCCTCCACATCGCCACCGGCGCGACGTATGACCTGACGTCGGGGCTGGCCGCCGAGTTCGCCAACACCGACTACGACACGCCCACCGACGTCACCCCCCCGCGCGACTTCGGTCCCGGCGGCTGGTTGAAGGACGATAACGCCGTCCTGCTCTACGACGAGCACGACATCTGGCGCGTCGCGCCCGACGGCTCGGGAGGCGAGCGGCTCACGCGCGGCGCCGAGACCGGGGTCACCCACCGATTGACCCGCGTCACCGCTGACGACGAGCCCGGCATCGACCCGGACTCGCGCCCCTACCTCTCCCTCTACAACGAGAAGACGGAGCAGCGCGGCTACGCCCGCTTCGCGGCCGGCTGGGCCGGCGCGCCCGCCGGGGACCTGCCCGAGACGCTGATCCTGGAAGACGCGCGGGTGGGCCTCCTCACGCGCGCCGACAGCGCCGACGTCCTGTTCTACCGCTCCGAGCGCTTCGACGACCCGCCGGACTACTTCGTCGCGGGAGCCGACCTCGCCGACCCCGCCCGGGTGACGCGGATCAACCCGTTCATCGACGAGGTGGCGTGGGGCCGCGCGGAACTCGTCGACTTCGTGAGCGAATCGGGCCGCGACCTCCAGTTCGTCCTCCTCCTCCCCCCGAACCACGAGGAAGGCCGCGCGGTCCCCACGATCGTGTACACCTACGAGATCCTCTCCCCGCAGATGCACTTCTTCCGCGTCCCCAGCGAGCGGGACTACTACAACACCACGGCCTGGACCCAGCACGGGTACGCGGTGCTGCTGCCGGACATCGTGTACCGGGCGCGGGATCCGGGGGTGAGCGCGCTGGAGTCCGTGCGCCCTGCCGTGGCCAAGGCCGTCGAGATGGGGGTGACGGACCCGGACGCCGTCGGCCTCATCGGGCACTCGTGGGGCGGTTACCAGGCGACGTTCCTGCCCACGCGCACCGACATCTTCGCGGCTTCGGTGGCGGGCGCGCCGCTCACCGACTTCGTGAGCTTCATGGGCCAGCTCCACTGGAACCCGGGCATCGCCGAACTGAGCCACTGGGAGACCGGCCAGGCGCGCATGGAAGTGCCCTTCTGGGAGGATCCGGAGGCGCACCGCCGGAATTCGCCGATCCACGAGGTGCACCACATGGAGACGCCGCTGCTGATGGCCTTCGGCGACGAGGATGGCGTCGTGGACTGGGACCAGGGGACGGAGTTCTTCAACTTCGCGCGCCGCGCCGGGAAGCAGATGGTGCTCCTGGTTTACGAGGGGGAGGACCACGGTTTCCGCGACGAGGCGAACCAGAAGGACTATCACCGCCGCATCCTCGAGTGGTTCGGGCACTACCTGAAGGGCGAGCCCGCGCCCGCGTGGATCACGGAAGGGGTGGCGCTGGACGCGCTGGAGGAGGAGAAGAAGCGAGTGGCCGGGAAGCCGCCCCCCTGATCCCCACGCGGGACGAGGCCCCTGGTCAGTAGCGTCCGAGGCGCTCCCGGTAGGAGTGCATCTCCCGCTTCAGGACCGGCGCCAGCAGGTACAGGCCGAGCAGGTTCGGAATCGCGACCACGTAGATGACGGCGTCCGAGAGATCGATCAGCGCTCCCAGCTGCACGCTCGCGCCCAGGACCACGAACCCGCAGAAGAACAGCTTGAAGCCCGCTTCCACGGCTCGATTCTCGCCCGTCAGGTACGTGAGCGATTTCAGGCCGTAGTAGCTCCACGAGAGCATCGTGGAAAAGGCGAACAGCACCGCCGCCACGGAGAGGGGCACGGGCGACCAGGAGAGCGTGCTCTCGAACGCGGTCTTCGTCATCTCGATGCCGGTGATGCCGGCGTCGGCCAGCGACGGATCGTAGACCGTCGTGATGATGACGAGCGCCGTCATCGTGCAGATGACGACCGTGTCGATGAACGGCTCCAGCAGGCTGACGAAGCCCTCGGTGGAAGGTTCGTCCGTCTGCACCGCCGAGTGCGCGATGGCGGCGGAACCGAGGCCGGCCTCGTTGGAGAACACGGCCCTCCGGAACCCGATGACCATCACCCCGATCATGCCGCCGCCGACGCTGTCCGCCGAGAACGCGCCCTCCCATATCCGGGCGAACGCGGCGGGCAGCCGGTCGGCGTTCAGCGCGATGATCGCGAGCGCCGACAGCACGTAGAGCACGGCCATGAAGGGCACGAGCTTCGAGGTGACCCGGGCGATGCTCCGGATCCCCCCGACGATGACCAGCGCCACCGCGGCGGCCATGAGGACGCCCAGCAGCCAGGCCCTGTCGCTGAAGAAGCTCGCTTCGGCGCCCGTCACCTCGATCAGGATGGCGGCCGCCTGGTTGGACTGGAACATGTTGCCGATGCCGAGACAGCCCAGGACCATGGCGGCCGCGTAGAAGATCCCCAGGCCGCGCCCGATCCGGGGCAGGTTCCTCAGCTCCAGGCCGTGCTGCAGATAGTACATCGGGCCGCCGCTCACGGAGCCGTCCGGGTGGGTGTCGCGGTACTTCACCGCCAGCGTGCACTCGGCGAACTTCGTGCTCATTCCGAGCAGCCCGGCGATGATCAGCCAGAGCGTGGCTCCGGGCCCGCCGAGCGAGATCGCGACGGCGACCCCCGCGATGTTCCCGATCCCGACCGTGCCCGAGACCGCGGTCGCGAGCGCCTGGAAGGGCGTCACCTCGCCCGGCTGCGAGGGATCCGTGTAGCGGCCCCGGACCAGGTCGAGCGCGTGCCTGAAGCCCCGCACGTTGATGAAGCCCAGGTACAGGGTGAAGAACACGCCCCCGGCGATGAGCCACGCCACGATGAGCGGAATCTCGGCCCCGCCGACCGGCACGGAGAAGAAGATGAACTCCGATACCGCGTCCGCGACCGGCCGCATGACCCTGTTGATGAGTTCGTCGACACCCATGGCGGGCCTATACTACGTTCCCCGGGTTGCATGCGCGCCCGGGCCGGGGCCACGGGCGACCTCGATTCCCTTCCGGAACCGTGCCGCTCGCACCGCTGGAGGCTGGACGTGCCGAAAAGAACGATGACTCCCTCCGAAGCGCTCGTCGAGACGCTGGTGGCGGAGGGCGTGACGGAAGTGTTCGGGCTCGTGGGCTCGGCGTTCATGGACGCCCTCGACCTCTTCCCGGATGCGGGCATCCGTTTCATCTCGGTCGCGCACGAACAGGCGGCCGCGCACGCCGCCGACGGGCTGGCGCGGGTCACGGGAAGGCCCCAGGCCTGCATCGCCCAGAACGGCCCCGGCGCGGCCAACTTCGTCTCCGCGATCGCGGCCGCCTTCTGGGCGCACTCCCCCGTCGTCGCCATCACGCCGGAAACCGGATCGCTCGGCATCGGCACCGGCGGCTTCCAGGAACTCGACCAGATGCCGATGTTCGAGGCCCAGACCGTCTTCCAGGTGCGCGTCAACCGTCCCGAACGCATGGGCGAACTCGCGCGGCGCTGCTTCTACCGCGCCAAGCTCGAACTCGGCCCCACGCACCTCAACATCCCCAGGGACTACTTCTACGGCGACATCGAGGAGGAGATCTTCCCGACGCCTGTCCTCGGTCCCGGCCGGCCTCCCAGGGGGGACATCGAAGAGGCGGTCCGGATCCTGAAAGCCGCCCGCTATCCCGTCATCGTCTCCGGAGGGGGGGTGAGCCAGGGGGACGCCGTGAAGGAGGTCAAGGCGCTGGCCGAGCATCTGAGCGCGCCGGTCGTCAACACCTACCTCCACAACGACACCTTTCCCTGGAGCCACGAACTCGGGTGCGGGCCGATCGGCTACTGCGGGTCGAAGGCCGCCATGCGCACCATCGCGAAGGCCGACGTGGTGCTCGCTCTCGGGACCCGGCTCGGGGTCTTCGGCCTCCTCCCGCAGTACGACATCACCTACTGGCCCGAAGACGCCACGCTCATACAGGTCGACCGGGACGCCCGGCAGTGGGGCATGAGCAGGATCCCGGCGCTCTTCTCCGTCGCGGACGTGAAGGAGTACGCCGTCGAGTTGCTCGACGGGTTGAGAACGGCGCTGCCCGATCCGGGGCGACACGAGGAACGCATCGCCGACGTCGCCCGGGAGAAGCGGGCCTGGGACGAGGAACTCGAGAACTGGTCTTCATCCACCAGCGCCCTCATGCATCCGCGGCGCTTCCTCCGGGAATTCACCCGCGCGCTGCCCGGGGACGCGCTTGTGACCACGGACATCGGCAACACCTGCTCGATCACCAACGGGTATCTCCGCTTCGACGGCCCCCGGCAGCACCTCGCGGCGCTCACGTGGGGGAACTGCGGCTTCGCGTACGGAGCCGCGCTGGGCGCCAGGATCGGCAACCCGGCCGCTCCCGTGTTCGCCATTCAGGGCGACGGTGCGTGGGGCATCAGCGGGATGAGCGAGGTGATGACGGCGGTGCGGGAGGAGATCCCGGTCATCGCCATCGTCATCAACAACCACGAATGGGGCGCCGAGAAGAAGAACCAGATCGACTTCTACGGCAACCGCTTCGTGGGCACCAACCTGCGCAGCAATCCGGACTTCGCGAAGGTGGCGGAGTCGATGGGCGCGCGGGGCTACACGGTCGAGGACTACCGCGACGTTCAGGACGTGGTGCGCGACGCCGTGGCGAGCGGCGAGCCGTGCGTCATCAACGCCATCGTCGAGGGAGGCGCCAACGTGCTCGCGGAGCCCTTCCGCCGGGACGCGCTCTCCATGCCCACGCGCCACCTGGAGAAATACGCCCATCTCAGCCTGAGCTAGCGCGATGCCGCACGACTCCCACGGCCCTTCGAGCGCCGATGCAACCGCCCCCGGGGCGTTGCTGGCGGATTACGACGTCAAGGACGTCATCGAGAAGGACCGGAAGCACCTCTGGCACCACCTGTTCCAGCACCGGATTCTCGAGACCCGGGATCCGCAGGTCTTCGTGGAGGGCCACGGGGCGCGCGTCCGCGACATCCACGGCAAGGAGTACCTGGACGGGGCCTCGGGCGGCGTCTGGTGCGTGAACGTCGGCCACGGGCGGGAGAGCATCGCGCGGGTCGTCTACGAGCAGTTGAAGCGGCTGCCGTACTACGCGGGCGTCGTCGGCACCGTCCCGGCCGCCCGGTACGCGAGCGCGCTGGCCGAACGGCTGCCCGGGCTGGACCACATCTTCTTCGCCAACAGCGGCTCCGAGGCCAACGAGAAGGCCTTCAAGATGGTGCGCCAGATCGCCCACCTGAACGGGAACCGGAAGTCGAAGGTCCTGTACCGGGACCGCGACTACCACGGCACGACCATCGCCTGCCTCGCCGCCAGCGGGCAGGAGGAGCGCAAGGAGGCCTACGGGCCGTTCCCGGACGGGTTTTCGGGTTTCCCCCATGCGATGTGCTATCGCTGTCCCTTCGGAAAGACCTATCCGGACTGCGACATCCAATGTGCGCGCGCCCTCGGGGAGGCGATCGAGGAGGAGGGGCCGGAGACGGTGGGGGCCGTGATCCTCGAGCCGATCACCGCGGGCGGGGGGGTCATTCCTCCGGTGGATGAATATTTTTCAATCATCCGCGAGATCTGCGACAAATACGACGTCATACTGATCATCGACGAAGTCGTGTGCGGATTCGGGCGCACGGGGACGATGTTCGGATTCGAGCACTACGACTTCGTCCCGGACATCGTCACGATGGCCAAGGGCATGGCCAGTTCCTACGCGCCGATCTCCGCCGCCGCCGTGCGCGGCGAGGTGTTCGACCGGTTCCTGGCGGATCCGGACGACAAGTTCCACTACTTCAGGGACATCAGCACCTACGGCGGCTGTACCTCCGGGTTCGCGGCCGCGCTGGAGAACCTGCGCATCATCGAGGAAGAAGACCTGATCGTGAACAGTCGCGCGATGGGCGCCTACCTGCAGGACCGGCTGCGCGAACTGCTCGACCACGACCACGTCGGCGACGTCCGCGGCAGGGGCCTGTTCGCCGGCGTGGAACTCGTGGAGGACAAGGCGACGAAGGCGCCCGTGAGCGAGGACGTCATGATGGCCGTCGTGGGAAGGGCCGCCGAGGAGGGCGTGCTCGTGGGCCGGACGACCCGGAGCATTCCCGGCCTGAACAACACCGTGACCATCGCGCCGCCCCTCATCGTGACGCGGGCGGACATCGACGAACTGGTCGAGGCGGTGAAGACCGGCATCGAATACGGCTGCCGGGATCTCTGAATGGACAGGGAAGCCGGCTTCGACGTCCGCGAGGACTTTCGGCGCTTCTCCCAGCGGGACGACATCTTCTGCCGCTCGTTCTGGGACCCGGAGGTGCGCACGCACCGCTCGGACATGTTCTACGAGACGTACCGCACGCCGAAGCTGACCTGGCGTTCCGTCGACGGCTTCACCCAGCGCGACTACGCGCTCCGCAACGCGTCGTGGCACGTGACGGACGTCTTCGCCGAACTGCGCGACGGCGACGACCGCCGCGAGGGTTTCCTGGATCCGTACACCACCGTGCGAGAGGGCCCGGACAGCACCCTGCCGGTGGCGTCTCCCGAGGAGATGGCGCGCGAGATCAAGCTCGCCGCGAAGACCCTGGGCGCCGACCTCGTGGGGATCACCGGGAACGACGAGCGCTGGCTGTACACGCACGCCTACAGCCGCGAGAACGAGCACGAGAAACCGCAGGAGATCTCCACCGATCTCGGCAACGTGATCGTGATCGCGCAATCCATGGACCGGGAACTCCTGAGCACGGCGCCCTCCGCGCTGAGCGGCGCCGCGACGGGCGCCACCTACTCCCGGGACACCATCGTGCTGCTCGCCATCGCCCAGTACATCACCAACCTCGGCTACCGCGCCGTGGCGAGCATGAATGACTCGGCGCTCGCCATCCCGCTCGCCATCAAGGCCGGACTCGGCGAGTACGGGCGCCACGGACTCCTCATCACCCGCGAGTACGGTCCCCGGGTCCGGATCGGCAAGGTCTTCACCGACATGCCGCTCGCCCACGACACGCCCGCAAGATTCGGCGTGAAGGAGACCTGCGACATCTGCCGCGCGTGCACGAAGGGCTGCCCCGCGGGGGCCATCGCCGACGGCGAACCGTCCACCCTGGTCCACAACCGGTCGAACATCCAGGGCATCCGAAAATGGACGACCGATGCCGAGAAGTGCTTCCGCTTCTGGGCCAACCAGAACACCGACTGCTCGATCTGCGTGCGCGTCTGCCCCTACAACCGCGATTACCGCCGCCGATGGAGCCGCGTGTGGCGATGGATGGCCGGCACGCCGCTCCGGCGACTCGCCCTCTGGCTGGACCGCATCGGCGGACGCGGCGAGCGCCTGAAACCCTCCCTCTGGTGGAACACCGCATGATGACCGCCGCGGAGCGGGCGTGCGCGAACTGCGGGCACGAGCGGCCGGAGAGCTTCTGCCCTCAGTGCGGGCAGAGCGACCGGCACTACGCCCGTTCGCTCGGCTCCGTGGTCCTGGAGTTTCTGCGCGAGATGTTCGAACTGGACTCCAGGCTCTTTCGAACGCTGAGACTTCTCTTCTTCAAGCCCGGAAGCCTCACCCGGGAGTTCTCCCGCAACCGCCGGGTCAGCTTCGTGTCTCCCGTCAGGCTCTACATCTTCGCGAGCTTCCTCTTCTTCCTCGTGCTGTCGCTGTTCGGGAACCTCGGCGAAGCGTTCGTGCGGGGCATGGCTGATGAAGATCTGGCGGACGCGGCAGACGAGATCCGGGTAAACGTCGTCACGCAACCCTCCGACTCCCTGGCCCAACTCTCGACGGAAGAGCGCCTCGCCGACTTCAGGGCGGTACTGCCGCCCGAGCAACGGCGGAAGGCCGACGACATTCTCCGTCGGCCGGAAGACAGTCTCGGAAGGCGGGCCCTTCTTGCCGTGGCCCAGTCAGGCGGCGCGGCGGAGACGAACTGGATCGGGAGATTCTTCCTGCTCTCGGGAATCGACATCGCTCACGATCCCTCAGTCATCCCCCGGCGCCTCCTCGCGAACATGCCGATCGCGATGTTCTGTTTGCTTCCGTTCCTCGGGTTGATCCTCGCCGTCTTCAATCTTCGGAAGAAACGCTTCTACGTAGAGCACCTGGTCTTCGCCATCCATGTCCAGACTTTCACATTCCTCATCTACGCGATCGCGCTCCTGTTCCCCGAAGGGGGTGCGGGAAGTTGGGCCCGTGCGGGGTTCCTGCTGATTCAGTACCCCTATTTCGTGATTGCCGTCCGCCGCTACTACGAGAACGGGTGGATCCTGTCGGTGGCGAAGTCGGTCGGGGTGTACGTGCTCTACTCGATGGCGCTGCTCCCCGCGTCCATTCTCTCGATTTTCGTGACCGGCTAGTTGTAGATGCCGAGGACGTTGGTGACCCTTGGCCCGACGAGTCGTTGCAGGGGCGTGAGCCGTCCGATGGCCGTGCGTCTTCGCCCAGCCGCCCCATCTCCCGCGTCACCACCTCGTCCGGCTTGTCAACGGGCGTCAATCCGTCTCACCGGCACCGCTCTCCCCGCGGGCGTCAGTCTGTAGAAACCGTCCGAGCGGGATCCGAACTCTGTGCCCGTGGTGGGTGCCTGAAACCCCGTACAAAGCCTTAAGCCAATTCAACATCGCATTTTCAATTGGCTTAAGCCGATGCATGGGCGGCGAGACGCCCATGATTGCTCGAGATCTTCCCGTCGTGGCCCGGGCAGGCGGAGGTGGCCGTGGCCGCTGGGGGAGTCGGTTACTCGTTGATCCGGTGGACAACGTCCCTGGCCTCTACAGCTAGCCATCGAGACAGGCACGTTGACGGGTATACGGTAATACAGCTATCATGGTGCTATGAAGGCGACCATCGATATCCCGGATGATCTGTACCGGCAGGTCAAGTCGGAGACGGCCCTGCGAGGCCTTACGATCCGCGAAGTGACGACGCAGCTCTATCGGCGCTGGCTGAGCGAGGAAGAGGGTCCGGAAACCCCGGAGGCCCCAAAAGCGTGGCTGCGCTCCTGGCTCGATGCGGCCGATGAAGCGGTCGGGCATGCTCCCCGCGGCCGTTCGGCGAGGGAGGAGTTGGCCGCCGACCGGAACCGATTGGGAGGCGAGTGATAACGCTGGTCATTGACGCCAGCGTGTGGGTCTCGGCGGCGGACGCAACCGATGCGTTGTCCGAGTCAAGCCGAGCGTTTCTCTCACTGGTAGTGGAGCGAGAACTCCCGATTTCTCTCCCCGAGCTGGCGAAGCTGGAGATCGCCTGCGCGCTGGCGCGAAGGCTGCGCGACGCCGAGCGCGGCCGGGGCCTGGCCGATCAAATGCTGGGATCCCCGCTGGTCACGGTGTATTCGCTGAACCGGGCGATGCTCCGACAGGCCCTCCAGGTCGGCACCCGGGGCTTTCTGCGCTCCGGCGACGCCCTCTACGCCGCCCTCGCCAAATGGCTGGAAGCCGAGGTCGTGTCGTGGGATGGCGAGTTGATCAAGCGGGCCGGGGCCTCCACTCCCACCGATTGGATCGAACAGAACGCGTAGGCTACGCCGGGCCCACCAGTTCGAGCGCCGCGAGCGCGAGCACCTGCGTGCACGCCACGAGGTCGTCCACCGCGCAGGACTCGTCCGGCTGGTGCGCCTCCTCGAGGGGTCCGGGACCGTAAGCGACGCAGTGCTCGATGCCGCCGATCCGGGCGAAGTGCTTCTGGTCGTAGGTGCCGGGGCTCGCCACGAGCTCCGCGGGGCGGCCGACGATCGTTTCCACGGCACGGGACAGTGCGGCCACGAGCGGTGAGCCGGGCGGCGCGGAGGTCGGGTGCACGACCATGCGCTCCTCGATCGTGAAACGGCGTCCCGGGTCGTCGCCCTCCACCGACGCGACCAGGCGCGCGATTTCGGCGCGGACCTCGTCGATGGATTCCTCGGGGATGAAGCGGCGGTCGAAGGTCGCCGTGCAGCGGTCGGCCACGCAGGGCGATTGGGTCGCCCCCCCGCCGGCCTGGCCCCCGCTGACCGCGTTGACGTTCAGCGAGGGACGCCGTGAGGGTTCCGGCACGACGGGCAGCGCGGAAAGCCGCGTCGCGAGTTCCGGCGCGAGTCGCGTTCGGAAGGCTTCCAGGAGGGCGCCCATGTCCTCGATGGCGCTGCGGCCGAGGTGGCTCATGCTGCCGTGCGCCGCGTGGCCGTGCGCGATGACGTCGAACCAGTAGACGCCCCGGTGTCCCAGGCACACGCGGGCGGGCCCGAACGGCTCGGGGATGATGGCGTACCTCGTGTCGTCGCTCGAGATGATCCCGGCCTCGCACAGGTGGGCGACCCCCGCGAAGCCGCCGCTCTCCTCGTCGACCGTCGCGCTGATGTCCACGGCTCCGGCGAGTTCGACGCCGGCCCGCCGCAGCGCCTCGAGCGCGAAGACCGCGGCCGCGATCCCGGACTTCATGTCCGACGCGCCCCTCCCGTAGATGCGGCCTTCGCGCACCGCGCCCGCGAACGGGTCGACCGTCCACCCATCCCCCGGGGGAACCACGTCGAAGTGGCCGTTCAGGTGGAGCCGCGGGCCTCCCGGAAGCGCCGCCCCCCGTCCCACCATATTCACCCGCGGATATTCGGTGGTATGCTCGGGGCGCCCCTCCGCCTCCACGAATTCGACCGCCAGGCCCGTCGCCTCCAACTGCCGCCCGATGAGTTCGGCGCAGTCCCGGTAGTGCTCCCCGGGGGGATTCACCGTGGGGATCCGGATCATCTCCGCCGTGAAGGCCACGATCTCGTCGCGCGCGGCTTCCACCTCGGCGAGGACGCGGTCCTCCCGGCGAGTACCGGTCGGCGGGCTTGCGTCGTGCATGCGATCTCCGGACTGGGGGATACGCGGCCGGTTGCCCGGCGAGTGCGGTCCCTACATTGTGTCGCGCCCTACACCACACGAAACCCTGCCAGAGAATCCCCATGACCACGATGTTCAGCCTGGACGGACGCACCGCCGCGGTTGTCGGAGGCGGTTCCGGCATCGGCGAAGCCGTCGCGACCGGATGTGCGGAGGCGGGAGCGTACGTGTCCTGCCTCGACATCGACGCGGACGCCGCCGCCCGCACGGCAGCGGCCATCCGGGAGGCGGGGGGCGAGGCCGACTCCGCCCGCCTGGACATTCTGGACGGCCCTGCCGTCACCGCCGCGTTCGAGGCCATCACGACGGCCCGCGGGTCCCTCGACGTCGTGGCCTGCACCCCCGGGGTGAACGTGCGCAAGCCGCTCCTCGACTACACCGACGAGGAGATCGACCGCGTGCTGGGTCTCAACCTCAAGGGCGGCGCGCACGTCATCCAGGCCGCGGGCCGGATCATGACCGCGCAGGGATCGGGTTCCATCATCCTCTTCAGCTCGATCCGGTCGGTCGTGGTCGAACCCGGGCAGAGCATGTACGCCGCCACCAAGGCGGGGATCGTGCAGATGGTGCGCACCGCCGCCGCCGAACTCGGGCCCAGCGGGGTGCGGGTGAACGCGGTCGCGCCGGGCGTCATCGACACGCCGCTCACGGCGCCGATCAAGGATAACCCCGGCTGGTACGGCGCCTACGCCGCGCGCAACATCCTCAACCGCTGGGGCAGCGCCGCGGAGATGGCCGGCCCGACCGTCTTCCTCGCCTCGGACGCCGCCAGCTACGTGACCGGCACCGTCCTGTTCGCCGACGGCGGCTGGACCGCCATCGACGGGAGATACACGCCGCCCTCCGGCTGACCTCGGTCAGGCCCGAAGGGTCGCCTGGCACGCCATGGCGCGCGCGCCGATCCTCTCTTCCAGCCGATCAAGGATCGCGTCGTCGAGACCTTCGGCGCGGGTGGCCGCGACGATTCCATGCAACCGCTCGGCCACGTTGACGGCAACGGCTTCGCACAGTGAGTGCACCTCCACGGCGGGGAGCCCCACGTCCTTGGCGAAACGTGTCCAGTGCCTCGTCCGGATGTATCCGAGGCGGGCTTCACCGCCGATCTTCGTCGCCAGCTTGAGCCTCGGCTCATAATGGCCGGGATAGGGCAGCAGGCTGGCCACATCGTACAGAGGGGCGAGAGACGCTCGTCCGCCGCCGCCGATCAGCAGGGAGAAGTTCTTCGCATGCGCGTCGGTCCCGCCGATGACCCAGTTCAGCGCGATCGCGCGGGCGAACGTTCGGAGGTCGTGTCCGGGGCGGCTGGAGTGCGTCCGGATCACCTCGGCCATGCGACCGTACCCGGGACCGCCGTCGCTCTCGTACTTCGCCGTCGGCGGCAGACCCAGGGCCTGGCAGAGATCTTCCTGGTGGACTCGCACCAGGCCATCGGCAGTTCCAACGCGGTCGTACCGTTCCACGACGAGCGCCGTCTGTTCGCCGAACCGGCGGACCCGCGAGCGAGCCGCCGCGACTCCGAGCGCACGGGCGAGCGTCAGGCAGAGATGCTCGTTTTCGCAGTGTCCGGGAAAGCCGGGAATCGGAGGTTTCAGTATGTGCGTCGTGGGCGTCCGGCCTCGAGGCACTCCCCATCGGTGGTCGGCGAAGTACAGAGCCGTCTTGGCCTGCGCGCCTGCAAGGCTGAACCGGCCGGCGTCCCCGGGTAGACGCCAGGCGCTCCCGTCCTCGTTCAGCGCGCGCAGGCGAGCGCCGACCTGCTCCTCCGTCAGCCAGTCGACCTCCGGATCTTGCCCGCCGAGCAGGCGCTCGACGCGGTCGGGGGGCGCAAACTGGACTCCGCCCGGACAATCCTCGCCCGTCGCCCGCAACAGGGAGAACGCGCTGCGCGCGGAGACCTGGAAGCGTCTCGCCCATTGCGCGAGAACGTTCTCGTTGTCCGGAAGGAGTCCCCACAGCCACGGTTCGATGCCGTCGTGCCCGTACTCGGCGCCGGCGAGAGGCATCGAGAGCGAGAGTGGGTACGCGCCTGACGCTCGGCGCCACGCTTCATCGTACGAGAAGGTGAGTCGCCCGTGCCTGTGGCGCGTCAGGTATCCCATGACCTCCCCGTTCGCTGCAGCGATGAGGCGTTCGGTCACGACTCCGGGTCCTGATGGGCTCCAACGACCGCTTCGATGTCGGGGACGGCGATCCGGACTCGGGAACTCGGGGGCTCCGGGATACCCTCGCCGTGGATCGACAGCGACAGGCCGAGCGCCGCGAGCGTCTGAAACGCCTTGCCGAGTTCGGCTCGCGGCTTGCCGGCTTCGATCGCCACGATCCACTGCCGGCCCACGCCGGCCGCCCGTGCGAGGTCCGCCTGCGTCATGCCTCGCGCACGCCTGGCCCGGCGGATCAGGAGGCCGAGTTCGAGGGAGGTGCGGAACTGCATCGCCTACCGTCCGGTTACGAGTCACGGTCACCGGCTAAAATGTATGCGATCAGCGACATTCATGCGATGTCGTCGAACTGAGACAAATCACGAGTGTCCGCGAACGGCGACAACTTCACGTCACAGCTTGAGGGGCCGCTTCTCGAGCCGGCGGAGCCCGAGCCAGGCGACGCCGGTCCACAGGACGAAGTGATAGGCGGCCAGTCCCGTCGCTCCCCAGTCCCAGGCAACCTCCGACGCGAAACCCGCGACGAGATCGTTGACGACTCCCGAGGGGAAGGCGACGAACGGCAGGAAGGCCCGGACCGATTCCGCCGCGGTCGAAGTCTCCAGGACGGGATTTTCGAGCAGCCCCGCCACGGCGCCCGAGAGCAGGTAGTACAGCAGCCCGATGAGCGCGGCGCGGCGGATGCCGAGCGCGCTGATGGCGAAGCTGATCGCGCAGGCGAGCATGCCGGTGAGGCAGATACTCGCCACTCCTCCGAGTACCGTGGCCGACGCCATCGCGGGAGGCAGGGCAGCGACCGCGCCCGTCAGCCCGAAGATCGCGAGCGCGGCGAGCGTCGCGACCTGTATGCCGGCGTATCGCTGCAGATAGAAGGAGCGAAGCGGCATCGGATGTTGCGCCCACAGCATGATCGCACCGCTGCGCCGCTCGTCCGCGACAATCCCGCCCGGCATCAGGAAGGCGAAGAGGATCGTGCAGAAGCCGAAGGCGAGGTTCACCAGGCTGAAGAGGGCGAACATTCCCGCGCCGCGCGCCATGGCCTGAACCTGCTCCTCGGACGGCTCGGTGCCTTCGCTTTCGATCTGCTCGCTCACGGCCTGTATGCGTTCGAAGGTTCCCGCCAGGTCGTAGGCGTGAGAGAGGGCGACGACCCCGGCGCCCAACAGCAACACCACCAGTGCGAACTTCCACTTGCGCCGCACCGCGTGGCCGAAGGAAGCCTTGACGATTTCCATGGAACCGCTCATGACACCGCCCCTTCCAGCCCGACGAACTCCGTCTCCAGGAACTCGCGCGTGAACCCGCCTTCCGGTGGCTCGACGATGCGCCCGCGCCCCTGGTCGATCAGGAGCACGCGGTCGCTCATCATCGCCAGTTCGCCGAGGTCGTGGCTGGCGACGAGGATCGTGGTCCGGCCGCGAATCTCCTCGATCCGCCTGCGGAGGCGGATGCGCTGCCCGGGATCCAGTCCCGATTCGGGCTCGTCGAGGAAGAGCAGTCCCGTCGGTCGCATCAGGGCCATGGCGAGCGCCAGCCGGCGCCGCATCCCCTTGGACAGCGCGTCCGCGGGACCGTCGGTGTCGTAGTCCAGTCCGGCCAGGCGGCACGCGCGCTCGACATCGGCGTCGGGTCCGGCCGCGGCCGCCGCCAGCGCGAGGAGGCTGTCGCACGTCCATCCCGGGGGGAGCACGGTGTCTTCCGCCAGGTAGCCGATCCCGTGCTGGCGCCGGTAGTCCGCCGGGTCGGCGCCCGACACCGCGGCCTCGCCGCCGACCGGCGCCAGCACCCCGAGCAGCGTGCGGAAGAGGGTCGTCTTGCCCGAGCCGTTGGGCCCCACCACCGCGAGCACCTCGCCGGGCACGATGTCGAGCGAGAGTCCGCCCACGACCGGCTGCCCCCGCCGATATCCGACATCCAGCGCGCGAAGCCTCAGCTCCGCCGGTCCGTTCTCGGTCATCATGTTCTCCTCACTCTCCGTCGCAGCCGGCGCACCGCGAGCGAAAGACCGGTCCACACCATCAGCGCGGCCGCCAACGAGAAGAGTCCTGCCAGCAGCTGGCCCGCAAGCCCCCAGTACTCCCCCGTGTGCGCGTACCGCAGGAACTGCTGCGCACGTCGCCCGGGCGTGTCGTCGGCGAATGATTTCCATGCGCGCGCGGTGCCGGAGGCGGCGTCCAGGGTGAGGACCCCGGTCCTGTGAGGCTGGCCCGCGCGGCCCGCCCGCACCTCCACGCGGACCTCACGGTCCGAGGGACGCGGCACGTTCAGGATCAGCGTCCGCCACTCCGGCGTCCACGCCTCGGCGGTTGCGAGGACGGCCCCCAGGTCGGGGTCCGGCGCGCGGGCGGAGTCCTCCGCCAACGCCGTCCCCGCGATCGCCATCCCCTCGACTCCCACCCCGTCGGACGCGGATCCCGCCGGCCATGCCCCGGCGGGAACGACGTTCCCCACGATTGGATAGACCCGGTCTCCCACGGCGGGATACGACGAAGTGACTCCCGTTGCCGCGATCACGGCCATCGGCAGGACGGACCAGATCCCGACCACCTGGTGCCAGTTGAGATCGCGCCGGGCGCCTCTCTCCCGGGGACGGAGAAGGATCGCGTTCGCGAGCGACCGCCGGGTGACCGGCCGCGGGATCCACAGGATCGGCCCCGTGAGCAGCAGAAAGAGGAAGGCCACGTTGAACGCCCCCGTCACGGCCCGCGCGCGACGCACCGAGCCTCCCGGGACGTTGAACCAGCGGTGCCAGTTGTGGACGCTCTCGAAGAACCGCTCGAGTCCGCCCGGTCCCGTGGCCAGCACCCGCCCCGTGTACGGATCGACGCCGACGTACCGGTCCTGACCCTCGTGGACGCGCACGGGCGCGCGCGGATCCGACCGATAGATCAGCGACGTCGCCGCGAACCCCGCCACCCCCGCGATCTCCTCCGGCGACAGCCGCACCGCACCCTCCGGCGCGGCCACGGCGTACCGCCGCTCCGCGAGTCCCGTCACCGTCTCCTCCAGCGACAGGACCACCCCCGTCACCGCGAGCATCAGGATCACCGCTCCGGCGGCCGCGGCCACCGTGAGGTGCAGCCAGAAGATGACTGCCCGGATCATCTCATCGACGCCACCGGGCCGACTTCAGCCCGCGCCCCGCCCGGACCCGCGGCTATCCCCCGGGGTTCAGCGTCACGTAGCGCTCGAACCGCGCGACCTCGTTCTCGTCCACGTACTTCCCGATCTCGCGCCGGAACTGGTCCATGTCGGTGTACGGGCGATACTCCTCGAACTCGTGGGCCATGCGTTCGCTCATCCCCGGAACCGCCATGATCTCTTCGCGGGTGGCGCTGTTCAGGTCGATCGGGACGTACACGTAGCGCGCGAGCCGCTCGACCTCTTCCTCGTCCACGTACTTCCCGATTTCCATGCGGAACTCGCCCATGTCCACGTACGGGCGGTATTCCTCGAACTCGTGCGCCATCCGGTCACCCACACCCGGAATCCGCAGGATCTCGTCGGTCGTCACGTCGTTGAGGTTGATCGGCAGCCAGAACGCGCGGTAAGCCGCGAGCGCCGCCTCGTCACCGATCGCCCCGGCCAGCGCCGCGTGCAGATCCTCCGCGCGCAGGTAGGGCCGTCCATCGACCACCGCCGCGGCGACCTCTGCCGTGATTCCCGGGACCGCGGTCAGGTCGGCTTCGGTGGCAAGGTTGGGGTTCAGGAGGGCGGCCGCTGCATCGGCGGCATCCATGTCGCCCATGGCCTCGGTGGACTCCGCAGCGGCGTGTTCGAACTCCGCCGCATGTCCCTCCCCGCCGCAGCCGGCCGTCAGTACCGGGATCATGACGATGGCAAGGGTTGCGATGTGATTGCGTGACATGCTTCCTCGGCTCCTGGATTGGCATCTAGATGAGATTGATTCTCAATCGGCTCCGAAGATTCACGGGCGATCCGGCCAGGTCAAGGGTCCGCGAGGTCGAATTCAACTCACCAGCGTGGCCGTGGCGAGTGCAGCGGGGTTTTGCCACGGCCCTGCTAGCCCGGCGACCTCAGGGACACGTGCAGGTGATCGGCCGTACCGACATGGCGGAGCGTGTGGAAGCCCATCGCCCGGAACGCGAGTTCGGCCGCGAAGTTCCGCCATGCGGGCCGGTTGAGGGTGCGAAGATCCAGCGCATGGACGAACCCGTCGTCCTGGCGGAAGTGCAGGGAAGACTCGTTGGCCGGAAGCCCCGCGCGGGCGTAGAAATCGGGCGTGCGCGCCGCATCGGTGATCACGGCGTCGGGGTCCGCCAGGACGAAGACCGATACGGCCATCCGCAGCAGGGGATGAAGGCCCAGGTACTCGGCGCGCACCTCTTCCGACTTCACGTTGCCGCCCGCGATGACGAGCAGCGAGTAGAGCACGAACGCGCCGGCGCCGAGCGCCGCGATCCGGGTCGCGAACCTCCGGAGCCGCTTCCCCGCCCCCAGCCGCCGGCTCGCCGCCCACGCGTAGAACGCCAGAAGGAGCGCGGCGGCGGCCGCCGAGACCGCCAGCGAGGACCACGCCCCCAGCCCCCACTGCTGCCAGGCAAACACGCCGCCGCGGACGAGGAGGATGAAGGGAAGCACGGCCAGCAGAACCGCCGTCACCCCCCACCGCACGACTCTGCGAAACCAGCGCCGCGGTCGCGTCCGAACGCGACGGTCCAACTCCCCGCGCCCGGCCGCGTTCTCGGCACCCGGATACTCGACCGCCAGCCCGCTCACATCTCCTTCGGTGACCCTGCCCATTGTCCGTGCCTACGCAGAACGTCGTCCGTAAGCTTCGGGCGAAGCGATCTGGTCGTCGAGGCCGATCCTCCCCTGCGGGACGCCTGGCTCGGGGTCCCTGTCAGTCCCGCACCACCCGCTTCACGCGCCCGTGCCGCTCATAGAAGACAGCCGGGCTGGTCACCACCTCTTCGCGGATACGGATGGCCGGCCCGCCTTCGATCGCGCTCGCCACCGAGCTGGCACCGGGGAGTGTGTAGCCGTCGGCCTCCTCCACGTCGACCGTGTAGCCGATGTCCGCCAGGGATTGAATCGTGATCGCGCTCAAGTAATCCGCGACCCCCTCTCTCAGTCCCGAAGTCATCAGTTCTTCGCCGAACACCGACTCCCGCCAATGGATGTCTACCGAGCCCCAGGCCGTTTCGTTCTCGACCGGCACCTTGGGGCCGGGGTAATAGGCGCCCCCCGCAGCCACGAAAGCTGCGATCGCCCCGTCACCCGGGAAGTGCGTATCGGCGCCCAGGTTTTCCGACGACGGGTTGCGCAGAAGATCCCGGTACCGCCAGGAGAACCCGAAGCCCAGCATGTGCCCGAACGCGTGGAGGAAGAAATCGTCCACTTGTCCCTGGGGCAGCCCGTCCACGTCAAGCACGATCGCCCCGATCACGGGCAACTTGGAGGACTCGCGGTATCCGCAGATCACGGTCTTGAGGCCGCCGCCGTCTGTGAAATCCTGTACGGAGACCATGACCAGGACGTCGTCCAGCACGTCCTGCCGATAATCGTGCGTAAGGCCGCCACAACTCACCGTGCCCGGTTCCCAATCGATGTTCTCCAGGTCGCTGCCAGCCACGATTCTGGCCCAGCGGTCTGCCTGCGCGAGAATGCGGGAGCGCAGCTCGCGTGCGCCCTGGTCCACCAGAGCGATTTCGAACTGGAATCGGCGGGGATCGTCGCTGCCGACGGCGAAGGCCGGATAGGAATTCGGGTCGGTGTCGGCCGTTGGTACGGTGGTGACCTTGGCCATTTCGGGCGCGGCGGGCGCAAAGTCACAGGATGTGCTGCCGAGCGCGAGCACGGCGATGAAGGCGATGAGAGCGATGGTTTGCAGTCGATGCGTATTCATGGTTTCTGCCTCCTGTCAGAGGAGTGAGGCATATTTTTCATACACGGCCCGGCGGGGGTTGTTTCTCTGTCCCGCTCAATCGGGCGGTGCCTGCGACCCGAACTCACGCGCGCGCAGATCCGGCGGCTGGGGCGCGACCTCCGGTTCGATCCGTCCGAACCGCCCCGCAGGCTCACCTTCGACCAGTGGCTCGCCCTGTTCCGGTTCCGGCGCCTGACGCGGTCGTAGCCAGCCCGGTTGCCCTCTATTGAGAACGTCAGGTCGAGAACCTTGATTGCATTGCAATCATACGGTAGCTTCGCTACCCGTTCCCGTACCATGATGAGACACGGCCAATGGCGAGCATCACGATCCGCAATCTCGACGATGACGTGAAGACGCGCCTTCGCGTACGCGCCGCCGAACATCACCGTTCGATGGAGGAGGAGGCGCGTATCATCCTGCGCGACGCCGTGACGGACCGTCGCACCCGTCCGCGGAACCTCGCGACGTTCACCCGCGAGTGCTTCGCATCTCTTGGCGGCGTCGAACTCGACCTTCCCCCGCGCGGCCCGATGCGCGCACCTCCGGATTTCTCCTGAGCGCCTCCCGTGTTCATCCTGGATACGAACGTTGCCTCAGAGCTGATGCGCCCCGAACCGACGGCCGCGGTGGCGGCGTGGATTGCCGAGCGCGATGCGCAGGACATGTACCTGACCGCGGTGAGCGAAGCGGAACTGCGCTACGGCGTCGCGATCCTGCCGACGGGCAAGCGGCGGAACGCGCTGGAAGCCGCCATGACCCGCTGGCTCGAACTCGGCTTCGGAGAGCGCATCCTTCCGTTCGACAGCGCTGCGGCCCGAGCCTACGCGGAGATCGCCGCCGGCCGGCGTCACGCGGGACGACCCATCGGCGAGGCAGACTGCCAGATCGCCGCCATATCCCGCGCACGCGGAGCCGCTCTGGTCACGCGCAACGTGCGGGACTTCGAGGGTACGGGACTGGATGTGATCGATCCCTGGTCCGCCGGCCCCGGCTGATCCCATGTCCGCCGTCCCGTTCACGCTGAAGCGCAGCTCCGACCTCTGGGATGCGCATGGTGGCTACGAGTCGACGACCGAGACCGCCCATGGCCTCGTGCGTCTGGAAGCGGATCAGCTGGTCATTCAGTGGCGGCTCGCCGTGCAAACCGAGAAGATGGGGGACACCTGGGAGACGAACGAGACGATCGAGCCCGTACGCGAAATCGTGATCCCGCTGGCCAAGGTGGCGGGCGTGACCGTGCCTCCCCGCCGCTGGTGGCACATCGCGGGCCCCAGGCTGGTGATTGCGGCTTCGGACCTGCTGGCGTTCGAGAAGATCGCGGGTGAGCAGGGGCTCAAGCTGAAACACCCCGCCAAGCTGGTTCTGCGCGTCAAGCGCGCGGATCGGCTCATTGCCGAGGAGTTCGCGGCGGAACTGTCGCTGGCCGTGGCGCGCCTGCCGACAGACTCTGCCGACAACGAACGATTGGCTTCTCCGGCGCGCCGTGCCGTCTCTCCGGGCGACGCCGAACTTCAGGGAGGAACATGATGCTCAGGAACATTCTCGCCGCGATCGTCGGCTACATAGCCATCGTCGCCGTGCTCTTCGCGCTCTCGTCGCTTGTGTGGCTGATGCTGGGCCCCTCGGGCGCCTTCCAGCCGGGTACGTGGGAGGTATCCGGCGGCTGGGTCCTCTTCTCGATCGTGCTCGGGTTCGTGGGGGCCTACATCGGCGGACAGGTCTGTGCCAGGGTCGCGCACGATGCCAAGGGCGCCACGATTCTGATCGCCATGATGATCGTGCTCGGAGTGGTGTCGGCCCTGATGCCGGTGGAGGTGGCGACCGGACCGCGCCCCGATGACGTGTCGATGTGGGAGGCGACCATGAGCGCCAGCCAGCCGGCATGGCTCCCTTGGCTCAACCCGCTGATCGGTGTCATCGGCGTCTGGCTGGGATCGCGGAAGCTGCGCGCCTAGCCCTGACGGGAAGCCGTTCAAGACACGACCGAGGGGCCGAAAATGACCAGGCGCAAACGCTCAGGGGCCCTTCTCCTGTTGGTGTTCGCTCCGGTTCTGTTGGCTCCGGCCGGGTGCGGGGAATCTTTCACCGGTCCGTCCGAAGGTGTGGACGAGATCACCGAGCTGCCGCGCGCCCTGAGCCCCGCCGAGATCGAACTCATCGCGGCGAGCAACCGGTTCGCCTTCGGCCTCCTCGCGCAGGCGAACCGCCCCGGCGACAACCTCTTCCTGTCGCCGCTCTCGGCGTCGATGGCGCTCGGAATGACGATGAACGGGGCGGCGGGCGAGACCTGGAACCAGATGCGCGACGCCCTCGGGTTCGGGAGTCTCGCCGAGGAGGAGATCAACGCCTCCTACCAGTCCCTGCTCGAACTCCTCGTCGGGCTCGATCCCTCCGTCGAGACCGCGATCGGGAACTCCGTGTGGACCCGGCAGGGCTTCCCCGTGCATGCGGAGTTCCTGGACGCCGTGCGGGAGGCCTTCGGCGCCGAGGTGGCGGAACTCGATTTCGCGAACCCCTCGGCGTCGGCGCGGATCAACGAGTGGGTCAGCGACGCGACGCGCGGCCGCATCGAGGACATCGTTCCCGAGGCGATTCCGAGCGCCGTCGTCATGTACCTGATCAATGCGATCTACTTCAAGGGTTCGTGGACGCTCCAGTTCGATCCGTCCGACACCCGGGACGAGTCCTTCCACCTGGATGACGGTTCCACCCGCACGGTGCCGCTCATGAACCTCAGGAGCGACTTCCCCTACCAGGAGAGCGACCGCTTCCAGGCCGTGGACCTGCCGTACGGGGGCCGCGCGTTCTCGATGACGGTGCTCCTTCCGCAGCGCGGCGTGAGCGTGGACGACCTCGCGGCGTCGCTGGACGCCGGGGAATGGGAGGACATCGCCGCGGGCTTCCGCGACAGGGATCTGCAGGTCTCTCTGCCCCGCTTCCGGATGGCCTACGAACGCACGCTCAACGACGACCTCCACGCCCTGGGCATGGTGGACGCGTTCGGTCCCGCGGCGGATTTCTCAAGGCTCTCGCCGGCCGGCGTGTGGATCTCCGAGGTGAAGCAGAAGTCCTGGGTGGATGTCAACGAGGAGGGGACGGAGGCGGCCGCCGCCACGGTGGTCACGGTCGTCGAAAGCGCCGGTATCGAGCTTCGCGCCGACCGGCCCTTCCTCTTCTTCATCCGGGAACGCCTCTCGGGCACCATCCTCTTCGCCGGCAAGCTCGCGACCCCCCCGGAGAGCTGACGCCGCCCCAGGTGACTACCGCCGGCTGTCGCTCCGCATCAGCGGCGGACTATTCGGTTTCCGGCGGAACCAGCGGCTTCATGCCGAGTCGTCACGGGGCATAGACGACCCGCGCGGACTCCAGGATCGCCTTCCGGCGAATGTAGTTTCGGCTTTCTTCGATCGCGGTGCGGGTCACCAGATCCACCCTGCGGTCGAGCAACTCGGCCAGTTCCCGCTCCATCCCGGCGATCCCGAACAGACCCGGTGTCCGCTCCGCCCTGAAACGGATCAGTACATCGATGTCGCTATCCGGCCCGAAGTCGTCCCGCAGGACGGAGCCGAATAGCGCCAGCTCCTCCACCTCCCAACGGTCGCAGAACGCTTTGATCGCGTTCATTGGGACGCCTATTCGGGCGGCCAGGTCTGGTTTCACCGTGTCACCTCCCCGGCCCCCAAGTTACCCGCCGTCCTCACTCCTTGCCATCACTTCGCGAGCCGCCGCCCATTCGTCGTGGAGGGCGCTAATCTCCAGCATCATCTCACGCCACGCCTCCGGGGACATCGTTTCGCGCAACTCAAAGGCGCGGTTCCGGTCCCGTTCCTTCAGTCCCATCGCCACCACGACGGGATCGACATCGGCGGACGTGTCGCCCACCACGCGCACGGGAAGATCAACCCATCGGCTCATGTGCCCTCCAACAATTCCGGTGGCGGAGAGAACCCCGTCAACACAATCCACCACGATACCGCCGCCCGGCCCCTCATGCACCGCCCGGGCGCGCCCCTTCGTCGGCGACAACCGTCAAGTGGATTTCACCCCAATCGCGTTTTCAGCGTATCGGTGAAATGCCTCCCTGAGTGAAAATCGATGTGTTCCCGAGGTTGCGCAGCGGCGGGTGGCTACCGGTGGCCGTCTCCGCGCGTGAGGGGGCTCAGGTAGTCGCGGTTGCCGAGGCCGAGCTTCCGTAGGGCGATGCCCGTCATGCACTCGTCGACGATCTGCTTGGCGTTGAGGACGGTCGTGTAGCCCGGGTCGACGAGCGGGTTGAGTTCGACGAGGTCGAAGCCCACCACGTTGTTCTCCGAGCAGAGCCCTCGGACGATGTAGAACACCTCCCGGGGGGTTAGTCCTCCCGGCACCGGCGTCCCCGTGCCCGAGGTGTAGGCCGGGTCCATGACGTCGATGTCGAAGGAGATGTGCAGGTATTCGGGACCGTCGTTCGCCTGGTCGAGCACCTCCTGCATGACGTTCGTCCAGCCGTCCCGGTCGATCTCGGCCATCGTGTGGTAGCGGAGGCCGTTCGCCCGCATCCACTCGAAGCCCTCCGGCCCCGGCCAACTGCCCCGCAGCCCCACCTGGATGAAGTTCCGCCCGAGGATGTGGCCGTCATCGATGAGGCGGCGCACCGGCTGGGCGTGCGAGATCAGGTGGCCGTGCCGCGCGTCCCCCGCGTCGTAGTGCGCGTCGAAGTGGATGACGCCGACGTTCTCCTTGCCGTACACATCCGCGAGTCCCGCCACGTTGGCGAACTCGATCGAGTGGTCTCCCCCGATGATGACGGGGATGGCGCCGGTCTCCGCGATCTCGCGCACCATCCGGCGGATCGGCGGCATGCTGCGCTCCACGCTCAGGTTGTCGATGGGCGCGTTGCCGTAGTCGACCGCCGTGAGTTCGCTGCGCCACGAAATCATCGTCTCCATGCTGCCCACGCTGCGCCGCATGGCGCGGAGCGCGGTCGGTCCCTCGCCCGCCCCGCGGTACCCCACCCCCATGTCGACCGGGGCCCCCAGAAAGGCGACTTCGACCTCGCCCGCCACGAGGTCCTCGGTCGTGCGCGCGATCGGCAACCCGAAGAAGGTGAGGACGGACCCGACCTCGATGGGTCCGGGTTCCCGAGGAGGATCCCCGGAGATGTCGCGGTCCTGCCACACCCCGAGGTTGGGGTCGCTCGCGTCGAGCCGGATGATGGCGGAGTCGGCCGGGAGCGGCTCCCGTTCGGGGGCGGCCTCGGCGGCGGTGTCGGCTGCGGCCGCGGCTACGGTGTCGGCCGGCATCTCCGAGGGTGCGACCTCGGCCTCTTCCGGCGGCGGAACCTCGCAGGCGGCCAGCAGCAGGCCGCAGAGGACAAGGGCGGTGGAAGATGGGTCGAATTTCATGGCTACATTTTTGCGACGACCTTCAGGATCACGCCAGCCAGATCCTCGATGTTGTCGACGATGCCGTTGATCTTCTCGTTGCGCGAGCCGGCGCCGTTCACGATCTCCATCAGCTCCGCCAGCCGCTGCTTGTCACCGGGGCTCGGGAAGAGTTCGTTGATCTCGCGATCGGTCATCGTGGTCAGCGACGAGATGTCGCCGGCCAGGTCACGCGCGGTCTCCTGCGCAGCCTCCGCGGCGATCTCACTCCAGTTCAGGCCCATGCTCGTTCTCCTATTCATTCGGTTCCGTGCCCGTGATGATCGCCTTGGCCGCTTCGATCCTGCGTAGATACTCGGCGGCGTCGTCCACACCCGCGCGGAGGCTCGAAACGGCGTTGTCGACCCCGTCGATCACCCCGTAGACCCGGTCTTCCGTCACGCCCGCGGCCTCGAGAAAGCGATCGCGGTTCCCGGCGACCTCGGCCGCCGACCAGAGGAAGCTGGTGAGCGTGTTGTTGATCGCCGCCGCCTCGTCGTACTCCCGCTCGATGCTCCGGCGGATGAGACGCTCCAGCTCATCGAGCGGCGCCACGAGCTCGACCCGCATCCGGTTGATCTCCAGCTGCAGCGCCGGGCCGGCGTCGACCAGAAACCGGACGCGCTCGGCTTCGTCGTCGCTCTCGACGATGCGGCGCCACTCCGCGGCGACGTCCCGCCTGCTGAAGATGTTCCGGGCGAACTCCGGCACGAACGTCTCGTCGATGAAGCGGTCGACCTCGCGGCGCTTGAGGTCGAAGTACCGCTGCAGGAGCGTGATGTTGGCGTTCTCCAGAACCCTGAGACGCTGGCCGAGGGCCTGCGACAGCTCCGGCGCCTCGCTCGGAATGCTCGCGCACCCCGCCAGGACCGACGTCAGCAGGCCCAGCAGGGCAAGACGGATTCTCATGTATGCACTCTCCTCATGAGTCGAGTTCAGGGTCACCCACCGAGTGCTCCCGAGCGTGGGAATGGACAGGCGGTGTGCAGCACGGGGCCGATCAGGTGACGAAACGAGGTAAGGGAACGAAGATATCGAGGTGGCGTCCGCGCCGCGTCAGGTGAGAAGGGAACACAACGCACCGGTTGGGGGGTAAGGTGGATCACATGAGGGAGAAGCAGAGCGGTTGACATGTTGCTCGACGCTCGACCCGAAGCTAGCTTCTTCCCCCCATACCGAGTTACAGGGGCCTCTGCGTTGGGCTGGATGTACAGCATCCGGCTACGCCAAACATCGCAGAGGCCAACTCATATCTAGACACTAAGGTTGATGAAGAATGAATCGCGTAGCGGTTTTAATCGATGGTGACTATATGCGATTCACTCCTGCGGAAAGGTTGAACCGTTTCCCCACTCTTGATGATTTCCGCACTTACCGCAACAACCTCATGACTGCGTACTACGCTGCCGCCAACAATCTGGAACTCGAAAACCTCGCGTCCGTACCGGGTGGTGCATTTTATCTCTATCGCATCTTTTATTACACGGCAGATCCTTATGGCGGTCCACCCTTCAAGGGTAGCGCGCTTCAAAGTTACGAATTCATCAAGCAGCTGGAACGGGAGAAGGATATTGCGGTTCGACGTGGGACAGTGAAATTTCGCGGATGGAAGGTGAAATCCAGGATCGTCCAAAAGGTAAGCAAGGGCACTGTTGTGCAACTTGACAGATCCGGGATTAAGCGCAACTACGTGCAAAAGGGCGTTGATATGCGCATCGGCCTTGATATTGCTACGCTCGCGCTAAAACGTCTTGTCAGTGATGTTGTCGTCATTACGGGTGACTTGGATATGGTTCCCGCTTTCAAGCTGGCGCGTACGGAGGGACTTCGAGTTTATGTAGATACGATGGGCGGCATGGATGCGGAAGCAAAGCTCCAGGTCCATTCGGACAGAGTGATCGGGTAAACTGTACAAGTACGGCTGTACAGGTACGGAATTCACCTGACACCCGGCGTCGCCGAGGTCAACGCTTCAGGTGGCGGTCTTCACCGTATCAGAACGTTCGGAGAGTGCGCGGCTTCAGCCTGGCGGCACGAGCGGCCACACGAGTGGGAGGACGGTCATGACCACGGCCATGACGAGGACCAGGAGCGGGAATCCCGCCTTGATGAAATCGACGAATCGGTATCCGCCGAAACCCATCACCAGCAGATTCACCGGGTGTCCCACCGGGCTCATGAAGGCGCAGGAACTCGCCACCGCCACCGTCATCATCAGCGCCTGGGGCGAGAGTCCTTCACTCGTGGCCGTGCTGAGTGCAATGGGTGACATGAGGACCGCCACCGCCGCCGTCGGCATCATTTGAGCGGACAGCGCGGTGATCAGGAAGAGTCCCGCCACCACCGCCAGGGGACCGAAGTCCGCGAGAGATCCCAGCACCGCTTCGGCCACCAGCGCGGCCGTCCCGGACTCCTGCATCGCCAGTCCCAGGCTCAGCATCCCCGCGATCAGGACCACCGCCTTCAACTCGATGCACCGATAGGCCTCTTCGATGTTGAGGCACCCCGTCAGCACCATCGCAACCGCTCCGATCGGCGCCGCGATGAAGATCGGCAGAAGGCCCGAGACCACCGAAGCCAGGACGCCCGCCATGATGACGGCGCTGACCGGAGCCTTCCGGCCTCGCACCACCTCCGCCGCCCCCTCGGTCATGACGAGGAAGTCCGGGTGTTCCACCAGGAGCGCGAGCTTGTTCCTGTCGCCGTAGAGCAGGAACGCATCGCCCGGGAGCAGTTCCATTCGCGGGAGCCCGCTCCGGTAGATCTTTCCGTTCCGCCATATCGCAAGGATGGAAACACCGTAGTTCTTCCGGAACTTGAGTTCCGCGATCGTCTTTCCCGCGAATGTCGTGCGAGGAGAAAGCGAAGCCTCCGCCAGGCCGACGGTGTCGGACTCCAGCCGGCTGAAGTCCAGGGGACGGTTGTCGCCCACCGTCAATCCCTGGAGCCCCCCCAGAATCTCGAGATCCCCGAACCGTCCGCGGAGCAGGAGGACGTCCCCTCCCTCGAGTTTCGTGTCCGGATCCGGCATGAGAAGCTCTTCATCGGCCCGCAGGATCCCCACCACCGTCAAGCCGAAGGCATCGGCCAGCCGGGTTTCCGCGAGCAACTGACCGGCGAGCAGCGACTCTTCCGAGATTCTGACGCTCTGAATCCGGCGCTCCAGCCGGTAGCGGGGAAGCAGGTCTCCAGCCGGCACGGAATCGACGGCTCCGAAGGTCCGGTCCTCACCGAGCGCGGCGAGGCGCCCGCTCTTCGTCGCCACCACCAGGCGGTCCCCCGGAGCGAGCGTCATCAGCCGCAATCCCGTGCGATGCGCCCGATCGCCCCGCAGAATCGCGAGCACGTGCAGGCCACGGGTCCGGCGCAGATCCGCCTCTCGAACCGTCTGCCCGATCAGGGGGGAATCTTCCGCCAACTCCAGTTCCGCCACCTCGATGGAGGCGTCGGCGATCCGCTCCAGCGTTCGGTCCCGCGACTCGATCTCCAGGTGCTTCCATGCGCGCAGGGCTTCGAACCGCTCGAGGGTGCCTTCGACGACCAGTTCATCTCCCCCGCTCAGAACGAAGTCGGTCCCGGGAGCGAGGATCATCTCCCCGCTTCGCTGCACGGCGACCACGTTGAGGCCCAGGGCCTGGCCCAGCCGGCTTTCCTGCAGCGTCCTGCCCGCGAGGGTCGAATCGTCGGGGGCTCTCAGCATGCCGATCAGGCCACGCAGGTCGTAGAGTCCCCCCAGGTCCGCGGGCGTCGATTCCTTCTTCGGATCCCGGTCCGGAAACAGCCGCCGGCCCAGGAAGGTCATGTAGACGACTCCGACCGCGAGCGCGGTCAGCCCGACGGGCGTGAACGAGAACATCCCGAACGGCTCGAACCCGGCGTCCTGCAGCGCCCCGTTCACGAGGATGTTCGGCGCCGTTCCGATCAGGGTCGTCATCCCGCCGAGCAGGGATCCGAAGGCGAGGGGCATGAGCAGCTTGGACGGCGGCGTCCCCGTGCGGCGGGCCATGTCCAGTACGACCGGCAGCATGAGGGCCGTGATCCCGATGTCGTTCATGATGCCCGACAGGAGACCCACCGTGGCCATCATCACCGCGACGAGGCGGCCGACGCCATCGCCCGATGCTGCCAGAACGCGCTGGCCGATGAAATGAGCCACCCCGGTCCGCATGAGCGCGCCGCTCAGGACCAGAACCGAGGCGATCGTGATGACCGCCTCGTTGGCGAAGCCCATGACCGCCTGCTCGCCCTCGAGGATGCCGGTCACCACGAGTCCCAGCATCACCATCAACGCGACCAGATCCACCCGGATCCGCTCGGTGACGAAGAGGACGACCGCGACCGCGAGAATCCCCCCGACGACGAAAACCTCGAAATTCACCCCGTGCTCCGCCTCTCGTTCGGATTGAGCGGTTCCCGGAACGCAAGAGCCCCGAGGACGAAACGCCCTCGGGGCCCTTACCCCAGCGTCTTGCTGCACCCGAAGGCCTTTTGCAGTAGAGGACGACCTGAGGAATTACGCTTGGAACATCGTCAAGTCTCATCCAAACCGCAACCTGCGGAGTTGCTAATGCTACCCATTGAAGGCCTTCGAAGTGCGCTCTCAGCGGAGCGGCTGAATGCCTACGCCCTACCTGACGACACCGACGAAGTCGACCGCGTGGCCAGATATCTGTGGAATCTGGCGCTGTGCAGCGCCCTCCAGCCGGCGCTTCATACGCTTGAGATTACCGTCCGGAACCGCCTCTTCGACATCTCCAGGAGGATCGTAGACGAGACCAAGCTCAGTTTCGACAAGGTTCCGTGTTGGCTCGATGCTCGACCTTCACTGCTTGCCGACCGCGAGCGTGACGCCGTCGAGAAGGCGAAAGCGACGATCGTTAAGCGACGCCGTCCGATGACCGAGGGCCGGCGTGTCTCGGTTCTGGGGTTTGGTTTCTGGGTGAGCCTGTGCAGGACGCCATACGAGCAGGGCCGCGCAGGCGGGCCGCGCCTGTGGCCCGAACTGGCGACGAGGGGATTCCCGCATCTACCAAAAGGCCAAGGCACACGCAGCCAGATTTTCCACGCCCTCGATCCGCTCCGCGACCTGCGTAATCGCGTGTCTCACCACGAGGCCGTTTGGGACCGGCGGCTCGACCGATACCATCGGGAGATCCTCGACGTCATAGCCTGGATCAACCCTGATCTGGCGACGACCCTGGAGGAACACTCACCGCTGCCGGAACTGCTCGACAGGGGTGTAGCCGGTTTCCGGGCTCGGGCCGAGGCAATCATCAAGTGACGCGGAGGAGTTGTCCAGGACGCCCTCGGGTCGGGAGCTACGGGGTCTGCCATCTCCCGCGGCGGAGGAGTTCACCGGTGCCCGGATCCGCCAGGATCTCGCCGTTCTCGTACACCACTTCGCCGCGGCGGAGCGTGATCACGGGCCAGCCTGTGACTTCCCACCCGGAGTAGACTGAGAAGCCGGCGCCGGAGAACATGTCCTCGTCGCGGATGGTGCGCGTTTCGTCCGGATCCCAGAGGACGATGTCGGCGTCCGAGCCCACGGCGATCGTGCCCTTGCGCGGGTAGAGGCCGAAGAGCCTGGCGGCGTTGGTCGAGGTCACCGCCACGAAGCGCTCCTCGGAGATGCGTCCCCGGACGACGCCCTCGGACCAGAGCATCGGCCGCACCACCTGGAGGTTGCTCAGGCCGGCCCGGTGACTGGAGATGGTCTGCGACGGGTCCATCTTCTCTTCGCGGCGATACGCGACGTGGTCCGTGGCGAGGACGTGCACGGATCCGCCGGCGATGCCCGCCCACAGGGCGTCCTGATCGCCCTGTTCGCGAAGCGGCGGCTGTCCCACGTAGAGCCCGCGGTCGGGGCCCTCGAAGCGCTCGCGGGTGAAGTGGAGGTAGATGGGGCGGGTTTCGACGAAGACGTCGAGCCCCCGGTCCCGGGCCTCCCGCAGCACGCGCAGCGCGCCTTCGGAGGAGACGTGAACCGCGTAGATGGGCGCCCCGGTGGCCTCGGCCATGGCGACCGCGCGCTGGCAGGCGACGACTTCGGCGAGCACGGGCCGGCTGTCCGGAAAGTACTCGAGCGAGGTGCGCTCGGCGGCCGTCAGTTCGGCGATCGCGTGGGCCAGGATGGGCCAGTCCTCGCAGTGCACCATCGTCAGGACGCCGGCGCGCCCCGCCTCGGCCATCGTCGCCATGTGGTCGGGCACCGCGGCGTCGAACGTGGTCCGCACCATGAAGATCTTGGTGCTGGTCTGGCCGGTTTCGGCGCCGAGGGTGGCCATCTCGGCCGGCTCGGTTCGGGGGGTGATGCCCGCGTGCAGGATGACGTCCGCGATCGCGTGCTCACGGATGAGCGCCGCCTCGCGCTCGATGGCTTGCGCGAGGTTCTGCTCTCCGGCGGGAAAGGCGAAGTTCGAGATGGTGGTGATGCCTCCCGCGAGCGCCGCCTGCGACCCGGTGCGGTAGTCGTCGCGGGTGCGTCCCCCCAGGTGGACGTGCGGATCCACGCCGCCCGGCATGACGAGCAGCCCGCTGGCGTCGATCGCGCGGGCGCCGGCCCCCGCGGCCAATCCGGTCCCGATCTCGACGATGGTCCCGTCCCGCACCCGCACGTCCGCGTCGAATCGCCTCTCCGAGGTGACGACGGTGCCCCCGCGGATGAGGATCTCCTGGGTGGCCGTGGCGGCCTCGACCGGACCGCCTGCGGCGAGCGTCGCGAGGAGCACGGCGGCCGCGGTGTGGAGGGGGTGGGCGGCGAAGTCTCTCGAGGCGGCCATGGGGTCCTCCGGGTGGCAGGCGGCGCTGATGGACACCATAGCCCGGCCGCTCGACGGATCGCCAGCGGATCCCGGCTTGCGCCGGCGTCACCCGACCGCGCATTACTCTCGCCCGTGACACGCCCCCCAGAACCCGGAATTTGCAATGGCCGAGCCGCAGAGCTACGCGAACCACGCCAGGCGCCCTCCGCTGCTGTTCATCGCAGCGTCCATTCTCTCCCTGGCGGCTACGGTAGGCGTCGGATACCGGGTCGTCGTGGATTACAGCGCGGAGACGCTGGCGCTGTTCGTGGTCGCCGCCTGTACGGCGATAGGCCTTCCTCTTGCGCGGCGCTTCTCACTGGGCGTTCAGGACCGGGTGATCCGCCTGGAGGAGCGCCTCCGCCTGGAAAGGACGCTGCCGGACGAGCTGAAGGGCGAAATCGGGCAGCTGACGACGGACCAGCTCATCGCTCTGCGCTTCGCGTCGGACGCGGAACTGGCCGGATTGGTGCGCCGGGTCCTCGAGGGGGAGCTGACGAGCCGGAAGGGTATCAAGGAGGCCGTGGAGGACTGGCGCGCCGACCACCAGCGCATCTGACCGGGGGCCCTCCCGTCGTCAGAGCCGTCA
Source organism: Gemmatimonadota bacterium (assembly GCA_022820995.1). Lineage (GTDB taxonomy): Bacteria > Gemmatimonadota > Gemmatimonadetes > Palauibacterales > Palauibacteraceae > Palauibacter. The sequence goes on along the minus strand of JAJEEM010000057.1, from coordinate 107,791 downwards.
GGCGAGTGAATTGAGCCGCTTGGAGATCTCGTGTTGAGGGAGGAAGACGGTGCGGTCGGACTGCCAGACCCGCAGTGCGTCGACCAGCAGGGATGTGCCGCAAACCCCGGACGCGGCCAATTCGTCGATCACCCAAAGCACGCCGTGAACGTTCAGTCCATTCTCGTCCGCGACTTGGCGAAGGAGCCTGTCGCCCGTTAGCAGGATTCCTCGGTTGGTGAGCGCGGTTACGAGACAGAAGCAGTCGTTTGCGGACAGCGCACGGTGGCGTCGCTTGAACTCGAAAGCTTGCGCAACCTCGGCGGGTGCAAGGTCGTGAGTGACCAGGCCGTGCTCGTCGAGTTGTCGCCATTGCTCGTCGGAGAAGCGGAGGACTTCCGAAGCACGTACCGGCAGCGGGATCACCAGTCGGTAGGGCAGCCTGTGAAGGACTTCCAACAACGCCCCCTTACGGAGGTCGATCAGGCAGGAAGCGTCGTTGACAATGACACGTGTCACTGATTGGCTGGACCGGTGATCTGCCGCTCGACCGTGTCGAGGGATTCGTTGAGGAGAGTGGCCGCCCGGACCGGTGAAATCAGCTCTTCGCCGACCGCCCGCCAGACAAGGCTCTTGAAGCGCTGGGGCTTCTCGAACGCGGCGAACCCCTGGTTGCCATCAAGGGGTTCCGGTTCCGATTTACGCCAGGAGCGGGCGAAGGTTCGAAACGCGCGCTGGACCGCGGCACGAGACAGCACGCCGACCTGGCCGAGGCGTACCAGCATGGCTGCCGCTGACACGCCGTACATGTGCTTGAGGCGGATGATCTCGTAGTAGGTGATCCGGCGACGTCCTTCACCGGCTTCCTCAAGGAGATGTTGGCCCGGGACAAGGAAGGCCCCCGCGAAGCGGTTCATCGCCGCTTCCAGCTTGATGTCCGGATTGCCGGTCGAATGGATGATCCTGTGGGCGAGTTCGTGTGCCAGGGTGGATCGCTTCCGCTCGACGTTGGTCCGGCTCGATACCAGGACGGCATCGGCGACCGGCTTACCCTCTCGCACGACCTGGCAGGCCAGCCCGTTGATGCGCTCGGGGAGATCGTCTTCGATCACCTTGATCCCCTTCTCCTCGAGGAGGGCGCACAGGCTGGGCACGGGATCCAGGCCGAGGTGCCACGCGTTGCGAAGTTCATCGGCCCTGTCGTCGATCTCTTCCACATCGGTGACGCTGTCGTACCGACGGCCTTCGAAACGATCGCTCGCAGGTGAAACGCCGAGGACCTCCTCGATGGTCAGGTATCGCTCGAGGTTGTCGATCAGCACGGCTTCGGCTTTGGCGCGGTCCCGGGCGGAGGTGCTGGAGTGCTTTCGGAACTCGAGGCCATCGAGGACCTCGACCTGGGAACTCATGAGGAAGTCCAGCGAGACATCGAGGGTCTTCGCGAGGCCGACCAGGACGGCCGACGAAGGCATCATCTTCCCGGTCTCGTACTTGCTGATGGCCTGAGCGGTGATCTTCGGATCCATCCGCTCGGCCAGCGCCCGCATGGAAAGGCCAGCGCGTTTGCGGGCGAGCCGTAGTCGTCGTCCAAACATGCCGTCCCCCCTTCCGTTCTGAAACGATGGTTGACAACATGCGCTTATATTCCGCTATCGTCAACCGGGGGTTGCATTATTTTGACACGGATAGAGCCCGAACGTCAGACGTCGGTCAGCGTGAGCGGCCGGGGCGACCGTCCATCGATGTCCGTAAAGCCGTAGTGTTCGGCGAGCGCGGCGGCCACGAGCACCTGTCCGGTCCACCGGCAGACGTCCGGATCGCCGGCCAGCGCGGCCACGGCCCGGCCTATGAACTCAGGGCTCTCCGAGTTGCCGAGGTCGAAGACCCCGGCCGCAAGCACCGCTTCCGTCCGCACGAGGCCCGGGTACAGGGATACGACGGCAACATCACGGTCGCGCAGCTCGACGGCCATGTCGGCAGTGAGCTTGTCGGTGGCGGCCTTCGAGACGCCGTAGATCACGTTACCCTGGTACTTCTGCGCTGCCCACTGCGAGACGTTCACGATGAGACCGCGCCGACACGGCACCATCAGCCGTGCGGCATGCCGGCTGGCAACGAATGCGGCCCGCACGCCGACATCCATCATCGCCGCCCAACGCCACAGCGGCTGGTCCCAGAACGGCGCCGACCAGGTGAACCGGCCGTCCTCGACCATGTTCTCGTAACCGCCCCAGGCGTTGTTGACGAGTACGTCGAGCCGTCCCTGCTCGGCCACGATCCGTTCGAACAGGCGGTCGACGCTCCGGTCTTCGGAATGATCACAGGCTACGCGCACGATCGCGTCGTCAAGGTCGGCGGTTTCGATGGATCTGCCGCTTGCGTAAACCGTCGCGCCCGCGCGGTACAGACCTTGCGCGATGCCGCGCCCCACGCCGCGGCTTGCCCCTGTCACCAGCGCGCAGGCTCCGTTCAGAGCTGTCACTCTCGGGCCCTCCATGGCTTGAGAAGTCCTCACGGGTGGCCGTAGTCAAAGCCAGCCGGTCTGGCCGGGTCAAGGCGTGAATGGCTTACTGGTGCAACGGTTGCCACATGCCTCACGCGCGGCCAGCTTCGATCGATGGAAATCGACCCCCATGTCATCGACGTCCTTCTGCCCGATCTGGTCGGGCACGATCGGCACCCCAGCGCCTATCTGACCTACCTCTATCTGTATCGGCAGACGGCCGATGAAGCGGCTGAGCTGAGCCTGACGCAGATCGCGGAGGGGACAGGCCTGTCCAGGCGGGCGGTCCAGGCCGCGTTGTCCACGCTGCAACGCCGCGGGCTCGTCGACATCGAACGGGACAGCATCACGTCCGTCGGCCGCTACACTGTGAACCGGCCCTGGCAGAGCTCGCGCTGAAGACGCGCGGTCGGCGTGGTGCCAGAGCGATGCATCGCGGGGATGTCCATCGACGCGAACCGGGATGGCGCTACGCGGCATCGCCATAGCCCGGCCGCTCGACGGATCGCCAGCGGATTTGGAGGGTGTGGGGCCACCCTCGCCCTCGACCCGAGAGATGTGATGACGAACGGTTGAGATCGCGGCGGACCGTTGAGTTACAGCCGCTCGGGCTCCGAGGACGTTCGTATCGGGGCCGGGGCCGATACCTTTGCAACCGGCATGTCAGGATCCATCTTGAACACACCATCTCGGGTCACGGCCCCCTTCCTGGAAAGGACGATCGCCTTGGAGGTCATCGGTCACCGCCCGGCCGAGTTGTTCCTTGACCCGGAAAATCCCCGGCTCGCGGGCGAGTCGTTTTCCGTCGACGCCCAGGACGACATCCTGCGTTGGCTCTGGCGGAACAAGTTGGTCAACGAGTTGGTCGATTCCATCGTCGCGAACGGCTTTTGGGACCATGAGGAGCTGTTCGCGACCGAGGAAGGAGGCCGTTGGGTCGTAGTCGAGGGCAACCGGCGGCTCGCGGCCGTCAAGATCCTCTCGGATCCCGGCCTTCGGGAGCGACTCGGAGTCCAGCTCGACCAGACGGCGCCCGAGGAAGTTCTCGAATCGATCCGGGAACTCCCCGTGATCCACGCGACGCGGGAGGAGCTGTGGAGTTTCGTCGGGTTCAAACACGTTAACGGACCGCAGGCTTGGGACTCCATCGCCAAAGCGGAGTACGTATTCCACGTACGGCGCAACTTCGGCTTGAGTCTCACCGAGATCGCGTCGCGGATCGGTGATCGCCACGAGACCGTAGCGCGCCTGTACCGAGGATACGTCGTCCTTCGGCAGGCTAAGGATCAGCTCGATTTCGATACGACCGACACCCAGCACCGACGATTCCCCTTTTCCCATCTCTGGACCGCCTTGGGATACGTGTCCATCCGGGATTACCTGGGAGTCGACGCAGCCGCGCTGGAAAACGAGAACCCCGTTCCCGACGACGGGCTGCGGAGTTTGCAGCACCTCATGGGGTGGCTCTTCGGGAGCCGGTCTCAGGGCATCGATGCCGTGGTTCGTCGCCAGAACCCGGACCTTCGTTACCTTGCGCGCGCGCTTGAGGTTCAGAAGGGTGTGGACCTGCTCGAGGGCGGAAACTCGCTTTCCGTGGCGCTCGACGCTTCGCTCGGCGACGCCTACCTGTTCCGTACAGCCCTCACGAAGGCCGAGACAAGCGCCAGGGAAGCCATGCGGTTCGTTTCGACGGGGTTCCGGGGCGAGGAGGATCTGGTCGAGACGCGAGCCAGCCTCTTCCAGCAGGCCAATTCGCTCAACGCCCTCATGACGACCGACAAGTCTTGATCGTAGACTCAAGCTTGGCCGACGAGGAGAACGCCGCCCTTCTCGAATGGGCCCACCATCCTCGCCTCCAACCAGAGCTTCGAGGAGTGGGGGCACATCGCTGCCCAACTCCTGGGCGAACTCTCGCGACAAGCCGGTGACGTGACGCACCGCGCGGCATGAGCGCGGAAACGGGCACGATACCGGGTGAATCGCTAGGTTCCCACCGACCCGATTCGCACTATCCCAACCGGAGGCTTCCATGGCCAGTGCCGAGCAGCTCAAGGCGTTGCTGAGGTCGCACCTGGAGGGCGACAACGACCGATTCATCTCGGTCGCGATGCAGGTCGCCGCCCACGAAGCGAAGGTTGGGCACGGGAAACTGGCCACCGATCTGCGCGACATCATCGATAAGGCCAAGAGCCGGCGTGACGCAGGATCCCCGGTCCCGATTGGTCGGCCGCGCGGGGAGCTGGCCAACCTGCTCCAGGTTTCCTACCCCAAGGCGCGGCTCGGGGACATGATTCTGGGCAAGGCCTTGGCGAGTCGCATTAGCCGGGTCGTTCGCGAACAGCGCCACGCCGGCGAGATCCTCGACCACGGCCTCTCGCCGAGGCGCAAGCTCCTGCTCGTGGGCCCTCCGGGTACCGGGAAGACGCTGTCCGCCTCCGTCCTGGCAGGGGAACTCCGTCTCCCCCTGCTTCAGGTTCGGCTCGACGGCCTGATCACCAGGTTCATGGGAGAAACCGCAGCCAAGCTGCGCCAGATCTTCGACGCCACCGGTCAGACAAGAGGCGTCTACTTCTTCGACGAGTTCGACGCAATCGGTTCGGAACGCGGGATCTCCAATGACGTGGGCGAAATCCGGCGTGTTCTGAACAGCTTCCTCCAGATGATCGAGCAGGACGACTCCCACAGCATCGTGATGGCAGCGACGAATCATCCCAAGGTACTCGACCGCGCACTCTTCCGTCGCTTTGACGACATTCTTCACTTCGAGATGCAGGACATCCCCCAAATCGCCGAGCTACTGCAAACGCGGCTCGGTCCGGCCGCCTCGCCGGACATCGCGTGGAGCGATCTCGCCGACTGCGCCAGGGGACTGAGCTTCGCGGATGTGGCGCGAGTCGCGAACGATGTTCTCAAAGACGCACTGGTCGGGCAGCGGGTGCGGATCCAGGGGGACGAGATTCGGGTCGTGATCGACGAGCTCAAGGCGGTCAGCAACAGGCTGGCGGAGCCAAACGCGTAGTCGGCGCACGATCCCCACAATGGCGAACGGAAACGATGGGCGGAATCGGCACTTCCTTCTCGAAGGCGTAACGGACACCGAACCGTATCGGTACCCAGGTGGTGGTGGTGGGGACCGTCCCGACATCCCGGCACGCGATCGGCCAAGCCACGCTACGGCTCTCCAGGGGCAACTGGACGCGCTTCGCGAGATTGCCGAAACCACGGGGGATGCCCAGCGGGACGCCGGGATGGAAGAGGGTCTGGGATTACAGGTCGAATTCGAGAGCTTCCCCGATTTGGAGTTGGCCTTCGAGAGCCTGGCTCGAGAGAACCAGGGAATCGAGTTGCTGAATGTTCGCCATGAGGAAGGAACCACACGCGCGACCGTTTTCGTGCCAGAAGGCAAGCTCGATCACTTCGAGAAATTGATTGTGGCCTATCTCGACCGCCGCAAGGATGCTCGTGATCGTCCTCGAGATCACAGGCGTCTACTCGACGCCATCCAGCGAATCAGGGCGGCCAGCCTTCGGGCGCTCTGGACCGATGACGATGAAGAGTTCCCCACCAGTGAGGCTGAGCCGGTGTGGTGGGAAGTCTGGCTACCCGTGAGGGGGAATCGAAGAGCAACGACCGATGCGTTTCGCGAGCGAGCCCGTCTCCAAGGCATGCACTTGGCTAAAGGAGAGCTGCGATTCCCGGAGCGTACCGTCCTCCTGGCGCATGCCTCGGTGGAGCGGGTGCGGGCGTCCATGGTCACACTGAACAACATCGCCGAGTTGCGGCGCCCAAAGGAGACGGCGGAGTTCTTCGATTCTCTCCACCCTTCGGAGCAACTGGAGTGGCTCGAAGACCTCTTGGCCAGGATTCGCTATCCGTCCAGTGACGAAGATGTCCCCTATGTCTGCCTGCTCGACACGGGCGTCAACCGTGGTCATCCGTTGTTGTCCCCCGCGTTGGCCGCCGACGACCTGCACACGGTCGAGCCTGGTTGGGGCACCGACGACGCCGACGGTCATGGAACGGAAATGGCAGGACTCGCGCTGGCCGGGGACTTGACGGAAGCGCTCGCCGGAAGCAGTCCGGTCGACTTCGGGCATCGGCTCGAATCAGTGAAGCTGCTGCCGCACGATGGCGCGACAGGTACCGATCCAGAACACCACGGATACCTGACGATCGAAGCGGCTGCTCGACCCGAAATCTCCGATCCAAGCCACCGGCGAGTGTTCAGCATGACCGTCACGGCTCGAGACAACCGCGACCGCGGACGGCCGTCCGCGTGGTCATCGGCCCTCGATGCATTGGCGGCCGACTCATCCGAACACGGTAGCCATCCGCGGTTGCTCGTCGTATCGGCGGGCAACGTCAACGATCACATGGCGTGGCGCAACTATCCGGCAAGCAACGACTCGGACGGTGTGCATGATCCGGCCCAGGCCTGGAACGCGCTGACAGTGGGCGCATGCACTGACCTGGTGCGGGTAACCGGGCCGGACACCGGCGGATACGCACCTATCGCCCCGAAGGGAGGCTTGAGTCCGTATAGCACCACATCTCTGCCATGGGAAAAGCACTGGCCGTTGAAGCCGGACGTTGTGTTGGAAGGCGGGAATGCCGCAAGTGACTCCCTGGGCGCTGTACCGATCCCGAGCCTCAGCCTCTTGACGACGAGCCACCGCCCTGCGAAGCGATATTTCACCACGGCTCACGCCACCAGCGCGTCGACCGCTCTCGCTGCCCGCTTGGCAGCCAGGGTGATGGAAGCATATCCAGGCCTCTGGCCGGAGACGGTTCGCGGGTTGATCGTGCATTCCGCCGAGTGGACCGACGCGATGAAGGACGCTTATCTGCCCGCACGCCAGAATCGACGGAAGGGAGACTACCAGAAGCTTCTGCGTCGCTGCGGCTTCGGAGTACCGGATCTGGATCGCGCCCTCTGGAGCGTCGCCAATTCTCTGACCATGGTGGTGGAAGAGACCCTGGTCCCCTTCGAGCGTAGCGAATCGAGAAGCGTGGTGACTCGGGACATGCAGATCCACAACCTCCCGTGGCCACATGAGTCTCTTGAGGAGCTTGGCAATACGCCGGTCGAGATGCGCGTGATCCTCTCGTACTTCATTGAGCCGAATCCGTCGCGGCGAGGAGTTCGATCACGATACCGATATGAGTCGCACGGTCTTCGCTTTGACGTGAAGCGACCGCTCGAAACCATCGACTCATTCCGCGGTCGAATCAGTGCTTCGGCCCGTGACGACCAGTACGCCAGCGGCACGAGCGGTGATGATTCGGCGTGGCTGATCGGTACGCAGAACCGCCATCGGGGATCCCTTCACGGCGACATTTGGCGTGGAACCGCAGCCGATCTTGCCAGTAGGGGTGCTATTGCGGTGTATCCCACGTCCGGGTGGTGGAAGACGCGTCCGGCGCTAGCGCACTACGATCGAGCGGTGCGGTATTCCCTGGTGGTCAGCATCCGGGCACCTGACGTTGACGTGGACCTCTATGCCGAGGTCGCCAACCAGATTGACGTGGGCGTGCCGGTCGAGATTTGAGGTTCCGCGCGTCGCCAACAGCACGACGGTGATGCGTATTCCGAGGCATGCCGACCACCCATTCCGACGGATGCCGACCACCGATTCCGAGGCATGCCGACCACCCGTTCCGACGGAAGCCGACCACCGATTCCGAGCCATGTCGTCCACCGTTCGCGCCTGCGGTTGGGCGAGTGGGGAGATGGCGGGGTGACCCGGGCGGGCAAGCGGCACCGGATGACCTGATGTGTACCTGGACGAAGGTCTGACGGTGACGGAGATCTCGCGCGAGCTGGGGATCAGCCGTCAGACGATCTATCGCTGGATCAACGAAGGGGAACTGGACCGGGATCTCGAGGAGGTCCGCTACGGTCCGCGGCCTCCGGTGCCCACGAAGCTGGACCCGTACAAGGCGATCGTGCGGGAACGGCTGGAGGAGTATCCGGAGCTGACGGCCGTGCGGCGGCTCGCGGAGATCCGCGCGGCGGGATATCCCGGCGGCTACACGCAGCTCAGGGAGTACGTCCGGAAGGTGCGGCCCCGCCCTCCGGCCGACCCTCTCGTGCGGTTCGAGACGGACCCGGGCGTGCAGGGCCAGGTGGACTTCGCCCACTTCCGCTTCCCCTAGGGCCGCCGCTACGCGCTCCTGGTCGAAGCTCGAGACCCTGGCCAAGTGCGCCTTCGTGCGCGAGGCCGACAACGTGCTCTTCATGGGCCCGCCCGGCGTCGGCAAGAGCCACCTCGCCGTGGCCCTCGGCGTGAAGGGCATCAAGAACGGGTTCAGCACCACCCACTTCCTCCTCGATGACCTCATGCACGTGCTCAAGGGAGACGCGGCGGTCCCGCCCCGAAGGCTCAAGGCCAAGCGCTACCTGAACAGCGCGCTGCTCGTCATCGACGAAGTGGGCTTCCGGCCCCTCGACCGCCAGGAGGCCAACCTCTTCTTCCGCCTGGTGAGCGCGCGCTACGAAAAGGGCTTGATCATCCTCACCTCCAACAAGCACGTGCGCGACTGGCCCGAGATCTTCGCCGGCGACGAGATCCTCACCACCGCGACCCGCGACCGCCTGCTGCGCCACGTACATATCATCCACATCGATGGCTGCAGCTACAGGCTTCGAGAGATCGACGGCCTCCTCAGGCCGCCCAACCCCGCTCCCGCGCAAGGAGGTGACATCGAGACTGCTTGAAGAACCCGGGTGCGTATGTTCTGGGTGTCTCTCTACAAAAGTTCGTGCCTCCGCACACCTCCGCTCGGCGCGCGGTCGTTGGGCCCGTGCGGCTTGCAGTGTTTGCGTGCCATAGCCGCCGACCGTAGCATCGGGAAGATACGAAGCAGGGAGGACGCCCATGAGTAAGGTCGCGCGCGACCTCCCCGACATTCTCCTGCGCCCGAAGCCGCAGACCGGGAAATAGGGCGGCAATGAGCACCGTTGAGGAACACCGAGACCCCGAGTTTCAGCGCGGCCAGATAGCTGCGCTGTTCGTAATCGTCGCCGCCTCCGGATGTATGGCTTCGGTGCGCCGGTTCGGCAGCGAACTGAGCAAGTTGCGCCGCGTCGCCGAGCAGGACGCGAAGACATCGCCCTTCACCACCTATTGGGACGGCTACCTGAATGCCATTGACCGTGTAGAAAACGATCTACCGTACGGGGAACCGGAGGCCGTGACCAAGTAGGCCGTGATGTTGGCGAAGGGGATGTCGGGTGAGGTACGTCGATTAGGCGGCTGGCAGGTCCTCGGTGCGACGTCGTACCCTGTCTGGGTGAGCATTCACTTCGATTCTAGCGGATGGGTCAAATTGTCATGTCGTCCTTCGCGTGGCCGTTGGCCGTGGTTGCCCTCGGTGTGGTCTTCATGGGGATGTTCAAGCGTTCGATCAGCCGGTTCATTGATCGCACGAGGAGCGTCAGCAGGGACGGCGTCCGTGCCTACGAAGACCCGCAGCCATCAGCGAAGAAGCCGGACGCCCTGGCCGAGTTTTTGGAAACCTATCAAAACCCGCTGCTCCTTGAGATGGAGGACGCCATCGAGGGAGAGATCCAGAACCTAGGACTCACCGATCCGGCCGACATCCAGAAGGCCCTCTCCAGGCGATTGGCGGCGAACCGCATCGTGCGGTGGTTCGAGGCGGCTCAACATCACATCTTCGGGAGTCAGGTGGCTGCGCTGACGTACCTCAACGCACAGCCCGGTCCGATCCCCCAGGATGATCTCCAGGGTTTCTACGATGCGGCTGCGGCTGATTTTCCAGTCCTCCATGCTGATCGAACGTTTGATCAGTGGCTTATGTTCCTCACGGCGCGACGGCTCGTTGCCGAGGGAGACGCCGGCGTAGGCATCTCCCTTGCCGGTCGAGAGTTCTTGCAGTGGCGGGTGAATCAGGGATACTCAGGCCCGTTGTACGGCTGACGGTCGCTTCCACGTCAAGAAGGCTTAGCCTGAATACTGGCTACGAGGCCGGACTTGATGGGTCGTTCACGTCCATCGCTTGACTCTAGGTTCACTGATAATGTCACGGATCTTGCCTGCCTCGAGAAGGAGATATTGTGTCCCACCTAGATGATCTTCCGAAGCGCGACTCGGCGCATCGGATGGAGGATCGATCCAAGGTCGCTTTCCGCGCGGCTGTTTCCGCAGCTGAAGAATTTGTCATTCAATCTGATGAGTGCGACTACGGCACGGATTTTGTGATCGAAGCCGTCGACGCTGGAAAAATGACAAATGTCAGAGTGCATGTGCAACTAAAAGCGACTAATCGTGACGCAAACACCGATGGCTCTATTAGCGTCTCGGTTACTCGAACCAATATCAACTATCTACTTGTGCAGCCCGGCTCGATCTTTGTCTGTTACCATGCTCCAACAGAGCAGTTGTTGGTGTGTAGGGTTGACGACGTTGTACGTCAATACGAGCACGGCGGCAAGGATCCATACGATCAGCAATCGCTCACGGTGCGATTCAGGGAGACATTCGACGAGGATTTCCAGCAATCCCTGAAGGAGTTCGTCGTCGCTGCGGCAAGGGGGGAGAGAGATCGTCGATTGAACTTGGCAACCAAGCCTCCCGAAACCTTGAGCATCGTTCAAGAGGAGGGGGCAATCGACCTGCCGGTTCCGGCTGATCCGAAGCAAGCAGGAATGGTGTTGGTGGAGCTATATGACGCCGGTCACGATAGAGCCATTAGCCAATCCTTCGACAAGTTCCGCGCGGTCTTGGGTTCTTCGGATGAGACGTTTCTGCTGGCTTACATGGCAGAGATCAACCTCGGAGTCAACGGGATGGAGTGCGACGAGACCCGCATCCGCGAAGGCATCGATGCCTTAAGCAACGCCGTCGATGGAAACCGACTCTCGCGAGGTTCGACCCTCTACTGCGTTGGCAACGGCTGGGCAGCGCTCAAAGAGTACGAAAAGGCGCGGGATGCCTACAGTGCTGCCTTGAGCCTTCTGAGCGAATCACCGCGTGTGGCCGCCCAGTGTTACAAGAACCTTGGAACTACGATGGAAGAACTGAACGACCTAGATGCGGCCCGAGCCCTTTACGAACGAGCTCTGGAGCTAGATCCAAACCTGGCAGAAGCGCATTTCGCGCTGGGCCTTTGGCACTACAGACACACAGATGCCGATCTCGATCTCGCCTTGGAGCATTTCGACGAAATCGTGTGGCGTAAGGGCTCTGCCGTAACGTCGCCGCCTGTGCAGGGGTGGCGCGCCGAGATCTTGTTCAAGCAACAAAGGCTTGAGGAAGCATTTCGGGAACTTCGCACACTACTCCACGCGGAGCCTAGGCCGCCATGGATAAGGCCGTGGTGCGCGAGGTTGGTAGCGACATACGGGAGATCATCGGTCGGGGCGGCGCGGTTCGCGGCCTCCTTCTGGGGCGCCTACGTAAAGGAGTTCGCGGACGATCTTCCAGCGAAGAAGGAGATGCTCCGCTGCATCTACGACCTTCTCGAAAGCGGTGAGAACACTGGGTGGAACTACGAGCGGTTCAGGCAAACCGTCGAGATCATGGCTGCGGATGGAGACCCCGACGCCGCTTTCCTCTGGGATCGGGTCGGGCACTGGGCCCAGGCAGCAGGAGATTGGGCGGAGGCCGAAAAGTGCTACCGTAGAGCCTTCGAACTGTCACCGAACAGGTACGGCTATTGCTTGGGCACGGCATTGAATTTCCTGCGGCGATTTGACGACGCGATCGATGTCCTGCTGCCGCAAGCGCTGGAACATCAACCAGACGCCAAGAGTTGGTTCCAGGTGGCTGTCGCCTATGAGGGAATCGGTAACGTTCAGGGATGCATCGACGCCTACAAGCAGGCTCTGGCGCTGGATGAAGATTACGATCTCGCTTGGTTCAACCTCGGCGGCGTGCACTGGGATTCCGGAAACGAAACAGCTGCCGTGTCGACCTGGAGAGAAGCGATCCGACGATTCCCGACGCATCCGCTGGCGGTAAAGCTCCGGAAGGACTTGCCACAACTTTTGGGTTGACCAAGGGGGGTGGACAGGTTGTACAAGTACGGTATTCGTCTGACACCCGGCCTCGCCGAGGTCAGCGCTTCAGGCTGCGGTCTTCACCTCCTGCTTGGTTGACTTGTTCCGGCTCCGGGGCTTCCGGATCGTTCGTTCTGAGCGCAGCCGATAGGCCGCGCCGCGTTGCTCCTGCGTCAGACGTCGGTCAGCGTGAGCGGCCGGGGCGACCGCCCATCGATGTCCGCAAAGCCGTAGTGTTCGGCGAGCGCGGCCGCCACGAGTACCTGTCCGGTCCACCGGCAAACGTCCTGATCGCCAGCCAGCGCGGCCACGGCCCGGCCTATGAACCTCGCCGTGGCGCTCGGCGTGAAGGCCATCAAGAACGGGTTCGGCACCATCCACTTCCTCCTCGATGACCTCATGCACGTGCTCAAGGGAGGCGCGGCGGTCCCTCCCCGAAGGCTCAAGGTCAAGCGCTACCTGAACAGCGCGCTGCTCGTCATCGACGAAGTGGGCTTCCGGCCCTCGGACCGCCAGGAGGCCAACCTCTTCTTCCGCCTCGTGAGCGCTCGCTACGAGAAGGGCTCGATCATCCTCACCTCCAACAAGCACGTGCGCGACTGGCCCGAGATCTTCGCCGGCGACGAGATCCTCACCACCGCGATCCTCGACCGCGCGCTCCACCACGTACACATCATCCACTTCACCTCCTTGCTCCAGGGTTGGGCTATACCTGCTGTGGGCATAGCTTGCCCGGCATGCGGAGATCGCTCGCTGACACAAGAGGGGTAGGCGCCATGCCCGCCGGCCGTGGCAGGATCCGCCTGACGACGGCAACGATCGCACTGGTCGTGCTCCAGAGCGCAGTTGCGTCGGCCATGCAAGGCCAGGTGGTGCGTGGCAGGCTCGTCGACGAGGGGGACAACGCGGCCATTGCGGGGGCGATGATCACCCTGGTGGACCGGGACGGCCGCGGCGTCGAGCGGATGCTCACGCGGAGCGGTACAGGCGTGTTCCAGTTGCGGGTCCCCTCCCCCGGCGAATACCGGTTGCGAGCCGAGCGGATCGGGTATGGAACCACGTACTCGGCATTCTTCAGGATCTCCACCCGCGACACCCTGACGGTGCAGATGGCCGCGCCCATCGAGGCGATTTCGCTGGCGGAAATCAGCGTGTCCGTCCATCCCCAGTGCCATCTGCGCCCCGAGGAGGGGCAGGCCGTCGCCAGAGTATGGGACGAGGCGCGCAAGGCACTCGCCGCGGCGGAGTGGACGCAGGAGCGAGGTCTCTACCGGTACGAGATGCTGGGTATCAAGCGGTTTCTCGACGAACGCGGACTCAGAGTGGAGGCCGAGGATCGCGCCTATGGGCAGGCCCTCGTGTCCGTACCGTACGTCGCCCGCGCAGCCGACTCTCTCGTGCACGGAGGATTCGCAAGGTTCTCGGCCGATGCGTCGGATTTCTGGGGTCCCGACGCCGGAGTTCTTCTTTCCGATCCGTTTCTCGACACGCACTGCCTGCGGATCCGGTCCGGAGCCGGCCGACTTGTCGGGTTGGAGTTCGAGCCCTTGCCGGACCGGAACGTGGCGGACATCTCGGGGACGATGTGGCTCGATGCGGAGACGGCGGAACTCCAGCGGGTGGACTATCGCTACGTGAACCTTCCCGTGCCCGATTGGCTGATGGATGCGTCCCCCGGCGGCACGGTGAGCTTCCGCCGCCTCCCGGACGGCACCTGGATCGTCACCTCGTGGAACATCCGAATGTTCACGGCGGGCGAGACCGAGCACCCCCTTACGGGCCAACCCTCAGCCACCTTGGAGGGCGTCGCCATCACGCACGGCGAGGTGCTTCGGGCCCATGGCGACGCGGGCGTGGTCTTTGAAGGACAGCGGGGGAGGCGCGTCGTGGGGACCGTCGTCGACTCGCTTGGCGTTGGACTGCCGAACGCCCGTGTCTACGTGCAGGGATCCGGCACGGAGACGGAAACGGATGCCGAAGGACGATTCGAGCTGGATCACCTGGGCGTCGGCACCTACGCGCTCCACTTCACGCATCCGTACCTGGAGCCACTGTGGTACGAGTCCGAGTCCGTCGAGGTGGAAATGGGACCGGATGCCGACAGCATGGTTGAGATCCGGTTCGAAGCGCCCCCGCTGAGCGACGTCCTTTCCGCGGTTTGCGGTCGAAATGGCCCACCCGGTGTTCCCCTGGTCTCCGCTGCCGGCAACGCAGCCTGGCGAACGGGCATTCTAACCGGGAGGGTGACGGACACGGACGGAAACCCGCTCGAGGACGCGACGCTTCACTTGCTGACGAGGGCAGTCGACCCTCGGCTCTTCGCCAGGGTCAGGGATCCGCGCACCTTGAACCTCGAAGGCCAGCGGAGCCGCTGGACGGAAAAAAGCAGCTCGACCGGCTTCTACAGAGTGTGCTGGCTGCCATCCGGCGTTCCAATCGAACTGGTGGTGCTTGGCAGGGACGAAGACGTGGACCGGGACGCGCTTGACGCTTCGCTGAGCCTCGCCGACCTGTTTCCCGACCGCGTCACGACCCTGACCATCGACCCCACGTCGCCGCGAAGAGAGCTGAATCTGCGGCTGGTTGGGGGGCACGATAGAAGGTGACGACGGGTCCGACCTCGATGGGTCCGGATTCCCGCGGAGGATCCCCCGAGATGTTCCGGTCCTGCCACACCCCGACGTTGGGGTCACTCGCGTCGAGCCGGATGCTGGCCGAGTCGGCAGGGAGGGGGCTCCCTTCGAGGACGGTGTATCCGTAGCGGCGACCTCAGCCTGTTCCTGCGGGGGACCCTCGCAGGCGGTTAGCAGCAGACGCACAAAAGGAGGGCGGCGGGAGACAGGCGGGACCTCATGGCTTCGATCACGTGCGGATTCCGACGCCTGCCGATCACCGATTCCAGTGCATGCCGATCAGTGATTCCGACGCACGCCGATCACCCCTGGAGTGAGCGAGTAGCGGTGCCGGAGAACCTGCTGTAGCGGCCCCCTTTTTCCCTCTCGCGGAGGGTCCCTGCAGACGAGGAGGGAGAGGGTGTCGCAGAAGAGGTTGTCCATGCGCAAGATCCGAGAGTTGCTGCGCCTGAAGTACGAACTCGGGCGCAGCCACCGCGAGATCGCCGCCTCGCTGGGCGTCGCCAACAGCACGGTGAGCGACTACGCGGGCCGGGCGAGGGCGGCCGGGCTCTCGTGGCCGCTGCCGGAGGGGATGGACGACGCCGCGCTGGAGGCGGCGCTGTTCCCGCCGGCTCCGCCCTCGCGGGTTCCCCGTCCCGAGCCGGACTGGAGCCGGGTGCACCGCGAACTCCGGCGCCACAAGGGCGTCACCTTGAGACTGTTGTGGCTGGAGTACCGGACGGCGCATCCCGACGGCTACGGGTACAGCCGCTTCTGCGACCGCTACCGGCTGTGGCGGGGTCGGCTGGACGTGGTGCTGCGCCAGGTGTACCGGGCGGGCGAGAAGGCGTTCGTCGACTACGCGGGCCCGAAGTTCGCGGTTGTCGACGGACGCACCGGCGAGGTGCGCGACGCGGTGGTCTTCGTCGGTGTGCTGGCGGCCTCGAACTACACGTTCGTCGATGTGACGCGGAGCCGCCGCCCAGCACGTCGAGCGCTGCGTCATGGCACCGTTGCGCAACCACACGTTCTTCTCGCGCCGGTGGCTTGACCTCCCTACTTCGCTGAGGGCCCTTCTGCGCTGCGCGTCTTGCGCCGAATCAGGTGACTGGCCGCTGAGCCCGTCGAAGCCTGTCTTCGACAAGCTGGTTCCGAAGCCTCCGGACCATCTGGCCACCGGTCTCACCAGCCTGCGCGGCGATCCACAGTTCATGAAGATCTTCCTGTGCCAGAAGTACAACATCATCACGCGACGCCTTGTCCACCTCGACCTCGGATAGCTCCGCGCGCGGTCTGGCTGTCGCAAGGACCGCGACCACTTCGTTGTCAGGGAGTTGGGTGCGTAGGTAATCCGAGCGAGCGATGAGCTTGCCCAGTTTGCCGCCCCCGTCCGGTGGCCCGACCGTGCACTCGACGGCGAGAATCATGGAAGAGGCGGGATCGTGAGCCAGGTGATCTACAGCTGCCTCTCTCCCTTGCTGAGCGCTCAGCGGGTCTACTTGGAATCCCAGGAAGAAGAGGAGCAGACCAACGGCGGTCTCGAACTCGTTCGCCTTCCGCCATTCGTCGTCTCGCAGCTTCTCGATGAACTCGTGACCGCGTCGGTCGAAGACATCGTGCGCTCTCATCCGCGGATTGGAGCCCGTCAGGGGCACGGACACGCAGTCTACGCACCTGTCTCCGATGAGAAGGAAGAGCGTTGCGGTGTCATCGTCTTTTTCGAATCGGAATGTGCAGCTGGGAACGGAGAGCAGCTCCCTCCTGTTTCCATGCGTGTTCAACGAGCTTGGTTGATCCGTGACGGAGAGGCTCTCCCGACGTCCCCAGGGTCCAACCGAACTCTGCCTTCGCAACGAAGACATCCGAGGCAGCCCGCACGGCGACGGTCACGCGTTCGGGCGTAGACGCTACACTCTCGCGATCAAAGCGCGCGGCAAGGGGCGCGATCAACTCGACGACGGTAGTGCTGCCTTGGACCTTCAGGCCTCCGGGCCTCGCGCAGAACCTGCGCACCAGGTCCGGCAGGCCATCGTAGGCGTTCCGCCCGCTGCGGATCATGCCGTCCAACTCGAACGGATCGTGACCCCCTTGTTTCACGGCATCGAAGATCGAGGAACCAAAACCCACGAGCGAGTGACAGCTCCACGCGTCGTACTCGGCAGTCCGGTACGAGGCGGCCAACTCGCTGAAGCTGTATCTCAGATTAACCGTAGGCTGACCCGACTCATCGACGTACCTGACGAAGCGCGGGCGCAGCTTCGCCATGCCACCGGCGATTCCGCGCACCACATCGGGCAGTTCCGCCACCGGACGAACGACCTGCCAAGCGCGGACGTCTCGCCGGTCGACCGGCGACAGTTTGGGGACGGACCGGGACGATCGATGATCGAGAAAACCGCGCGTGATGAGGTTCACCCAACGGCGGCCATTCCGGACAGCACAGAAGCGCAGATCGATCGATTCCCAGAAGCCGGAGTCGTCCACGCGGTCCAAGAATCGGTTCGCAGCTCGCTCGTTTGCGTGTTGAGGTGTTTTCTGTGACACCTGACTCTCCGTTGCTTCAAGCGGGGATCGATTGGCACCCCAGACGTGGTGACATCACCGTCACCTGACCCGAGGCGGCCGCCACTGACCCGGCCCGGATCACGCAACCAGACTCCGCGCCAATCGGTGGCGCGTGAAGATCGCAGCCGAGAGTTGTCCCGATTCAGAACAGGTGCCCGCTCCGACGGCCAGCCCCTCAAGCGCTTTGCAAGTCAGACCGTCGAATCGCTCGCCCCTCCCCCTCGACGCGGGACGGGCAGTGTAGTAGACATAACCGCGTGGCTAAACTACCGCTGGATTCCCTGGAGTTCGCACGACGCCATATCCGAAAGTACTGGGATTCGGACTTCTTCCCGAGACGCCCGGAGTTTCGAGCCCTTTGGGCTTGTTGGCCCGATGTGGTCGGTGACCTGGGCTCCACCGACCTGGGCGAGCTTCCTGTCAGCACGCCTCGTCTCCGGGCGGCTCCCCGGCCGGATGGATCATATCGCGTTGTCCACCAGCTCGATCCGTTAAACGCTCTCGCGTACACGGCCCTTGGCGCGGCGTCAGCCGACTTGATCGAGGGCAGTCGCGCTCCGGTTGCGGACCGTGTCGCTTGTTCCTATCGCCTCGAACTAGAGAAGGACCGCGGCAACTTCTTCGCGACCGGCAACGGGTTTGACGCATACGCGACTCGCAGTCGTGAGCTAGCGGAGGAGTATGACTGGGTCCTCGTGACAGATATCTCGGACTTCTACAACCAGATCTCCGTTCATCGAGTGCGCAACGCCCTGGAGACAGCTGGCGGCGAAGCGGCGGCTCTTGGTGCCGATGCCGAGACGTTCTTGCTGCGGCTAAACTCGAAAACATCCACGGGGATTCCGGTGGGCCCGGCGAGTTCGATTGTGCTCGCGGAAGCTATCCTCGCTGACATCGACGCTTTTTTGGCCAACGCCGGGGCGACACACACTCGATATGTTGATGATTTTCGACTCTTTGCTGACTCCCGCGAGGAGCTGGACGCGCTGCTTCGGGAACTAACCGTATAACTCTACTCGACCCACCGCCTGACCCTCGCACCCGCAAAAACGTTCTTGGTCAAATCGAACGCGTTCGTCACCAACCACTTGGACGCACCAACCGAGCTTCGTCGTCGGCAACTACACGGCGTCATCGACACGATCGCCGCGCACTACGGACATGTTGAGTCGGCCGATCCTGCTCAATCATCAGGTGGCTCGGGCGAAGACGAATCGCCAAGCGTGAGACGCGACCGCCTAGTGGATCTCATGGAACGCCTGTGCGAGATGGAGAAGCTCGATTTGGGGGTAGCACGGCATGTGCTGCGAACGTGTCGGCGCTACCGGCTTCGTGCCATCGTTCCACTTCTTCTTGAGCACTTCGATTCCTTCGCACCGGTCCTGAATGACGTCGTTGCCTACCTGGATCACGTGAGCACCCGAGGTTTCTTGGAGTTCAATGCCGACCGTATTCACGAACTCTGCGCCGACTCGGCCACAGCGGCGATCCCATTCGGTCGCATGTGGCTGGCCGAGTTGGTCGCGCGATCGAAACCTCTGTTGAAGCAGCCGCGCTTTCGGCATTGGGTGTACCAGTCGGGTGAGTTTACGGCGGCGGCAACGGCAGCGATCGCGTTGCGAGATGTCGCTTGGGCCCGATCGCAGCGAGCCCGTATCGACGAGCTTGGACCTTGGGATCGACGCGACTTGATGCGGGCGTCGATAGTCCTACCACGTGACGAGCGAGGACCTTGGTTAACTGCGCTGCGCAAGAATCCTCTACCGCTTCTGGAGCGGTGCATGATTTCGTGGGCAGCTGGGGAACCGTGATCGCTCCAGCCTATCTTTGTGGCCTGGGCGGCGGTAATCGTCTCTCCGCCACGGCCGTTGAGTCGTTTGGGTCCTTCTCAGCTGCCCTGGGCGGAGGCCGGAGGGCCACTGTCCTCCTTTGCTGGGGGCAGATGTCAGGTGATTACCGCATCAGAACAGTCGGTATTCGTACCACGATCATACGCGCGCATCATCGCTGCCGTCCCGCGTCCCACTGGACGCGGCCCGGATGGCTGGCGCTTCCGGTGCCGGGGTTCGTAGCATGTTGGCCGCCGCCGCGCCAATCGCAGGATCGTCCTCGAGTTCGGGTGCGGCCGGCGCCGAGGACGTTACGCCAGCGGAGTCCAACGATCCCCAAAATGAGACCAATCTTCGACACGTGCCGGCCTCGCCCGGAGGTCTTGGCGGGCGACCTTACCGAGGACACGTTTGCGGCGCGCCTCCGAGATGTGGTCGAGGGTAAGGCGGACGCCGCCTACCAGGATCCCGCCGTCTTCTTCCGAAACACCTTCCCGACCGAGGGATTGCGAACCGTCACGCGGGAAGTGCTGGGGCGGCTGTCGGGCCAAGAGCCAGCGAGCAGCCCCTTCGTGCGTCTCGAGACCTCCTTCGGGGGCGGGAAAACGCACAACCTCATTGCCCTTTATCACCTCGCAAACGGGGGTGGGCGGGCGGCGCTCGACGCCGGAAACACGGGACACGGAGTGAATGGAGACGGCATCGTTCCCGGTCTGGAGTGGCTGCCCGAAGACAAGTGGGCGGTGACCGGGGTGGTCGGATCCGATCTGGATCCCGCAGAGGGAATCGACCACGGCGGTGTGCGCACGCGGACGCTGTGGGGTGAATTGGCGTGGCAACTTGGCGAACGTGCGGACACGTCCGGTGGCGCCACGGCGTACGAACACGTTCGCAGGTCGGACGAGGCGTTGACGGCCCCGGGTACACAGGCGCTGGAACGCGTCGTGGGTGAAGAACCGACGCTGATCATGCTGGACGAAATCGCGCGCTACTTGAGGGTCGCGAAGGCCGTACCGACCGCAAATGCGCAGAGCGACCTGGCCGAACAGACCGTCGCATTCCTCATGACACTGATCGAGTTGGCCGCCAGCCGGGACAACATCTCGCTCGTGCTCACGCTGGCGGACTCCAAGGACGCCTTCGGTGCCGAGACCGAGATGCTCATCGAGGAGCTCGATGAGGCACACAAGGTATCGGCTCGCCACGAGCGCGTGATCACCCCCGCCGCCGAGTCGGAAATCGCGCCGATCGTGCGGCACCGGCTGTTCGAGTCGCTCGATGAGGCCGCGGCCAAAGAGACGGCCGACGCCTACGCGGCCTGCTACCGGGAACTCTCAGAGCGCGGAGCGGAGATACCGGAGCGCGCGCTGCGGGCGGATTTCCACGACGAGATGGTCGAGAATTACCCGTTTCATCCAGAACTCTTCACCGTCCTGACCCGCAAGACGGCGACCATCCCCCACTTCCAAAAGACACGCGGAGCCCTGCGGCTGCTCGCTCGCATGATCCGCCGCCTTTGGGATAAGAGTCCACCGGATGCCCGGACGATCGCACCGTTCCATATCGATCTGGGCGATGAGGGCATCCTGAACGATCTCACCTCGCGACTCGACCGTCCCGCATTCCGAGCGGTGGCCGAGGCTGACATCAGCAGCGGTCGATCCGGCGCGCCAGCACACGCGGAGAAACTGGACGAGCGATGGCTGAGCGAAGACAAACCGCCGTACGGACGTCGCCTCGCCACGTCGATCTTCGTCCACAGCTTGACGCGTGGCATCGCTGCGGGCGTGGAGTTACCGGACCTCCTCGTGGCCACCGTACAGCCCGGCGACGATCCGCAACTTCTGCGGAAGACGCTTGCCCGCGCGCAGGGTGAGGAACGGGGGGCGACCGGGGAGGCTTTCTGGTTCCTGCACTGGGATGGCCGACAATACCTCTTCAAGACCGAGCCCAGCCTCGAGAAGGTAGTGCAGGACGAGCTTGCTCTCGTCGGGTTGGTGGCCGCCAAGGACGAGATCGACCGGCGAATCAAGCAGGTGTGGCGGCGCGGCACATTCGACCCCCTGTACTTCCCGGCCGAAGCCGCCGACCTCCCGGACGACTCCGCCGCCCCGAAACTGGCCGTGCCACACTTCGAAGCGTGTTCGGTAGACGTGGATACGGGTGGACGGCCCGAGCCGCCGGACCTGGTGCGGAAGCTGTTCGGCTACGCCGGAACGACGGAGAGTCCGCGGACGTTCAAGAACAACATCGTGTTCCTCGTAGCGGACCGTGCCGCGTCGGAGAGGATGGTCGACCTCGCCCGGCGGCACATGGCCATCCGGCGCATCGTCGGAGACCGGGACCGAATGACCCAGTTCGGCCGCGAACACCAGAAGCGGCTCAGATCGATGGGCGAGGCGGCCGAACTCGAGGTCCGAGTGGGGATCACGCGCGCGTACCGGCACCTCTTCTATCCGAGCGCCGATGCTCCGCGACGGTCCGACGGTCTGGCGTACCAAGCGCTGGCGGCTCCCGAGCAGGGTCGGGTGAGCAGGGACCAGACATCGGCGCTGGTGAGCACTCTACGCAGTCTGGAGAAGGTTCTGACAGGCGACGATCCTCCGCTCAGCGCGCAGTACGTGAGGGCGAAAGCGTGGATCAGCAGCCGCGAGGAGATGTCGACCGACGATCTGCGACGCGAGTTCGGGAAGCGCCTCGGTCTCAAGATCATCCTCGACCCGAACCAGCTGAAGCGGACGATCAAGGACGGGTGTCGCCACGGGGTCTGGGTGTATCACGATGGGACCGATGCCCGTCCCTACGGCAAAGATTCCCAAGCTCCGTTGGTCGAGATCTCCGAAGATGCGATGTTGTACACGCTCAGTGCGGCTGAACGGCTGTTCCCTGAGCCGGATGAGCCGTCTCCTCAAGAGTGCCCTCTCTGCGAGGAGGTGGAATGCTCGTGCGACGAGCCCGATCCGCGAATCACGACGACCCGACTTGTCTCCACGCAGAATGCGGCCCCCGGAAGGGTTTTCCAGCGAATCAAGGACGAGTTCCACGACGCTAAACGGCAACTCATCGGGAAGCTGGTGATCACTTGCGAGGGTCTCTCCGACATGCGGTCGCTGGCGCTGGCCGTGCCCCAGTTTCCCAAGGGAGAGTACGCGATCATGCACGTCATGACCGCCGAGTTCGGCGAGAAAGGTGAGGCAGGCTCGCTCCAGGTCGACTTCAAGGGGGACTGGGCCCGCTACAAGCGGCTGCGGTCGGTGCTCGAGACCCAGGCTGAAGAGGCGGCTAAGACGAAGATCAGCCTCGTGCTGACCGCAACCTACGCGGCCGGTCTCGATACGGAATCCGCCGACTACCAGACGATGCGGGACGTGCTTGTCCAGCTGGATTTGGGTCGGATCGAAGTCTCGGCGACGGAACTGAAGGAAACGGACGGGGCGGCGACGCCCCCGGCCGGGTAGCCCGCTTTGCCGTCATCTCCGCTTGCCCGTCGCCCCGCTCCCGCATCTGGTCCGCGGCCGGTACCCACGCTCGACCTTCATGTTGTAGCGCGAGATGACGCCGGATACGGCTTGGCGCTGTTGCGCCGGGCGACGGTTTCCGATGGAGTCGAGGCCGATGGGGAACTGGTTGTTCGCGTGTGGGGCGATCCGCTGAGAGCCATCATGGATCAGGTTCTGGGCGCGATCCGCCGCGCGGGATATCGGCCGACCGATCTCACTCCGCGCCGCCGAGCGCCGTTTCACCTGCACGAGGAGGATGCCGTTCGACTCGGCCTGCTCTTTTTCGCCCTCAAGCCACTGACGAAACCACGCCGCGTCGAGCAGATCGCCGACGGGATCGCCACCATGGCCAACGAAGAGGCATACTACTGGTTCAGCAAGGCCACGACCGGTGCCGGGCGCCGGCACGTACGCGCCCTGCGAATCATGCTGTCCGATGAGTGACGAGAGGGACCTGGCTGGACAGGTGAGGTTGCGATGAAGCTGTTCAAGTGGGTGGCGATGACGTGGGCGGCGTTGGTACTGGCGACCCCGGGGTTCGCGGCGGCGGCGGGCAAGATTCCGTGGGAAGTTGCTGTGGTGTTCTACGTGCTTGTTGGGGGCGCGATCATGCTGTTTACGGGTCTCCATTTCTGGAGGGAATGGCTGGAAGGTCGGCAAGAGTAAGACCGAGGCGGCTGGACTCGAATCACCGACCTCGTGCTCCCAAAGCTAACCCTAACCGATCGGAAGTCGGATGAAGACGCTGATCGAAGAGTGGTTTCCGATCGAAACGATCGGTGCCGAAACGATGCGTGAGCGCGGTGCAGCCAGCGCCCTGCCTCCGCTCTACTTCTTGCATGTCTGGTGGGCCCGCCGCCCGTTGATCGCCAGTCGTGCTTCAATGTTGGGCAGCTTGCTGCCCGCATACGGGGAGCTACCGGCGTGCTTCACGGCACCCCACAACCGGAAGGATGATGAACGTGTCCAGCCGATCGAAGATGCTGATCGAGGATTGGTTTCCGCTCGACATGATCGGATGCGAAGCCATGCGAGAAGTGAGCACCGGCCAGCACCCGCCGCCAAATCGACTGCACATTTGGTGGGCCCGCCGCCCGCTGGTTGCGAGTCGCGCTGTGATACTGGCAAGCATGCTGCCCACATGGAGCAGCAACCTGGCACGATTCTTGCGAGAGAGAGAGAGAGAGATTCTTCCGATCAGCGGAAGAATATCAGAAGTGGTTCATCGAACTATGCGGAATATACGGCGATCCCGTGGACGGTCGCAGGCAGCTTGAAGCAGCGCGTGAGACCGGCGAGCGTATCCAAAACCCGTACACACACAATCGTGCGTTCACGGCAAGTCCCTCCCACGAGAATCTGAGGCAGTTCCAAGATCTGCTGCAGCACACCTGGGGAAAACGTCGGTTGGTTCTCCTTGACCCTTTCGCCGGAGGCGGATCGATACCATTCGAGGCAATGCGCTATGGTCTCGACACTCAAGCTAACGAACTGAACCCGGTTGCGTGCGCGATTCTTCGGGGGACGCTCGATGCACCCTTTAGGTTCGGGCCGACGCTCGTGGATGATATTCGAAGATATGGCACGCGCCTTTGTGATCGTATCCAAGATCGTTTGCGACCCTTCTTTTCTCCGACAGCCGAACAACAGGTAGCCGTTGGCGTTGCATATCTTTGGGCGCGGGTCGTGGCTTGTCCGTATACGGGCAAACCGATTCCCCTCGTGCCGAACTGGTGGCTTACCCGGTCGGCGTCAAAAAGACAGGCTGTCCGTCCGGTGTTTGATCCCACGGCGGATGAGGCCCGGTTTGAGATTTTGAGCGCGGATGAGATCGAACGCGACGGATTTGATCCCGGCAACGGAACCGTACGACGAGGCAAGGGGCGTTCACCTTGGGCCCTAGGGCAAGTCGTTGACGGTGACTACATCAAAGCGGAGGCGCAGGCCGGTCGAATGGGATCGCAGCTCTACTGCGTGGCCATCAAGAAGATCGGCGGCGGGTTCGATTTCCGGTCACCAACCAGGGCGGACATGGAAGCCGTGAACCGCGCGGAAGCCCGATTGCGGGAAGAACTGCCAGGCTGGGAGTCGCGAGGCTGGGTACCAACAGAGATGTATCCGAGCGTCGCGAACGACATGAGGCCGCACCAATACGGAATGTCTCGCTGGAAGGACATGTTCTCGCCGCGGCAGCTGTTGTCGCTGTGCAGCTACTTGGAAGCACTACACGAATTACGTCCGGCAATCGAGAGAGAATTGCCGCCGGATCGAGCGAGGGCCGTGATCACATACCTCGGGTTCGCGCTCAGCAAGGCCGTGAACTACAACGCATATCTCGCCAGTTGGCACGTCAAGCGGACCGTAATGCGCAGCGTTTTTGATCGGCACGATTATTCATTCAAATGGACGTATGGTGAATTTGACGCGTCGAAAAATCTGTTCCCTTGGGCGATCGACCAGGTGTGCGACGCATACCGCGGCATCGCGGAACTAGCCGCACCCGCACACCGCATGTTCGAACGGACTAAGACAGCCCTGCCGGTTCAGGTCACAAGGGGGTCGGCTGCGGACCTCGGGCACATGCCCGATGGGAGCGTAGATCTCGTCGTGACCGATCCGCCATACTACGACAACGTCATGTACGGCGAGCTGTCGGACTTCTTCTACGTCTGGCTCAAGCGTGCTCTTGATGATGTGCATCCAGATCTCTTCGTGGACGAGCTCGCCAACAAGGACGACGAGGCGGTGGCCAGTCCGGCCCGCTTCGCAAGCCTAAAGCGTAAGAAGAAGCAACTTGCCCACGCCGACTACGAACGGAAGATGGCGGCGGCCTTCCGCGAAGCCCATCGGGTGCTCAGCGACGACGGCGTCCTGACCGTCATGTTCACGCACAAGAAGGTGGAGGCGTGGGATACGCTTGCCACGTCTCTGCTGAACGCAGGGTTCGCGATCCGATCCTCGTGGCCGGTACATACGGAGAGTGACCACTCGCTCCATCAGGCGAAGAAGAACGCCGCCAAGAGTACGATCATGCTCACCTGCCGCAAGCGTCCGGCTGGAGCCGAACCCGCGTGGTGGGACGATCTGCGCGGCCGTGTGGGCCGGACGGCACGAGAGACGGCGGAACGGCTCCAGGCGCAGGGGATCTCGGGCGTAGATCTCTACATTTCCACCTTCGGCCCCACGTTGGCGATTCTGTCGGAGCACTGGCCGGTACTGACGTCCGAGGTGGATGAGCGCACCGGGGAGCCGAAGCCGCTGCAACCCGACGTGGCGCTCGACTTGGCGCGAGCGGAGGTCGTGGAACTGCGCAAGCGCGGGCTCCTCGGTCGCGATACGCGTTTCGATCCGCCCACGGATTGGTATCTGATGGCGTGGGACGCTTTCAAGGCGGCCGAGTTCCCGGCCGACGAGGCTCGCAAGCTGGCGCTGGCCCTGGGGCTCGATCTGGACGCCGATCTCATCGCCGGAAACCGCCTCCTCGCCAAGAAGGGCGCCAGCGTTCAACTGCTGTCGCCGGCTCGCCGCCGTGGCCGCGGTCGGGTCGATCCGGACGCAGATCCCTTTTCGACTTGGATCGATGTCGCCCACACGGCCATGCTTCTCTACGAAGACGAGGGTCCGCGGTCCGCGGATGTCTTCCTGACCCGGAATGGGTTCCTTCGTGACGCTACGTTCAGGGCTCTGGTGGCCGCGCTCGTACAGGCCGTTCCGCGAGTGAGGAAGAAGGGAGAGTTCGTGCGATCCGAGGCTCGGTCCCTGGAACAACTCCGGCTCGCCTTCTTCGAGGACCTCGATGCGCCGCCCGATCCCGCCCCGGAGGTCGGCCAAACCAGCCTTGGCCTCTGAGTGGTACGTCAGACATGACGCCGGCCGCGGAGTCTCACTGGCGATCCCGCGCCGTGACGTACCACCGCGGCGAATGGGAGGACTTGAAGCGTCTCATCCCCGAGTTCGACCTCAGGCCGTTCACAGCCGTTCCGGCGGTCGGCGATGGCACGGTGCCATTCGATCCGACCGGTGGCGAGTCCGCCAACCCATTCCTGTGGGCTGTTACGCGGAGGCCGCTGGCGGGAGAGGCTCCCATGCCAGTCGGCATCGTCTCGCGAAGTTACCGACTCGTACAGCACTTGGACATCGCAAGACTCTGCCGAGACGGAATCTGTTCTGCCGAGAACCTCTCGCCCCATGAACTCCGCTATGAAATCGGCCTGTCGGAGCTGGACGAGTTGATGCACCTACGAATCCGATTTCCCGAGCGCTACGGTATGCATGATTTTCAAGACAAGCCCCTTGGCCTGCGGCTTGAGTGTTTCAACGCCGTCGACGGGCGGGCGAGTCTCGTGATCACTCTCGGCTGGCTCCGATTTGTTTGCGCGAATGGGTTGGTAATCGGCAAGGCGAAGGTCAACATCCGGCACAGACACAGCCGGGGCCTCGATCTCACCCGGATCAGACCCGCGATTCGGGACGCTCTAAGATCGGTTGAATCGGACCGTGACAGGATTAGACGTTGGCAAGGCGAGGAAGTCGAAGTCCGTGACGTCTCCGCTTGGGCCGACGAGGCCGTCACCAAGGCTTGGCGCACGAAGGCCGCTGCGCGCGTGTTCCACATCTGTGACAGCGGGCATGACGTCGAGATCGAACGTTTCACGGGAGATCCGGCCACCAGGATACCAGTCAGACGCTTGGTTCGGGTCCCCGGTTCTCCCGGACGTGCAAGAACGCGATACGATGTTTCCCAAGCCTTGTCTTACGTGGCGACACGCCGCCGGGACATCGAGGAGCGCCTTGAATGGCAGGAGGCGATACCGGGCCTGCTGGAGAAACTGCCGTCGCCGTGATCGAAGGTTGACGTCGGCAGCCGGAAGAGCCGAGAATTGCCGCGCGCTCAGCGGGTGCCGCCGTGCGTCGCTGGCTAACGAACCGTGGGTGTCGACGAGAGCGATGATCCCGATGATTACGACTTGCTACGCCATGTTCCATCGTCTGCCGCCGTGTTGTGCTGAGGCAGTGGTCGGGCGCGCCGGAAGTTGAACTCAGGTTCTGGCGAGGGAGGATCCCTCCCCTCCTTCTCGTTCAGATTCTCCTACGGGCCGGTCGACGACCGCCTGCACGACTTCTACCTGCCAGCGCTGGAGCGGAGCGTGCTGTACCGCCGCGCGACAGGCTACTTCACGAGTGAGTCGCTCGCGGTGGCGGCGGCTGGCGTCGGCAGGTTGGTCGAGAACGGTGGTTCCATGCAGCTCCTGTGCGGGGCGCAACTGGTATCGGAGGATGTGGATGCCGTTCTACGCGGCGAGTCCCTCCGAGATAGCGTCGTCGAGCGCGCCATGCTTCGCGGCTTCGATACCAAAGACGCCAACGATGACGAAGCCGATCCAGCCCTCGAACGGCGGCTGGAGATTCTCGCCTGGCTCGTGGCGCACGAAAGGCTGGAGATCCGCGTCGTGCTGCCGAAAGGGCCGGATGGCAACCCGGTCGCGGCCCCCGATTCCCAGGAGTACTACCATCCCAAGGAGGGCATTTTCACGGACGTTGAGGGCAACCACCTCGCCTTCACAGGAAGCGTCAACGAATCGAAGAGGGGTTGGCGGGACAACTTCGAGACGTTTCACGTGTTCGCGTCGTGGCCGCGACGCGCGGGGCCCGAGACGCTCCCCGCCGACGGGCACCACATCACTCCCATCGAACGCCGCTTTGACGCTCTTTGGGAGGGCGACGACGATGGCTGGATCGCGTTGCGGCTCCCGAGGGCCGTTCGCGAACGCCTCCTGAAGTACGCCCCGAAGCGACCGCCCGAGCGAGATCCGTTGGAGCGGCCGCGGACGGAGAAGCCCCGTGCCGTGTTCCGCTTCCTTCGGGCGGCTCCATTCATGTTGAATGCCGCGCGCCTCGGCGTGGAGACGAGTGCCGTCACCCCGTGGCCCCATCAGGATCGCGTGATCGACGCTGTGGTGGACCGGTATCCGCGCAGCTTCTTGTTCTGCGACGAGGTGGGGTTGGGAAAGACCATCGAGGCAGGGCTCGCGCTGCGACAACTCGTCGTTTCAGGTCGGGTTCGGCGCTCTCTCATCCTCGCGCCGAAGAGCGTGGTCCGGCAGTGGCAGGAGGAGCTGTGGGAGAAATGCGCTCTCAACATCCCCCGCTACGAAGACGGCGCCCTCGTAGATGTGCACGGCCACAGCCATGACTCGGACGGCCCGCCCTGGGGCAGCGTCCCTCATTTGATCGCCTCGAGCCAGCTCGCCAAACGGAAGGCTCGCCGCGATGAGGTGCTTGCGCCGGAATGGGATCTCGTTCTCGTTGACGAGGCGCATCATGCCCGACGTAGGGAGTTCGGAGGCGCGTCGCGCCGGCCGAATCATCTGCTTCAGCTGCTCGGCGGCCACGGTGGACGTCCCGGCCTCAAGGACCGAACCCGGTGCCTCTATCTGCTGACGGCCACGCCGATGCAGGTAAGCCCAATTGAGGTGTGGGATCTGTTGAAGCTACTCGGCCTCGCCGGCCGCTGGGGAGCGGTCGAAGAGTACTTCGTGAGGTTCTTCGGGGAACTCCGAAACCCCTTCTCGCAGCGCAATTGGACGTTTCTGCTCGAGATGACGAAGGACTACCTGGAGACCATTGGTGAAATCGATCCAGCCTTCGCCGAGAAAGCGCGTCAGCAGCTCGGACCTGTCACGTGGAGCACGATCCGGACCCTACCCGAGACGATCAAGAGCCACGCGGTTATCCGCGACCTCGACGACGATGCGAAGGCTATCCTCGACGGCATGACACGCCACCACACGCCGATTCGAAGCTTCGTCTGGCGCAACAACCGCGACCTGCTGCACCGCTACCGGGAACGCGGAATCCTGAGCGAGCGGGTGCCTAAGCGCGACCCGGAGAACGAATGGATCGACTTCACGCCGGAGGAGGAGGATCTCTACGATCGGATCGAGGAGTACATCACCGAATTCTATCGAAAGTACGAGGACAAGCGGTCGGGCCTGGGGTTCGTGATGACGGTCTACCGTCGCCGTCTCACGAGTTCGTTCCACGCAGCACGGGAGAGCCTGGAGCGTCGGCGAGCGTTCCTCCGTGGCGAGCAGGACGCGTCCGCCCCCAGAGGCCTCATGGAGGAGGATCTGGAGCAGGACGACCTGGGGATGGACGTCGCCGAGGGCTTGGACATGCCGGAACCCAGCGCCCGTGACCAGGAACTTGCGTACCTGGACGACTTCATATCCGAGCTGAACCAGCTGACGGTTGACTCGAAGCTGGAGTTCCTGAAGGCGCAGTTGACGGAGACCTTCCGCACGCGCGACTCCGTCATCCTCTTCACGCAGTACACGGACACCATGGACTACCTGCGCGAGAGCCTGCGAGCCGTGTACGGACCGACGATCGCCTGTTACTCCGGCCGCGGTGGCGAATCCTGGGATGGAGACCGCTGGATCCTGCGCAAGAAGGAGGACATCAAGGAGGAGTTTCGGACCGGCGATACGATCAACGTCCTCGTGTGCACGGAGTCGGCCAGCGAAGGGTTGAACCTTCAGACGTGCGGTGTCCTCATAAACTACGACATGCCTTGGAACCCCATGCGCGTCGAACAGCGCATCGGACGCATCGACCGGATCGGGCAGAAGTACGATGTCGTCCGGATTCACAACTATTTCTTCAGCGACACGGTAGAAGCGCTCGTCTACGAGCGGCTGAAGGACCGCATCGACTGGTTCGAGCACGTTGTCGGCGACCTTCAGCCGATCCTGCACGGGGTGGGCCGGAAGATCACCGAGCTCGCGATGACGAAACCGGGAGAACGCGACATCGAAGGAGCGATCTCGGATATCGAAGAGCAGGTCGACACGCTCGACCCGTCAGCGTTCGACTTGAACGCGTTGGTGGACGATACCGTCGGAGGATCTCTTGTTCGCAGCCCGGTCGCACTCGCCGATATCGAACGAGCGTTCCTAAGCTCGGACCTGACCCGTCACCGCTTCACGCCGCACCCGTCGATTCCCGACGCATTCTGGCTCAGCGGTGGGCCGGAAGCCCGGGCCGTGACGTTCCGCCGGTCAGTCTTCGACCGACACCCGGATACGGTCGAACTCATGTCGTACGGAAACCCCACCTTCGATGCGCTGCTGGACGAGGTGGCGGGGATGCCTTCGCCTGATCCGAAGGGCTCGGGCGATCCGGCCGGGGCAGCCATGCTCCTGAGCGATCACGAGTATCCTCCCGTCGCCGTCAGCGTCATGAAGGACGCCCGAACCGTGCAAGAAGTCGACACCGCAGCCGAATACGACGAGGCGATCCGGCGCGAGGCGCAGTGGTCAAGCGAGGATCGGGAGAAAGCTCGCATGATACTCGGCTCCGCGCGGGCGCGGGCGGATGAGGATGCCGCGCATGCGGCGACTGAACGGCGGGCGGCGCAACTGCGCGCCCTACGCGAGGAGGCTCGCCAAGTGCTCGTCCGCAGCGCCCACATCGTGGAGGTGCAGGAGGGCTTCTTCACGTCACCAGCCGCCTCCGGCATCGACATGCTCTGCGAGCGCGGAGTCCCGTATCTGGGACTCCGCAGAATTCTCGACGGCGATGTCCCGGTACTGGATCCCGCAGATCCGTACCGCCTCGACCTGACCGGCAAGGCCCCCGCGACCTTGACCCGACGGCTGACAAACCTCAAGCAACAGGGTCTCGACGTACTTAGACGATATGCGGTATGGCGAAAGGAGCGCCGGTGAAGGGTGTCCCGAAGCCGTCAACGAGATCTCCTCTGCACGACCGCCCCGGGACCGCCGCACTTCATTCCGACGAACCGATCCGTTCCCGGAACGATGACAGCCTGTCTCGAACTGTACTCGTCGATAACGTCGCGGCCCAGCTGCTCCACGCCGATCTTGAAGAATCACTCGTAGTCGGCCTGAACGCCCCATGGGGTTCAGGGAAGTCATCCTTCTTGCATATGCTGCAAGAGTCGCTCCAGTCCTCGAATGCTCAGCGTGGTCACAGCAAACGACCAATCGTCATCTGGTTTAACCCGTGGCACCACCGGAACGTCGAACAACTCGTGCGTATGTTCTTTCATGAACTTGGTCGCGGCCTCCGTATCGGCACTCGATCGTGGAATGCAATAAAACGTGGGTTTGCTCGCCTCCTGACCACCGTTGGGCGTATCCTCCCCGGTGTCGGTCGTTTGGCCGGCTGTCCTGCTCTCGTTACAAGTGTCGCCAGTAAGGAGATGATTCGGTACGGCGACCAGTTGGCTAGAGAACAGCCGTTGGGAAAGCTGAAAACGAAGTTAGATCGGCAGTTGGCACGTCTCTCCCGACCGATTGTAGTGTTCATCGATGACATCGATCGTCTCGAGGCTGACGTTACAAAGTCACTGTTTCGCATGGTTCGCCTCAACGCGAACTTTCCCAACGTCGTATATGTTCTCGCATTTGATCGACAGCACGTCGAGAGGTGCTTGGAGGGTGATGATAGAACGTTTGCTCGCCGCTATCTTGAGAAAATCGTTCAAGTTGCGGTCGACATCCCCGCTGCTGATCCAACGACACTCGTTGAAGTATTTGACACTGCATTGAACGACTGCATAAAATCGATTGACACGCGGCCCCTCAACGCGGAGCGTTATCGCACCGTCCTCGATGCTAGCTTCGCTGTACATTTTCGCACGATCAGGACGATCAAGCGCTACGTGAACGGTCTGCGATTTACTCTTCCCCCGATCGCCGCCGAAGTCGATCTGGCTGATTTCACGGGTATCGAGATGATTCGCATGTTTCATCCAGAGATATATGCGAAGATGGCGGATGAAAGGGAGTTGTTGACGGTGGACGCACTTATGCCGGAATTGCTGTTGGAAGATGACCGCGATGAAATGCGTGCGCAGCGTCAGCAGAGTTGGTTCGATGAGTTGACGACAGCCCTTGGTGTGCAAGAACGACATGCGCTCAAAAAGCTGCTGCAAGTGTTATTCCCGGGTTTCGCGGGTGGCCGTATGCAAGGTGAAGGCGAAGAAAACTTGGAGACCTACTGGCGGAGGCACGGTCGGGTGTGTGTGGTAGATGTGTTCGACAAGTTTTTTCAGCTCGCGGTCCCATCAGGACGAGTCTCCCAGGCGGAGCTGGACACGTTCATGGCGGCCCTTGCGAATCTTGATACGGCGGTGGGCTGGCTAAGGGAGGCGCGACAGGCGGGGAACATACGGGATTTGTTAAAAAGAACCAGGGACGCGCTGATGGACATACCCGAAGAACAGGCCGCAACTCTGGCAATGGCGATCCTGGTCGATACGGAGTGGGATAGGCACGATCACGGTTTCACGGCGAGGCCGATGGTGATTGCGTGCCTTCAGCGGCAGGACAGTGCCGGATCGCGACGCAGTCTGAGGCGGAGAATTGCGACGGATGGTGGGACACTGCTGACGGTGGTGGAAGTCCTGGACCGTGACGACGTTGATGGCGAAATGGTCGGACCGGAGGAAGACGAGACGGTACGGGGCGTTGTGATGCGACGACTGGAGGAGGAGGCCGACGAGGGCTCCCTTTGGGCGGACGATCGTTGGTACTACATGCTGTCTACGTGGGACAAATGGGGCGGGCGGGAAGGCGTGCGACGATCAGTAATGAACTGGGTGACGACCGAGGATGGACTCATTCAGTTCCTCGAAGGAGAACGGTCGGCACAGGCGAGCCATGCGATGGGAGGTCGCATACGAAGGTTGGATTCGGCAGCCCTCGAGCGATGGATCGATGCGGGATGGGTCGAACGGCGGCTGGAGGAGATGGCTGCCAAGGGTGGCCCGCACGCCGCGAAGGCAGCGGAGTTACTCGTGCTGCTGAACGATGATGGCTGACAGGAGTCCCTCGCATGTACAGATGTCCTGCAAAACTCAACACACAGGAGGCTCTCTGATGGGGCTTGCCGGCTGGTTCCGAGTCTTCTGCGCCAATCTACAGGTCAAGAATCGCCCGACGATCGCGACCCGTTGTAAGAACATAACGAAGCGACTCAACACCGACTTCTGGTCGACGACATCGGATACTGCGCATCGCCTCTACGTCGGCTCGTATGGCCGTAATACAGCCATCCACGGCACGAGCGACGTGGACATGATCTTCCAGTTGCCATACGCAATCTATCGGCAGCATGACAGCCACAGTGGTAATGGCCAATCCGCCCTCTTGCAGATCATCCGCGGATCGGTCAGGAAGACCTACCCTGCCACGGACATTGGAGCCGATGGCCAAGTGATCGTGGTGTCCTTTGGAGATGCCATTAGGTTCGATCTCGTTCCGGCCTTCGTCAACAAGGACGGCAGCTACACGTACCCTGACTCGAACAGTGGCGGGAGCTGGAAGAAGACGAACCCCAGACCTGAGTTCGAAGCCATTCGGAAGCGGAACGTTGCCTGTAATGGCAACTTGATTCGGCTTTCCCGGATGATGCGCGCCTGGAAGACGAAGATGGCCGTGCCCATCGGTGGCCTTCTCATTGATACCTTGGCGTATCAGTTCGTTGGCTCCTGGAAACACCGCCAACAATCTTTTCTTTACTACGGCTCCATGTGTCGTGACTTCTTCGATTTCATGGCCGACCAAGACAAGACTCAGCAATATTGGAAGGCTCCGGGGAGCGGACAATGGGTCTACGGCCCCAAGGGTCAGTTCCAGTACAAGGCACGACGCGGCTACAACCTCGCATGCGAGGCCATCGCCTACGAGGCCGCCACTCCCAGGCGGGAATGGTCGGCGAAACAGAAATGGAGGGAGATCTTTGGCACCCGATTCCCAAGTTGAACCACCCAAGGATTCCAAGAATGTCATTGAAGCTCAGCTACGCGAATGTTACGGGCGGGTGGCCTATTCCCACAAGGCACATGAGAAGTGTGCGGATATCCTTCTGTCGAGACTGTCCAAGATCAAATTCGGGCAGATCATACTCGCAGCCGTGACGACAGGGAGTCTCATCTCCGTGTTTTTCGGAACGGGGGATGTCGGAACCGCGGTCGGTGTCGTGGTTTCTGCGACGCTCCTCGTGTTGAACGCATACACGAAAGATTACGATCTTGGTGAGGTTGCCCAGAAGCACCGGCAGTCGGCAGCGGATCTCTGGCTCATCCGTGAGGAATACCTCTCACTCATCACGGATTTGCGAGTTGGGGATGAGTCCATCGAGAACGTCCGATTGCAGCGGGACGCGCTTCTGAAGCAGTTGCACGCGGTCTACTCTGGAGCGCCCAGCACGACGGTTCGAGCCTACACGGAGGCCCAAAGAGCGCTTCAGCAGTGGGAAGAGATGACCTTCTCCGACGAAGAGATCGACAAGCTGTTGCCCGGTCACCTGCAGAGCGCCGTGTCACGGCCTGGAAGCAGCGACTAGGGACCTTCGCGTTGGAGATCGCACACCGGCCACCGCGCGCCGAACTCAATGGATGCGGACGCTTCTCGATGTGCAAATCAGAAGTTGGCGCTTCGACCCCTTCGGGAACCAACGAGCTGCCTGAAGGTGTTGCCTAACTCCAACAAATCCAAGCTGCATCCGTAGATACCGGGCTGGAGGGTCAAGACCTTACCGAGTTTCAGGCGTCCTTGTCGGGTAACCCTACGAGCTTGACGAAAGACATCGTCGTCCGGATCAGATGTGATCAGCTTCGCCAAACTTTTGAGCATCCGTCTCGTCTCGTCGTCTCGTCGTCGCAACGGGATCTTGATTTGGAGCCATGGATGTCTTGTGGGGTCGAATACGTCGAAGTCACGGTCGATCATCAGCAAGCTGGGCGTGCTCTGGATCTCCTGCTTCGCGGACCTTGGCCAATGCTTGTCCAGAACCTGCTGTCGAGTGGCGTCGATATCTCCTGCGAACGGTCGTACAACCGCGGCCTCACTCTTCAGATCGCGTGCGAAGCGCTCCAAGCTCCCCGTCAGTGCATCCGAGAACTCCCGTTGTTCTTGAATGTAATCTTCGAGGAGCAGGAAGAAGAGGTATTGGTAACGACCGCGAGTGGTAGACAGGTACGTGTGCGTAATCTTCATGGCTCGAGTCGCAGAAAGATGAATTAGTCACCCATTCTTGGCCGGATCATCGTGGGCTGTCAACAGTGCGCTGACGCGCCGGACATGTCTGCGGGCCACTAGCCGGCCCCCTCTCCGCCAAGCAGCTCCTTGATTCGCGCCACGAGGCCTGCTCTTCTGGCGTTGTAGAACTCGGCGAACCCCCTCATTTCCCCGGGCACGACGCCGAGCATGTGATCGTGGAGGTACGACGCCCGCCGACCCTCGTCGGGATACGCGCGCTGCAGCCATTTTGCCGGCATGGCCGCGCTCTTCTCGGAGTTCACGCGCCCGCGCAAGAGTTGGAGGTTGCCGAGTCGGTTCGCTCGGTCACGGAACTCCTCGATTTTGTCGTCCGGGACGTGCGCGTCGGACAGCTTGCGCTTGCTGAACTTTGCGGCGGGGAAGATGTGGTCCACATGGTGCAGCTTGCCTGGATCCACGAAGGGGAAGATCAGCGACAAAAGCGCGAAGACTCGCGGGCTGCGGTACTCCGTATCGGCCAACTCCTCGACCTCCTCGTCGTTGAACACGAGTTCCCGGCCCCGGCGCGCCATCTCCTCACCGAGCCGTGCGGCCGGGAACCCCTCGGCCGCATCTTCGCGGATCACGTTCCGTAGCGCGGTGAGCAACGTATCGAGGCCGCTCCCCCAGACGCCGCTCTTTAGCAGACTGCGGATCAGCCAGCCGCGGATCCTCTGCCGGTCACCTTCGTGCCCGCTGTGGCTCAGGAACGACTCGGTGCGCTTGCTGCGGTGCAGGTAGTACGCGATGGGTAGAATCGCGTTGTGCGCCGTCAGCGTCGCCCGGTTGAAGCCGAAGCCCGCGATCAGCTGAACCGTCAGCGTGAGCGCCGACTTGATGGCCGTCCATTGTTCTTCGAGAACCTCCATGTTCTCACGGTTGAAGTTGTCCACCTTGAACCCGACGCTCCCGATATCGCTCAGCATCAGACCGGCCTTGAGCACTAGGTCTTTGGAGAAAGAGAACCCGAGTCCGATCCGGTTGAGTGCGTCGACGAGCTCGTGAATCTCTTCGCGGGCGTCGTGCGTGGTCCACTGCGCGACCGCGATCGACAAGAGTAGGTCGGAATGCGAGAGCGGCGTGCCGCCGTCGTTCATGCGGATGAAGATCTGGACGACATCGTCCAACGTCTGTCTCCGCTCCTCGTAGTACGCGACCAAGTGGTCCTTGCGGACCACCCTGTGAAGCCGGTCAAGCGTTTCGTAGGCAGGGTCTACGAACTGCTGGTCGAGGCGCTTGTTAAGCCATCGCACCATTGGTGGCCCACCGTCCATCGACAACACGTCACTGGCTCGAAACCAGCATTCGGGCCCGGTGTTGGCCGTGGCGGCGCGCTGGAGCGGTTCGTTCTCGCGGCGAAAGCTGAAGCGATACGCGGTCCCTTCGTCCTCCTCCTCTCCGGCGTTCCACAGGAGGTCCAGGTACAGATGCCGTTTTGGGAACGCCTTGGGGTTGTTCCACCAAAGACGCGGCAGCTTCCAGGTCATGCTTCCTCGCAAACCGATGTTGAGGGCCGTCAGGCGCTGCTGCCCGTCGAGCACCGCTGTGAGGGCTGTGTTCGGCATCGCCGGAAGCGACGGGCAGTGCCGGTTGTCGCGCTGATGGTAGTCGAGCACGAAGCCGTAGAAGTTGAACTTGTCGCTGTTCTCCGCGGCCACCTTCCAATAGAGGAACGTCCCGAACGGGAATCCCTGCATTAGGCTGTCGAACAGTCGGCAGATCTGTTCCGCGCGCCAGACGAACTCCCTCTGGATTGCTGGTAGCACGAGGTCGTGCTTGTGGATTTGCTGAAGGGTTTTCTCGATGGTGTGGCCGGTCTGGTACATAGCGGATCCGGGTTTGAGTGGTATCCTTGACGGTGAATTCGGTGAAGCACCTGATCACTGATCGTCCGTGGAGTCGCTCCACATCGGGTCGGAGCGCAGAAGATCCAAGCCTAGTGGCCGGAGAGCAATGGGCCCGGGTAGATTTGGTGAAGCACCGTCCCCTGCGGGGCCGCTGCCTCACCGAGCTCGCGCCCGGGACGGGCGCTCGGTTGAACTACCGAGGTGACTTGGCCGTCCGTGAGGTCGGTCCAAGGATTGGGATCGGGGCGAATCAAGGAACCCGTGGTAGGAGGTATGGGCCCGGGTAGATTTGAACTACCGACCTCACGCTTATCAGGCGTGCGCTCTAACCAGGCTGAGCTACGGGCCCCGAAGAAGACCGGCGCGCGACCGTTCCGTGCTGAGGGAGGGTCGGGCGCCGGGCGGACTCCATCCTACGGGTGCGGCGCGGCGGGTTCAAGTTTCCTGGGCGCCGAGGATTCCACCCTTGGGCTCGTCATCTCCCGCCGGGTGTCATTCTCGATCGCGATCGACAGTTGCCACCCGCAGGTCGCGGCTTAGCGACCGGGGAGCGTGGGCCCGGGTAGAGTTGAAGCACCGTCCCTTGGCAGAGTCGTTGCCTTACCGAGCTCGTGACCGAAGCGGGCGCTCGGTTGAACCACCGACCTCACGCGCGTTCAGGTTTGCTGGGCGCCGGGGATTCCGTTTTCGACGATGTAGCTGGCGCGGGTGGCGATGGGGGCGTTGGGGCGGGTGACGTAGGGCATGACGCGGAAGTCGGTTCGCAACTGCTGCGGCGTGAGGCTGCAGCGGACGTAGCCGCGTTGGGCGTTGAAGAACTTGATGTGGGGGTTGTGGCTCATGGCGTTTTCGCCCTGGGGGCCGGTGTCGACGCCGTCTCCGCTGGAGGAGATGGAGGTGCCGGCGAATTCGGTTCCGACGACCGGAGAAGCGGGGCGGTCGAAGTCGAGTTTGAGGTCGTTGACCCAGTTGGTGTGGAGGTCGCCGGTGAGGACGATGGGGTTGGAGGGGCGGCGGTCATGGAGGAAGGTCATGAGGCGGTCGCGGTCGGCGGGGTAGCCGTCCCATTTGTCCATGGGGAGGGTGAGGGTCTCGGTGCCTTCGAGGAGGCGGGCCATGAAGACCTGGTTGGCGAGGACGTTGTAGCGGGCGGGCGACTGGTCGAGGCCGTTGAGGAGCCAGTCGGCCTGCGAAGCCCCGAGGATGGTGGCGGACTCGGCGTGTTGTTCGGGGCAGGGAGGTTGGCGGCGGCCTCCGCAGGGCTGGAGGGTGCGGTACTGGCGGGTGTCGAGGACGTGCAGGCGCATGAGCGAGCCGAAGTCGAGGCGGCGGTAGAGCTGGGCGTCGGGGCCGGTGGGGAGGGACGCTCGGCGGAGGGGGAAGTGTTCGTACAGCGCCTGGAAGGCGGCGGTGCGGCGGGCGAGGAAGGCGTCGCGGGCCATCGCCTCGGTGTTGTGGATGCCGGCCCAGTCGTTGTCGACCTCGTGGTCGTCGGGGGTGAAGACCCAGGGGGCGGCGGCGTGGGCGGCCTGGAGGTCGGGATCCCTTTTATATAGGGCGTACCGCGCGCGGTACGCCTCGAGGGTGCGGGGTTCCTCGGCGTCGTGGCGGCGGACGAGGTCGTTCCGGAGGCCGGGGCCGCTCTCGTAGATGTAGTCGCCGAGGTGGATGACGAGGGACGGCGCCTCGGCGGCCATGTGGCGGAAGCCGGTGTACCAGCCGCGCTCGTAGTGCTGGCAGGAGACGAAGACGAAATCGAAGCGGTCGGGCATCGCGCCGGGGGCGGGGGCGGTGCGGGTGCGGCCGGCGGGGCTCGTCGCGCCGGCGGCGTGGAAGCGGTACCAGTAGTCGCGTTCGGGGTCGAGGCCGTCGACCTCCACGTGGACGGATCGGCCGAGTTCGGCGAGGGCGGTGGCTTCTCCGCTGCGGACCACGCTCCGGAATCCCTCGTCCGAGGCGACCTCCCACCGGACGGGGAAGGCAGCGCCGGGGTCGCCGGGGAGGGCGAGGAGGCGGGTCCAGAGGACGACGCCGTCGGCGGCGGGCTCGCCGGAGGCCACGCCGAGTTCGAACGGGAACTGGTTCGCCGACACGGGGCGGGCGGCGCGCGGGCCGAGTTCGCGGCCGCGCACGGAGGCTCCGGGTCCGAACTGCGCGAGGGGGAGCGGGGCGAGCGCGCAGAACGCGGCGGAGCGGGTCCAGGCGGCGAGGAAATCGCGGCGCGACGTCACGGTGAAAACCGTCCTTCGAGGGGTCCCGTTCGATTGCCGCCGCCAGCCCGCCGGTCTAGCTTCACTCGCATGAAAATCCGTCCCTTCCGCGCCCTGACGGCGCTCCTCGCGGCCGCGCTCCCGGTCCTCTCCGCCTGCAGCAAGCAGACGGCCTTCGGAGAAGCGAACAGCCTCATCATCATCGCCCCGGACTCTCTCACGCTGCAAGTGGAGGAGGAGACCCGGCAGGTGCTGGAGCCCACGATCTTCACGAGCCGCGACGAGAAGCAGTACGAGGTCACCTTCGCCGATCCCGGTCACGAAAGCGCGGGCGAACTGAAACTGTTCCGTAACCTCATCGTGTTCGGGACGGCGGACGATCCGCTCCTGCTCGAGGTGGCGGAGGAGGCGGGCCAGGACCTCTCCGCGCTCGAGCCGGGCCGCGTCTTCCAGGCCTCGGACGTCTGGGCGCTGGGCCAGACGGTGACGGCCGCGCTCCTGCGGTCGGGCCGGGAGGCGGAGTCGTGGGTCGCGGCGCTGCCGTCGGTCCTGAACGCGGTGGACACGAGCTACCGCCAGCTGGTGCTGCGGCGGATGTTCGCGACGGCGGCGGATACCGCGCTCAGGACGGATCTGGGGCGGCGGTTCGGGTTCTCGCTCCTCGTTCCCCAGGTCTACGACCGGATCGCCCGGGATCTCGGCGGGGGCGACAGCCTCGTCATCCTGCGCAACGACAACCCGGACCCGAGCGAACTCATCCGTTCGGTCCTCGTCGCCTGGCGCCCGAACGCGGACTCGCTGACGAGGGAACTCGCGCTGGAGTGGCGGGCGGAGATCGACGGCACGCACTACAACGTCCCGCAGCGCATCGACGACTCGAATTCGAGCGTGGTCAACTTCATGTGGGAGGGCCGCCCGGCTCTGGAAGTGACCGGGGTGTGGCAGGACGAGACGGGCGGGTTCCCCGCGGCGGGCCCGTTCATCGTCTGGCTGGTCGACTGTCCGGCGCGCACGTACTTCGTCGATGCGTGGCTCTACTCGCCGAACCGGCCCAAGTACGAGTACATGCTGCAGCTGCAGGAGATACTCGGATCGTTCCGCTGCACATAGCCGAACGCGACAACCGAATCTGACACGCCTGGCCGGACAGGGTCGCCTGGATGCCGTTCGTTCATCTTCACACACATAGCGAGTACTCGCTCCTCGACGGCGCGAACCGCATCGACGACCTCATCGACCGCGCGATCGAACTCGGCATGCCCGCCCTCGCCCTCACGGACCACGGCAACCTCCACGGCGCGTGGGAGTTCCAGGAGAAGGCGCGCGCGAAAGGGATCAAGCCGATCATCGGCTGCGAGGCCTACGTCGCGTACGGCGACCGCCGCTCCCGAACGCGGGAGGAGGGCGCCCCGGCCCACTACGCGCACCTCGTGCTGCTCGCGGAGAACGCGACGGGGTATTCGAACCTCATCCGGCTCTCGTCCATCGGGTACACGGAAGGCTTCTACCGCCGCCCCCGCGTGGACCGCGAGATGCTTGAGAAGTATGCGGAGGGGATCATCTGCCTCTCCGCCTGCCTCGCCGGCGAGGTCGCGCGCTACCTGCAGCATGAGCGCTACGAGGACGCGAAGCGGGCGGCGGAGTGGCACGCGCGGGTGTTCGGGGACCGCTACTGGCTCGAACTCCAGGACCACGGGATCCCGAAGCAGGACGTCGTGAACCGGGGGATCATCCAGATCTCCGAGGAACTCGGACTCCCGCTCGTCGTGACGAACGACGCGCACTACATGCGGCGCGAGGACGCGGACGCGCACGACACGCTCCTCTGCATCGGGACGGGCAAGGACAAGGACGATCCCGACCGGCTCCGCTTCCACGGGGAGGAGAGCTACTTCAAGACCGCCGACGAGATGGCGGAACTCTTCCCGGACCTGCCCGGCCTGCTCGCCGAGACGGTGAAGATCGCGGAGCGCTGCGACGTCGGGTTCGAGAAGCAGTACCAGTTGCCGGATTTCCCGCTCCCCGGCGACTTCTCCGAACCCATGGATATGCTGCGGCACGAGGCGACGGAGGGGGCGAAGGCGAAGTACGGCGATCCCCTGCCCGACGAGGTGAGCGAGCGCCTCGACTACGAACTGGGGGTCATCGGGAACACGGGGTACGCGGGATACCTGCTCATCGTCTGGGACTTCATCGTCGCGGCGCGCGAGCGCGACATCCCGGTCGGGCCCGGCCGCGGGTCGGCGGCGGGGTCGATCATCTGCTACGCGCTCGGCATCACGGACGTGGACCCGCTCGAGTTCGACCTTCTCTTCGAGCGCTTCCTGAATCCGGAACGCGTC
Organism: Gemmatimonadota bacterium; assembly: GCA_022820995.1. Lineage (GTDB taxonomy): Bacteria > Gemmatimonadota > Gemmatimonadetes > Palauibacterales > Palauibacteraceae > Palauibacter. Next base: position 65,310 of record JAJEEM010000057.1, on the reverse strand, counting down.
TCGATGCCGGACATCGACATCGACTTCTGCTACGAGCGCCGAGGCGAGGTCATCGACTACGTGCGGGAGAAGTACGGACAGGCCTCGGTCGGGCAGATCATCACCTTCGGGACGATGAAGGCGCGCGCCGTGATCCGGGACGTGGGCCGGGTGCTCGGCTTCTCGCCCTCGGACACGGACCGCCTCGCGAAGCTCGTCCCCTCGACGCCGGGGTACTCGCTCACGGTGAGGCAGGCGAGGAAGAAGGTGGGGGAACTCGCCGAGAGCGACCGCGAGGACGCGCAGGTGAAGAAGCTCCTCGACTACGCGCAACGCATCGAGGGACTCGCGCGCCACAGTTCCGTGCACGCGGCGGGGGTCGTGATCGCGCCGGGGCCGCTCGACGACTACGTGCCGATCTGCGCGGACACGAAGAGCGGCGCCGTGATCACGCAGTTCGACATGAACGCGCTCGAGAAGGCGGGCATGCTCAAGATGGACTTCCTGGGCCTGCGCACGCTCACCGTGATCGACGACGCCGCGCGGAACGTGGCGGAGCGGCACGGGATCCGCGTGGACTGGGAGGAGATCGGCCTCGAGGACCCCGCCGTGTACGAGATGCTCGCGGCCGGCCGCACGAGCGGCGTGTTCCAGTTCGAGTCCAGCCTCGCGACGGACAAGCTGCGCGCGATGCGCTGCGACCGCTTCGACGACCTCGTCGCCGTGAACGCGCTCATCCGCCCGGGTCCCCTCGACTCCGGGATGACGGACGTCTACATCGCCAGGAAACGCAGCATCGCGGAGGTCGAGTACCCGCACCCCGACCTCGAGGAGATCCTCGAGCCGACGTACGGGGTCATCACCTACCAGGAGCAGGTGATGCGGGCGGCCAACCTGCTCGCGGGGTTCTCGCTCGCCGAAGCGGACGTGCTCCGGAAGGCGGTGGGGAAGAAGGACGCCGACCTGACGGACCACGTGCTGGGAGAGTTCGTGGAGCGCTCGATCGAGCGGGGGGTGTCGAAGGCCAAGGCGCGCGAGATCGCCGAACTCATCCGCACCTTCGGCCGCTACGGCTTCAACAAGGCGCACAGCGTCGCGTACGCGCTCCTCTCCTACCGGACCGCGTGGCTGAAGGCGCACTATCCGGCCGAGTTCATGGCCGGCCTCCTCTCGTCGGAAATCGGGAGCACGGACGCGGTCGTGTCGTACATCGGGGCGGCCCGGCCGCTCGGGATCCGCGTGCTGCCCCCCTCGGTGAAGGAGTCGGGGTACCGCTTCACCGTCGTCGACGATCCGGAGGATCCGGGGAAGTCGGCGATCCGCTTCGGGCTCGGCGCGATCAAGGGCGTGGGACACTCCGCGATCCGCTCGATCCAGGCGGCCCGCAAGGAGGCGCCGTTCGAGAGCTTCATCGACTTCCTCGAGCGGATCGACCTGCGGCTCAACAACTCGCGCGTGATCCAGGCCCTGATCGGCGCCGGGGCGCTCGACGACCTGGGCGACCGCGCGGCCCTCCGCGCCGGCCTCGAGGTCATGCTCAACGAGGCGCAACTGCGCCGGCAGGAGGCGGAGAGCGGGCAGACGAGCCTGTTCGGGGGCGAGTCGGCGGAGACGCGGCCGGAGGTCGAACTCCCGATCGTGCCCGCATGGAGCGAGCGCGACCGGCTGCGCGAGGAGAAGGAGCGCCTCGGGTTCTACATCTCGGGACACCCGCTCGAGCGCTACCGAGATCTCGTCGACCTCTACTCGCGGGACGTGCGGACGACGAACCTGCGCGAGCGCCGCGACCGAGGCGTGGAAGTCCCCTGCGTCGTCACCGAGACGTCGGTGCGCACCGCGCGCAAGGACGGCCGGGAGTGGGCGCGCCTCACGATCGAGGACTTTCACGGGACGGCGACGACGCTCGTGTTCGGCGATGTCTGGCAGAAGAACCGCGACCTCCTCACGGACGACCGCCCGGTCCTGATCGCGGGCACGGTGTCCGGCAACTCGCGGGACGACGACGATCCGCCCATCTTCCTCGACTCCGTGCGCCCGCTGGCGGACGTGCGCGACGAGGGACAGGTGGGGATCCTGATCGAACTCCGCGAGGACGAACAGCCGGCGCCCGGCGCGTTCGGCGAGGCGCGGGCGTTGATCGAGGCCTCTCCGGGTCGCGGTCCTCTCTACCTGGACGTGAAAACCGGCCGGAACGGCGGCGTGAACGGCGATCCCGGGGAAGTGGACGACGACGGGCAACCGTCCCGGTTCAGGTCGAAGTCGCTGCGCGTGGAGCCGAGTCAGGACCTCATCGAGAAGCTGAAGACGCTGCTCGGCGGAAGCGGCGTGAGAATGGTCCGGCGCAGCTGACCGTTCCCCGCCTCTCCGGCCGCCCGCTGGCCGGATCGCCGTCGGTGGGCCCATTTTGTGCGGGCAGCCGACGGCCTGCCGGGATGATGGGTGTCGGCTCCGGGACCGAGAGATGATCGCGTATGTCGATAGAACACGAGGGCCTGGCCGAACTCCGCAGCCACGTGGAGGAGCTTCGGAACAAGGCCAGAGAGCGCGGGATCGACGTGAGCGCCGAGCTGGGGCCGCTGGAAGCCCAGCTCGCCGCCGCGCACGATGAGGCCATGGCCCGCCTCTCGCGTTTCGACCGCGTAAAGCTCGCCCGCAACCAGGACCGCCCCTTCTCCCTCGACTACATCCGGGGCATCGGCACGGACTTCTTCGAGCTGCGGGGCGACCGGGTCTTCCGCGACGACCCGGCGATCGTCGGCGGCTGGCTCAAGCTCGACGGCCGCTCCGTCATGGTCATCGGGCACCAGAAGGGCCGGGAGATGAAGGAGAACCTGCGCCGCAACTTCGGTTCTCCCCACCCCGAGGGATACCGCAAGGCGAAGCGCCTGCTGCGGCTGGCCGAGAAGTTCGGCCGCCCCGTCGTCACCTTCATCGACACGCAGGGGGCGTATCCCGGCATCGGCGCGGAGGAGCGGGGCCAGGCGGAGGCGATCGCCCGCAACCTCGCCGTGATGGCGGGGCTGCGCGTCCCCATCGTGAGCTGCGTCATAGGCGAAGGGGGCTCGGGCGGCGCCCTCGGCATCGGCGTGGCGGACCGCGTCCTGATGATGGAGAACGCGATCTACTCGGTGATCTCGCCCGAGGGGTGCGCCGCGATCCTGTGGCGGAGCCGCGAGCACTCCGACAAGGCGGCGGAAGCGCTCAAGCTCACCGCCCGCGACCTGCAGGATCTGGGCGTGGTCGATCACGTCATCCCGGAGCCCCGGGGAGGGGCGCACACGGATCGGGAGGCCGCGGTCGAAGCCATGGGCGCCGCGATCCGGCGCCACCTGCGGGAGCTCGCGAAGCTGGAGCCGGACGACCTCGTCGAGTCGCGGCGGGACAAGTACTACGCCATCGGCGCCTGGGAGGAGAGGTGAGCGAGGGCCGGCGGCCGCGCCCCGTGCGGCCGGCCCCCCCCCGCCCCGCGCGCCCCGCCGGCGAATCCGGCAACGGCGCCTCCCGCGAGCGCCGGCCCGGGCCCGATCCCGTCGCGCCCCCGAGCCCCGCGGCGACGCCGGATCCCGTGGGGTCGCCGGGTCCCGCGGCGGGCGCCCGGAGCCAGGTCCTCGAGGTCCGGTTCAAGGGCCTTCGCTCCGACTTCTTCTCCTTCGGCGGCGCCCCCCCGCTGACGGAGCGGGAGTACGTCGTCGTGGAGGCGGACCGCGGGCAGGACATCGGATGGGTGAAGCGCGCGGCCTCGGCCGGCGACCTGGCCTGCGAAGGGGGCTGCGACAGCGTGGGCGAACGCCAGGTCCCGCTGCCCTCCCGCCGCGTGATCCGCCGCGCCGCGCCGGCCGACGTCCTGCGGCTGCAGCAGCTGCGCGACCAGGAACTCGAGGTGCGCCGGCGCACCCGCGAACTCGCGATGAAGCACCGGCTGCGGATGAAGGTGAGCGAGGCGGAGTGGCAGTGGGACCGCAACAAGCTCACGGTCTACTTCACCGCGGAGAAGCGGGTCGACTTCCGCGCCCTCGTGCGGGACATGGCGCGCTCGTTCCGCACCCGGATCGACCTCCGGCAGATCGGCGTCCGCGACGAGGCGCGCCGTCTCGGGGGGCTCGGCCGCTGCCGCCGCGAACTCTGCTGCCGCTCGTGGCTCACCTCCATCGAGCCCGTCACGCTGCAGCTCGCGAAGGACCAGGGCCTCTCCCTCAATCCGAGCCAGATCTCGGGCGCGTGCGGCCGCCTCATGAACTGCCTCCGCTACGAGCACGCCGTGTACCAGCAGGCGAAGAAGCGCTTCCCGCCCGTGGGCCGCACGATCCGGACCGCGAAGGGCCGCGAGGACGTGAAGTCGTGGGACCTGTTCGAGGAGACGGTGTCGCTCCAGGCGGGGGACGGTGAGACCCGCACGATCCCGCTCGCCCAGCTGAACGACGAAAGGCGTACGGCGCGGCGCGCCGAGCTGGACCGCCGCTAGTGCCCCGGTTCTATCTCACGACGGCGATCGACTACTCGAACGGCGACCCGCACCTGGGACACGCGATCGAGAAGATCGGCGCCGACGTGGTCGCCCGGTACCGCCGCGCCTGCGGAGACGACGTCCACTTTCTCATCGGGATGGACGAGCACGGGCAGAAGGTCCAGCAGGAGGCGGAGAAGCAGGGAGCGGCCCCCGCGGAATGGGTGGACCGGATCGCCGAGGCGTTCCTCGACGTCTGGCGCCGCCTGGGGCTGTCGAACGACGACTTCATCCGGACCTCGGAACCGCGCCACCACCGCGGCGTGACCGCGCTCATGGAGCGGATCGCCGAGAACGGGGACTTCCGCCGCGCGAAGTACGAGGGCCACTACTGCGCCGGGTGCGAAGCCTTCAAGAAGGACGAGGAACTCGAGGACGGGCGCTGCCCGCTCCACCCCGGGCGCGAGATCGAGTGGACGGAGGAGGAGAACTGGTTCTTCAAGCTCTCCGACTACCGGGACGCGCTCCTCGAACGCCTGCGGAACGACCCGGGCTCCGTGCGGCCCCGGACGCGGCGCAACGAGATCATGCGCCTGCTGGAGTCGGGACTCGACGACATCTCGGCCTCCCGCTCGCGGATCCGCTGGGGCGTCCCCTTCCCGGGGGACGAGGGGCACACGGTCTACGTGTGGTTCGACGCGCTCTCGAACTACATCACGGCGATCGGCTATCCGGACGGCGAGGCGTTCGGGAAGTTCTGGCCCGCGGACCTCCACATCATCGGCAAGGACATCACCCGCTTCCACTGCGTGTACTGGCCGGCGATGCTGCTCGCGGCGGGCGTGGAGCCGGCGAAGAGCGTGTGGGGGCACGGCTTCATCAAGATCGGCGGGGCGAAGCTCTCGAAGTCGGCGGGCACGGAACTCGGCCTCGTCGAACTCATCGAGCGGCACGGGCCGGACGCGCTGCGGTACTTCCTGCTGCGGGAGGTGCCCTGGGACGGCGACCGCGACTACGCCTCGACGGAAGCCTTCATCGAGCAGTTCGACCGCCGCTACACGACGGACCTCGCGAACGACCTCGGCAACCTCCTGAACCGCGTGGTCTCGATGGTCTCCAGGTACCGCGGAGGGGATGTGCCCCCGCCGCGGGGCGGAGAACTCGCGGACACGGCGGCGGCCGCCCTCGCGGAATACCGCGCGGCGATGGAGGGCTACCTGCTGCACAGGGGCCTGGCGGCCGCGTTCGAGGTCGTGCGCGCGGCGAACGGGTTCGTGGACGAGACGAAGCCGTGGGCGCTCGCCAAGGCGGAGCGCGAAGAGGCCGCGGACGCGGGGGCGCTCGACGGGGTGCTGTCGCAGCTGATCGCGGCGCTCGGCGCGGTGGCCGCGATGCTCGCCCCCTTCACGCCGGGGAAAGCCGCCGAAATCTGGGGGACGCTGGGGGGCGACGGGTCGCCGCCGGCCTTCGAGCGTCTCGAATCCTCCGTGGCCGGGCTCCGGACCGTGCGTCCGGGCAGCGTGCTCTTCCCGCGCCCCTGAATCGTCCGCCCGCCCCCGCCCGGCGGCCCACCTGCGCCCGGCGGCGCGCCCGCGCCCGGCGGGAGCCCCCGCCCGGAACGCTCCCGCCGGAAGCGGGTAAAACGTTGACACTGGTTGCCGCCCGCGACTAGCTTCACCGGTCGATGTTGCGGCTGCGGACGGGTGTTGGCCGTGTCGCGGCGACCACCCGGAAGCTTCCCCTTACGGTTGAAAAGATTTGAATAAGCCTTCGTACTGGACGATACAGATACTGCCCGGGAGTGGAGGGCGCGCGCGCAGCTATCGCGTTGAGAAACGCCGCGCGAAAGCTGCCGGCGTCGCGGCTGCCGTGCTCCTGATGATGGCGTCCGCCTTCGTCGCCACCGTGCTGGGGCGGCAGGATGCGGCGGAGCAGCTTGTGCGCTATCGGGCCGAGAACCGCCAGCTGATCAGCAGCCTGCAGGCCATGGAGCGCCGCAGCGGACAGCTCAGCCAGGCGCTCGACGATCTCTCCGTGCGGGAACAGAGGTTCCGGCTCGTCGCGGGCCTCCCGCTGCTCGACCCCGACGTCTACTCGGTCGGCGTCGGCGGTCCCGGCGGCGTCACCCCGGCGAACGACGAGTTCTTCGAGATCGCCCCTGACCTGGCGCGGGAAGCCGGAAACGTGGCGGTCGACATCGATCAGTTGCTGCGGCGCGCGGACCTGCTTCGGAGCAGTCTCACCGAGGCGGCGGACTCCGTCGGAACGCAGCGCGAGCGGTACCAGCGCATTCCCTCGATCTGGCCGGTCATGGCGGAGGGCTCCTTCCTCTCGTCGGGCTTCAGCCACAACCGGCTGCATCCGCTGCTCGGGCTCCGGCGTCCGCATACCGCGGTCGACATTTCGGCCGATTTCGGGAGTCCCGTGATCGCGGCGGGGGCGGGGCGGGTCACCTTCGCCGGCTCGAAGACCGGGTACGGCCGCATCGTCGAGATCGATCACGGCGATGGCTACGAAAGCCGCTACGCCCACCTCGGCCGCATCTCGGTTCGCGTGGGCGCGCAGGTCCGGCGCGGCGACACCCTCGGCGAGGTCGGCGTCTCCGGGACGGCCACGGGTCCCAATCTCCACTACGAGGTCCGGGTCAACGGCCGAGCGGTGAACCCGGTCGGCTACTTCCTCGACAGCTACCGCCCCTAGCCTGCCGCTGCTGGCCTACCGCCCTCGGCAGGAGCTTCTTAGATTCCGCCCACTCATCCGGACACCCCAACTGGAGTTCGATTGATGTCGAAGTTGCGTGTGGCTATCCCGCTTCTGGCGATCCTCCCGTTGCTGGCCGCCTGCGGCAGCAGAATCACCGTGCAGGTGACGGCCGACGAAGCCGCGACCGAAGTGGTGGACGACCTGGAAGTCCAGTTCCTTCCGTTCGACCGCGACTCCCTGTTCGCGACCATCATCGCACGGGCCGCGACGCCGGAGCCGGCAATTCCGGCCGACCTCGAGGAGGCCTCCCTGACGGAACAGGAGTTGCGGGACCGGTGGAGCACGGCGGAGTCGAGTTGGAACAACGTCCGTGATTCCATGCGGTCGATCACCGAGCGGCTCGACAACCTCGATGACCGCAGCCGGGAGTACCGGGAGCTGTTCGACCGGTTCGGCGATCTCGAGGACCGCGAACGGGCCCTGGACCGCCAGCGACAGGCGGCGTTCGACGAGTTCAACGAGATGCAGCAGGCCACCCAGCAGCGCGTCGACTCGATCTGCATCGTCATCGATTCCTGGGAGGAAGCGGCGTTCGCCGGGTACGGCGACATCGAGGACGATCTCCTCATGGCGCTGGGCCGGGAAGTGATGGCGGACACCACGGACGCCGATGGGGTCGCGGGGGCGTCGGCTTCCGGCGGGCCCTGGTGGGTCCACGCGCGGGTGAACACCGCGGCCGGCGAACTCTACTGGAACGTGATGATCGACGAGGCCACGTCGGACACGCTGCGGCTGGCGCCGGGCAACGCCGAACTGCGACAGGGTGTGCGTCAGCGCTGCTAGATAGACACGAGCGGCCTTCGCGCCGCGCGCAGACCCGCGGGCCCCTGGCTGCCGGGTAGAGCTGGGGGACGCATGGCGGACAGGCCGACGCCGCTCAGGCTCGAGATCGACGCGGACAAGATCGCCTGGCTGATCTTCGACGCCCCCGACTCGCAGGTGAACCTGCTCGACCTCCAGGTGATGCAGCGCCTGGACCACTATCTCACCGAACTCGAATCGCGGATCGCCACCGGACACCCCATCGCGCTCGTGATCTGGAGCGCAAAGCCCGACACGTTCATCGCCGGCGCCGACGTCAACGAGATCGCCGAAATCGAGGACGAGGAGGACGGCCGCCGGAAGAGCGCCATGGGGCAGCGGATCTTCAGCCGGCTGGCGCGGCTCGGGATCCCGAAGGTCGCCGCGATTCGCGGCGCCTGCCTGGGCGGAGGCACGGAACTCGCGCTCGCGTGCGACTGGCGGCTCGCTTCGGACAGTAGCGCCACGACCATCGGCCTGCCCGAGATCAAGCTCGGGCTGATTCCCGGGTTCGGCGGCTCGGTGAGGCTGCCCCGACTCATCGGGATCCAGCGGGCGCTCTCGATGATCCTCACGGGGAGAAGCCTCTCGGCCTCGCACGCCTATCGATACGGCCTCGTGGACCAGGTCTTCGACGACGCGGGTTTCCAGCATTCCGTCGCGCAGGTGGCCCTGGACGCCGTGCTCGGGCGGGTGGAGCGCGAACTCCCGCACGCGACGGCGCGGGACCGGTTCCTCGAGAACACGGGCCTGGGCCGCCGCCTCCTGTTCCGGGGCGCCCGCAAGCGCGTGCGCACCGCCTCCGGGACGCGATACCCCGCCGCCCTGAAGGCGATCGACGTCATCGAGGAGACGCTGGACCTGCCGATCGATGAGGCGCTCGCGATCGAGGCGCGGGGCCTAGGGGAAGTGGCCACGACGAACGTCTGCCGGAACCTCGTCCGGCTGTTCCGGGGAGGTCGCGCCGCGAACCGGACATTCGCTCCGGAGATCGCGGCACGGCAGCGGGAGGTCAGGAAGGTCGCCGTCCTGGGGGCCGGGGTCATGGGCGGCGGGATCGCCGAACTCGCCGCCGCGCACGACATCCCCGTCATCCTCAAGGACATCGACCGCGAGGCCCTCGACCTCGGACTGCGCCACGCGAACGAATTGCTCCGGAAGGCGGGCAAGCGGGGCATCATCGCGCCGGAGGAGGTGGGGCTGAAGTTCGCGCTCATCCACGGCGCGCTCGACTACGACCGGTTCGGCGACGTCGATGTCGTCATCGAAGCGATCGTCGAACGGCTCCCGGTGAAGCAGCAGGTCCTGCGGGACGTGGAGGCGGAGCTCCCCCCGCACGCGGTCTTCGCGACGAACACGTCCTCGCTGTCCGTGACGAAGCTGAGCGAGGCCGCCGCCCGGCCGGACCGGGTCGTCGGCCTGCACTTCTTCAATCCGGTGCACCGCATGCCGCTCGTGGAGATCATCCGCGGCGAGTCTTCCTCGGACGCGGCGCTCGCGGCGGTGTTCAAGCTCGCGCGGCGGCTCGGGAAGACGCCGGTGCTGGTCGCGGACCGGCCCGGGTTTCTCGTCAACCGCCTCCTCGCGCCCTACCTGAACGAAGTCGGGTTCCTGCTGAACGATGGCGCGGACGTGGCCCGCATCGACCGGGCGCTGAAGGAGTTCGGGCTGCCGATGGGGCCGTGCCGCCTGCTCGATGAGGTCGGTTTCGACATCGCGGCGCACGTCGCGAGGGAGATGGCCCGGGCGTACGGGGACCGCATGCGTCCCTCGGCGGCCCTGGACACGCTCACGAGCCTCGGCCGGCTCGGGAAGAAGAACGGCCGCGGCTTCTACAACTACGCGGATCGCGAGGAGCGCGTGGACCGGGAGGTGGGCCGCGCCTTCGGCTCGGGGGGCGGCGGCGTGAAACCCGACGAGATCATCGATCGCTGCCTGCTGATCTCCGTGAACGAAGCCATGTACGCGCTGGAGGAAGGCGTCGTGGCGGGGCCGGGAGACGTCGACCTCGCGATGGTGATGGGCACAGGGTTTCCGCCGTTCCGCGGCGGACCGCTCGCGTGGGCGGAATCCCGCGGCGTGCACATGGTGCGCGACCGGCTTCTCGAACTGCGGGAGCGGCACGGGGACCGCTTCGCGCCGGCGCCCGCACTGGAACGGCTCGCGGACAGGGATGGATCGTTCACGTCCGACGCCCTGTGGCGTGACCCGGGGTCTCGGCCGGACATGTAGGTGGGCTTCGACCTCCTGGGGGCACGGCGCCGCGCGCTGCGGGCCGCGCGCCGGATCCCGGAAGATGCGCCCCGCGTCGACGTGGAGGTTCGCCGCGGGAGGCACGTGCAGCGCTTTCGCCAGGAACTGCTCCTGGACGGCCCGAAGTGGAAGATCACGCTTCAGGTCCTCGACGCGCGCTTCAAGCCGGTGAGGGTCGACGAGGCCACGACCCTGCGGCCGGGCTCCCTCCTCATCTGGTTCCTGCGACCGGGGCAGCCCTTCGAGATCGGCGCCTTCTACCACGGCCGCGGCGCCTTCCAGGGCTACTACATCAACCTGATCCGGCCTCCGCGACTGCAGTCCCCGCCCTGGATCATCGAGGACCTCTACCTCGACGTGTGGCTGCCCGAGGGAGGGGACGGCGTGCTGCTGGACGAGGACGAACTGGACGGCGCCGTCGCCCGCGGCGAGCTGTCGGCCGAGGAGGCCGGGGAGGTGCACGCGGTCGGCGCGAGGCTGCTCGCCCGGTCGAAGCGCCGCGGACGCCCCCGCTGGCTCCCCCGAAGCCGCCCCCGCTGGCTCCCCCGCAGCGTGGGGAGGAGCCCCGCGGAGTCCGTGCCGGAGCTCCGTCTGCGGCGGGACGCGCCGGGAACCTTCCACGCCGCGCGCATCTCGGGCCGCATCATCGGCTGCGGCCTCTACCTGATGGCGGCGGTCTCCGCGACCTCCGCCGGCTTCGCCGCCTTCACCGACGCATTCCTGATCGCGGGTCCGGCGCAGGACGCCTGGCGGCTGACCATGCTGGGCGAGGCGCTCGTCCTGGCCCCGCTCGCCCTCGGTGGCTGGCTGCCCGCGACCCGCTGGCCGCAGCCGCCCCTGACGGACGAGCGCTCCCTCTTCATCGCGACGCTCGCTGCGGGGCTCGCCGTGCTCGCGCTCAGCGAACGCACGGCATGGGCCGGAGCCCTTCTCCCCGTGTACGCGACGCTGGGCCTCTTCTCGCTCATCTTCGCCGTCTGCCGGTGGCGCTTCGACCGGCAAGTGCCGGTGTTCGCGCTCGCGGGTGTCGCCATGACGCTCGTCGCGCTCGTCCTCCTGGTCGTAACATGACGCCCCGCGGCCTCCCGACACCGGCACCCGGCGCATCCCGTATGAGGAACGCATGAACGATCAAACGAAGCGAAGGGTTCGTTTCCTGGCCGCGTTCGCCGGCCTCTTTGCGGCCGTGTGGTTCCTCTGGGACACGCCCTTCGTGTATCCCGTGAAACTCTTCGTCGTCCTGCTGCACGAGATCAGCCACGGGCTCGCGACGCTCGCGACGGGGGGTCAGATCCTCGCCATCGAGGTGACGCCGCTCGAGGGGGGGCTGTGCCGGTGCCCCGGCGGGAATCCGTTCCTGAGCCTGTCCGCGGGATATCTCGGGAGTCTGCTGTGGGGCGGGCTGATGATCTGGAGCGCGGAACGCTTTCCGGCGCTCAGTTCGTGGTTCTCGGGCGTCCTCGCCCTGGTCGTGGGGAGCATGACGCTGCTCTACGCGCAGCAGTCCTTTCCCCTCACGTTCGGGCTCGCCTTCTCCGCGGCGCTGCTCGCGGTGGCCTGGCGGGCGAGCGCCGGCGTGAACCGCGTCCTCCTCACCGCGCTCGGCCTCACGAGTTGCCTCTACGCGGTGCTCGACATCAAGAGCGACATTCTCGACCGGCCGGAGTTGCAGTCGGATGCCCGAATGCTGGCCGAACTCACCGGCATCCCCACGCTCGTGTGGGGCGGGCTGTGGATCGCCGTCGCGCTGCTGTTCTGCTTCGTCCTCTTCCGCTGGGCCTGGCGCCGCGCCTAGCGGGCGCCCCCGGCCCTGTGGCCCGTTACTGGTTGCCGCGGTCTCGCGTGATCCACTCCAGCGGCTCGTAGGCGCCGATGGGCCAGGGGAAGACGACCGGACTCTCGTAGCCGTCCTCGGACACGCTCGCCACGCCGAAGAGGTAGTTGTCGATGACGATGTTCTCGAGCGTGTGCTCGGTCACGTCGCCCGCGAAGACGCTCCACTGCCACTGCGGCGCATCGGTGAGCCGCCAGTAGACGCGGTATCCCGCGAGGTTCGGGGCGTGCTCCGGGGGGACGGGGTCCCAGCGCAGCGTCGTGGACGGCCGCACGGCGCCCTGGATCGCCACGTTCCGCGGCGGCGCGGGAGCCCAGGCCATGGCGGCGAGCGAGATCGCGTTCACCGCCGTCAGCTTCGCGGCGAAATCGAACTCGACTTCATCGATGACGTCTCCGTACTCGACGCCGTCTTCCACGCGGATGTCCTGGTGCTGGCGCCGGTAGTCCTCGTTCGCCTCCATGATCCGCACGGCGGGGAAGCCGAGGTCGTTGAAGGGCCGGTGGTGCCCGCCGCGTCCGAACCGGTCCAGCCGGTACACCATCATCATGTCGAGATTCGGGACGTAGCCGTCCACGAGACGGTCGATGAAGCGGGCGAGGTTCCGCGACGGGGAGTCCACCTCGCCCCCGGTGACGCGCCGCCGCGCGGCGACCTGCTCCGTCTCGTCCGCCCGCGTGCCCTCGGCGAAGATGCGCGCGACCGTGTTGTCCGAGATGCCGTTCTGGCCCTGGATGTTGCCGATCATGTCGTTGTTCAGCACCGCTTCGAGCCGCCAGCCCTCGTCGATCGCGACCCGGGCCATGTGCCGCCCGCCGAACAGCCCCTGCTCCTCGCCCGACAGCCCCGCGTAGATGATCGACCCGTTGAACTCGTACTGCGTGAGGACGCGCGCGGCCTCGAGGACGCCGGCCATCCCGGACGCGTTGTCGTTCGCACCGGGCGCGTCGGAGACGCCGTCCAGCGCGTTCGTGGCGCGCGAGTCGATATCGCCCGACATCACGACGTAGCGCCCCGGGTCCGTCGTCCCCCGCTGGATCGCGAGCACGTTGACGATGGCCGTCGTGTCGGGGATGCGCGCCGCGCCCATGACGAGGGACGTCTGGTACGAGACCTCCAGGCACCCGCCGCACGCCTCGGAGATCGCGTCGAACTCGGCCTTGATCCAGCGCCGGGCGGCCCCGATGCCGCGCGTGTCGGAGAGCGTATCCGACAGCGTGTGACGCGTGCCGAAGTCCGCGAGCCGTCGAATGTCCGCCTCCACGCGCGAGACCGAGACGGCCGCCACGATGTCGTGCAGCGCGGAGAGTGTCGCCGCCGGCTCCTGGCCGTGAAGCGGACGGGCGGCGGCCGGGATCGCCACGGCGCCGGCGAGGACGGCGATCGCGAGCGGTTTCACGCGGGGCGCGGCGGGGCGGGGCGTTGCGGGCCTTCGGAACACGGTTCACTCCCGGGGATGAGGTCCAGTCGGCGTCGGGCCGAGTCGGTGTCGCGCCGATATCTTATCGCTGCGCTGGCCAGCGGACAGCGGGCCGGTTAGCGTCGCGTGTCTCTCGGCGCGCCTTCCGGCGGCCTTTCGTCACCACCCTGAAGCGGTCTACCCGTGAATCGAACCGAACGTACAGGACAGCGAGTCTCGAATCTCTTCGGCATGACCCTGCGCCAGGCGCCGGGGGAAACCGAGATCGAGTCCCACAGCCTCCTCCTGAGGGCCGGCTACGTCCGCCAGCTCGCGGCGGGCATCTTCTCCTACCTCCCTCTCGCGTGGCGGTCGCTGCGGAAGATCGAGCAGATCCTGCGCGAGGAGATGGACCGGATCGACGGGCAGGAGCTGTCGATGCCCGTCGTGCATCCGGCGGAGCTGTGGCAGGCGACGGGCCGCTGGTACGACATCGATGCGACGATGGCCCGGTTCGTCGACCGCCGCGAGCGCGACCTGCTCCTGGCGATGACGCACGAGGAGGTCGTCGCCTTCCACGCGGCGTCGGAGATCCAGTCCTACCGGCAGCTCCCGGCCATGGTCTACCACATGCAGACCAAGTTCAGGGACGAACTCCGCTCCCGAGGCGGACTCATCCGCGTGCGCGAGTTCATCATGAAGGACTCGTACTCGCTCGATCGGGACCCGGAGGGGCTCGCGGTGCAGTACGAGCGGCACTACGAGGCGTACGAGCGCATCGGGCGCCGCTGCGCGCTGCCGCTCACGGCGGTGCGGAGCGACACGGGCATGATGGGCGGCAAGATCGCCCACGAGTTCATGTACGTGACGCCGATCGGCGAAGACAGCCTCGCGCTCTGCGACGCCTGCGGCTACGCGGCGAACCGGGAGGTCGCCGAGTTCACGCTCGAGCCCCGGGAGGGCGGGATGTCGCCGGTGGAGCGCGTCCACACGCCCGGAACGTCCACGATCGAGGAGGTCACGGGGCTGCTCGGGATCTCCGCCCCGGAGACGGGCAAGATGGTCTTCTACACGGGCCGCTTCGCGGGGGAGGAGGGGGCTCGCGAAGAGAAGCTGATCGCGGCGATCGTGCGCGGCGACCTCGAGGCGAACCCGATCCAGGTCCAGAACCTCACGGGAGCGCTCGAGCTTCGTCCGGCGCACGAGGAGGAGATCGCCGCGACCGGAATGGTGCCGGGGTTCGCCTCGCCGGTGGGGATCGAGCCCGGGGTCGCGATCTTCGTCGTCGACCGCTGGGTCGCGGAATCCCCGAACCTGGTGCTCGGCGCGAACGAGACGGACTACCACCTCCGCAACGTCTGCTGCGGACGGGACTACGAGCCCACGGTCGTCGGCCCCGTCGCCCTCGCCTTCGAGGGCGCGCCGTGCGGCCGCTGCGGCGAGGGGCTGCGGATGGCGCGCGGCGTGGAGGTGGGGAACATCTTCCAGCTCGGCACCCGCTACTCCGAGGGGCTGGGGGCGATGTACGCGGATGAGGAGGGGGTCGAGCGCCCGATCTGGATGGGCTCGTACGGGATCGGGACCGGGCGCCTCCTGGCGTGCGTGGCCGAGGAGCACCGGGACGACTACGGCCTCAAGCTGCCGATCTCCGTCGCTCCGTATCACGTGTCGCTCGTCGTGCTCGCGCGGGAGGAGGAGACGTGGGCGACGGCGGACCGGGTGTTCGAGGAGCTGTGCGCCGCCGGGATCGAGGTGATCTACGACGACCGGCGGGAACTCCGCGCCGGCGTGAAGTTCAACGACGCGGACCTGCGCGGCCTCCCGCTCCGCCTCGTCATCGGCGAACGCTCGCTGGAGGCGGGGGGCGCGGAACTCAGCCACCGCGGCGTCCGCGAGAGCCGGATCATCCCGCTGGACGACCTCGTGGCCGAACTCCGCCGGGAGATCGACGCCCTCATGGCGCAGCTCACGCTCGACTGAGCCGCGCCCGCCCGCTCAGTCGCCGCGGCACACGGCGGCGCTATGGGTCGATCAGCCTCCGAACCGCGCCCGCAGGCCGAAGAACCAGCTGCGGGGCGCGGCCACGCGGATGAACCCGTTCGCGTCGTGCGACATCTCCGCAACGGTGTCGAAGACGTTCTGCACGCCCATGTCCATCGTCAGCCAGTCCACGAAGAACCGGTCGTCCCGCCAGCCCGCGTCCACGAGGAAGGAGCCGGCGATCTCTCCCGTGTTGAGGTCGTTGTCGAAGCGGTTTCCGAGATACCGGCCGGTGACGAACAGGCCCTGATACCCCACCCGCAGCATGGCCCGGTGCGTGGGGCTCCCCTGGACCTCGTTGCCGATCAGGTCGGGGCGGCCCGGGGCTTCGGTGACCTCGGTGGGGTTGAACTGGTGGCTGAGCGCGAGGAGCCACCCGCCGGAGGGCCGCAGTTCGATCTCGGTCTCGAGCCCGAGGCTCCGCAGCGTTCCCACATTGTCCCGTCGCCTGCACACGCCGCCGGCCGCCACGAAGCCGCACGGCTGAATGACGCCCGACGTCTCGGCTTCCTGGATCGTCACGTCGGTGATCGCGTCGCTCACGGTTGCCCAGAAACCCGTGAGCCGGATGAGCGCCGAGGAACTCGGCTGCAGGTCGAGCCCCACCTCCGCGCCCAGAACCTGCTCCGGATCCAGCGCTTCGTTCGATTCGTTGACGACGTTCCCGGCCGCGCGGAACGGCTTGTAAAGTTCGTTCAGCGTCGCGACGCGCAGGCCGCTGTAGAGGCTCCCGCGAAGGGCCACCTGGTCCGACGCGTCGAGCAGGACGCCGAGGTTGTGGCTCAGCTTGCTGCCGCTCCGGTCGTCGAATGCGTTGTCCGTGAGCAGGTCCCCGCTGACGGTGTTGACGATGCGGCGCATGCCCGAGGCGTTGCGCCAACGGTCGAGGCGCAGGCCGCCGTACAACTGCCATCGGTCGTCGAGTTTAATCCGGTCCTGAATGAAGAAGCCGTACAGCGTCTGGTCGCCGCCGGTCTCCCGCTGCCGCGTGAACGCGCCGTCGCTGAACAGGTACCGCTCCGAGGCCTCGCCGGTCGCGCTCAGGATGTCGGCCCCGAGCGTGAGGTCGTGGCGGCCGAGACCGGGCTTCTGCCACACGAGGTTCGCGCCGATTCCGGATGATGGGACGTCCTGGCTGATCGACGGCTGCTCGCTGTCGCGGGCCGCGTCGACGCTCGAGAACGAGTTCACGTAGGACTGCGACTGCATGTAGGTGTTGAAGGCGAGCGTGGAGCCGTCTTCGCCGCTGAGGGTGGCCCCGACCTGTCCGAATCCCGCTTCCGTCGTGTTGTTGCGGAGCGGCGTCGCGTTGTCCTTGTCCTGGTCGAAGTAGTTCCCCTGCGCATGGATGCGGAGCCGCTCGCCGGCCTCGATCTCGACCTTGGCCCGGAGGGTGGCGTGGGTCGAGGCGGAAGGGATGTCCACCGCCCCGCGCAGGCTCGGCTCGGTCACGATGTAGCCGTCGCTGTCCAGGAACTCGCCCGCGACGTATCCGCCCACCCGGTCGCCCCCGAAGGATGCGACGGCGTCGCCGCGGTACGCGTTATCTCCCTCGCTGCGCAGACCGGCCGAAAATCCGCCCGTCCGGGGAGACCGGGTGATCACGTGGACGACGCCCGCGAGGCTCTGGCTCCCCCAGCTGACCGTGGCCCCGCCGCGCACGATCTCGATGCGCTCGATGACCTCGACCGGAATCTGGCTCCAGCGCACCCAGCCGAAATACGGGTCGTTCAGCGGGACGCCGTCGACGAGCACGAGCGTGCGGCTCGCGGCCGTGCCTCCCAGCCCGCGCAGGGTCACGGCCTGCCATGAGGGGTGCGCGACTCCCGCCTGGAAGGGGAAGCGGAAGTTGAGTCCGGGCACCTCCTGAAGGACGTCCTGGAGCGTCTGCGCGGCGGAGAGACGCAACTCCTCCCGCGTCACGGTCGTCACGTTGACGGGGACCTCTCCCACGGATGTCGGGGTGCGCAGCGCCGAGACGATCAGTTCGCCCAGCGCGATCACGCTGTCCGCGGGCACCGGGTCCTGCGCCTCGAGCGCCGCGGCCGGCCACAGCCCGCAGAGCGCGAGCACGAGCAGCCCGCAGCGGGTGCGCCGGTGAGATCGAAGCGCCGCTTCACGTAGCGTCATTGAGACTCTCCTCGAGGAGTTCCCTCACGATGGCCGGGTCCGCGCGCCCGTGCGTCGCGCGCATGACCTGGCCCACGAAAAAACCGGCGAGGCCGGTGTGTCCGGCGGCGTAGCGCGCCACCTCGGCCGGATGCGCGGCCACGACACCGTCTACGACCTCGCGAATCTGCTCCGCATCCCCGATCCGGCCCAGCCCCTCGCGCCGGACGATCTCCCGGGGGCTTCCGCCGTCTTCGACGAGTCGCGCCAGCAGCGACTTCGCGACCGCGCGCGAGATCGAGCGCTCGAGGACGAGCTCCACCAGCTCCGCCAGCGCCTCCGATTCGAGGGCGCCGGCGTCGCCTTCGCTGCCCCCGGCGCCGCGGACCTCGTGCACGAGCCAGGTCGCGACGGTAGCCGGATCCGCGCCGCCGCGGATCGCCCGCTCATAATACTGCACGGATTCGGCGGAACCACTGAGAAGGTCGGCGAGTTCGTCCGGCAGCCCCAGCGGATCCCGAAAGCGGTCGAAGGCCGCCCGGAGCGCGGGGTCGGCGCGCCTCGCCGCATCGCGGGCCTCCCGCGCCGAGTCGATGCCGGGGACCGCCGGCTCCGTTGCCTCATCGGGGGCCGGGGCCCGTGCCTCCGCGGGGTCCGTGTCACGGGTTCCGTCCGACCTCGCGCGCCGGCTCCAGGCGTCGCGGAGCGTCACCGTCCGGTTGAAGACGAGAGGGCCGCCGGGCGGGGCGTCGCCGCCCGCGCCCCCCGTTGTAGCCGCAGCCGTCGTAGCCGCAGCCGTCGTGGGCCCAGCCGCCGTGCCTGCGGCCACCGTGGCCCGGTCCGGGACGAAGTAGCCCAGCCGCTCGAACTGCCAGGCCGTCTCGGGCGGACCGTCGGCCAGGCTCGGCTCGCCGCGCGCGTCGGTCAGAACCTGCAGCGAGTCCGGGTTGAGGCTCTCCCTAAGGCCTTCGGCGTCTCCGGCCGGGTTCGAGACGCGGAACAGGCGGTCGTAGAGGCGGACCTCCATCGGCACCGACTCCGTGGCGGACACCCAGTGGATCGTGCCCGCCGGCCGACGCCCGTCCGGCGCCGATCCGCTTCGCGTCTCCGGGTCGTACGTGCAGTGCAGGCGCACGATCCGTCCGGCGTCGTCCTTCTCCACGCGGCGGCAGGTGATGAAGTAGCCGTGCCGCAGGCGCACCTCGCGTCCGGGGGCGAGCCGGCGGAAGCCCGGGGCCGGCTCCTCCGCGAAGTCATCCCGCTCGATGTAGAGGACCCGCGTGAACGGGACCTTCCGCGTCTCCGGCCACCCCTCCGGCGGGGCATCGGCGCCGCGCGGAAAGTACGGGGCCTCGATCCAGTCGACCTCGTCCTCCGGACAGTTCTCGATGACGACCTCGAGGGGGCGGAGCACCGCGAGCACGCGCGGCGCCCGCCGGTTCAGCGCCTCGCGCACCGCCCATTCGAGCGTGGCGATCTCCACCCGGTTGTCGGCCTTCCCGATCCCGACCTGCCGGCAGAAGGCGCGAATCGCATCCGGAGGGATCCCGCGCCGCCGGAAGCCGGCCAGCGTGGGCATGCGCGGGTCGTCCCAGCCCGAGACGTGTCCGTCCTCCACGAGGAGGAGGAGTTTCCGCTTGCTCACGATCGTGTAGTCGAGGTTGCGGCGCGCGAACTCGTACTGGCGGGGCCGCGGATCCCACGAGCCGAGCGCCTCTCCGCCGCCGCCCTCCGCTCCCGGCACGCGGTCGATGCGGGCGGACGCGGGACGGGTATGCTCGATGAACCAGTCGTAGAGCGCGCGATTGTCCTGGAACTCGAGCGTGCAGAAGGAGTGCGTGATCCCCTCGATGGCGTCGGACTGGCCGTGCGCCCAGTCGTAGAAGGGGTAGATCGGCCATTCATCGCCCGTCCGGTAGTGGTGCGCGTGCCGGATGCGGTACATCAGCGGGTCGCGCAGCTTCATGTTCGACGAGGCGAGGTCGATCCGCGCGCTGAGGACGTGTTCTCCATCTTCGAACTCCCCCGCGCGCATGCGCCGGAAGAGGTCGAGGTTCTCCTCGGCCGAGCGGTCCCGGTACGGGCTGGGCCGGCTGGGTTCGCGCACCGACCCGCGGTGGGCGCGGATCTCCTCCTCGGACAGGCTGTCGACGTAGGCGAAGCCATCCTCGATCATCCGCAGCGCCATCCGGTAGAGCGCCCCGAAGTAATCCGACGCGTAGCGGATCTCGCCGTCCCACTCGAACCCCAGCCAGCGGATGTCCCGCGCGATCGCCTCCACGTAGGACGGGTCCTCCGTCGTCGGGTTCGTGTCGTCCATGCGCAGCGTCGTGCGGCCGCCGTACTCCCGCGCCACCTCGAAGTCGAGGCAGATGGCGGAGGCGTGGCCCACGTGAAGGAAGCCGTTGGGCTCGGGCGGAAAGCGCGTAAGCACGCGCCCCCCGTGACGCCCGCTCCGGACATCCTCGGCGACGATCTGACGGATGAAATCCAGGCGCTCTCGCTGCGGCATGGGGGAAACTACGCGATTGCCGCCGAACCGGAACGGGCAAAAAGCCGGAATGGGCAAAAAAAGGGGCCGGATCCGCGGGGGACCCGGCCCGACAGGCGTCGTGGGTGGCCTGAACGGGGTCTCGTCAGGACATCACGTCGAAATCGGGGGCTGCGGTCGCGGCGTCTTCGGCTTCGAGGGCTTCGTCATACGCCGACCGGGCGGAATCTTGGGTCGATTACGCCGACGAGTTCGGAGCGGAGCGCCTTCACGTCGTAGTGGATCGCATCGACCTTCGCCTCCATCCGCCCAAGGCGGCGGTCCGTCGTGTCAAGCCGCTCGGTGAACTTCTCATCGAGGGCCGCGATCGCCTCGAGAATCTGCTGAGAATCCGCTTCAGTCATGTCGTCCCCTTCCCCGTCCCTTTCCTCGCCGGCACCTCGTTTTTTCACCCCACTTCGAGAATCTAGTCCGGCTTCGGCCCGAAGGCTAGCAGGTAGTCCCCGCGAACATCCAGCTTGAGTCTCTCTGCGGTATATGCAATGGAAGTTGTTTTCCCCCTTACAGATACAAAAAAAGGGGCCGGATCCGCGGGGGACCCGGCCCGACAGGCGTTGTGGGTGGCCTGAACGGGATCTCGTCAGGACATCCCGTCGAAATCAGGGGCTGCGGTCGTGGCGGTCGGCGCGGCGGGAAGCTCGGGACATGCGCCCGTCGTCTCCGGCGCGTCCACCGTCCCGGTCGCCTGTGTGCCCTGCACGGCTCCGCCGTGCGTGCCCAGGATCAGCCCCACCGCCATCAACAGCCAGGCCAGAGAGCCCGTCGTCGCCCACTTCGACAGTCTGTCCATGTGTCCCATCCCTTCTCCATGCCTTCTCAACGTCGGCGGCTGCGATCTGTACCCTTCTGGTACGAAAAACCGGTGCTGAAGTTTCCCGGCTCGCGTCTCTGTGACCCATAAGACCCCCATGCCGGCGGAATGGTTGGCAGACCGCCCGTTGTGCGCGGACATGCCGGACGGTCACGACGGCATCGTGAGGCGGGCGAGGTAGGCGTCATCCCCGCCCTCGAACACCACATCGGGTCGCCAGCCCGCGTGCGTGGCGTGACGCGCCAGCGTCTCGGGGTCGATGTACAGTTCGCGAAACGGTCGCCCGACCCGGCCGGCGTGGGAGAGTTCGATCCAGGCTTCCCCCGGGTATGCGCCGGCGGGCGGCCAGGGCGGGGCGGGCGGCCGGGACGCCGCGCGAGACGGCCGGGAGGGGGCCGCCTCCGCGCCGTCGACGAGCAGCTGTCCGCCCGGCGCCAGGAATCGGGGCGCATGCACGAGGAAACGGTCGAGGCCCGCCAGCGTCCCCACCGGCCCAAGCCCGTTCATGAGCATGAGGACCGTGTCGAATCCCGGGCGCCACCAGTACCGAAAGTCGGCGTGCACGACGTGCGTCGCCCCGCGCGCCCGCAGCAGGCGAGCGACGTCGGCGGAGCCTTCCACCGCGACGACGCGCCGTCCGATCGATTGCAGCGCGAGGGTGTGCGGCCCGGCTCCCGCCCCGAGGTCGAGCACCCGGCCGCGGCACAACTCGAGAGCGTAGCGTTCGAAGTCCATCAGTTCGCCCGGCGTCCGGAAGAAGAAGCCGACCGGCAGCGCCTCGTCCTCGCCGAGGCTGCTCCGTAGCCGCAGTTCGGGATCGGACTCTCCCGCCGCATGAGCGGCCAACGCCTCCGCGAAGGGGGCGAGCGGCGGCACCCGGTGGCGGTAGGCGCCGGGCTGGCACGCGGCCGCGGGCGAGTCGGGCTCGAGTGCTACCAGGTCAGCGCCACCTCAGCGCCTCGAACACCGTGCGGCAGGCGTTGCAGTAGTACTGGGCCGTAGAGGCCTGTCCTCCGAAGGTGGCGAACGGGTCGGTATCGTCGGAGTCGCAGAAGGGGCAGGGGACGGAGGACGGCATGGCGGACGACTCGACGGGATCGTCGAGCGGCGGTCTCCGTGGCGGGGCATCGCCTTTCGCGTCGTCGCGCTTCGCGTTGTCGGCCACGGCGTCAGTCCATCAGGAGTTCCCGGTTGCGGTCGCCCCGGACCCGCGCGAGGGAGTCTTCATCGGGTCCCCCCTCCGCCGTCCGTCGACGCCGCGCGAGGTAGCCTTCCCAGAGGGGTTCCCGCGTGCTGACCCACCCGGAGCCGGCGTCGCGGGCCAAGCCGGTCTCCGCGGCGAGCGGGCCCACCCGTTCGAGCCAGCGCGCCCGCGCCCCGGCGGCACCCCGCCGCACGATTCCATGCGCAGCGAGCGTCGCGATGAGCGGGTCGTCCTCGGGGCCGAACCAGCACAGACAGGCGTTCCAGGCCGCGCCGAAGGCCTCGGTCAGCGCCGCGCGCCCGCCCTCGGCGCTCAGCAGGCGCGCGGTCCACCCCTGTCCGTGATCGAAGTGGAACCGCTCTTCCTCTAGCAGCTTGCGCACCTTGTAGTGGATCGGCTCGTAGCGGCTCTCCGCGAGCATCTCGAACTGGACCGAGAGCGCGGTGTCCCACAGGAAGTTGAGGGCGAGGAACTCCTCCCACGATCCGACGTCCCGGTCCAGCAGTTCCGAACTGTGGTACTCGCCGGATGCGCGTTCGTGCTCGAGCGCGGCCGGATCGTGGCCGAAGTCGCGCAGCAGCGCGTAGAGGATGCGGGCGTGGCCCCATTCGTCCTGCGCCATCGCGGAGCAGGCGATGCCGGCCTCGACGGAGGGGGCGCCGAGAAGCCAGTCGGAGTAGCGGATGCCGAGCAGCCGCTTGTTGTCGGCGAGGGCGAGAATGAGGTCGCCGAGGTGTTCCGACACGCCCTCCGGAAGGTCCTCCGCCGAACGGAAGCCGCTGTCGGTCATCGTGAAGCCGCCGCCGAGCGGAAGCCGCCCGCCGTCATCGCGAGTCCGCCGACGGCGCCCGCCCGCCGGGGCCGCCGAGCGTGAACGGGGCCTGCGGCCGGTTCACCGCCGCGAACGCATCGCGCGGCGCGACCGTCATCTCGAACCACTTGGCCTCGTCGTACGTCTGCCACGCGTAGACGCGCGCGAGCTGCTCGTTGGGGGCGGACACCGCGCCCACATGCTCGAACCGGTCCGCCCGCTTCTTGCGCGCGAACACCTCGTACACCTGTCCGTTGCCGCTCACGCGACGACTCCCCCGCTCACGTGACGACTCCGACGGAGCGCAGGAGCTTCCGTCCGCGCACGGAGATCGCCGCCGTCGTCCACGGAGGATCCCACTCCGTCACGATCTCGACCTTCAGGACGCCGTCCAGCTCCAGGAGGCGCTCACGCACGTCCCACTGAATGAAATCCATGCAGGGGCAAGCGGTGGCGGTGAAGGTGAGGTGGACGGTGACGGACCCGGCCTCCTCGTCGCCCTCGACCCCGCGGACGAGTCCGAGGTCGACGATCGAGATCGGAAACTCCGGGTCCGCGACTTCATAGAGCGCCCGCCGCGCCCGCTCCGCGAGATCCGCGGCGGGTTCGGCGAAGGCGGGAGGGGGCGGCAGTTCCCGTCCGCCCCGCGTCTCCCGGAGGACGGCGCCGAAATCCATGCCCGCCTCGTAGCGCGGGAGGGATCGCGGAACGGATCGCGGAACGGATCGCGGGGCGGGTCGCGGGAGCGCCACTCCGCCGGCCGTGGCGTCGGCGTTCATGCCGCGAGCAGCCGCTCGACCGCGAACCGGCTCCTCCGCAGCGAATCGACGTACTGCTCGTTCATCGGGCCGCGCGCCTTCCAGCGCTGGAACACCTGCTTCCAGGTGATCGTCTCGTTGAAGAGCCAGCGTCGCGCCTCCGGGTCGTACTGGCAGGGAAGCTCGTAGGTCAGCTCCACCTCGTCCGTCCCGGGGTCGTACTGCGCCGGCAGGTCGTACCCCAGCTCCTCGCACAGCGGCACGACCGCCTTGAGCCAGGTCCGGCGGAGCTGGTCGTTCGTCATCCCCTTGAGGCGGAAGTCGAGCTGCGCGTTGTGGTGCTTGCGGTCGTCGGGCATGCCGAACCACTCCACCCCCATCGGGAACATCCAGTCGAGCGTCCGCTGCACCGCCTCCTTCGCGGCGCCCCCCGCCTCGGCGAAGCGGCGGATCCAGACCTCGCCGTGCCGCAGGTGGAAGTTCTCCTCCAGGCTCACCTTGACGAGGCCGCGCTTGAGCGGCCCGTAGCTCGTGTTGCGGTGCACGTCGCCCAGAAGCGTGATCCCGGCTCGGTCGTAGAGCGCGTTCGCCGAGACGAGTTCGGCCCAGTTCATCAGCGGCTGGTCGAAACCGTAGGGGTGTTTGAAGTGGGCGGGCTCGCGTTCGTAGAGCAGCCAGTGGCGGTCGACGCCGAGATCCTCGAGCAGGCGGTAGGCGATGTTCGCGTGCCCGAGTTCGTCCTGGATGATCGCCGTGGCCGAGACCATCGTGTTCGTGGACGGAGCGTCCCGCGCGGCCATGAAGTAGGCCGGCGCGCTGATGAGTTCCGTGTCGCCCTGCACGGTGAGCTGCGTGATCAGCGCCCGCTTGTAGGTCTCCGTCATGTCCTCTTCGGACTCGACGATGAACCCTTCCTGCACCTTCCGCTGCAGTTCCTCGTCCGTAAACCGTCCCATCACTCCGCCTCCATGAAGGGATACCGGTAGTCGGTGGGTGGATCGAAGGTCTCCTTGATCGTCCGGGGGGAGACCCAGCGCACGAGGTTCAGCACGGATCCTGCCTTGTCGTTCGTGCCGCTCGCGCGGCCGCCGCCGAAGGGTTGCTGGCCGACCACCGCGCCGGACGGCTTGTCGTTGATGTAGTAGTTCCCCGCCGCGTTCCGAAGCGCCGCCCCCGCGCTCTCGACGGCGGCCGGGTCGCGCGCGAACACCGCGCCCGTGAGGGCGTACGGGGACGTCCCGTCGACCAGGGCGAGCGTGGATTCCCAGTCCGAGGCCCGGTACGGGTGCAGGGTGACGACCGGCCCGAAGATCTCCTCGCACATCAGCCGGTGCCCGGGGTCGTCCGCTTCGACGACGGTGGGTTCGATGAAGTAGCCCCGGCTGTCATCGCAGCCTCCCCCGGCGAGGATGCGCGCATCGCCGGACTCGCGCGCGTAGTCGATGTACGACTTGATGCGGTCGAACGCCGTCCGGTCGATCACGGCACCGAGGAAGTTCCGGAAGTCGGCCGGGTCGCCCATGCGGAGTTCCCCGGTCATCGCGACGACGCGGTCCCGGACATCCTCCCACATCGTGTCGGGCACGTACACGCGCGAGGTCGCCGAGCACTTCTGTCCCTGATACTCGAAGGCGCCCTGCACGATCGCGACCGAGAGCGCCTGCGGGTCCGCGCTCTCGTGCGCGAGGATGAAGTCCTTCCCTCCCGTCTCGCCGACGAGTCTCGGATAGGCGCGGTAGTTCTCCACGTTCTGCGCGACGGACTTCCAGAGGTGCTGGAAGGTGCCGGTCGAACCGGTGAAGTGGATGCCGCCGAGTTCCGGGCTCGACAGCAGGACATCGCTGATCTCCGAGGCTACGCCCGGGATGAAGTTGATGACGCCCGGCGGGAGCCCCGCGGCCTCGAGGAGCTTCATGACGTAGTAGGACCCGAGCACGCCGGTCGTCGAGGGCTTCCAGACCGCGACGTTTCCCATGAGGGCGGGAGACGTGGTCAGGTTGGCCCCGATGGCCGTGAAGTTGAACGGGCTGATGGCGTAGACGAACCCCTCCAGCGGACGGTGGTCCATGCGGTTCCGCACGCCCGGCCCGGAGATGGGCTGCTCCGCGTGCACGCGCCCTGCGAAGAAGGAGTTGAAGCGCCAGAAATCGACGATCTCGCAGGCGGAGTCGATCTCGGCCTGGATCGCCGTCTTGCTCTGTCCGAGCATGGTCGCCGCGTTGAGCTTCATCCTCCAGGGTCCGGCGAGCAGTTCCGCGGCGCGGAGGAGAATCGCGGCCCGGTCCTCCCAGGCCCGGTTCGACCACTCCGCCCAGGCGGTGCGCGAGGCGTCGATGGCGGCCTGCGCCTCGGCGGCCCCGGCGATGTGGCAGCGGGCCAGCACGTGGCCGTGGTCGTGCGGCATCGTCACGTCGAAAGTGCGCGACGTACGCACCTCGCGGCCGCCGATGATCAGCGGGATGTCGACGACCTCGCCCCGCTGGCGGAGCAGTTCTTCCTTGAGGGCGGCCCGTTCCGGGCTGCCCGGGGCGTAATCGTAGACAGGTTCGTTGGCGGGAGCCGGAATCGTGCCCTGCGGAACCTCGTCGACAAGCGGTTTCATGAAGGGAATCCCCCCTGGGTAAATTTCATTCGCGAAGGGAGCCGCAATCTGGCGGCCCGGGAGTGAGATTGAAAGGTGCCCCGTGCCCTTCGTATCGTGGAGTGGATGATTACGGAAGACGTGACGTTCGTCAGGCTCGGAGGACTCGTCGCGGCCGTCGCGGTCGCGTCATGCCTCCTCTGTCCCGGTCCCGTCGCCGCCCAGGAGGGCGCCGGCTCGCTGCAGGCCCTCGAAGCCCGTCTCGGCGAGGCGCGCGCGAACGCGATCCACCTCCTCGCGCCCTCGTCGTTCGGGGAGGCCGCGGACCGGGTGGAGGACGCGTCGCGCCGTCTGAGTGGTGGCCGGCAGGACGCCCGGTTCGAGGAGTTGCTGGACGAGGCCGGACGCTGGCTCGAAGCGGCGGAGCGGACTGCGGAGGCGGGCCGGCCGCACTTCATGACGGTGCTCGCGGCCCGCGAGGAAGCCCGCGCCTCCGAGGCCGGGACGCGGGCGGCCGAAGGGTGGGCGAGAGCCGAGAACGAACTGGAGACGGCCGGCCGCCGCCTGGAACGCGAGGACATGGAAGAGGTCGCCGTGCGGGCGGACCGCGCGACGGTGCTCTACCGGCGGGCGACCCGTGCGGCGCGGCGCGACCAGTTTCTGGGCGCGGCGATGCAGGCGCGAACCGCCGCCCTGAACGCGGGCGCGAGCGAGTTGTCGCCGGGTGCGTTCGGGGAGGGCGAGGCGCACCTGGCGAACGCGGAAGCGGAGATCCAGGACCTCGCTCCGGTGGAGGGGCCGGCGCGGGCCGGAGAGGCCGCCTTCGCCGCCTTCACCCGCGCGCACCGCATGGCCGCCCTGTTCGACAGCGTGCGCCGGCGCCATGTGACGGTCGAACGACTGATCGACGAGCACGAGGCCGACCTGGCCCGCCTCGCGGAAGCCGCGGGCGTGGAACCGCTCCGGAGCGACGCCGGCGAAACGACCGCGCGCATCGGGGCCGTCATCTCCCGCCTCCGGGCGGACAACGAGCGGCTCGGCGCCGAGTTGGCCGACGAACGGGCGCGGGCTTCGGAACTCGACGGCCGGCTGGCCTCGCTGGAGGCCCGCCTGGCCGACTTCGAGCGGCGCTTCACGGGAGCCCGGGACGAATTGCTCGCGGTGCGCGAGCGGGAGGCGCGGCTGCGCGAAGTCCAGGGCCTCTTCACGCCTTCGGAAGGGGAGGTCCTGCTCGTCGGCGACCGGCTCGTCCTCCGTCTCTTCGGCCTCACCTTCGAGCCCGCGCGGGCCGAGATCGACGAGGCGCTGTTTCCCCTGCTCACGAAGGTTCAGCGCGTCATCACGACCTTTCCCGGGGCGAGCCTGCGAATCGAGGGGCACACCGACGCGCAGGGCGGGACGCGCGGGAACCAGGCGCTGAGTCAGCGGCGGGCGATCGCCGTGCGGGAGCACCTGCTCGCGCGGGTGCCCATCCCGTCCTCGCGGGTCGAAGCGACCGGCCTCGGCGAGGAACGCCCCATCGCGAGCAACGAGACGGAGGAAGGACGCGCGCGGAACCGCCGGATCGAGATCGTCATCAACCTGCCCGGAAACTGACGCGAGCCGCCGCGCGGGGCGTCATGACCGCCGCCACGGGCTGCTAGTCCCGGAGGCGCTCCGCCTGCACCGCGGCGATCACGCCCCACACCGCCGCGCCCACGGCGAGGCCCGTCCCGAGCCAGCGGCCGACCTCCGCCCAGCGCCCGGGCCGTCCCGTCCGCCAGGGCCGGGTGACCTCTCTCCGCCAGTACTCCACCTCGTCGGAGATCAACTCCCGGGCCACCTCCGCCGCCGGTCCGGCCAGTCGCCGGGGGTCCACGCGCCTCAGTCCCCGGGCGGCCTGGAGCCGACGAAGTCCTCGCCGCCGTCCACGCGGATCGTGTTGCCCGTCATCCACCCGGTTTCCGGCATGGCGAGCGCGACCATGCAGCGCGCCACGTCTTCCGGGCTTCCGAGCCGCCCGTGCGGGTTCTGGGCCGCGGCTTCGGCGATCATGTGTTCCGCGCCGGGGATCTTCCGGAGCGCGGGCGTATCCGTCACTCCGGCCCGGATCGCGTTGGCGGTGATGCCCTTCGCCGCGAGTTCGAGCGCGAGTTGGCGGCAGTGCGATTCGAGCGCCGCCTTGGCCGCGGAGACGGCCCCGTAGGAGGGGATCACGCGGTCGCCGCCGGAGGAAGTCATGGCGAAGATCCGGCCGCCTTCGCCCATCAGGCCGCGCTCGAGGAGTCCCTGCGTCCAGTAGACGAGCGTATGGGCCATGACGTCCAGCGTCATGTTCATCTGCTCGGGACTCATCCCGGGAGCGCCGTCGGGCACGAAGGGGCGCAGCGTCCCGAAGGCCAGCGAGTGCAGCAGCACGCGAACGGAGCCCGGCGCCGCGCTGTCGGCGATCTCGTCCAGGACCCGGTCGCGCTTCTTCGCGGAGGCCGCGTTCACGTTGAAGAACGTCGCGCGCCGTCCCCGCGATTCGATCAGATCCCGGATCTCCCCGACGTGCGCGAGTCCCGCCCGCCGGTCCAGGTGCACCCCGTAGATGTCGTAACCCGCTTCGGCGAACGCGAGCGCAGCCGCTTCGCCAAAGCCGCTCGAGGCGCCGAGAATCAGCGCGCCAGGCGCGGAATCCGTCACTCGCGTCCCTCCGTTTCCGTCCGTCTCAAGACCGTCCCTCCCGCCGCGGTCACCCCTCGGGAGCCGGAGCGCACAGCATAGCCGCCCGCCCCCCCGGTCGCACGGTCGAGCCGCCTCCGGCACGGGCCGCCGAACCCCCAGCGGCGAAGCATCCGGCAGGCGCGCCGCGCATCGGCGGCAATCCATATTTTTTGAAAAAAATCATGCCGCTCCGGTTCTCCCGAGCCGCCGTCGCAGTCCGTTCATCTCCGCATGTAACGGGCAAGAACGCGGCACGGGAGCGGCGCGCCGGCGAAGTGGATCCGCGACACAATCCACACATGATCGGGAGTTTTGGACGATCATTGGACAGTTACGTAACGCACAATGACGCAGTCTGTTACGATCCAAATACACAACCCTGCCATCCGAGAGCGGATGGGTCGCAAGCTTGCAGGCGCGGGAGCGTCGATCCTATCCTCAGCGCGCGACGGGAAATGCACGGCCCCCGATTGCCGCGGACCTCCGGGGTCCGTTCCGATACAGAGAGCGAAACCCTCGAATTTCTTGCGAGTGTGTCCTTGACCATGATGGCATCATCCGACTGCAGCCTCGTCAACGTCGCCGTGGATCTTCCGAAGGAGCTTGCCGCGGATGTGGAGGCCGTGCGCCAGCGGGATCCGGAGTTCCTCGAGCGAGCCATACAGTACGTCCTGGCCCGCCGCATCATCTTCGAGGAACTCAGAACCTCCGCCTCGAGACCCCGCTGAGAGAGGCGGCCGGCGACCCCGCGCGGGCGGGCGTCCGGCCGCGCAGTGCGGTCCCCGCCACAGTCTTGTCGGCCCGTCCCGCGGGCTGCCAGCCGTTGACGCCCGACCCCCCCGGGGCTAAATCGCGCAGGGAGTTGGTGAGTGGGGAGGTGAGGGGTTGGCCAGTCATTGCGAGCCGAGATAGCCGTGTCCTCCGATACGGAGCGTCCAGCGCACCGTCGGGATGCCGAGAGGGAATCGGAGTCCGACGAAGGCGTCCTGCGGGCCAAGTACGCGGACTACTGCTCGGCTCAACTCACCGAAGTATTCCTCTCCCTGTCCGAAGAGCGCATCTACGAACTCGTGGAGGAGGAAGCCCGGGCGCAGGCCGCCGGCCAGGAGCGCCTGGGGTTTCGGACGAAGGTCCGGCTCGCGACCAAGCGACTGCGCGAGAGCGTGCCGCTTCCGGATTTCGAGACCTGGCGCCGCGACTACGAGGCTGCCCCCGAGGAGTACGACGAGTACCTCATGGGCCTGTGGCGGCAGCGTTCGGAGGAGGAGGCCCCGGAGACCGATTGAATGGCGGAAGAAGGACGCCCCCAATTGCGGATGTGGGATGAAGCAGGCCAGGAGACGGCCATCGGCAGCCTCGACGACGGGGAACGCCGTTGGCAGATCGTGGTCGTCGCCGAACCGGTCGCCGAGGACCTCGTGCGGGGCTGGCTCTCCTTCAGGCTCGACGACGAGAAGTACGACACGGCTCCGGTGATCATGGAAGAAACGGTGGAACTCGTCATCCAGCGGGCCGTCGAACTTCCCGAGCCCATGTTGCAACAGCTGTTCGGTTCGGCTCGGCGGTGACCCCGGCGGGTTCGCCCGCTGACGCCGGCGCAGGCCGGCTCTGGCTCTTCGTGGCCGTCCTGGCGGCGGCGCTCTGGGGCATGGCGTGGGGTGGATCCGGCACCCCGTGGCCGGCGATTCCGCTGTGGATCGTCGCGTTCGCGGCCTATCTCGCGGCGGTCCGGTACGCCGTGGCGCCGCACCGGGCGGCATCGATCCGCCGGCACGCATGGACCGCCGGGATCGTCCTTCGGGCGGGCGTCTTCCCCGCGTCGCCGACCCTTTCCGAGGACATCTACCGGTACATCTGGGACGGCTGGGTTCAGTCCAACGGGGTGAATCCCTACGCGCATCCCCCCTCGGCGTCCGCGCTCGAGGAACTGCGCACCGCGTGGTGGCCGCTCATCAACCACGCGGACGTCCCCACGATCTATCCGCCGGGAGCCCAGATCGTGTTCGCGCTCCTGGCCGCGGCCGGCCCCGCGTGGTGGATCTTCAAGCTGGGGTGGCTCGCGGCCGATCTGCTGGTTGCGCGGCTCATCGACCGGCTTTCGTCGGGCCGGAGCGTGCTCGCGCTCGTGCTCTGGCTCTGGTCTCCGCTCGTCATCGTCGAAGTGGCCTGGAGCGGGCACCTGGATCCGCTCGGCGTCGCGCCCATGCTGGGCGCCGTCGCGCTGGCCGGCAGCGCGGCGGTCCCGGCGTGGCGGTCCGGGGCCCTCCTGGGGCTCGGCGGGGCGCTGAAGTTCGCCCCCCTCGCCGCGCTCCCGGCGCTCTTCCGGCTGCGCGGCCCCCGGGCGCTCGCCGCCGGCGTCCTCGTGCCCCTCCTGCTCTACGCGCCCTACATCGGGGCGGGGACGGCCCTCTTCGACGGCCTGCGGACCTACGCGGACGTCTGGGCGTTCAACGGCGGCCTCTACCGGGTCCTCGAGCGGCTGCCGGGGCATCCGGATCTCGCGAAATGGATCGGCGCGTCGATCGTCGGCGCCATCGCGCTGCGCGCCGCGCTCCGCCGCTGGCCGCTGGAGCGCGCCCTCCTGTGGACGATCGGAGCCGCTCTCCTCCTCTCTCCGACCCTCCACCCGTGGTATCTGCTCTGGGTGCTCCCCTTCGCCTGTCTCTCGGCGAACCGGGGCTGGCTCCTGTTCAGCGGCACCGCGTTCCTCGCGTACGCCGGAAGGGATGCCTACCTCGCCACGGGGGCGTGGCCGGAACCCGCGTGGCTGATCTGGCTGATCCACGGGCCGCCCCTGGCCCTCATGGCCTGGGACGGCTTACGCGGCGGTGGCGGTGGACGGCTTACGCGGCGGGCGCGGGGGGCGTCGGGGAGGGCTTCCGCAGGGACTCGTGCGTCGTGAGCGCGTAGCCCGCGGCGAAGAGGGCGGTGAAGGGGAGGACGGCGGCCGATCCGGCAAGCGCCGTGTTCACGACGGCGCCGGCGAGCGCGGCGGCGAGCACGAGGCGCAGAAGCGCCGGCGCGCCCGAGAGCCGGGCGCGATACGCGACGACGGGGTGGAAGCCGCGTTTCGGCGTGCGGGCGAAGGGCGTCCGGGTCCCGAGGCAGGCCCGCGCCACGGAGAAGGTGAGGGGCACCCCGAGCCCCAGCCCGAGGAGCAGGGCTTCGACGATGCGGCGTCCGAGCCGTCCCCGCGCGCGGATCCACCCGGCGGACCCGTAGAAGAGGACGAACGGGACCGTGGCGAGGAGCACGGCGGCCACGTGCACCGCGGTGGGGAGACCGAAGCCGGTCGCGGTCGCCCACCCGGCGCCCGCAAGCGCCGCCGCCATCGTGAGCGTCAGCGGATGGACGACGTGTCCCGCGAGGTGGGCCGTCGCCTCGAGCTTGATCGCCGCCGGGACGGGAGCGCGCCAGATCCGCGGCAACAGCTTCTTCGCGCTCTGGATGCCGCCCTGCGTCCACCGGCTCTGCTGGATCTCGACCGCGCGCAGGCTCGCCGGCAGTTCGGCGGGAACCCGGACGTCGTCGCGGTACACGAATCGCCAGCCCGCGAGTTGGGCGCGGTAGCTGAGGTCGACGTCCTCCGTCAGGGTGTCGCTCTGCCAGCCTCCGGCCGCCTGTACGCACGCCTTGCGCCACATTCCGCCGGAACCGTTGAAGTTGAAGAAGAGGCCGGCCCTGTATCGCGCTTCGTGCTCGATCGCGAAGTGCGCGTCGAGGAAGAGCGCCTGCGCCCGCGTCAGCCAGCTCGCGTCGGGAGAGAGGTGGTCCCAGGCCGCCTGCACGGCCCCCACGCCGGGGTCCGCGAAGGGGGGGAGCAGCTCCCGGATCAGCTCCGGGGGCGGAACGAAGTCCGCGTCCAGCACGAGCAGGAAGTCGCCGCGGGCGAGGGACACGCCGTGGGCGAGCGCGCCCGCCTTGAACCCTTCCCGGGTCCCCCTCCGCACGTGCCGGATGTCGATCCCGCGTGCCCGCCACTCGCGCACCCGCCGCGCCGCGATCGCCACCGTGTCGTCGTCCGAGTCGTCGAGCAACTGGATTTCGAGGCGGTCCGCGGGATAGCGCAGACGGCAGGCCGCATCGATGAGCCGTTCGACGACGTTCGCTTCGTTGAAGACCGGCAACTGTACCGTGACGACCGGGAGCGGCCCGCGCCACGAGCGCGCCTCCGCCCTGGCGGGCCGGCGCATCCGCAGCCACAGCAGGCGCAGCCGGTGCGCCCCGAAGGGCGCCAGCAGCGCGAGGAGCGCCAGGTACGCGACCTGTCCGATCTCGCTCATCTCCCACTCACCTCCCGCTCACCGCCGCCCCGAGGTCGACGTGCGCCGGCCGCCGACCGCATCCGCGCGGAAGTCGAGCCGGTCGAGGGCGATCGTCCCGTCGCTCATGACGAACAGGACGTCCTGGTACTGGCCGATGTCGTCGAGCGGGTTCCGGTCGAGGACGAGGAGGTCCGCCTCGAACCCCGGGGCTACGCGCCCCGTCCGATCCGCGATGCCGAGCAACTCCGCGGCGACCGTGGTCGCGGACCGGATCGCGTCGATCTCGCTCATTCCGATTCCGACGAATTCGATCAGTTCGTGGCTCATCCGAAGGACGCTCTCGGACCCGTAACCCGTGTCGGTGGCGGCGACGACCGGCACCCCGAGCGCATGGGCGGCCGCCGCCGTTTCCCGGACCCGGGGGAGCATGTGCCGCCCGCGCACCTGGAGGACCGGATCGTCGTAGTCGCCGCCGGGGAGGGTGAGATCCGACACGACGGCGATCGTCGGCACGAGGTAGGTGCCCCGCTCCCGCATGAGGCGGAGCGTCTCTTCGCGCAGGTACGTCCCGTGCTCGATGCTTCGCACGCCCGCCGCGACCGCGGCCCGGCCGCCGCGGTCTCCGTGCGCGTGCGCCGCCACCGGGACGCCGGCCCCCGCCGCTTCCGCCACCAGCGCCGACAGTTCGGCCTCCGTGAAGAACGGCTTGCGGGGGTCGGTCTCCGGCAGGCCCGCGCGTTCGGTCGCGTTGACCTTGATGAAGTCCACGCCGCGATCGAGCATCGCGCGCGCCACCCGTCCCAGGGACTCGGCGCCGCGCACATCGCGTCCGAGGAGGTCGCCCAGCCCCGGCTCGTCGAGGAAGAGTCCCTCCGCCGGGCGGGGCCGCACGTGGTATCCCGCGGCGAGAATCTCGGGACCCGCAAAGCCCCCGCGCCGGAAGAGTTCCCTCAGGCCGACATCGGCGAAGAATCCCGCCCCCATGCTGCGCGCCGTCGTGACTCCGGAGCGCAGCGCCCGGCGGGCCGACCCGAGCGTCCCGATGTGGACGTGGGCGTCGATGAGGCCGGGAACGAGGAAGCGGCCGCCGAGGTCGATCGCCCGCGCCTCGGCGGGCGCCTCGCCGCCCTCCGCCACGGAGACGATGACCCCGTCGCGCACGACGACCGTCGCGTTCGAGAGGACGCCGGAGGTCCCCGGATCGATGACCGACGCGCCGGTGAAGGCGACCGTCTCGCTCTGGCCCGCCGCCGGGGCCGCGGCGGCCAGGCAGGCGAGCAGGACGCCCGCGCACCGCGCGGGTGGGAAGCGTCGGGATGCGGTCGCCGCTGAAGTGATGGCAGACATTCGGACCTCCGGCCTCTGGATGGTGAAGCACCAACATGCCGCCGGCCGGGGGCCGGCGGTAGAAGCGGGCCGGGGTGGCGCGCGCCGCCATCGATTCGGGTACGTTGGAGGATGCAGCGCACGACGCCACCACTGCCACGCGAGACCGCCGACGGCCGGGAGCCGCTTCCGTTTCCGCTGCGCGTGGCCGCCATCGACGTGGGATCGAACGCGTTCCGCTTCGTCGCGGCCGAGTTCGGCGACCCGAACCGTTACATCGAACTGGCCTCGGAGCGGGTCCCCGTCCGGCTGGGACGCTCGGCCTTCCTCACCGGCGAGCTGTCGCCCTCCGCCATCGACCGGACCGTCGAGGGGTTCCGGCGCTTCCGGGAGGAGATCGACCGCCTGGGCATCGACCACGTTCGCGCCGTGGCCACCAGCGCGGTGCGGGAGAGCCGCAACGGCGCGGATCTCGTCCGCCGCGTCGAAGAGGAGGCGGGGATCCGGCTCGACCTCATCTCCGGCACGGATGAGGCGCGGTTCGTGTGGACGTCCGCGAAGCGGCGGATCGACTTCGGCGACTCGAAGTGGATGCTCGTGGATCTCGGCGGCGGGAGCGTGGAAGTCTCGCTGGCGGACCGGTCCGGGATCATGTGGAGCGAGTCGCACCGGATGGGGTCGGTGCGGCTGCTCGAGGAACTCACGGGGGCGGACGATGCCCCCGCGCACTTCGCGAACCTGCTCGCGGAGTACGCCGCCACCCTCCGCATTCCGCACGCGAGCAAGCACTGGACGCCGGTCCAGCTGATCGCCACCGGCGGCAATATCGAGGAACTCGCCCGCCTCGCGGGCCGCCTCGCGGCCGACGGAACCCGCCGCATCACGCGAGCGGAACTCGCGATGGCGATCGAGGAGTTCTCCCACCTCTCCTACAGCCAGCGCATCGGACGGCTGGGTCTGCGGGAGGATCGGGCCGATGTGATTCTTCCCGCCGCGATCGTGTACGACCGCGTCGCCGAACTCGCCGGGGCCGAGCGCATTCTCGTCCCCGGGGTGGGCGTGAAGGAGGGGGTGCTCTTCGACCTCGTGGATGAGCTGACGAGCGGGGCCGGTCTCGGACGGCTGGAGCGGATCGTCCACGAGGGGGCGCTCACGCTCGGGCGCAGGTACCTCTTCGACGAGGATCACGGAAGGCACGTGGCGGCGCTGGCCGTCTCCCTGTTCGATCAGCTCGCCGAGGTCCACGGCCTCGAGCCGCGCGACCGGCGGATCCTGCTGGCGGGAGCGATGCTGCACGACATCGGGCAGCACATCTCCTACGCGAAACACCACAAGCACTCGCTCTACCTGATCCATCACAGCGAGATCCCGGGGATCGCGCCCAACGAACTCCCTCTCGTCGCCCTCGTGGCGCGCTACCACCGGCGCGCCGAACCGCGCCGCGGCCACTACCTCTACCGCGACCTGAACGCTCGCGACCGGCGGCGGGTCGAGCGGCTCGCCGCCCTCCTCCGCATCGCGGACTCCCTCGACCGCGAGCACCTGCAGCGCGTGCAGAGCGTCGAGGCCCGAGTACACGAACACCGGCTCGAATTGCGTCTCGAGCGCAGGGGACGCCTGCTCCTCGAGCAGTGGGCGCTGCGCAAGAAGGGGAAGCTCTTCGCCCGCATCTTCGGCCTCGAACCGTACGTCACCTTCGACCTCTCCTCCGACTGAGACGTCCAGGCCGAGGTTCAAAACGAGCGGAAAAGGCGGCGCCGGGCTTATATTACGGGCCCTGTGTCCGCAAATGGCGGGCGAGGCGACCAGGAAAGAGGGGCCGGGAGAGCCGCATGTCATCCGAGTCGAACGAGATTTCGCGCCGACCGCGGGTCCACCACGGGCGCCGCCGTCCGGGCGGGAGTCCGGGCGGAGTGTCTCCGACGGCGTCGTCCCGCTCCGCGCCCGTGAACCCCGCCCCGGCGCCCGCCGAGACTGCGATGGGTCCGGCCGAGACCGCGCCGCCGCCCGCCGAGACCGTGCCGGCTCCGGCCGAGACCGCGCCGGCTCCGGAGCGAGAGACCGACTCCGCTCCCCGTCCGCCGGGTCCGGAGTTCGGCCACCGCGTGAGGGGCGTCCCGATCCTCCCACGCGCCGTGGTGCCGAACCCCGTTCCCGAGGACGCGACGCCCGGCGACCCGTCGCTCTATTTCAACGCGGAACTCAGCTGGCTGGATTTCAACTGGCGCGTGCTCTACCAGGCCATGGACGAGCGGACCCCGCTGCTGGAGCGGCTCCGTTTCCTCGCCATCACGGAGAACAACCTCGACGAGTTCGTGATGAAGCAGGTCGGCGGCCTCAAGCGCGTGCTCGGGGCGGGCGTGGTGAAGCCGTCGCTGGACGGCCTGGGGCCCGCCGAACAACTGGATCTCGTGCGGGAGGGCGTCCGCACGATGCGGACCCGGCTGGCGCAGGTGTGGCTGGAAGAACTCCGGCCGCGCCTCGCCGCGGAACTCGACATCGCCGTGCGCGACTTCGAGGATCTGAACGAGGACGAACGCGCGCACGTGCGCCGCGTGTTCACGGATAGAATTTACCCGATCCTCACGCCGCTGGCCGTCGATCCGGGGCACCCGTTCCCCTTCCTCTCCAACATGAGCCTCTCGCTCGCCCTGATGCTCGAGCACCCGGAACGTCGGACGCGCCACTTCGCCCGGGTGAAGATTCCCCCCGGGCTGCGCTGGGTCGAACTCCCGGAAAGCGGGCACGTGGTCCCCGTCGAGCAGGTCGTGCGGCACTTCGCGGGCGAACTCTTCCGGGGGATGAAGATCGAGAGCGCCTCACTCTTCCGCGTCACGCGCAACGCGGACGTGGCCCGGGACGAGGAGGTGGCGGACGACCTCCTGCAGATGATCTCGGAGGAGCTTCGCGAGCGGCGCTTCGCGCGCGTCGTTCGTCTCGAGGTCGAGCCGGGCATGCCCGACGACGTGCGGCAGTTCCTCGTTCGCCAACTCAAGCTGGATGAGGAAGACCTGTACGAGATCCCGGGCCTGCTCGAGATGTCGGGCTTCTGGCAGATCGCCGCCGAGGGGCCCTGGGAGCACCGGCACGAACCCTGGGAGCCGATGATCCCGCCGCGCCTGATCCGCGAGGGCGAGACGGAGGACCGTCCCGACATCTTCACGGTGATCCGGGCGGGCGATCTCATGGTGCACCACCCGTACGAGTCATTCACCGCGACGGTGCAGCAGTTCATCGAGGAGGCCGCCGCGGACCCCGCGGTCGTGGCCATCAAGCAGACGCTCTACCGGACGGCGGAGCACTCGCGGATCATCGCCGCGCTCGTCCGGGCGGCCGAGGCGGGCAAGGCGGTCGCCGTGCTCGTGGAGGTCACGGCCCGCTTCGACGAGGCCGACAACATGGAGTGGGCTTCCGTGCTGGAGGAGGCGGGCGTCAACGTCACGTACGGCCTCGTCGGGCTGAAGACGCACGCGAAGGTCGCGCTCGTCGTCCGCGAGGAAGGGGACGAGATCCGCACCTACTGCCACATCGGCACCGGCAACTACAACTCCGAGACGGCGCAGATCTACGCGGACATCGGGATCCTCACGGCGCGTCCGGAAATCGGCCGCGACGCGGTGAACCTCTTCCACTACCTGACCGGGTACGCCCCCGACCAGGAGTACGAGGAACTCGTCGTCGCGCCCCGCGACCTGCGGCGGGCCCTCACCGCCCGGATCGAGCGCGAGATCGCCCACGTCGAGGCGGGCCGGAAGGGGCGCATGATCATGAAGCTGAACGGTCTCGACGACCCGAAGGTGATACGCGCCCTCTACGCGGCATCCGCCGCCGGCGTGAAGATCGACCTCATCGTCCGCGGCCAGTGCCGGCTCCGCCCCGGGATCCCCGGCTTCAGCGAGAACATTCGCGTGCGCAGCATCGTCGGACGGTTCCTGGAGCACGACCGGATCTTCTGGTGGGGGAACGACGGGGATCCCGAGGTGTGGATCGGGAGCGCGGACTGGCGCCGCCGAAACCTCGACGACCGCGTGGAAGTGCTGCTGCCCGTCCGCGACAGGCGGATCCGGAAGCGCCTTCGCAAGACGCTGCGCTTCGCCCTTCGCGACAATCAGCGGGCCTGGGAGCTGCGGCCGACGGGAGAGTACGTGCTCTGCGAACCCGAGCCGGGCGAGCGCCCCATCGACTACCAGAGCCGGATGCTGAAGGCGGTCAAGAAACGCCGCCGCAAGGTCGACGACCACTGGGGCGCCTCGGCCTGACGGGCGGCAGGCCCACGGCGGTTCAGCGCCCCGCTCCGGATCCGCCCTACGCCGGGTCCGGCGGGCCCTCCTGGTGCCGGATCGTGATCCCCTGGACCATGTAGACGACGTCCTCCCCGATGTTCGTCGCGAGGTCGCCGATCCGCTCGAGGTTGCGGCCGATGAGGATGACCTGCAGGCACCCGGACAGGTTGTATTCCGGCATGTGAGTGATCATCACCCGGCTCAGCGAGTCCTGGAGCTGGTCCAGCCGGTCGTCGCGCGCGATCACGGAACGTGCGGCGTCCGCGTTCCGGTGCACGAAGGCGTCGAGCGCATCCCGCAGCATCGCCCTCGCCATGCGGCTCATCTCGTCGAGTTCGGGCGGGACCGGCACCTTCTTCTCGGCCGTCGCCAGCCGTTCCGCCGCTTCGGCGATGTTGACCGCATGGTCGCCGATCCGTTCGAGGTCGTTGTTGATCTTGAGGACCGTGACGAGCACGCGCAGGTCGCTCGCCACCGGATGGTGGAGCGCGAGAATCTCCACGGTGGACTCCTCGACCTCCACCTCGGCCCGGTCGATGGCGTCGTCGGCCTCCCGAATCGCCTCCGCGTCGACCGTGGGCTGGCCCACGAGCGCCACCGCGCGCTGAACCAGCTGCTCGATGTCGTGCGCCATCTGGTGCAGAGTCCGCGTGACGTCGCTGACCCGGTCGTCGAATTGCCTGAAGGACATCGATCGCGGCCGGGTCCGTCAGCCCCGCCGGCCCGTGATGTAGGCCTCGGTCCGCTCGTCCTCGGGATTGGTGAACAAGCGCTGCGTCTCCTTGTACTCGACGAGTTCGCCCATGTAGAGGAAGGCCGTGTCGTCGCTGATGCGCGCGGCCTGCTGCATGTTATGGGTCACGATCACGATCGTGTAGTCTCCCCGCAGTTCTCCGATGAGGTCCTCGATGCGGCCGGTCGCGATCGGGTCGAGCGCGCTCGCCGGCTCGTCCATGAGGAGGACCTCCGGTTCCACGGCCAGCGCCCTCGCGATGCAGAGCCGCTGCTGCTGTCCGGCCGAGAGCCCGAGGGCGTCCGCGTCGAGCCGGTGGCTCACCTCGTCCCAGAGCGCGGCCGCGCGGAGCGACGCCTCCACCCGGTCGCCGATGTCGTCCTGGAACCCGTTGATCCGCAGGCCGAACGCGATGTTCTCGAAGATCGACTTCGGGAACGGGTTCGGCTTCTGGAACACCATCCCGATGGCGCGCCGGACGTCGGCCGGGTCGACGCCCGGCGCGTAGAGGTCCCGGCCGCGGAACAGGACCTGGCCGGTGACGCGGGCCGTCGGCACGAGGTCGTTCATGCGGTTGAAGCAGCGCAGGAGCGTGCTCTTGCCGCAGCCCGAGGGTCCGATGAAGGCGACCACCCGCCGTTTCGGTATCGTAAGCGAGATGTCCTCGATCACCCGCGTCTCGCCGTAGCGAACGCCGAGTCCGACGGTCTCGAGGACCGCTTCCGGAGCCACCGTCACCTCTCGAATCGGTTGCGGATCAGAATCGCGGCCGCGTTCATCATGAGCAGCACGCCCAGCAGTACCACTATGGCTCCTGCCGCCAGCGCATGGAACTCTCCGCGCGGATCCGTGGTCCAGTTGAAGATCTGGATCGGCAGGGCCGTGAAGGGGTCCATGGGCGAGAGCGGGTCGAACGCGATGAAGGTCAGCGCCCCGATCACGAGCAGCGGGGCGGTCTCTCCCCCCGCCCGCGAGAGGCCGAGGATGGTGCCGGAGAGGATGCCGGGCATCGCCGCCGGGAGCACGTGGTGCCGGATGGCCTGCCAGCGCGTGGCGCCGAGCGCGTAGGCGGCTTCGCGCAGCGAGTCCGGAACGGCGCGGATCGCCTCGCGGGCGGCGATGTTCACGATCGGGAGCACGAGCAGCGACAGCGTGGCCGCTCCCGCGAGGAGGCTCCGCTCCAGCGCCAGGAAGCGGACGAACACGGCGAGTCCGAGGATGCCGTACACGATGGAGGGCACGCTCGCGAGGTTCGCGATGTTCGTCTTCAGGAGAGTCGTGAAGCGGTTCGTGGGGGCGTATTCCTCGAGGTACAGCGCGGCGCCGACGCCGAGCGGGAAGGACATCACGGCCACGAGCGCGAGCATCCACGCGCTCCCGAGGATCGCGGAGCGGATCCCGGCCCGCTCCGGGAAGCGGGACGGGTAGCTGGCCAGGAACTCGAACGAGAGCGCCGGCAGTCCGTCCGCCGCGAGGCTCACGAGCAGGACGACGAGGGACGCGACCCCGAAGGCCACGGCGAGGCGGCACAGCCACATGAACCGGACCCCGGCCCGGCGTCGGGCCTCGAGCCGCGTGTCGAACCGGCCCCCGCGAAGTGCCCCGGGGTTCACCGGAAGCTCTCCCGGAAACGCGTCGTCATGCGCTGGCTCAGCAGGTTGAGGGCCAGCGTGATGAGGAAGAGAAGGAGGCCGACGGCGAACAGGGTCCGGTATTCGATCGACCCCGAGGGGGCATCGCCCAGGCTCACCTGCACGATGTAGGCCGTCATCGTCTGAATGCTCCGGAGGAGGTCCAGCGTCATCCCCGGCGTTGCGCCCGCGGCCAGCGTCACGACGATCGTTTCGGCGATTGCGCGCGAGATCGCGAGGATGAAGCTGGCGGCGATGCCGGGCAGACCCGCCGGCACGACGATTCGGGTCGCCACCTCGAACCGGGTGGCCCCGACGCCGTACGCGGCCTCGCGCAGGGAGCCGGGGACGGCGCTCAGCGCGTCCTCGGAGAGGGACGACACCATCGGAAGGATCATGATGCCCACGACGATGGCGGCGCTCGCGGCACTGAAGACCCCGACCTCCGGAAAGAGCGTCCGGAGGACCGGCGTGACGAGGGTCACGGCGAAATATCCGTAGACGACCGTCGGGATCCCCGCGAGAATCTCGAGCGCGGGCTTCACGGTCCGCTTCGTCCGGATCGATGCGAACTCGCTCAGGTAGATGGCCGTCGCGAGTCCGACCGGGAGCGCGATCAGCGCCGAGCCCGCCGCGACGAGGAGGGTTCCGTTGACGAGCGGGAGGATGCCGAACGACCGCGGCACGAGGTCCGGAGACCATCGCGTCCCCGCCAGGAACTCGACGGGGGATACCTCGGCGAAGAAGCCGAGCGACTCGGTGAGCAGCACGACGACGATCCCGACCGTCGCGACGATCGAGAGCGCTCCGGAGGTGAAGAGGAGCGCCCCGATCAGGCGCTCGCCGACGCGGCTAGCCGATCCGGGCTCGGATTTCCGCATACGCTTCCGGCTCGAGCGGTATGTACCCCGTCTCCGGGATCAGGGTCGCCGCCTGCTCGAGGGTGAAGCGCACGAACGCCCGGACCTCCGACCGGTCGAGTGCGTCACGCCGAATGTAGATGTACATCGGCCGAGCGAGCGGCGTATACGTGCCGTTCAGGATCGTTTCGCGGGACGGCGCGACGCAACCGTCGCCCCCGTCGACTTCAATGGCGCGCAGTTGCTCCTGGTTGTCCTCGAAGTACGCGTAGCCGAAGTAGCCGAGGGCGCCCGGATCGCCGCTCACCCCCCCGACGAGCACGTTGTCGTCGGCGCTGGCGGTGTAGTCGCTACGGCTCGCGCCCGCCTCTCCGACCACGGCGGCCGTGAAGTAGTCGAAGGTGCCCGAATCGGTGTCGGGCCCGTACAGCTTCAGTTCCTCATCCGGCCAGTCCGGGCGCAGCTGGCTCCATCGCTCGATCTCCGACCCGGGCATCCATATGCGCCGGAGTTCGGACACGCTGA
This sequence comes from Gemmatimonadota bacterium, assembly GCA_022820995.1. Classification (GTDB taxonomy): domain Bacteria; phylum Gemmatimonadota; class Gemmatimonadetes; order Palauibacterales; family Palauibacteraceae; genus Palauibacter. Next base: position 22,661 of record JAJEEM010000057.1, on the reverse strand, counting down.
CGCAGGCGACCCGGTCGTTGGAGGGGTGGACGACCACCGTGAGGCCGTCCCGGGCGATCTGCACTTCGACGGGTTCGATGCCCTCCGCCCGGCAGGACGCCGCCTCGGCGTCGTTGATCTGTCGCGAAGCGTTCGTGATGTCCGTCTCGCCGTTGCAGAACCTCTGAAACCCGCCGCCCGTGCCGGAGACGCCGACGGACACGCGCACCGCGCGTCCGCCTGCGATCTGGAACTCCTCCGCCATCGCCTGGCTGATCGGAAACACGGTGCTCGATCCATCGATCTCGATGAGTCGCGACGCGGCTCCGCCGCCTCCGCCGGCCCCGCAGCCCCAGCCGGAGAGGACCGCCAGCACCGCCAGCACGCCCGCTCTCCGCGCGGATGCCGCGGACGCCCGGGTCCGCCACGAGCCGCTAGGCCGGAACATCGAGGGTCTCCTCGTCGGCGATTTCCGCCGCGGCCGGAAGGGTGAACCACACGGTCGTTCCGGCGCCGAGCGCGCTGTCGATGCCGACCCGGCCCCCGTGTGCCTCTACGAAGTGCTTGACGATCGCGAGTCCGAGTCCGGTCCCCCCGCGGGCGCGCGAACGCGCCGGATCGACCCGGTAGAAGCGTTCGAACACGCGCTCCACGTGCACCGACGGGATTCCCGGCCCCCGGTCCGTGACCTCGACGCGCTGGAACTCCCCGTCGGACCGGATCCGCACGGCGATGTTCGGGTCGTCATCGCTGTAGCGCGCCGCGTTGTCCAGGAGGTTGCGCAGCACCTGCCGGATCGCGTCCGCGTCGGCGTACGCGGGCTCGCGCGTGCCGGAGACGTCCAGCGTCAGCTCCTCTCCGCGCACCCGGGGCGAGAGCGTCTCCCACACTTCCAGGGCGACATCCCCCACCGACACCGGCTGCGGCTCCGGACTCCAACTGCCCGACTCGAGCAGCGAGAGGTCGAGGAGGTCCTCCACCAGGTGTCGCATGCGGGTCGCGTTGACGAGGATGCGCCGGGCGAAGTCGCGCGCGTGGCCGGCATCCAGTTCGCCCTCCGAGAGCGCCTCCGCGAACCCGACGACGCTCGTGAGCGGAGTCTTGAGTTCGTGGGACACGTTCGCCACGAAATCGCGCCGGACCCCTTCGAGGCGCCGCATCACCGTGAGATCGTGCAGCACGATGACCGCGCCCGAGCGATGGGGACGGGTCGACATCAGCACGGTGTGCTCGCCGAGTTCGACTTCGACGGTCGTGGACTCGCCCCGGCGGGCGGCGCTCACCGCATGGATGACGCGGGGCGAGCGGAAGAGCGTGCCGATGCGGACGCCCGGCGAGACGTCGCGTCCCGCCCAGCGCTCGAACGCGGGGTTGCAGAGGCTCACGAGCCCGTCGCGGTCGATGAAGGCGAGCCCGTCCTCCAGCCCGTCGAACAGGATCCGGAGGTCGCTGGACTCGCGTTCGGACTGCGCCACGCGGTCCCGCACCTCGCCGGCCATGCGGTCGATCGCCCGGTTCAGGGAACCCACCGGCCCCGCAGCGGCCGGAGAGTTGGACGGATCGAGATCGCCGGCAGCGATTCGTTCCACGGCCTCCCGCGCCCGGTCGACTTCCGCCTCGATCCGCCGGGCCGCCAGCCGGGTGGCGGGCCAGAGCAGGATCAGGATGCCGCCGAACACGGCCGACTCGACGGCGATCCCCCGCGCGTCGAGGCCGAACAGGAACCAGGCGGCGACATACGCCACCAGGAGAACCGCCGCCGCGGCGAGGAAAAAGCGGTTCGCGAGTCTCACGGCGCGCGAGCTACTTGTCGAGAGCCCGGAACCGGTAGCCGATCCCTCGAACCGTCTCGATCAGGGGGGCGGCGCCCCCGAGCTTCGTCCGCAGGCGGGCGACGTGCATGTCCACCGTGCGCGTCTCGATCGCCGCGTTCGTGTCCCAGACGGCCTGGAGCAGCTGGCGGCGGCTCTGCACCCGTCCCCGCCGCTCGAGCAGCACTTCGAGCAGACGGTACTCCAGCGGCGTCAGGTCGACCTCGGCGCCCTCCGAGAAGGCCCGGTGCGCCTCGCGGTCGAGTTCCACCGGACCCACGGAAATCCGCCGAGAGACGGAGACCGGTTCCGCCTTCGCGCGCCGCAGCAGCGCCTCCACGCGGAGCGTGAGTTCGCGCGCGCTGAACGGCTTCGTGATGTAGTCGTCGGCCCCGACCTCGAATCCCTTGACCCTCTCCTCCTCTTCCCGTCTCGCCGTGAGCAGGATGACGGGGATCGAGTTCGTGCGGTCGGCGCGTTTGAGCCGCTGCAGCACTTCGTACCCGTCCATGCCCGGCAGCATGAGGTCGAGGATGATGAGGTCCGGGCGCTCGGCGTCCGCCGTCGTCAGCGCCCCCTGACCGTTCACGGCCGTGGTCACCCGGTATCCTTCGCGACTCAGGTGATACACGAGCACGCTGAGGATGTCCGGCTCGTCGTCCACTACCAGGATCTGTGCGTCCGCCATCGTCACCATGCGCTGCAGGCTCCCGCAATCCGTGAATTCGTCCTGTGAATTCGTCCGCGCTTCGGACCCGATCCGGGGGAATCCTGGGTCGCACCTGCCGTTGGTATCGTAACTAATTTGTAACCATAGCGTAAACGCCCCCCCGCCGCGTGACGCGTTCGCCGTGGAACTTGTGACAAACTCGTGACGCTTCCTGTCTTGGGGCGTTACCCGACCCGCCTATCCTTCCCGCCGGTAGCAGGCCCTACAGTGGATTATTCCCGGAGAAACCAACTTCATGACCAGTTCCGGACGACGACGCAGACCCCGATTTCGGGCGGGACTCGCGGTGTTTTCCGCACTTCTCCTGCTCGGCCTGGCGACGACGGTCGCCGCGCAGGACGAGGCGCGAGGCCGCATCTCCGGCCGCATCGTGGATGAGGACACCGCGCGGCCGCTGAGTCTGGCGCAGATCTCCATTACATCGCTGAACACGGGCACCCTCAGCGATGTCGACGGTCGCTGGACGCTGTCTTCCCTGCCGGCCGGCACGTACAGCGTGACCGCCCGCCTCATCGGGTACGCCACCAAGACGATCACCGGTGTCCTCGTGGTGGCCGGCGACGTCGCGAACCTGGACATCTCGCTGCCGCCGCAGGCGATCGAACTGAACGACCTGACCGTGACCGTGGCGGACCAGCGGGGCACCGCTTCCGCCGTCCTCCAGAACCGGCAGACCGCCGCCGCCGTCACGGACGCGATCGGCCGCGAGCAGATCTCCGACTCCCCCGACTCGGATGCGGCCGCGGCGATGGCGCGCGTCCCGGGCGTCTCCATCGTCGACAAGAAGTTCGTCTTCGTGCGCGGCCTCGGCGAACGCTACGGCAACACGACGCTCGACGGCGCGGTCATGCCCTCACCGATCGCGGACCGCAAGGCCGTCCCGCTCGACCTCGTGCCGGCCAGCTTCATCGAGAGCGTCTCCACCTCGAAGAGCTATCTCCCCCGGCAGCCGGCCGATTACGCCGGCGGCCTCGTCCAGATCGAGACGCGCAAGGTCCCGGGAGAGAACTTCTTCAAGGTCGGGCTCGGGACCGGCATGGAGACGGCGACGACCGGCAAGAGCGGCCTCGACTACGGCGGCGCGGGACTCGACTTCCTCGGCATCGACGACGGACGGCGCGGCCTCCCCGACATCCTGCCGATGGACAGGCCGGTCAACCGCGGCAACCTGAGCCGGGAAGAACTGGAAGCGATCGGGGAGGCGTTCGCTCCGGGGTGGGCCGGCACGCCGCGCGACCTCCCCTTCGGGCGCAGCGGCGAACTCGCCTTCGCCACCGAGTTCCCGGTCGCGTCGAGGGACCTGGGCATCCTCGCCACCGCGCACTGGGACGATTCGTGGAACCGTCGCGATGGCTACGTGGAACGCGTGTTCGCTTCGTCCGGCCTCGCGGATCCCGAAGTCGACTACGCGGGCGACCAGTCCACGCGCACGGTCACGCTCGGCGGCCTGTTGAACGTGGACTACCCGCTCGCGCCGAGCCACCGGATCTCGTTCAACGGGCTCCTCAACCGCGTCACCGAAGATCAGGCGCGCGTCCTCGAGGGCTTCAACCTCGACTCGAACACGGACCAGCGGAATACGCGAATCCAGTACGTGGAGAACTCGCTCGCCCAGGGCCGCCTGAGCGGGAAGCACTACTTCAACGCCTTCGGCGGCGCGACGGCGGAGTGGAAGGCCGCGTACTCGCGCGCGGGCCGCTACGAGCCGAACACGCGCGAGGTCCTGTACCGCGAGTCCGGCGGCGTCTTCCTGTGGGACAATTTCATCCAGAGCGGGAGCATCTTCCACCAGGACCTCACGGAAGACGCGGTCAACCTCAACTTCGACGTGCAGTTCCCCATGCGGGTGAACGGACAGGCGGGCATGATCGAGGTCGGCGCATCGCGCCTCGCCCGCGACCGGGACGTGCTCAGCCGGCGGTTCCGGTTCATCCCCAACCGATCGATTCCCGACGATGTGAAGGCGGCGTCGCCCGACGGGATCTTCACGCCGGACAACATCGGCCTCGGCCCGCGGCAGTTCGAGATCCAGGAGGCGACGTTCCGGCCCGACAACTACGTGGCCGACCAGGCCACGACGGGCGCCTACGTCATGGCCGACTTCGAGTTGCTCCCCCGTCTCCGCTTCGCCGGCGGTGCGCGGATCGAGCGCAGCCGGCAGGCCGTCGAGCCGAGGGACGTCTTCACGAAGGGCCGGCAGCCGCTCACGGGCGCCGAACTGGACGACACGGATATCGTGCCCGGCGCCACCCTCACGTGGGCGGCGAGCGACCGGATCAACGTGCGCGCGGCGGCTTCCCGCACCCTGGCCCGTCCGGAGTTCCGCGAACTGGCGCCCTTCTCGTTCGCCGACTTCGCGGGCGGCTACCTCGTGGTCGGGAACCCGGTGCTCCAGCGCTCGCGGATCACGAACCTCGACCTGCGGTGGGAGTGGTTCCCGCGGCCCGGCGCGGTCATCGCGGTGAGCGGATTCTACAAGAAGTTCAGGGATCCGATCGAGGAGGTCGTGTTCCCGAGCAGCGAGTTCATCAAGAGCTGGCTGAACGCGGGGGCGGCGAACAATCTCGGCACGGAGATCGAGCTTCGCTCCGACCTCGGCCTGGTGTCCGAGTCCCTCGAGAACTTCGCCGTCAACTTCAATCTCACGCTGGTCGACTCGGAGGTGGAGACGGGAAGCGTGGCCCAGATCTTCGTCCCGGGCTCGGGGCCGCTCGAGATCGACGTCGTGGGCCGGAAGCGGCGTCTGCAGGGCCAGTCGCCCTACGTCGTGAACGCCGGCGCGAACTGGGCGAGTTCGTCGGGCCGGACTTCGGTCTCGCTCCTCTTCAACCGCTTCGGGCGGCGGATCAGCCAGGTCGGCAGCCAGTTCCTCGAGAGCGTGTTCGAGGAGGCGCGGAGCCAGTTCGACCTCGTCTTCGAGCAGGCGATCGGAACGCGGATCTCGGCGAAGCTCGGCGCCACGAACCTTCTCGCCGCCGAATACCGCTTCACGCAGGGCGGCGACCTGCTGCGGGGCTGGCGGCCCGGGCGGGCGTTCTCCGTGGGCATGACCTGGCAACCGACGGGAGATGACCGATGACCCGGGAACGACGGAATCGCCGGATCGGTCGAGTGCCGGCCGCGCTGCTCCTCGGCGGCTCTCTCCTCGCGTGCGGAGAACGCGCGGAGCTCATCGGGCCGCCGACTCCGGAACTGCCCTCCGCCACGGCGACGCTGTCCGGCACGATCACGCAGTCGATGGAACTCGACCCGGCGCTCACGTACTACATCCAGGGGACGACGGTCGTCGAGGACGGAGCCACGCTCACGATCCCGGCGGGAACGCTGCTTCTGGGCGATGTGAGCTTCACGGGTTCCGCCCTCATCGTCCGGCAGGGGGGTCGGCTGGTCGCGCGCGGCACGGCCGACGCGCCGATCGTATTCACGAGTTCGAACCCGGAGGGTGCGCGCCGCCGCGGAGACTGGGGCGGGATCGTTCTCAACGGGCGCTCGAACTGCAACTTCCCGGCGGACGAGTGCGTCGGAGAGGGGAACTCGGGACCGTACGGCGGCACGGTGACGGACGACGACAGCGGCGTGCTCAGCTACGTACGCATCGAGTATGGCGGGCGCGAGGTCAGCTTCGGGAACGAACTCAACGGCCTCACGCTGAACGGCGTCGGTTCGGGCACGCAACTCGACCACATCCAGTCCCACTTCGGTTCGGACGACGGGATCGAGTTCTTCGGCGGGACGGTGGATCTGAAGTATGCCTACGTCACGGGCGCGTCGGACGACTCTTTCGACTATTCGACCGGCTGGCAGGGCCGCGGACAGTTCTGGGTCGCGCAGCAGGACCCGCACGATGCCGACAACGGCTTCGAGGTCGACGGGAACGAGGAGAACTTCGATGCCGAACCGTTCACCGACCCGACCATCTACAACGTCACGCTCGTCGGCAAGGAGGCGGGCACCGGGTCCTCCGGCGAGAGCACCCGCGGGATCATCTTCCGGCGCGGCACCGGCGGCGCGATCCACAACGTCGTGATCCTCGGCTTCGAGAAGGGGTTCGACATCGATCAGCGGGAGACGGTCGGCCGTGTGCAGATCCGGAACAGTTACGTCTACGGACAGCTGAACGGTCAGTTCGAGGATCAGGCCGGGGATGAAGCGGACGGCATCGACGAGGAAGCCATCTGGATGACGGACGGGTGGGGGAACCTGGCGGGCATCGACCCGCTGCTCGTCGACCCCTTCAACCTCATGATGCCCGACTTCCGTCCGGCGGATGGCTCGCCGCTGAGGGCGGGATACGCCGCGCCGCCTGCGGACAGCGACTTCTTCGAGAGCGTCGACTACATCGGCGCCTTCGCACCGGGGACGCCGCAGTGGATCGAGGGCTGGACCACCTCGGACCAGGGCTAGCCGAGTTCGTGCGCCGGCTATGCGGCAATCCACGCCTGCGCCGCACCAGCCTCTTCGTCGCGCTGGGTCTGCTACCGATGCTTTCCGGATCCTGCGTGGATGCTCCGTCCGACGGAGGGCCGAGACTGCCCGGATCCGCCGGCTCCCTCGCGGAGCTGGCGACCGCGGTCCTCGCCGGGCTGGCTGCGGCGGATACGCTCCGCCTCGAAGCCGTCCGCCTCACCGAGGTCGAACACAACGAGATGGTGTGGCCCGAACTCCCGGCCTCCGCGCCGGAAGTGAACTACCCGGTGGACCTCGCGTGGAAGAACATCCGGACGCGGAACCGCGCGGCGCTCTCCGACCTCTTCGGCGTGTACGAGGACCGGAAGCTGCAGTTCGTCGACGCGGAGTGCCGCGGGCCCACGGAGGCGTTCGAGAGCTTCGTCGTGCACACCGACTGCTGGGTGACCCTCAGGCGCGACGGGGAACTCGCGCCGCCGCAACAGATCTTCAAGGACATCCTCGACTGGGACGGCGAACTCAAGATCTTCCGCTACTACGAGCCGTAGGCGCCCGGTCGTCCGCGGTCGGCTGTCGCCTCGGCCGTCCGGTCAGTAGTCGACGGGGCGCAGGTACCACTCCCCGATCGCCGTCGGCGAGAGCATCGCGACCGTCGGCAGGTGGCGCTTCCAGTGCGTGCTCTCGAGTCGGCGCGCGACGAGTTCGACCTTCTTCTTCTCGAAGCCCGCCTCGGCCAGGTCATCCGTCCCGCGCCCGGAGATGAGGTGGTGGAGGATGAGGTCGGCCTCGGGGTACGTGACGCCCAGGTCCTCCTCGTCCGTTTGCCCCTGGATCAGGTCCGCCGTCGCCGGTTTGTCGACGACCTCGGCGGGCACGCCGACGGCCCGCGCGAGCGCCCAGACCTGGCTCTTGAACAGGTCGCCCAGCGGGTTCACCGGCGGGGAATCGTCCGCGTGCCAGGTGTAGTAGCCGAGGAGACGCTCGGCCTTGTTTCCCGTGCCCACGGGGAGCGCGGAGAGCTTGAAGGCCTGGTCGAAGAGGACGATCATGCGCTGGCGTGCGGCCACGTTGCCCCGCCGGTGTCCGCCGGCCCCGGGCTCGAACTCGTCGAGGTAGCCGTCCACGGCGCGCGTGATGTCGATCGTGCGGGTCGGGATCTCGAACTTCTCCGCCACGAGCAGGGCGTGCTCGCGGCTCCAGGGGCTCGACGTCCGGTAGGGCAGCAGGAGGGCGAGCACCGCTTCCGGGCCGAGAGCCTCCGCGCACAGCGCCGCGGTCAGCGCCGAATCGACCCCTCCCGACAGCCCGACGACGACCCGGCGGAAGCCGCGCCGGCGCTCGATCTCCTCGCGGAGGAACTGAACGAGCCAGCTCCGAACGAGATCGGTGTCGATGTCGAGCGGGCGGGCATCCGCCGGATCCGGAGCGCGGGCCACGGCGGCCTCAGGCGGCGGCCACGCGCCGGTCATTCGCCCTCGGGGACCGGACGGCGAACGCCGGATCCCGGACTGTTCACGAGAAGACGGGTCCAGGAGCGCTCGAGGTCCGAGAAGAGCGGCTCTTCGGCGCGGGCGCGCGCGGCCTCGTCGAGGTCCACGCGCACGGGCAGAAGCGCTTCCTCCCACAGCGGCCCGGCCATGAGCCGGTGTCCGCGGGGATCGTAGGCCGCGGACCCGCCGGCGAACCCCTTGCCCCCCTCGAACCCGACGAGCTGCGACACGACGACGAACACCCCGTGCTCGGCGGCGATCGCGCTCGCGAGGGCGTCCCAGCGGACGAGGTTGCCGGGAACTCCGGCCCCGGGGGCGGCCCCCCGCGCCGGCGAGGCGCTCAGGATGAGGATGATCGACGCGCCATCGAGCGCGGCCAGCGTGCCGGAGACCGAGTGGAAGCCGTCTTCGCAGATCAGCAGCGCGATCCGCCCCGGCGGCCCGTCAAAGGCCCGGATGCCGGCGCCCGCCTCGACGAACCGCTCTTCCTGGAAGACGCCGTAGGTGGCGAGGAACACCTTCCGGTGGACGTGAAGGATCCCGCCGCCGGGCCCGAGCGTCGCGTAGAGGGCGGAGTTGTAGATGCCCCGCGCGTCCCGCTCGTAGAAGCCGATCGCGATGTCGACGCCGTCCGCGTCGCCACCGTCCGCTTCTCCGCCGACGCGCGCGTTGAGGGCCTCGAGCAGTTCAGGGGCCGCGATGGCCTGCTCGCGCACGCCGCCCTCGAGAAAATAGCCGGTGAGCGCGGTCTCCGGGAACACGACGAGGCGCGGCCGCGGCTCCTGCCCGACCGCGCGCAGGATGGCCTCCGCGCAGTCATCCAGCGTCGCGTCGAGGTCCCCCTTCGAGGGCCGGAACTGGGCGATCGCGATGTCGAGCGGCATGCGTTTTCGCTCCTCTCCCCGGAGGGGCCCCCGCCGAACGCCTCACCGCTCGCGACGCTGCCGCAGGGCCTGGCCACGGGCGGCCATGGGGCGCCGCCGGGAGAACGTCCCCGAACGTCGGGCCGATGTCAACGGGCCCCGGCCCCCTTCCTTCGGTGCTCGTGCGGTGCTGGTGCGGTGCGCGTGTTGCACGTCGCGCCCCCGCCGCGTTATCCCTCGACCATGCCGGAGACGCCCACCCCGATCGCGGCCGCGTACGCGGTGCTGCTCCTGATCGGCATGCCCATCCTCGCCGCCGTCGATGCCCGTCGCGGGGCGGATCTCGCCGCCGCGGCGAAACACCGCCGGCTGCTGTACGTGTCGGTGGGGGCTTCGCTCGTCGTTCTCGGACTCGTGACGCTCGGCGTTGCGGCGTGGCAGGACGTCCCCGCGGCCGCGCTCGGCTGGAGGGTCGACGCGCCGGCCGCCGCGCTCCTCTGGGGCCTGGGCGTGGCCGTGGCCGGGCTCGTGCTCGCCTGGCTGATCACCGTGGCCGCACGGCTCGCCGGACTCCGGGAGACCGCGGCCGTGAAACTGCTGATGCCGCGAAACGCTTCGGAGAAGCGCGCGTTCCTCGCGCTCTCGGGGATCGCGGCGGTGTGTGAGGAGTATGCGTATCGGGGATTCGGTCTGTGGGCGATCTCGGCCTGGACCGGCAGCCCCTGGCTCGCCGTCGCGCTGGTCTCCGTCTCCTTCGGTCTCGGTCACGGGTACCAGAAGCTCGCCGGCGTGCTCCGCGCGACGGCGCTCGGCGTCGTGCTCGCGGCGACGGTCATCTGGACGGGAAGCCTGTTTCCGTCCATCGTCGGGCATTTCTGGATCAACGCGGCAATCGGGCTGGGAGGCTGGCGCTACCTCCGCGCGAACTTCGAGGCCGACGAACCCGGTTGAACCCCGAGACGTGATGTCGAGAACCCGAGACGTGACGAGGAGCGGCAGATGATCGCGAGAACGTGCGCGCGAACGGTCGTTTTGCTTGGACTCGCCCTACCGGCGGGAACGGCGGCGCAGCAGGCCCCCCCGCTCGAGATCGGCGGACTCCTGAGCGTCGGCGCCCGCGCGCACGCGGATTCCGCGCTCGGCGCCGAGGGATTCCGGCTCTTCGAGTCCCGGTTCAAGCTGACGGGCAGGCTCGGCTTGGTCTTCGACTACAGGTTCACGGTGCGCTACGACGCGCCGAGCGACGCGCTCCGGATCCACGACGCGGCGGTCACGATGCCGCTGATTCCGGAATTCGAACTCAGCTTCGGCATGCTCAAGCCCTACTTCAGCTACGAGGCGAGCCTGGAGCGGGGCGACATCACCTTCCTCGAACGCTCGCAGGCCGTGATCGCCCTCAGGCCCGACCGGCAGATCGGCGTGCAGGCGGGCGGGCAGGCGCTCGACGGGCGGTTCACCTACGGGGCCGGCCTCTACAACGGCAACGGCCGCGCCGTCGCCAACGACGGCGACGACTACATGTTCGCCGGCCGGGTGCAGTACAACTCGATCGGCACGATCGCCTTCTACGACGAACTCGTCGTGCAGGCGGGAGCCTCGCTCGGCTACTCGACGGACACCTCCGCGCCGCTCGGAAGGGGCATCGTCACCGGAGACCCGGTAGCGGCGCCCCGAATCACGTCCGATTTCGCGGGCAATCGCACGTTCTGGGGTGCGGACGTCCAGGTTTCCTACCACAACCTGACGCTGACGGGGGAGTACCTGCGGGCGGATTTCGATCTCGACGCTCCCCTCAGCGGGGGCGGGCCGGCCGAGACGGAGGCGTCCGGCGGCTACGTGCAGTTCGGCTATCGGCCCTGGGGGTTGTTCGAGGGCGTCGTGCGGTACGACGGATTCCAGCCGGCTCTGGGCGCCGACCGGAAGTTCATGGTGTTCGGACTGAACATGTATCCGGACAACTACGCGAAGTTCGGGCTGCAGTACGCGAGCGCGCTCGACGACTCTCCCCACGCGCCGACGCTGTCCGATGGCCAGTTCATCTTCCTCGCCCAGGTCGACTTCTGAGCGGATAGGGAGGTCGACCGGACGGCGTGTACGGAGAAATGACGGTCGGCGTCGTCGTGCCGGCGAGGGACGAGGAGCGGAACATCGGGGACGTCGTCGCCGACCTGCTCGCGCTGCGCGATGATCGGGGCCGACGGGTGGTCGACGATTTCGTCGTCTGCGACAACGGATCGACGGACGCGACGGAGGCCCGCGCGCAGGAGGCGGGGGCACGGACCGTCCGCCAGGACACACCCGGCTACGGACTCGCCTGCCTGACAGCCCTCGCGCACCTGCGTGCCGTCGACGTCGTGCTGTTCACGGACGGCGACCGGTCGTTCGAGGCCGTGCAGGGACTCAGGCTGCTCGAAGCCGTCGCGGGCGGGGCCGACCTCGCGATCGGATCGCGCGCGCTGGGCCGGAGGGAGCCGGGCGCCCTGTCGGCTCCGCAGATCGCGGGCAACCGGGTCGCCGGCCTCCTCATCCGCCTTCTGTGGGGGGCGGCGGTGACCGACCTCGGTCCCTACCGCGCCATACGGGCCGAGGCTCTGCGCCGCCTGGACATGCGGGATCGCACGTACGGCTGGACCGTGGAGATGCAGATCAAGGCCATCCAGCAGCGTCTACGGATCGTCGAAGTGCCCGTGGACACCTTGCGCCGCCGCTTCGGCCGGTCGAAGGTGGGCGGAACGGTCCGGGGCGTCGTCGGCGCCAGCGCGGGCATCCTCTCGATGATCGCTCGACTTCGCTGGCGGCAGGCACGCGCCGCGCGCCCCACTCGGTCGCAGGAGGCAGGAAACTCAAGATGACAAGGTTCGCTCCGCGGAGACTGCCCGGCCTCCTCGCACTCGGCCTCTTCGCGCTCGGCGCGATGTCGTGCGCCGGGCCGTCCACCGACGTCGCGTGGGACGACCACGACCCGGCCAACCCCGCGCGGCTCGATCACGGCGAATGGCAGGCGCTGCTCGACGCCTACCTGGTCACCGACGACCCGTCCGGCGTCTACCTGGTCGACTACGGGAAGCTTCAGGCGAACGCGGCGGACCGGGGGCGTCTGGCCGGTTACATCGACTACCTGCAGGGACTGGATCCGCGAGAGTACGCGAAGGACGTGCAGATGGCGTACTGGATCAATCTCTACAACGCCGTCACCCTTCGAGTGGTCGTGGACGAGTATCCCGTCGAGTCGATCAAGGACATCCACGAAGGTCTGATTCCCAACACGGGCCCCTGGCGCGACATCCACGCCATGGTGGCCGGGCACCCGCTGACGCTGGACAACATCGAGCACGACATCCTGCGTCCCATCTGGCGGGACAGCCGGATCCACTACGGCGTGAACTGCGCGAGCATCGGCTGCCCTAACCTGGCCCCGGAGGCCTACACCGCCGAGAACCTGGAGCGGCTGCTGGACCAGGCGGCGCGGGACTACGTGAATCACCCGCGGGGCGTGACGCTCCGGGACGAAGCGTCCGGCGTCGTCTCCAGCATCTACTTCTGGTATCGGGAGGACTTCGGGGATTCCGAGGCCGGCGTGCTCGATCACCTTCGGAAGTACGCCGAGGGCGACCTGGCGGAACAGCTTCGGGACTTCGACGGCTCGCTCGACCACGAGTACGACTGGAGTCTGAACGCGCCGGGCACCCCGTGACGCGACTCCGGGTCCGCCTGCACCGTCGAGACATGACAAACGCCGCGAGGGTCCGGTCGGGACCCGCCGCGGCGCTTCATACCCCCTAGGGGAATCGAACCCCTGTCTCCTGGCTGAGAACCAGGTATCCTGGGCCACTAGACGAAGGGGGCGGAGTTGGGAAGCGATATTCTAGTCCGGCTGGAAGGCGTGTCAAGATGATGACGAGTCGAGGCAGCGCACGAAGCGGAGGCTGGGACAACTCGTCGCCGCCGCGGAGAAGGCGGGGGTCGCCGTGAGCTGGGAACACCTGCACATCCTCTCGCACTCGTTCCCCATCGTCCTCGCCGCGTGCGGGAGCGTCGTCGGCCTCTACGGGTGGGCGCGGGACCGCGAGCCGCTCGAGTTGTGGGGGCTCGTGGCCCTCGTCATCGCCGGCGCCTTCGTGGCCCCCGCCTACCTGACCGGCCTCGCCGCGGCCGACGTCGTCGCGGACCGCACCTTCGTGCGCCCCGGGATCGTCCAGACCCACCGCTTCTGGGCCACGTGGGCGGCCGTCCCCGCCTTCACCGCCGGCGTGCTCGCCGCCTTCGCGCTCCACGAGCGGGACGACCGGCGGCTGCGGCACTTCGTGCTCCTGGTGGGCCTGTTCGCCACGTTCATGATCGGAATCGCCGCCTGGCAGGGCTCGAAGATCGTACACGGACCGAATGAGACGTCCAGCCAGCGGGTACCCTCCGCGACGGTTCACACCACCGCGGACGGCTGAGATTCGAGGAGCGGAGCCATGAGCACACGGACGGAGATTCTCCTGGTCGCACTCGTCACGCTGGTCCTGGCGGCCCTCTCGAGTGCGGCGGGCTGGCTGCGGTCGGGAGGTGAGGTTGCGCTGTGGGAAGCCTGGCTGATGCCCTTGGCGGCCATGGTGTTCGCGGGGATGGGGGCGCTGGCGTGGGCCGGGTGGGGGCGGTGGCTGCTATCGCAGTCGGGCGCCGGCAATCCCTCCCGTAAACTGTGGCGTCTGTGGTTCGTACCCTGGGCGTTGTGGGCGTTCGACATCGTCAGAGAGCCTCTGACCCGGTCGGTGGAGAGCAGCGGGTTTACGACGGACGCTCCATTTCTCCTGGCGGCCGTGCCCCTCATGGCCCTCAGTTTCTTCGGGGGGCTGGCGGTCTTCGCCCTGGTCCTGATCTTCGGCTTTCGCGAGATCGGGCATCTTCTGCGCCAGCGGAAAGCGAGGCGGGGGAGCGGTTAGCCGCAGGCGCGTGTCGCGCCCGAACAGCTAGTGCGTGGCGGCCTCCACCAGGACGACGAGGCCGAAGAAGACGAACGCGGCGGCGAGCATGGCGGCCGTCTGAAGGACGCGTTCCCGGAACGACAGCTTCGCGAGTTGTCCGAGCAGCAGGGCGACGACGACCGTGCTGAGCAGCAGAATCCCGAGAATCATCATCATCTTCGCAAGCCATCCTTTGTGCGGCGGTTCCGGGGCGGACATCCGGCCGCCCGCATCGGCGGGCGACGCGCCACAAGGTCGGCCCAAACCCGCATTTCGGCAACGTTCCCGCTAGCTTGATCGGTGGCGGGACCACTGGTGTCGCGAAGACGGTAAATCTGATGAGGAGCCCAGCAAGACCTGGGAGATCTCCGTGGACACTGGCTGCGGGCGGCCGCCGTGCCCGGGCTAGTGGCAAGGGAAGTGGCGATGAGAAACGGATTCGGGGGGCGGGTACTGCTGACGTTTCGCCTTGGTGATCGCTGCCAGCGTGAGTTGTGGAGGGGACACGGTGCTCACCGGAAGTTGCGTCAAACCGTTGTTTATCGTACTGCCCGGTGAGTACCCGTTTCGGGGTCTGGATTTGGGAGCGGGGCACATCACTCTTGGGGTCGGAGCTGAGCAGGATCTGCTGCTTGCGCTACCTGCCAACGAAGGTTCGGGCTGGGAGGGCTGTGGGGTCCCGTCGGGTAACCGTTTCGTGTGGAGCACGTTGGACTCGACGGTGGCCCTGGTCTACGCTACGGGAGACAGCGTAGCGAGAGTCCGGGCCGTGTCGGTGGGCGAGACGGGCGTCCTCGTACGGGCAGTACCGGACACGAGCTATCGGGCACTGAGAGGTGTGACCGTCGTGCCTTCCTTGTTGGGGGGAGCTGGCAGGTGATTACCGTATCAGAACACCCCACCGCTCCCGGGGGAGCGTCAGGCGCGCAGGCGGGCTTCCGGCGCGGGTGACGGCGCGAGGCTCGGGAAGGTCGCGGGAAACGTGCGCACGACGGCTTCGCCGGCCTCTTCCAGGGTAAGGGAGGCGCCCTCGGAGGCGAGGCTCGTCATGCGGACGCCGTGGATGCCGCACGCGATGATCCCGCGGAAGTTCATGAGAGGCTCGGGCGTCACGTTGAGGGCGAAGCCGTGCGACGTGATCCAGCGGCTCGCGTGCACGCCGATCGACGCGGCCTTGCGGATCGCGCCGGCCCCGATGAGCGCGTCCGCGCGTCCGGCGGCAACCGTCCCGAACCCGTCCTCCTCGACCGTCTCGAGGCTCCCGGCGGGCGGGGAACCCGTCCACACGCCGGTGTAGGACTCGACCCGGAAGGCGGGCAGGCCGCACTCCGCCAGGACGCGCAGCAGCACCTCCTCGATGCGGCGCAGATACCAGTGGAGGTCCTTCCGGTGCGCGCGAAGGTCCAGGATCGGATAGCCCACGAGCTGGCCGGGGCCGTGATAGGTGAGATCGCCGCCACGCTCGATCTCGACGAGATCCAGCCCCACCTCGGCGAGCCATGCCTCGTCCGGGGGCGTGAAGTCCTCGCTCGATCCCCGGCCGACGGTGATGACCGGCAGGTGTTCGACGAGGAGCAGGAGGTCGTGATCCGGCGGAGAACTCCGGCGCCAGCGGGCGATGGAGCGCTGAAGCTCGAGCACCTCGCGGTACTCGCGCCGACCGAGGTCGACCACGCGGAGCTGCCGCTCTCCGCTCATCGAAGCGCCGCCGGCCCCCGCCTGCCTACATGTGGATCGAGCGCCCGAGCGCGGCGAACGCGGCCTCCATCACGGCCTCGGCCATGCTGGGGTGCGCGTGCGCGTGACGCACGATCTCGTCCAGCGTCGCTTCCAGTTCGCGCGCCATGCCGACCTCCGCCACGAGTTCGCTCACGTTGTGGCCGATCATGTGGACGCCCAGGATTTCGCCGTATTTGGCGTCTGCCACGACCTTCACGAAACCGTCCGCGGATTCGGCGGTGAGCGCGCGTCCGTGCGCCCCGAGCGGGTACTTGCCGGTGACGACCTCGTGGCCCGCCTCCTCCGCCTGCGCCACGGACATGCCGATCGAGGCGACTTCGGGGTGGCAGTACCCGACGGAGGGGATGTTCCCGTACGTCATGGGGTGCTTGGCCACGCCCGCGATATGCTCGGCGGCGACGATGCCTTCGTGCGATCCGACGTGCGCCAGCATCGGCTGCCCGGCCACATCCCCGATCGCGTAGACGCCCGGCTGGTTCGTCCGGCACCACTCGTCGATCCGGATGAAGCCATCCTCCACCGCGACCCCGTTCTTCTCGAGACCAAGGTTGTCGGTCACGGGCCGCCGTCCGACGGCCATGAGCACGAGGTCCGTCTCCTCGGCGGTCTCGCTGCCGTCGGGGTTCACGACCGTGAGGACCATCGGGCTCGAGTTGCGATCCAGGTGCTTGACGCGGGTGTTCGTGAGATTGCGGATTCCCCGCTTCCGGAACGAGCGTTCGAGCGCCTTCCCGATCTCGGGGTCCTCGAAGGGGACGAGCGTGTCGAGCGCCTCGATCAGCGTGACGTCGACTCCGAAGGCGTTGAAGACGTCGGCGAACTCGACGCCGACGAAGCCGGCTCCGACGATCGCCATCTTCGCGGGGAGCTGCTGGAGGCCGAGCGCCTCCCGGCTGCCGATCACCTTCTCGCCGTCCAGTTCGAAGCCGGGGAAGGTGTTCATCACGGAGCCGGTCGCGAAGACGACGTTCCGCGTCGCGACCTCCCGTGTCTCGCCGTCCGACTCGACCGCGACGCGGCCCGCCCCCGCCAGCCGGCCGCGGCCCTGGAGGATGTCGACCTTGTTCTTCCCGAGCAGGTATTTCACACCGGCCGTGAGCTTCCGCGTGATGATGCGGCTCCGCTTCACCGCCGCGGGGAAGTCGTACTCCACTTCGACCGGCTTCACGCCCATGCGGGCGCCGTGGTGCCGGAGGTTGTGCGCGAGCGCGGCGCTCTCGAGCAGCGCCTTGGCGGGAATGCAGCCCCAGTTGAGGCAGGTGCCGCCGAGGCCGCCCTCGTACGACCCGCTCTCGACGCAGGCGGTCCGGAGGCCGAGTTGCGCGGCCCGGATCGCACACACGTAGCCGGCCGGTCCGGCTCCGACCACGACGACATCGTAGGTCTCCGACATCTATCCCTTCACTCCCTTCACTCTCTCTGATAACGGCACGGGCTGGGTGAGCATCGCGGACGATGCGGTGCAACATAACACGGGCGGCCGCTATCGGAGCGGGCGTGTACTCACCGCGGTGGGCGGACCGCGTCGGACAGCGACCGGAAGGTCACGACGTCAAGGTCGGCGACGCGCCCGACGGCAGCGGGGAGCGGTCCGTCCCAGTCGCGAAGGATGGCTCGGATCCGTCCGGTGTCCGGTTCGGAGACGACCGAGATTGCGCGCTCGTCGGCGGAACGGATCGTGACGACTCCCTCCGGCCCCGTCAGCGTGATGCGGTCCAGGGAACCGGCCGCCGCGGCGTCGATCGGGATGGTGAAGAAGAAGTACTTGTCCCCGAACTGATCCTCGCCGGGCGTGAAGGCCAGCGAGAATACTCCATCTCCGGCGCCATCCACGCCCTCGACGCGGTAGGGGCCGGTCCCTTCGGGCAGCCGGGGCGGGGCCTCCAGGCGAAAGGCGGGCTCAAGCCTGAGATGGCCGTTGATGACGCCGCCCCACAGAACCAGCGCTTCCGTGCCTGGCCGCTCTGCCGCAATCAGCGTCCGTGCCCGATCTCCTTCCAGCCGCTCCCGGTACTCGATCACTTTCTCGAAGTTGTAGTCGCTGAGCCAGCCCCGCGAATAGCAGTACCCCATGATGTCCCGGCGCCTTCCCGCGGATACGACGGAACCGTCGCGGAAGTCGTATCCCCACGCCCCGATGCCCCCGTCCGGATGCGGAAAGCCGGGATCGACGCCGAGGGCGCCGCCGCAGGGCGCGTGGCGCAGGTTGAGATTGTGCCCCACCTCGTGGGCGAGTTCCGCGTCCCACGCCTTGCCGATGCTCGTCCAGCCCCCCAGTCGCGCCCTCCCTCGCACGTACCCGTCCACGCTGGCGGCCGCCGCGTAGTAGTAGCCGGATCCGTTGTCGAGCGCCCGCAGGGCCTCCATCTCGAGCACGAGACCCCATTGGTCGTCGTCGTTGGTGAGGTCGGGCGACGTCACGTAGGCCTCGCGGCTCTTCGCGCTGAACTCGGAGAAGGGGAAAGCATGGCGGAGCAGACCGACCTCCGGACTGTCGTGGCCGATGTTCTCGGTCCACTCGAAGATCGAGGAGTCCGGTCTGGTTGCCTCGAGCACCGGCACGACCGTCAACTCCATGGGGGGCACGTCGATCACATTGAGCGGCATGCCGCCCGAGGTCGGGAAGCGAACCTGGCTTCCGGCGGCCAGCGGCAAGATCCGTCCCGGGTCCGCCTCGACCACGAGATCGACGTCCGGTTGGATGTGCGCGGCCGGGATCACCGCGTTGTAGGAGTTGCGGAGATCCGATTCGTCGGCCGAGGTCGCCAGCAGGTCCCTCGCCCGTTCCATGACGACCCGGTGTACTTCGCGGCCATCGCGGGTGAAGGTCGCCACGACCTCGGGTTCGAAGAAGGCCGCCGATTCGCGGCTCACGAGGAACACGCGCAGCAGCGCGGCGCGCCCCGCGATCAGCGGCACGTCGCCGGCGGGCCTCTGAACGGCCTGCGTCAGGTAGACCATGGACAGCGACAATCGGACTTCCTCCGGGTTTCCGCAGGTGGCTCCGGCTACGACATCGACCCGGCCCAGCCAGTCCTGGAAGGTCGGCGCAGGCGAGGCGCAGAGTCCCGTGTCCTCGTATTCCAGGGTTGCGAGATGTTTCAACCCGGTCAGGCGGAAGGGCAGCGGACCCGCCAGCTCCCCGTTGCCGCGGAGTCGTAGCGACGTGAGATCCGTCATCGAGGCGAGAGCAACCGGGAACTCCCCCGCAAGCGCGTTGTCGGCGAAGTCCATCGTCTCGAGCGCGGTCAGATTCGAGATCTCCGGCGGCATCGATCCCGCGACCCCGTTGTCCGCCAGGTCGAGCCTGTGCACGCGACCCTCGCGGGCCGTGATGCCGTGCCAGTCGGCGAGGGGCGTGCTCGAGTTCCAGCCGTCGCTCCGGGTCCACGACGGACCGTCCAGGTGGGCGAAGACCTCCGCCAGCGCCAGGCGCTCCACATGCTCCGCGTCGCAGTCCTCCAGCGTCGCATCGAGCTGGCGCAGCCAGTCCTGGTATTCGGCGTCGATCTGTGCACACAGTCCGGTCTCGAAGGCAGACAGAACCGACAGGGATCCCAGGTTCAGAAGTTGCCGGGGCATGAGCCCTTCGAGATCCGGGTTACGCGAGAGCAGCAGGTCCGTCAGGCCTGACATGCCGCCGATCTCCGGCGGCAACGGTCCTGAGAAGTTGTTGTTGAACAGCCCCATGTATTGGAGGTTGGACATGGTGCCCAACTCCGGCGGGACCGGGCCGCTCAAACGGTTCCGGCCGGCATGCAGCTCGCGGAGGTTGGATAGCCGCCCAAGCTCCGGCGGGAGGGCGCCGGTAAGCTGGTTGTCGCCGACCACCATCCGCTCAAGGCGCTCGAGGTTGCCCAGTTCGGAGGGGATTGCGCCGGTCAACTGGTTCTCGAACAGACCCAGCGATTCCAGATTCGGCAGGTTCCCCAGTTCACGCGGAATGCCCCCGTTCAGGCGATTGCGCTGGAGTTGCAGTTCCTTGAGTGAAGTCAGGTTCCCCAGCGTAGCGGGAATCCGGCCTTCGAGCCGATTGTTCGCAAGACGAAGGCTCGTCAGGGAGGCGAGTTCGCCAACCTCGGGCGGGATCGGCCCCGACAACTGATTCCGCGAAAGATCCAGGCTTTCGAGCGAGATCAAATCGCCGAGTTCCCGCGGCAGGCGCCCTTCGATCCGGTTATCCGAGAGCGATAGCTCCCTCAGGTTCCTCAGTTGACCGATCTCCTCCGGCAAGGGGCCGCTCAACCGGTTCTCGAACAGCGCCAGGACCTCCAGCTCCGCCATGTCGCCCACATCCGGCGGGATCGGGCCCGAAAGTTCGTTGTACGACACGACCAGCGTGTCGAGGTTGACCAGCGTCCCGAGTGCCGATGGGATCGATCCCTCGAGTCTGTTCTCGGCCAGGTAGAGACTGCGCAGGTTCGTCGACTTCCCGAGTTCCGGAGGGATTCCGCCGGTCAGGTCGTTCCCGTGCAGAACCAGCCGCTCGATCCGGGCGAGATTGCCCAGTGCCGGAGGCAGTGGCCCGGTCAACTTGTTGTGCGACAGGTACAGCGAGGTCACGTAGCCCTCCGCGTCGGTCTTCACGCCGTGCCACGTGTTGATCGCCAAGTCGCTCAGCCAGTCGTCGTTGTCGCCCCAGTCCGACCCGTTCGTGGCCTCGTACAGCGCGACAAGCACGTCCCGGTCGGCCGTGGTCGGGATACAGCGGCGCGGATCGGCGGACGCGTGGTCGATCCCCTCGTACCAGACGACGAGCGAGGATGGCAGACAGAGATTCGTCGCGCTAAAGTAGAAATTGCTCAGGGCGAGACGGACGAACGTGTCGGGCAGGGGGCCTCCGAGATTCGTGTTGGTGAGGTGCAGGTAGCGGAGACCCGACAACGTGCCGAGTTCGGCAGGCAGCCGACCCGAGAGGTCGTTTCCGCCGAGAAGCAGGTCCCGGAGCTGCGTCAACTGCCCGAACTCCGGAGGGATCGTGCCGTAAAGCGCGTTCTCGCTCAGGTTGAGGATGTAGAGCCGGTCCAGACGAGCGATGAGCGCCGGAATCCGGCCGTTCAGGTTGTTGCTGCTCAGCGCGAGCTGGGTGACGCGGCCGTCGCGGTCCGTCCCGACTCCGGCCCAGTCCGACAACGGCGCCTCCGTGAGCCAGTTCGTGCGGTCGTTCCAGTTGTCACCGTCCCAGGCCCGGCACAGGGACGCCAGGACTTCCCGGTCGTCGGACGACGAGCGCGACACCGACACCGCGGCGGACGCGGCGAGCGAGTCGTGCGTGGCGGTCACGTCGGCGGCGCCCACGCCGCCGGCGGTCACGAGTCCGCTTGCGTCGACGGTGGCTACGGATGTGTCGGCGCTGCTCCAGGCCACGCGCGCACCGTCCACCGGGTGCCCGTTGGCGTCCGTCAGCGTCGCCGTCAGCCGCGCCGTGTCGCCCCGACTCCGGAACGCCAGCGAAGCGGGGACGACGGTCATTTCCGCGGGAAGCTGCCGGACCGTCACGGCCGCCGTACCGGACACCGGAGCGGCGCGCGCCGTGATCGTTGCCTGACCGTTGCCGCTTGCCGTCACCAGACCCGATGCGTCGATCGTGGCGACGGAGGCATCGCTGCTCGACCAGGTGACGGCGGCCCCTGCGATCACGCGGCCGTTCTGGTCCCGCGCCTCCGCGGTCAGGCGGACCGAATCGCCCAGCGCATCGAGCGTCGTCTGCCCGGGGTCCACGGACAGCGCGGCGGGCCGGAGCGTGGGAGGTGGCGGAGGCGGAGGTGGCCTCTCCGGGGCCGTTGGCGCCTCGCTGCAGGACAGCAAGAAAAGAACCGCGACCACCCCCGGTTGAAGTCCGGCTGGCACTCGGCTCAAGGCTCGCCTCGGCTCGCAGGAAGCCGGAGGTCAGATTCAATGTGCCCGTACCCGTACATGGAACAAGGATAGCCCAATGAATGTGATTTTGTCGCGGAAGGGCGTGGGCTAGAGGATCATCTCGAGGGGGTTCTCGAGCATCGCCTTGAAGGCGCCGAGGAAGGCCGCGCCCGTGGCGCCGTCGATGACGCGGTGATCGCACGACATGGTCACCCGCATCCGCTTGCGGACGACGACCTGGCCGTCCACCGCGACGGGCTTCTCGACCGTCTGCCCGATGGCGAGGATGCCGGCTTCGGGCGGGTTGATGATCGCCGTGAACTGGTCGATCTCGAACATGCCGAGGTTGCTGACCGAGAAGGTCCCGCCCTGGTATTCCTCCGGCGCGAGCTTGCGGGCCCGCGCCCGGGCGATGAGATCGCGCGCCTCGACCGAGATCTGCCGCAGCCCCTTGCGGCCCGCGTCGCGCAGCACCGGCGTGATGAGGCCTTCGTCGAGCGCGACCGCGATGCCGAGGTGGACCGCGCCGCGGTAGCGGATCGCGTTCTCCTCCCACGAGGCGTTGACCCCCGGGTGCCGGTTGAGGGCCTCCGCGGCCGCCTTCAGGAGCAGGTCCGTCACCCCGATCTTGCCGTCCGCGAAGCGGGCGTTGAGGTCCGCGCGCAACTCGAGCGCCCGGCCCATGTCGACCTCGGTCGTGAGGAAGAAGTGGGGGACGGGCCCGATCGACTGGGCGAGCCGGCGCGCGATCGCCTTCCGCATCTGGCTCGCCTCCTCGACCCGGTCCTCGAGACCTGGGGGAAGCGGTGCGGGCGCCGGCGGAACGGGCGCCG
>JAJEEM010000013.1 GCA_022820995.1 Gemmatimonadota bacterium | reverse complement strand
CGACGGTGAGCGCGCGCACGAGGTCGTCCGGCTTCAGCAGCGACGCGGTCACGTCGATCGACGGGCCGTCGGCCACCGCCGCGGTCAGCGTCTGGTCGTCCGCCTCACCGAGCGTCCACACGGTCCGCGCGAGGCCCTCCGCGTCGGTCCGGGCCTCGGCCGGGTCGGCGGCGCCCCCGCCCTCGCCGGGCGTGAACGCGACCGTCGCTCCGGCCACGGGCGCGCCATCGGCGTCGATGGCCCGCACGACGACCGGGTCCGGCAACGCGGCGCCCGCATCCGCGCGCTGTCCGTCGCCCGACACGACGGTGAGCGCGCGCACGAGGTCGTCCGGCTTCAGCAGCGACGCGGTCACGTCGATCGACGGGCCGTCGGCCACCGCCGCGGTCAGCGTCTGGTCGTCCGCCTCACCGAGCGTCCACCCGGTCCGCGCCAAGCCCTCCGCGTCGGTCCGGGCCTCGGCCGGGTCGGCGGCGCCCCCGCCCTCGCCCGGCGTGAACGCGACCGTCGCTCCGGCTACGGGCGCGCCCTCGGCGTCGGTGGCCCGCACCACGACCGGGTCCGGCAACGCGGCACCCGCTCTCGCGCGCTGTCCATCGCCCGACACGACCGTGAGCGCGCGCACGAGCTCGTCCGGCGTCAGCAGCGACGCGGTCGCGTCGACCGACGGGCCGTCGGCCCCCGCCGCGGTGAGCGTCTGGTCGTCCGCCCCACCGAGCGTCCACACGGTCCGCGCCAGGCCCTCCGCGTCGGTCCGGGCCTCGGCCGGGTCGGCGGCGCCCCCGCCCTCGCCCGGCGTGAACGCGACCGTCGCTCCGGCCACCGGTGACCCTCCCGCATCCGCGACCCGCACGACGACCGGGTCCGGCAGCGCGGCGCCCGCTCTCGCGCGCTGTCCATCGCCCGACACGACCGCCAGAGCCGCCGCAGCCTGCGCGACCTCCACCGCGGCCGTGGCGCTCAGGCCCTCGAACGACGCCGTGACCGTCCCGGAGCCGTTCGCCACCGCCGTGACGGTGCCGCCCGCGTCCACCGTGAACACGCCGGGGTCGCTGCTCGCCCACGCCGGGGAGCCGGAATAGGCCGCACCGTACTGGTCCCTGATCGAAGCCCCGAAGGACGCCGTCTCGCCCAGCGACACGAGCGTGGCCGAGGCGGGTGAAACCTCGATCGAGGCGGCCCGGGGCGGCGCCGGAGGCGGTGGGGGAGGGGGCGCGACGGGTCCCTCCCCTTCGCCGCACCCCACCGCGATCGCCGTCGCGAACAGCGCCCCGAGAGCGCATGTCCGCGCGACGCGCGTGAAGCGTGTGTGGCCGGTGGCGTCCGTCATTCGTGCCTCCGAGTTCGCGTCAGCTCGGGCTTATCTCTTCGGCAGCTGCCTCTGCGCCTCGCCCAGGTCGCGGCCAAGCGCCGTGAGCCTGTAGATCCGGTCGTTGCCCGGCGAGCGGCGCACCATGCCGGCCGTGATCAGGGAACGGAGGGCGCGCTCCGCGCGTGCTTTCCGGCACTTGAGCAGCCGACAGACGGTCGTGATGCCGAACGGCTCGCCGTCGAAGAACTCGTACAGGATCCGCTTCGCGTCCTCGGTCATGTGTCGGCGGCCTGGGGGGGAGATTCGGCGTTTCGGGGCTCGTTTTCGCGCCGATGGCGCGCCGCGGGAGTCGCCGATTGCCTGACAGGGCGACCATTCCGCGATTTATCGGCTCATTCTCATGAGATTACGGTGGCCCCCGGACGCCTGCAAGGACGAACGGAACCCCCTGTGGGGCCGGCGCCATCTCGCGGCCCCGGGACCGAACGGCGGAGGACTCGCGCGCGGTTGCTTGTCGTGCGACAGATCCGGTATATCTTCGTGACAACTACGCGATACCCTCGGGGGTCGCCGCCCCCGGTGGCGGCACGCTCCGCGGGCTCAACGGTTCGGACGGGAGCGAGACGAGTGACGGGCGATTCCAACGAGTTGCAGAGGGAGATCGAGGCGCTGAGGGAGCGCGTGTCCAGACTGAGCGCGGCCGTGCTGCGCGCGAATGCGAGCCTGGACCTCGACACGGTGCTGCAGGAGGTCGTCGACAGCGCGCGCGCGCTGACCGGAGCGCGCTACGGCGTGATCGCCACCGTCGACCCAGCCGGAGAGATCGAGGAGTTCGTCACTTCCGGCTTCACTCCGGCCGAGCAGGACAACATGGTCGCCTGGCCGGAGGGCCCGCAACTCTTCGAGCACTTCAGGCGTCTGGGCGAGCCGGTTCGCGTGGGGAACCTTCCCGACTACGTCCGCGCCCTCGGCTTCTCCCCGGAGCTGATGCGGTCCAGGACGATGCAGGGGGCGCCGCTGCGGCACCGCGACATCAACGTCGGCAACTTCTTTCTCGCCGAGAAGGAGGACGGCCGCGAGTTCACGAACGCCGACGAGGAAATCCTCACGCTGTTCGCCGCCCAGGCGGCGACCGCCATCGCCAACGCGCGCGCGCACCGCGAGGAGCGCAAGGCACGGGCGGATCTGGAGACCCTCATCGAGACGTCGCCGGTAGGGGTGGTCGTGTTCGACGGGCGGACCGGCGAGCCGGTGTCGTTCAACCCGGAGGCGCGCCGGCTCGTCAACGCGCTGAACATGCGGGGTTCCCCTCCGGCCCAACTGCTGGAAGCGATCACCTGTCGCCGCGCGGACGGGCGGGAGGTCGCCCTCGCGGAGTTTCCGCTGGCGCAGACCCTGGCGACGACCGAGATCGTGCGTGCGGAGGAGATGACGCTCTCGGTCCCCGGCGGCCGGAGCGTGACGACCCTGGTCAACTCCACGCCGATCCAGGCGGACGATGGCACGGTCGTGTCCGTCGTGGTCACGCTGCAGGACCTGGAACCGCTGGAGGAGCTGGAGCGCATGCGCGCGGAGTTTCTCAGCGTCGTGAGTCACGAGTTGCGGACGCCGCTGATCTCGATCAAGGGGTCCACGGCGACCGTCCTGGGCGCCTCGCCGTCTCCGGACCCGGCCGAAATGCTCCAGTTCTTCCGGGTCATCGACGACCAGGCCGACCGCATGCGCGGCCTGATCGCCGAGCTGCTCGACCACGGGCGCATCGTGACGGGCACGCTGTCGGTGTCGCCCGAGCCGGCGGACGTCGCGGCCCTCGTGGACCAGGCGCGGAGTACGTTCGTGAGCGGCGGGGGACGGCACGACCTCGCCATCGACCTGCCGGCGGACCTCCCTCGGGTACTGGCCGACCGGGCGCGCATCATCCAGGTCCTGAGCAATCTGCTGTCCAACGCGGCGAAGTACTCTCCCGAGTCGTCACCCATCCGGATCGACGCGGCGCGGGAAGGCGTGCATGTGGCGATCTCGGTGAGCGACGAGGGCCGCGGAGTGCCGCCGGACCGGCTGCCGTACCTGTTCCGCAAGCACACCGCGGTGCTCGCCGGAGACGGGGGGCGGCGTGAGGCGGGGGCCGGACTCGGCCTGACCATCTGCAAGGGCCTGGTGGAGGCGCACGGGGGCCGGATCCGGGCCGAAAGCGAGGGCGAGGGACAGGGCGCGCGCTTCACCTTCACGGTGCCCGTGGCCGGGGAGCCGGAAACCGCCGCCGAGGGTCCCGCCGTGGCCGGCCCGGGCGCGGCTCGGCCGGGGCGGGAGTCGACGCGCATCCTGGTGGTGGACGACGACCCCCAGATGCTCCGGTATCTCCGGGACGCGCTCACCGGCGCGGGCTACGCGCCGGTCGTGACCGGGGATCCGGAGGAGGTGGCCGGCCTCGTCGCGACGCACCGGCCCGGGCTGGTCCTGCTTGATCTGCTGCTGTCCGGAACCGACGGCATCGCGCTGATGGAGCGGATTCCGGAGCTGAGCGACGTGCCCGTCATCCTGATCTCCGCCTACGGGCGGGACGAAACGATCGTCAGGGCCCTGGATGCGGGGGCGGCCGACTACATCGTCAAGCCGTTCTCTCCATCGGAGTTGACGGCAAGGGTGCGGGCCGCCCTTCGACGCATCACCGGCCCCCAGCCCTTCGTTCTGGGGGACCTCGCCATCCGCTACGACCAGCGCCAGGTCGACGTCGCCGGCCAGACGGTGCAGCTGACCCCCACCGAGTATGAGTTGCTGCGCGTGCTGTCGGTCAACGCGGGACGGGTGCTGACGCACGAGTCGCTGTTGCGGCAGGCGTGGCGGCGGGGGGATCGGGGCGCGCCGGACCCGAAACTCGTGCGGGCGGTCGTAAAGCGGCTGCGTCGCAAGCTGGGAGACGACGCGGCGAACCCGGCCTACATTCTCAACGAGCGCGGGGTAGGCTACTTCATGCCCGCGGGGTCTCCCTGAAGGGGGGTCCGGGAAAGGGAGCCTGAGAGCCCGCCCGCAACTCGCGGTTCGCTCAGGAGTCGCGCTCCGGGACGGCGGAAACCCGGAGGGTCAGGATGTCCACGTCGTGGAACTGCTGGTGCCGGACCGAAGAGGCGAGGTGCCTGAGCAGCCGGAGCGAGATCTCCTGCTCCACGTCCGCCTCCCGGGTGTCCGCCTCGAGCCACGCCAGGCGGTCCTGAAGGTTGAGTTCGTCGCCGTCCGCCGCTCCCACCCGGAACTCCAGCACGGCCTCGTCGTCCTCCTCGCTCGCCGTCAGGAGCAGTTCGCGCCTCCCGCCGTCCGGCGTGTCCCCCGCCGCTTCCGCCGCCTCGCGCGACTGCAGGAGCGTGAGCAGCGCCTCCTCGCTCGCCGCTTCGAGCCGCTCGAGGACGGCCGCCAGCCCGTGCCGGGCGGAGAACGCCTGGATGAACTCCCGGATCCGGGGCAGCTCGGCCATGTCGAGCGCGCCCCTGAGCCGGCGCTTCCGCCGCGTCGTGAGCCCCGTGAGCAGCAGCGCCACGAGGCCCCCCGTCGTCAGCCCGCTGCTCAGCAGCCCGCCCGCGAACTCCGCGAAGAAAGCGGGAAAGATGAGGTCGAACTCGAAGGCGAGCCCCGTCCAGAACGAGACGCCCGCGATGAGGCCGTTGCGGGGGTTCGAACCGATGCTGCGCGCGACTTCCCGCATCCCGACGGTGAACAGCGTCGCCATGATGACGGCGATGGAGGCGGCCACGACGGCGTCGGGAATCGCGAGAATGAGGGCGAGCGCCCTGGGGACGAAGGCGAGGACGAAGAAGACGAGTCCGGCCGTGACGCCGACCCGGCGCGCCGCGACGCCCGTGACTTCGATGGCGGCGACGGCATTCCCGTTGGGCGTGCTCGGCATCGTGCCCGCGAGGCCGGCGAGCAGGTTGCCGGCGCCTTCCGCGGCCACGGCGCGCTGCACCGCGCGAAAATCGACCGCCCGGGGCCGGCGCCACGACACGCGCTGGGCGGCGACCGCGACGGCGACGGACTTGGTCGTGCCGACGAGCGCCACGAAGAGGAACGCGGGCAGCAGCGCCCAGAACGCGGGGCCGAAGCCGATGTCGAGGGCCGGGAGTCCGCCGGCCGGAACGCCGATCCACTCGGCTTCGGCGACGCGGCCCGTGTCGTAGATGCCGAAGGCGGCCCCGACCAGGGAACCGGCGACGATGCCGATGGCCGGGGCCCAGAGGCGCAACGTCCCCTTCGTCCTGAGCGCGACGGCCAGGATGGCGACGATCGTCACGCCGGCGCTCAGCGGCCCGGCCGGCGCGGGGGCTCCGGGCGGCAACTCGTTGATCATGCCGAAGAGGATCGGCATCACGGTGACGGGAAGGAGCATGACGACCGTCCCCGTGACGACGGGCGTGAGCACCCGGTGCAGCAGCGAGAGCCGCGCGGAGAAGGCCGCCTGGGCGAGCGCCGAGACCACGACGAGGCTGGCGAGCAGCCCCGGCCCTCCCTGGATCAGGGCCTCCGCGCAGACGGCGATGAAGATCGCCGAGCTGACGTGCGGCAGCGCGTAACCCGCCCCGATCCGTCCCGCGCGCACGCCCTGGAGCATCGAGGCGACGCCGCACGTCAGGACGGTGGCGAACACCGCCCACAACACGAGTTCCTCGGCGCCTCCCGCCTGGAAGACGATCGTCGGGATCAGCACGACCCCGTTGATCCCCATCGCGGCGAGCTGCACGCCAAGACCCAGGGCGACCGGCCCCGGAAGCCGGTCCTCGACCTCGTAGCGCAGATCCTCCCTGGAGCGTCGCCTCACGGGCTGACCGCGGTCCCCGTTCGTCTCGAGCGCGTGCCGGATTCCTGTGCGTTCATCTTCCCCCTGGTCGCCTGGTCGCGAGACTCACTCGCCGGCTCCGCGCGCGTCGCTTGCCGGCTCGCGCGTCACTTGCCGGCTCGCGCGTCCAACCGCATGGTGAGGTGCTGCATAAAAACTAGTACCCTGTCCCGGCAATCCAAAGGAGCCCGAGTGTGGCCGCTTACATCGTGATTCGGACGAAGGTTCAGGACCCCGAGGCGCACGCCGCGTTCGCGGAGGCGGCGACGGCGCTGCTCGAGAAGTCCGACGGAGAATTCGTCGTCCGGGCGCGCGAGTGCGCGACGCTCGAGGGCGAGACGCCCGATGTCGTCGTCGTCCAGCGCTTTCCCGACGCCGCCTCCGCGCAGGCGTTCTACGACAGCCCCGGGCATCAGCAGGCTCTGGCGGCGGCCGCGGGCGCCTTCACCCGCGAGGTCGTGATCGTCGAGGGAGCCTAGCCCCGGATCCGGCGCCCCGCGCGAACGCGACCCGCAAATGGCTCGACGGCGTGCGTGGAGGGCTGCACTGAGGGTGGCCGGTCACGTTGCGGCCATCGTACTCATCTATCTCATGTTCTCGTTCTCGCTGTTCCTCGGACTGCAGGTCAATACGACGTACGGGAACATCGGCATGGTCGTATCCGCCGCCGCCGCCGTCGCCTACGTCCTTGGGGTGAGGCGGTTACGCTCTCGGCGCTGAGACGGAGCGCGCTCCCCAAGCAGGCTCCGGGCCTCGGGTTGTCCCTCTGGTGAGTTGGTGTTATGGTGCCATCCTTCGAGGACCTCGACCGGAACGACGACATGCCCCGTCTCACGATCAGCCTGAGTTCGGCCACGCACCGCGCCCTGAAGGAAGCCTCGGCGCGGCAGGGCCGCTCGATGGGCGCGATCATCGAAGAGAGTCTGGAGCTTAGAGGTGTCCGCCCGATCGAAACGGCAAGAGACATCGTTGCCAGAGCCCGCGCGCAGGCCCGACTGGAAGCGGATGAAGCCACGGCCGTGGCAGTTCGGGAAACGAGACTGCACCGTGAGGGACGGTAGACTGATCTGCTGATCGACGTCGCGTCCGGCGGACTCCGCCGATGACGCCGCCCGTATTCGTCGTGGACACGAACGTGATCGTGTCGGCGCTGATCGGTTCCGATTCGAAGGCTCCCCCGGTGCAGATTCTGGAAGCCATGCTGGACGGGAGCATCCTGTACCTCATGTCCGGCGAGTTGCTCATCGAATACGCATCGGTATTGCGTCGTCCCCGCCTCGTCCGGCTCCACGGGCGATCGGAGGAAGAGATCGATCGACTGCTCGCTGAACTGACGGCAAATGCGATCTGGTGCGAGGCACCCGCGGGCGACAGGGCGCCGGACGCCAACGACGACCACCTCTGGGCCCTACTGGCCAGCTGGGCCGGAAGCCGCCTCGTCACGGGTGACCGCCTCCTGGTCGAGAGCGCCTCGGCGGAACGGCCCGTGCTGACCCCCCGTGACTTCGTGAACCTCATCAAGAACGAGTAGGCCGAGGCGGGAGCTACGCTGAGGCGCCGGGGCGGTTTCTCCAGCGGGCTTCGTTGGCGCGGATCGCGTCCTGGACGAACGCGGCGAGGCCTTTTCCGCGCTTCTCGAAGTACGCCTCGAAGCGCGGATCGGCCGTGTACATCTCGGCGAGGTTCCGGTGCATGGCGTGGCTGCACGGATAGAACCATCGGTCGATGTGGAGCCGGTGCTCCTCGGCCAGGTCCATCGCGGCGCGTCCGGCGGCCCGGGCGCCCTCGGCGAGCAGCGCGGCGAGCCCCGCGACCACCGTCTCCCCCTCTTCGGTGATCCGCGCCCAGTCACCCTTCCCGTACCCGCGGATACGCCGCATCGACTCCTGGTAGGCGTCGCTGTGGCCCCATCGCCGCTCGGCCTCCTCCTCGTACTGCGCGTGGTCGAACTCTTCCAGTCCCTCGAACATCTCCGTCCTGTCCATTTCCGTATCCTCGTCCATCGCCCTCAGAGCCCGCTCGACCCCTCGGATGATGCTGTCGGTTCTCTTCTGCCTCTCCCTGAGCAACTCCCGCTGCGCCTCGAGCGCGCTCCGCCGGTCGTACGCCGGGGCGTCGAGCATCCGGCCGATCGCCTCCAGGCTGAACCGCAGTTCGCGCAACAGCCGGATCTGGCGCAGCCGCTCGAGGTCGTCGTAGGCGTACAGCCGGTATCCGTTCTCCGCCCGCCCCGACGGGACGAGCAGACCGATCCGGTCGTAGTGGTGCAGCGTGCGCACCGTAACGCGGGCCAGCCGCGCGACCTCGCCCACCGTGTGAAGTTGCCGGGTTTCCATGCGCCCCACGGTAAACCCTGACGTTACGTCAGGGTCAAGAGGGCGAGATCACGTTCCCGCGGGAACGTGGCTCGCGGCGCTAGGGCGCCTGGGAGCCGCGGGGGAGGGTGCCGGGGTCGGGGCCGGGGGCTCGGGCGGACCGTGGGAGTGTGTCGACTTCGACGTCGGCCGCGGCGGCGGCGCGGGGGAGTGAGGCCCGGGCCTCGAGCTTCCCGATCGCGGCGGAGACCGCCTGGCCCGCGGCGTCCCGCGTGCCGAGGCTCCGCTGCACCTCGCGCAGCCGGGGGAGCGCCTCCACGGCGTGGATCTCGGCGAGCGCGTTCGCCGCGTGCGCGCCGGCGGACCCCTCGAGCGCGTGTCCGAGCGCTCCGATGATCCCCGCCCGGTGTCCTCCGTCGTACGCCTTGAGAGGCCCGAAGTCGCCGCCGAGTGCCGCCCTCACGGTCTCGACCAGCTCCCCCTCGCCCAGTTTTCCCAACGCGTCGGCGACCCCGTCGCGGAATCGCAGGCCGGCGGCCTGCCGCGCGTCGCCGAGCAGGGGGACGAGGGGCGCGGCCGCGGCGGGGTGCCGCATCCCGGCGAGCGCTTCGACCGCCCGAGACCTGAGCACCGTGTCCTCGTCCCACAGGACATCCGCGAGGGCCGGGATCGCCGCGGGGTCTCCCAGGCGCCCGAGTTCGGTGGCCGCGTCGCGTCGCGGTTCGTCGCCCTTCCAGAGAACGTACTTGTCCATGACCTGGCCCCCGGGCGCGCGCAGGCGCCGGATGTGGAGGGGGGCGTCGTCCGGCTCCGCCTTCCCGTCGTAACAGACGTGCCGCAGGATCTCTCCGAAGAGGTCGAACAGCGCCCGGAGTTGCGCGAGGTCCTTGATCGCCCTCTCCGCCCGGAAGTGGAGTTCGTCCACTCCCTCGGGGAGCTTGCCGAACCACTTGCCATGACGCTTGACGGAGAGGTGGATCCTGGGCTGGACATGGATGCCGGCGCGGATCTTCCGGTTGTCGAAGAGGCGCCTCACGCGCCGCGGCGCATCGCCCTTGATCACGAAGTCCCGGTCGAACCGGGGATGGCCGACCTCGATGTCCTGCAGGCCCATCGCCTTCCCCAGCCCGCTCAGGAGGCCCGCCCGGTAGATCTCGAATCTGAACCCGTCGGGATTGAAGTAGGGCGCGCGGAGTCTCGTGAACGTCTGGTTCGTCTTGCCGTCGCCGGACGTGTAGGTGTCGAGCGTGAGGATCCAGTCGCCCGTGCGGGCCTGGACGGCGAACGGGCTGAGGAAGCCTCCTTCGTGGAACTGCCCGTCCACCTCCTGGGCGAGCTGCCGCCAGACGTCTTTCCGGCTCGGTCCGAACAGGGCCTTGAGGAAGTTCATCGCAACCTCACCACGGGGTGCCTGACCTTGAGGTCGGTCTTCCGCTGCAAGTCATGTACGGTTACACACAGCCAGCGGTTCTCGTCCACGGAGTAGGTCACGCGCAGCCGGGGCGCGGTGCCCCTGCCGGGCGGGTCGAGCGGGAGGGCGGGGTCCGCCTCGTTGAGGCACAGGCAGAATGCCCGTTCGCCCGCGGTCCGGGGCACGAAGTAGCTGGAGCCGTTGCTGCGCTCGGTCCAGTCGATCGGGCGCCCGGCCACGCGCCCGACCTCGCAGATGAAGAGGTTGATGTGCTGCTGGCCGTCTCTGCCGGGGGCGTAGTAGCGGGTCGCGAAGTTGTCGACGGTCGGGAAGCAGGTGCCGCCGGGGATGAGCAGTTCGTACTCGGCATCGTCGTCGTCGTCGGGGAGGACGCGGAGCGCGTAGTCGTGGTAGATGAAGTCCTCGACGTGCGCGCCGCCCGCGAAGATGCACGCGCCCCGCGCGACGGCCGCGAAGGGGAGCCACTCCCGCACCTTGTCCCGGCCGAGCACGTCGCCCACGACGTTGCGCACCTCCGGAAGGAGGGTCGATCCCCCCTCGAGGATCACGTCATCGATGCCGTCGGGGAGGACGCCGTGCCGGGTCCGCAACTCGGCGAGCAGCGCGTCGAGGAGTTCCCGGATCCGCACGTAGAGGCCGTTCGCGGCGAGTATGTCGCTGAGGACGGGATAGTCCAGCTTCCCGTACGACTCGTTGCGGAAGGTGAAGGCGCCCTCGTTCCCCGCGCTCGCGAGCAGCTTCACGCGCTCGGCCTCCCAGCGGAGCGCGACCTCCCATTCAGGCCAGTCGTGCAGTGCCGTGGGCACGAACCGCTCGAGGATCCAGCCGTCCACGTCGTCCCCGCCGAGTTCCACCGCCTGCTTCGCGAGCACCTCGGCGCGCCCGGTCTCGACGGTCCGCGCGCCGTGGGTCCTCACGACCGCGGCCTCCATCGAGCCGCCGCCGAAATCGAAGGCGACGAGGGTGGTGGGGCGTCCGACGTCGACGCCGTAGCCGAGCGCCGCTGCGACGGGCTCGTCGAGCGTGCGGAAGGCGATCCCGGCGGGCCGCCGCCGAAGCCGCGCCCACATGCGGGCCCACCAGCCGCGACGCTTCAGGCGCCGGATGATCGACTGCAGTTCGGCCCGGTACGTCTCGTAGAAGCCGCTCGGGGTGGCGATGGTGATGTCGGTGACTTCTTCGCCGAATCGCGCCTCGAGGGTGCCGATGACCTCCCGCAGGAAGAGCGACGCGACGTCCTGGGCGGTGAAGATCCTCCCGCCCGCGCGCGCGAGCGCCCGACCGCTCTCCGTGCCGAGGTGGCGCTTGAAGCCGCGCGCGAAGCCGGTGGCCTGTCCGTCCCAGTTGTAGCTGACGGCCGCCTGCCCGATGAGGACTTCCTCGCCGTCCCGGTCCATGACGCACACGCAAGACGGCATGACCGGCGTCTGCGTGACGGGCTCGAGCTTCGCGAGGTCCGGCAGGTTCACGATGTGCGGCCGGCCGGACCGGTCTTCGCAGATGGTCGTGTTGGACGTGCCGAGATCGATGGCCCAGTGGGTCGACATAGGCCGAATCTAGGGAAGGTCTGAACAGGTCGACAAATCGGCCGGTGTCGGGCCGAATGGCGCCGATCCGGCCGATTTTTGGCCTCTGAAGGGGCTCGGAGACGCGAAAACCGGGCGTTTTGGGCCCACG
>JAJEEM010000028.1 GCA_022820995.1 Gemmatimonadota bacterium | reverse complement strand
CTTGAAAAGCGAACGAGACGGGCTTACGCTGTGTCGGCACCGGTCCTCCTTTTTTGTAGCCGCCATGTTATTGGGGAATAACAAATTAGCGACTACCGGAGGCCGGTGCCTACTCCATCCTTTGAGAAATCCGGGCTAGCTTTCCGTGTTGACGGGGCGGGCCTGCGCGGTCTCCTGCGTGGCGGAGGCGGCCGATGGAGGCGCGGTGTCCCCCGTGATCTCGGCCCGCACATCGCCCTCGACCTCCTTGATCGAGCCCTTGAACTCACGGATCCCCCGACCGAGAGAACTCCCGATCTCGGGAAGCCGCTTCGCGCCGAAGAGGAGCAGGATAGCGAGGAATACGAGCAGCAACTCCCATGGGCTCAGACCGAACATCTCAGACTCCTTGGTTGTGGCTCATCTCCGGCGGCCCGGTCAGAGAAGCGACCGGGCGAACCAGGCGACGAGCACGACCCCGACGACGCTCAACACGTTCAGGCGCAGGACGATCGGCCCCAGCGTGAATGCGAGCACCTTGAGATCGAACGCAAGCGGCTGCAGTGAAGCCGCGACCGTTGTAACGAAAAACTGACGCGCCGCTGACGGGGGCAACGTAACCGTCGCGAGTTCCGTGAGCAGCCCCCCGAGCACGAATCCCCCCGCGATGATGAGGACCAGGCGGATCGGCGAACGATGGCGTCTGCTTGCGAAGTTCACTCGCTACCGTACTCTCTCGACTACGTAATCCACCGCGAGGCGCAGTGCCTCGAGGCACGGGCTCGCCGGCAAGCGCCGGAGCCGGTCCCGCGCCCGGTCCGCCCGCGACCGCGCTTCCTCGCGAGCCGTCTCCACGCCTCCATGCGCTTCGACGAGATCCAGGATCTCCTGCACGGCTTCGGGGGAGGGTTCCGGATCTGCGAAGAGCCCTTCCACAGCGCGTCGCTCCCCCCACTCCATCTTGGGCAGAGCGGCGATCAGGGGCAACGTTACCTTGTGTTCCTGCAGGTCCTGTCCGCGCGGCTTGCCCATCACGCGAGTCGACGACGAATAGTCGAGCAGATCATCGACGATCTGGAACGCCATCCCCAGATGGTGCCCGTACTCGCGGAGGGCGTCCCGGTATTGCGGCGCTCCCGACAGCGTCCCGAGTTCGCAGGCCGCGGACATCAGGGACGCCGTCTTGTGCTCGCACAGCCTTTCGTAGTCCTCTCGCGTGAAGTCGAGACCATCGTGGAGGACGAGCTGCCGCATCTCCCCGATCGTCATGCGGTTCGCCGTGTCGGCGAGGAGGGCGACCTGCTCGAGCTTCCCGAGCGCGACGACCTCGATGACCGCGCGCGAATACAGGTAGTCTCCCGCGATGATCGCGACCTGGTGCGTCCAGCGATGGTTGACGGTGGGCCGGCCTCTTCGCCTCGCGGAGTGATCGACCGCATCGTCGTGCACGAGAGTCGCGACGTGCAGCAGCTCGACGATAGCCCCCAGTTTCACGGCATCAGGAGAGGGGCGCCCTCCCACGCCGTTTGCGAGGAGGAGGAGGGTCGGCCGCAGGAGCTTCCCGGATCGCGCAAACAGGTAGTCGCCCACCTCGTCGAGGGCTTCGAACCCCGATGGCGCCATCGCGCGGAGTTCGCGCTCGACGGCAAGGAGCCGGTCCGCTACGGGCAGGCGGACTTCTTCCAGATCGATGGCGGTGGTCGGGAGCATACCCTCCTCGGTGCGCGGGCGGCGCATGAAGTGCACGGGAATGTCGGAAGCCCCGAGAGGAATGTCAAAAGCGCCTGGGGCCCAGCCCGCCGGAACCGAAACCGCGCTGGCCGTCCTGCGTCTGCTGGTCGTAGTCGAACTTGAGATCCGGCGCATCCTGGAGGCTGACGCTCATCTGGAAGATGAAGTTCCCGTTCGGCGAGCGGGCGAACATGAAGGTCGCGATCCAGCGATGCAGCGAGCGGTCGAGCGTGATGAGGTGCTCTCCGAATTCCTTGTTGGTGAGGTTGTACGTCGTCCGCCAGGCGAGACGCCAGCTCGGCGACGGATTGAGCGAAAGGACCGCGTTGAGCGACTGCCGGTCCTGGGCACTCTGCTCCGCCCGGCCGCGCTGAAGGGAATAGGTCAGCGCAAGCGTCCACGGGCCGGCGGCCCGCAGACCGGGGTCCGCCGGATCCGGATTCTCGTCGAAACTCTGCAGCCGGTATCGGGAATCGGCCGCATTCCGCAGGCGGTTCTGGGGATCGGATCCACCCCCTCCACCGCCGCCGCCCAGTCCGAGCAGCCCGCCGAGACCGCTGGCCGAACTGAACGTGAAACTGCCCGTCAGGCTCGAGAGGATGGGGGCGAACATCCGATCCTCCCCGGTGCCGTCGAACAGGTCGAGAGACATGTTCAGGGACAGTCCACGGAGCAGATCCGAGTTGACGCGGTGCGACCAGCGGTCCGTCGTCAACGGCGATTCGTTCTCGCGGGACCAGTCGAAGGTGAGCGGACTCGAATTGATCCCCAGGAGGACGACGTTCCGGCGTGGCTGCGCGCGGCGCGGCGCATTCGGGTCCCCCGTGTCCGATCCGGTCCCGAGCGGCGCCTCCTGCGGGGCGGCCGCCAGTCCCCGGGCGTCTTCGGCGGGATCCTCTTCGGCCGATTCGGTCTCCGGCGCCTGCACTCCCGCCGAATCGCCGGCCTCCGCGAGCGAATCCGCCTCGGCCGTCGCCACGCCGGGCTCCTGGCCGGTCGAATCCGCTTCGAGCGAGCGTCCCTCCAGCAGCGCTTCCGCTTCGGGATCGAGCTCCACCTCTTCGCGCAACTTGGCTTCGAAGGTCTGGTTCAGGGTGAGGCGAAGCCGGTTCTCCTGCTTGGAGTTCGACACCGGGAACCCGGGGATCGAAAGCAGGGAATCGGAGGCCTCCACGGCTGGCGAATAGTCGTAGTGGAAGCGCGGCGAGACCTTGTGGCGGATCCGCTCGAACGGGCCGACGCCGGGGAAGAACCCGTAGAGATCGGTGGACACCGCGGCTCCGAAGCGGAGGCGCGTCGGCGCGGTGATGAACTCTCCGTTCGTGTCGTCAGACTGAAACCGGCTCGCGTCCACGCTCAGCGTGGGACGAAGCGTCGTGCTCCCGACGAGGTCGATCTGGTACTCCGCCTGCGCCCCGTAGTCCAGTTTCGAAACGCTCCCGGTCGCCGCGGCCGCCGTGGTGTCGGCTCCGGGCATCGGCTGAAACGGCAGTACGCTGTTCCGGTTGAAGTTCGTGCGTCCGCTGACCCCGAAGGAACCGATGCGGATGGCGCTGTTCGCGGACGCGACCTCGGTTCTCTTGCCGTCGTTCTCTTCCTGGGTCCGGTCGAGGCGCGAAGCGGAGAAGGCGCCGTTGACGACGATATTGTTGAACGGCCCGCTGCGGTTGCGGGGCGCGCTGAAGAGCGTCAGGGGCGAGAAGGTCATCTGAAGCTTGGGCAGCGTGAGGTCCGTCCGCCCCTTCTGCGCCCCCAGATCCTGGCGCCGGCTCCCGCTCAGGTTGACGGACGCGAAGGGGAACCGGTGCTGGACTCCGACGTCCGACGCGATTCGCTGCGTCTGGACCGTCGGGTCGAAGGTCTGACGCTCGAAGACGCTGGTGTTCGAGACGAAGTTGGCGTTGACCCGTATGTCCGTGACGGGGGTCAGCTCGTGATTGTGGCGCATCTGGAACTGCAGCGTCTTCTCGTTCCCGAAACTGTAGCTCGCGATGACATTGCCCCGGAAGAACTTCTTGATCGAGCGGTATCGGAAGGCTCCGTTGAGACGCGTGAACCGTCCGCTGAACCAGTCCGCCGTCGCCTGGGCGTCCATGAAATCGTTCCCGGCGAAGTAATACCCGAAGTCGGTGATGCTCCGGCGGGCGTTGCTGGAGGACGCGACGACATCGTTGAAGCCGAAGCGCGGGGGCAGAAAGCCGCTCCTGCGTTCCTCCCGAATGTCCTGCGCGAAGAAGGGAAGCCAGGCGACGGGCACGTTCTGGATGTAGAGGGTCACGGGCCACGCCACGACGATGTCGTCCGAGACGACCTTGATCTGTCCGGCGCGGAAGTAGTAGTGCGGTTCCTCGGCCTCGCACGAGGTGAAGTTCCCGGTTTCGACGAAGGCGGTGCCGGAGCCCCGCATGGTCATGAGCCCCCTGATGAACCAGTCGGCGCCCTGCTGAGCGAACGACGTTCGCGCATCCGCGACGGTGCCCTTGGTGGCGGAGACGTCGTAGTTCAGACACTCGTCGGAGACCACGTTCTCCCCTTCCCCGGCGAGCGAGATGTTCCCGCAGCCCCGCACGAACTGCAGACCCGCCTCGTAGGTGATCGTGTCCGCATCGATCGTGGACTGCTCGTACATGACCTGTGCCTCTCGATTGAGCTGCACACGCTGCCGGTCGACATCGAGCTCGACGCCGCGCCCCTGATACTGGATGACCTGATAGCCCGGCTCTCCGAGGAGCTGTCCGAAGATGTCGTCCTGTTGAGGGAACGGCGGGTCCGCCGGACCGGCATCGACCGTGTCGGCGACGGCCGAATCCGCGACGGCGGCTGCGACGGCGGCCGAGTCGCCGACCGCTGCCGAGTCGCCGACGGCGGCGGAATCGCCGGCCGCCGCTGAGTCCGCCACGGGTACATCGAGCGTATCCCGGGCGGTGGAATCCCGGGGCACGGAGTCCTGCGGCAGGGAGTCTCGCCCCACGACCACGACCGTGTCGGTATCCGCCCGGGCCGTGAAATCAAGGGGGCGGGCCCCCATCGGCGCGGCGCGCGCGGTTTCGGTTGCGCCCAGGCCGCCGAGCAGGGCCGCCAGCGCCAGGAGCGTGCGCAGCCTCAGGTCGAACTTCCTTCCCCCGCTGCCCCCTCGGCCGCCCGCTCCTGCCGGCGTCGCCGGAGCACGCGGGTCATGATCACGGACACCTCGTAGAGAAACATCATCGGCAGCATCATCGCGAGCATCGTGTACGGGTCGGCGGGCGTGAGGAAGGCCGAGACCACGGCCATCACGACGATCGCGTGACGCCGGTACTTCGCGAGCCCCTCCGGCGTCACGATCCCGAGCAGCGACAGGAAGACGAGCGCCACCGGCAGCTCGAAGATGAGCCCGAAGGCCAGGATCAACCGGATGGCGAAGGTCAGATACTCGTTGATCATGATGACGGGGTTGAGCTGATCGAACGTGAAGAAGTTCAGCAGGATCCTGAGTCCGAGCGGCAGGACCAGGAAATACGCCATCGAGATTCCGGCGATGAAGAGGATGGTCCCCGAGGCGATCGCCGGGATGGCGAACTTGCGCTCGTTCTCGTAAAGGGCCGGCGAGAGAAAGCCCCAGGCCTGCCAGGCGAGGTACGGAAGGGCCGCGATGAGGCCCACGATGAAGCCGAGCTTGAGGATGGTGACGAACGGAGTCGTCACGCTGGAGTAGTTCAGGGCCTCGCCCGGGAGGAGGTCCGCGATCGGCCGCTGGACGATGCCGAGCACGTCCCACTGCGTGACCGCCACGAGCCCGATGACCATGCCGACGAGGAGCGCGAGAAGCGCCCGGATCAGGCGAGAACGAAGCTCATCCAGGTGATCCAGGAAGGGCATCTCCGCCTGGTCGGTCGCACCCTGGGTCTGTCGCCGCAGCCTCATCGGCCCTGGTCGCCTCCTGCCGAGAACAGATCGACCTGCCCGGCCGCGCTGTGCCCGGCGCGTCGCAGCAGTTGTCGCACTTCTTCCATGAACTCCGTGGTGTCCTGGAAGTTCCGATACACGCTGGCGAAGCGCACGTACGCAACCTGGTCCAGCGCGCGGAGCCGCTCCATGACGAGCTGTCCCAGCCGCAGGCTCGCGATGTCCCGCTGGTCCTCCGCCGCCAGCTGTTCCTCGACTTCATCCACGAGAAGCTCGATATCGCGGTTCGACACGGGTCGCTTCGCGCAGGCCACGCGGATGGAGGCGAGAAGCTTCCCGCGGTCGTAGGTCTCCGAGCCGCCGTCCTTCTTCATGACGAGCAGCGGCTCTTCCTCGGCCTGCTCGTAGGTCGTAAAGCGTTCGCCGCAGGAGAGGCACTCGCGCCGGCGGCGGATGGCCCGGCCGCCGCGACTCGTCCGCGAGTCGACGACCCGCGCTTCCGGATGGTTACAGCGGGGACACTGCACGGTAGCCCGCAGTCACCGGAGGGCTGGTGACACTAGCCGCCCAGCTTCTCGCGTTCCCGGCGTGCTTCCGGCGCCTCGGGGCTGTTCGGATATCCGCTCTCGATCTGGGCGAACAGCCGCCTCGCCACCGCCGTGTTGCCCCGCCCCGCCTCGATCATCGCTCGGCGAAAGAGCGCGGCGGGCGCCCGGCTCGAATCGGGATAGCGTTCCGTCAGCCGACGGTATTCCTCGAGCGCACTGCCGGGATCCTCCGCGTCCTCATAGGTGCGCGCCACCCAGTACTGGGCGTCGGGCGCCAACTCGTGGCCGCCGTAGACGGCGAGGAAATCGCGGAAGGCGTCGCGCGCGGTCTCGATGTTGCCGCGCTGGTACATGTCGAGCGCCAATGCGTAGAACTGGGACGCCTCGTCGGACCCGGACCCGGACGCGGCGGCGGGGTTCGATTCGGCGCCGACCGGTCCCGCGGCGGGCGGATCCGCGCCGACGGATCCCGGAAAGCCCATCGGCGAAGGGGCGCCCAGTCGACGCTGATTCTCGTAGATGTCGTTGAGCAGCTGGTTGTTCTGGGCGGACATCTCGATGATCTGCTCGAAGAGGGCTTCGACCCGTCCAATCAGCCGTTCGAGTTCGCCGCGACCCGTCGTCTCCCGGCGCTGGCTCGAACTCTCGATCGACTCCAGGTCCGCCTGCACCGCCTCGGCCAGCCGGCGCTGACCCTCGGCGAGCCCTGCGATCTCGTCCCGCAGGGCGTCACCCATCGTCTCCACATCGCCCCGGGACGCGCAGGCGGCGGCCGCGACGCCCAACAGCACGGCGACCGCCGCATTCCGCATCTAGATGTCTCCGTCCGTGATAACGAACTCGGCACGACGATTCTGCCGCCAAGCCGACTCGTTGCTCCCCCGGGCCAGCGGCATCTCCTCGCCGAACGTCACGATATCGAAGCGGCCGGCGTCCAGCCCCAGGCTGGAAAGGTAGTCGATCGTGGACTGGGCCCTTCTGAGGCCGAGCGCCTGGTTGTATTCGAGGGAACCCCTCTCGTCGCAATGGCCCTCGATCCGGAGGCGGATCCCGGACCGGTCCCGCAACGCGTCGGCCTTGCTCTGCAGTATCGCGGCGGCCGCGTCGGTGATGGCGGATTCGTTGTAGTCGAAGTGAATCCGCGCAACGATCGCCTCGCCGTCCATTGCGCGCTCGATGTCCGCGGGCGC
Source organism: Gemmatimonadota bacterium (assembly GCA_022820995.1). Lineage (GTDB taxonomy): Bacteria > Gemmatimonadota > Gemmatimonadetes > Palauibacterales > Palauibacteraceae > Palauibacter. Next base: position 11,954 of record JAJEEM010000028.1, on the reverse strand, counting down.
GGACTCCGCGCAGGTCGTGCCCGGATAATCTCTTACGGCCTGCTCGAGCAATCGGCGCGCGGTCGCGTAATCGCCCTCCTCCATGGCCGCCATCGCCTGATCGCAGAGCCGGGCAGCCGCCGCCTCGCGCTGCGCACTGTCATCCACGGCCGGGGGCGGAGGGGGTGGCGGCGGCGGCGGCACCGGCTCCGGTTCCGGGTTGCCGCTACACGCAGTCGCCAGAAGTGCCACGAGAAGAATGGGAGCGAATCGGTGGCTCAGCTTCATCGAGGTCTCCTTGTTTACCAGTCGCGGGACGAGAATTCGGCGAGGACAGGGCAAACGTCGGCGCTGAAAACGCTGACCCGATCCCGGTTTCAATACGGATTCGTAACCTATCGCAGACCCGTCAAGTCGCAACCCGCAGAACGACCGGGGTCATGAGCCGGGCGGGATGGGGGGGGACCAGTCCGGGAGGCCGTCGAGCCGTCCCGCCGTGAGGGGCCGGGACCTCCCCGTGAAGACATCGAGGATCCAGACGGTCGAGCCCTGGGCGTCGACCGACGAAAAGACGAGATGACGGCCGTCGGGGGCCCAGCTCGGATCCTCGCTCTCGCCGCGCCGGGTCAGCATGCGCCGGTCGGTGCCATCCGGGTTCACCGTGAAGATCTGCCAGCGGCGGTCGCTCAGGGCCGAATACGCGATCCGGTCGCCGTTCGGCGACCAGTCCGGGCCGGCCGCGTTGGTGTCCTCCCGCGGGTGGTAGATGCTGATGCGGCGGGCCGGACCTCCGGAGACGCGACGGACGTAGACCTGCTGCTCGTTGGCCGGGTCGGCCTCGTACGCGAACGACTCCCCATCCGGCGAGAAGCTCGGGTTCAGCGACTGGACCCGGCCGTCGGTCAGCTGCCCGCCGCCCTCGACCATGATGCGCGCGGTTCCGCCGACGCCTTCCGCGTACGCCAACCGCCCGTCAGGCGTCCACGTCGGCGTCTGAATGAGTCTCCCGGAGGCCACCGTTCGACGGCTGCCGGTGATGAGATTCATCTCCACGAGCGAGAAGTACCCCGTATCATCCTGGATCGTGTATGCGATCCGGGTGGCGTCCGGCGAGAAGGCGGGCGAAAAGACGTTGCGCCCTCCGGTGTCGATCCGCTGCGGGTTCCGGCCGTCGCTGTCGATGAGCAGCAGGTAGGACGACCCGTCGCCATCCCTCCGCCGCAGGGCGACCCGTGTCGCGGCGATGCCGCGCTGGCCTCCCGTCGCCCAGAAGACGATCCGGTCGGAGATCCGGTGGACCGACATTCGGAAGTCGGCCGCATCCATCTGGGGCAGGCTGAAGGCCTGGACGTTCTCCAGGTTCCCGTACACGACGTCGTGCAGGCTGACTCTGAGGAGCGGAGTCTGCGTCCCCGGCGCGACGGAGATCTCCGAGGTGACGAGCCACACGGCCCCGAGCTCGTTCCAGAGCGCGTAGTTCGGGGGGCCGCTCAACGGGAGCGTGTCGGACACCGCGAGGATGTCGAACCGGTCGGAATAGTCGAGGTCCGTGCGAAGGATCTCGCCGACCGCCGCGCCCAGCTCCTCGAATCCGGCACTCGCGGAGACGGGCGCCACGACCATGCCCGGCACATAGCGGGCCTCGTAGGTGAGGCCCAGGCGGAGCGCCCCGCCCTCCTGGCCTCCCAGCGGCGCTCCGGCCGCCGCCGCGGCCAGCACCAGCCCCGCGGCGGCGAACCGGGGGCGTCCCTCGGCGGCGCGGCGTCGACGAAAGACCCTCGACCGGCCCATTCAGCGATCGCTCGGATCGAAGAAGAAAGAGACGGCGAGCGCGTCGGCCGGAAAGTCGTCGGGAAGGGGACCGAAGGCCCGGTCGCGGCCGGCGGACTCCACGGCTCCCATCGCCTGGGTATCGAAGACCAGGCTCCCGGACCTCGCCACCCACTCGAAACCCGTCACCCGCCCGTCCCGGTGGATGATGAAGTAGACCTCGGCCCGAAGCTCGCGCGCCCCGACGGGGGGCCGCCAGCGGCGCTGGATCTGGCGGATGATGTTCTCGCTGTATTCGGGCCAGGCCGAGGCTTCGCCGGCGATCCGGATCGTGCGCACCTCCTCGCCGACTTCCTCGGTCCGCGCGGGTTCCGGCTCCGGCTCGCGTTCGACCTCGACCTCGGCCTCGACGGTGGGCGTCTCCACCTGCGGCACCGGATCGGGCGTCGGTTCGGGGGGAGGCGGGCGGTTCTCCTCTTCCGCGACCTCGGGCGGCGACGGATCGACGCGGATCGGCGCATCCTCCGGAGCGAACTCGACCATATTCACCCGCACCGCCGCAGGCATTTCGGGCGGGCGTATCGCCGCGTCGCCGAACAGGGCGAGAACGAGGAGACCCCCGTGGACCAGGAGCGAGCCGTACACGGCCCGCTTGTGCGGTCGCCCGTGACGCTGCGGCCCTCCGCGCCGCCAGGCGCGCCAACGTCCGGTTTCCACCCCTCCGTACGGTGTCATGGGCGGCGAAGGCTCGGGTCCGGGTCCGTAACCATGTTCAGCACGCCGCCGGCCTCCTGAATCCGACCCATCACCCGGGTCGCCTGCCGAAGGGCGAGGTCGCCATCCGCCTTCAGGTACACCGCGTCGGACTCGAAGCGATCGAGCGCCAGCGCGAGCGAAGCGTCGAACTCCTCCAGCGTCACCGGTACGTCATCCAGGTAGATCTGCCCGTCCCCGTCGATGGAGACCACGAGCGCATCGGAGGCGCTGAGAGGCGCGGAGATGCCCTCCGGGAGGTCGATTTCGATGCCGCCCTGGAGAATGGGCGCCGTGATCATGAAGATGATGAGGAGGGTGAACGCGACGTCGACGAGGCTCGTGACGTTGATCTCCGCCACGACGCCGATCCCGTCGGCCTGCTGCGTAAAGCGCCTCTTCATGCCGCGCTCCTCATCCTCGTCCTCCGACCGCCCCGGCCCCGGCTCACAGGCGGCCCTCGCGCGCGAGCGTCCCCACGAACTCGCTCGCGAATCCTTCCAGTTCTCCCACGAAGAGACGCAGGCGCGAGGCATAGTGGTTGTACGCGATGACCGCGGGAATCGCGACGGCCAATCCCGCGACCGTCGTCGTGAGCGCCTCGGCGATGCCCGGCGCGACCGCCGCGATGTTGGCGGACCCCTGCGAGGTGATCCCGATGAACGAGTTCATCACGCCCACGACGGTCCCCATGAGGCCGAGCAGAGGGCTTACCGAGCCGATGATCGCGAGCCAGGGCAGCCCGTGCGCGAGTTCGTCCTTCTCCTCCGAGAGGCTCTTCTCGAGCACCAGCCACAGCGCTTCGAGCTGCGTGGGGCTCAACCCGTCCCCGACGTGCGTGGTCTCGAGCGCGCCCGGCCGCAGTTCGGAGAAGAAGGCGATCCCCTCGCGGAACACCCGTCTGAAGGGGGAATCGTCCAGCTCCGACAGCGCGTCGTTGAGGTCCACGAGGCCGTTGGCCCCGGCCATCGCGAACACGAAGTCATCCGCCCGCGCGTTCACGGCGCGCAACTCGCGGAACTTCCAGATGATGAGGACCCAGGACACGAGCGAGAAGGCGGCGAGCACGGTGAGAATGACCTTCGTGGGCAGGGTCGCGCCCAGGATCATGTCCAGGGGGGAATCGATCACGCGCGCGGAAAGGTCCTGCACGATTTCCAGGCCCGCTCCGATCCCGATCCCCGCCATCACGTGCGCCCTCCCGGCACTCTGTCCGGGCTCATCCGCTCTCCCCTCACTTCCCCCCTCGCTTCCCTCGTTTCCCCACCGAGCCATGGTTCCATCCGACGAAGACACTCCTCGCCGTCAGATCGTTCGGCGAGCCACCGGATGGCGCGTGTCGGCCCGTGCAGAACCTTGTTGAGCGCCGCCTGACTCGCCAGCCGCAGAGCTTCGTCGGCGTCGTCGGGAGCCGGGGCGCGGGCGGCGACGGCATCGTCCAACAGCCGGCGGGCGGTGTTCCTCAGCGCCCGCACGGCCGGATCCGCGCGACGACTTCGACGCCAGGCCCGGTATTTCGCGACGTGCCGCTCGATGATCGCCTCTGCGCGCGCGCGCTCGTACTCGCGCGCCGCCCGGGCCCGATCCACCACCTGCCGCAGGTCGTCGATATTATACAGGAAGACATCGGAGATCCCGGCCACGCGCGGGTCGACGTTGCGGGGCACGGCGATGTCGAGAATCACGAGCGGCGCGCGCCCCGTTCGGGGACCCCGGACGTGCTCGGCCCGGAGGAAGGCCGCCTCCGACTCCGTGCAACTGACGACGAGATCCACGCGATGCAGCGCCCCGAGCGCCGCGCGCCTTCGCATCGGGAGCGCATGGAGTGGCCGGCTCACGCGCTCGGCCCGGGCCGGGTCGCGGCTCGCGAGAAACACACGCCCCGCCCCCTCGCGCTTGAGGCACTGCACGGTGAGTCTTCCCATCTCGCCCGTACCGAGCACGAGCACGCTGCGGTCGTCGAGTGAGCCGAACACCTTCCGGGCGAGACCGACCGCCGCCCCGGGGATCGAGGTCACGCCGCTCGCGATCGACGTGTCGGCCCGTACGCGTCCGCCGACCTCGAGGGCCGACTGGAAGAGGCGATGCAGCACGGGCCCCACCGTGGGACGCCCATCCCGATAGGCTGAACGGACCTGGCCCTGAATCTGCGGTTCGCCGACGATGAGCGATTCCAGTCCGCCGGTGACGCGGAAGAGGTGGCGGACGGCGCTCGCCCCTTCGAGCGTGGCGAGGTACGAATCTCCCTCGGCCCCCAGACCCGACACCCCGCACAGCGCCTCGCGCCCGAGGCGGTCGAGCGTTTCCGCATCGCTTCCCGCCAGGTAGCATTCGGTCCGGTTGCAGGTGGACAGCACGACGCACTCCGAGACGCCGGGTCCGGCGGTCAGATTCTCGACCCACTCGGTTCGTCGCCGTTCACCGAGGGCGAAACGCTCCCGAATGTCGATGGGGGCCGTCCGGTGGCTGAGCCCGACCGCAATGAGCGCGTCGGATCCGGCGGTCGCGGCTCCGCGTGCCTCAGAAGGGGAGATCGTCCTCACCCGCGACGGACCGGTTGGAGAACTCGGAGAAATCGGAACGCTCCTGCCGCGGCTCCGCCGCCGAATAGCTCTCTCCGCCCCCACCGCTGCTTCCGAGCATGATCATTTCGAGCGCGCGGATCTCCGTCGTATACCGCGTCTGGCCGTCCTGTCCCTCCCACTGCCGGTACTCGATCCGGCCTTCCACGTAGACGCGGTCGCCCTTGCGCAGGTATTGCTCGCAGATCTCGCCAAGGCGGTCCCAGCAGACCACCCGATGCCACTCCGTCTTCTCCTGCTGGTCGCCGGCGCGAGTCGTCCAGCGGCGGCTGGTCGCGACGGAGAGCGTCGCCACCCGCGTACCCGTATTCGTCGATCGCACTTCCGGGTCCGCGCCCAGGTTTCCGATGAGTGTCGCCTTGTTCAGACTGCGCGCCATTCCCGCCTCCCCGCTGATCGATTCGAAGGTCCATGGTGGTAGTGATGCCCGGAAGGATCAAGGTAACGGAAAACGATCAACGGACCAGCAAGCGCCGCATGACGAGAGCGTCCTCCCTCGGACCCGCGTAGTATCCGCGACGCCGTCCGACGATTTCGAATCCCCGGCTTCGGTAGAGACCCTGCGCGCTTCGGTTCCCTTCGCGCACCTCGAGGAAGATGCGGACGACGCCCCGGGTCCGCGCTTCCCTGAGAACCGCGTCCACCAGTTCGCCCCCGATCCCGTGCCGGCGGTCGTTCGGGGCCACGGCGAGGTCCCCCAGTTCCGCCTCCCGCCCGACGAACCACACGGCGGCGTATCCCGCGATGCGCTCCTCTTCGCATACGGCGGAGAGGAGAACCGCGTCCCGGCGCCGCAGCAGGTTCCGGAACGTCCGTTCCGACCAGGGGGTGGCGAAGCAGACTTCCTCGATCGCCGTGACCTGCCCGAGATCCGCCTCGATGAGCGGCCGGATTCGAAGGGTCGGCCTACCGGGTTCCGCCACGGCGCCCGACCTGTCGTTCGGCTCCGGAACTCCGGACATATCGGGGTTCCCACGCGTCGATGTCCGGGACTCGGCCGGCCGGGAGCCTGTCGGCCAGCCACAGAAGCGCGCCCGCGCGCGGCACGGCGAGAAACGGCGGGAGCACCCTTCCGCCGCGAGCTTCGATCCCGGCGCGGTGCCGGATCGCGCCCTCCCCGGCGAAAGACCATGACGCGGGATCCTCCAGCCCTTCGATCCAGCGATCGATGCCGCACGCTTCCGGCCCTCGGACCGGGCCCTCCAGCGGTCCGTCGGCCCAGGCGGCTCCGTACACCTCGCCCCGCCGAGCGTCGAAGAGCGCGCAGACGCGTGCACGCCCCGAGGAGGCGGCGACGGAGCGAAGGCTCGAATACGCGAAGAGCGGCACACCCGTCGCGTGACACCAGCCCTTCGCGAGCGAAGCCGCGATCCGCACGCCGGTGAAGGAGCCGGGCCCCGCCCCGATGATCACGCGTTCGATGTCGCCAGCGCCGATCCGGGCCCGCGCGAGCATGCGCTCCACCTCGTCGAGCACGGTCTCCGAGTGCGTCGCGCGCACGGCCAGCGCGCATTCGGAGATCAGGGTGTCGCCGCGGCCAACGGCGATGCTGCCGAGGCTCGTACTCGTCTCGAGCGCCAGACTCAGCACGCGGACGCCTCCCCGCCGCCGGCGTACGGGGCCGGGTCGGGAACCGGCGGGACGCGGCCCAGCCCGCGCACGCTCACCCGCCGCAGCGCCCCCGCGGCGCCCCCGGCGGCCCCATCCGCCGCGTCCGCCCCATGGACGAACTCGAACCGAACTTCCCAGCGGTCCACCGGAAGCTCCTCTCCGGCTCGCTCCGCCCACTCGACGAAGACCGCTCCCGGGTGGGCTTCGAGTTCCTCCCACCCGAGGGCGAGGAGTTCGGACGGATCGCGGAGACGGTACAGATCCGCGTGCCCCACCGGACCCCGGTCGCCGGCATACCAGTGAACGAGCGTGTAGGTCGGACTCGTCACGGCTTCGTCCACGCCCGCTCCGGCACACGCCGCCTGCGTGAACCGCGTCTTCCCGGCGCCGAGCGGTCCCGTGAGCGCAACGAAGACCTCCTCGCGATCCGCGGCCGCGCCGACCTCCCGCCCCCAGCGCGCGAGCCCCGCCTCGTCCAGCACGGCGCTCCTCATGCCGAATCCCCCGCGGAGACCGGCAACCCCGGCGGCCGCGTCCCCTTCCCGTCACCGATCCGGGCACGGATCTCGAACAGTTCGTCCCGCAGCCGGGCGGCCGTCTCGAAGTCGAGCGCAGCCGCCGCGGCGCGCATGTCCTTCTCGATCGTCTCGGCCAGCGCCTCCGGCGACAGTTCCTCGTAGGAGCCTTCCCGTTCGTGCACGGCAGGCTGCGCCTCGCGCGCGTCGGCCACGGCGGTCGAGAACCGGATCTCCCGCACCGACTTCACGATCGAGCGCGGCTCGATCCCGTGCTCCCGGTTGTATTCCGCCTGCACTTCGCGGCGGCGCGCCGTCTCATCCATCGCGCGCCGCATCGAATCCGTCACCTTGTCCGCGTACAGAATCGCCTTCCCCGCGAGGTTCCGGGCCGCGCGCCCGATCGTCTGCACGAGCGACCGATCCGAACGAAGGAAACCCTCCTTGTCCGCGTCGAGGATCGCGACAAGGGAGACCTCCGGCAGATCGAGGCCCTCGCGCAGCAGATTGATCCCGACGAGTACATCGAACGTCCCCAGCCGCAGATCGCGGAGGATCTTCACGCGGTCGATCGCCGCGATGTCCGAGTGCATGTAGCGCACCCGCACGCCCCGCACCGCGAGGAACTCCGACAGATCTTCCGCCATCCGCTTCGTGAGCGTCGTCACGAGCACGCGCTCGCGCCGTTCCGTCCGGCGGCGGATCTCCCCGAGCAGGTCGTCCACCTGCCCGCGGACCGGCCGCACCTCCACTTCCGGATCCAGCAGTCCCGTCGGCCGGATCAACTGTTCGACGACGACGCCCCCGCTCCTGCGCAACTCGTACGCGCCCGGTGTCGCGCTGACGAAGATCGCGCTCGGCACGAGGTCCTCCCATTCCCGGAACGACAGCGGCCGGTTGTCCAGCGCGGACGGGAGCCGAAAACCGAACTCGACCAGCGTCGTCTTTCGACTGCGGTCCCCCTCGTACATGCCGCCGATCTGCGGGATCGACACGTGGGACTCGTCCACGACGACCACATAGTCCTCCGGGAAATAGTCGAGAAGACAGTAGGGACGGCTGCCCGGCGCCCGGCCGTCCAGATGTCGGCTGTAGTTCTCGATCCCGGGACAGAACCCCACTTCCGTCAGCATCTCGAGATCGAATCGCGTGCGCTGCTCGAGGCGCTGCGCCTCGAGGAGCCGGCCATCCTGCCGCAGGTGCAGCAGCCGCTCCTCCAGTTCCACGTAGATCGCGTGCCGGGCCTCCTCCAGCCGATGGCCGAGCGTGGCGTAGTGCGTGGCCGGAAAGATCGAGGTTTCCGGGAGGCGTGTGATCGTGACGCCGGTCATCGGATCGATCTTCGAGATGCGTTCGATCGCGTCGCCCCACATCTCGACCCTGACGCCCTGCTCCTCGTACGCGGGCAGGATCTCGATCACGTCGCCCCGCACCCGGAAGGTGCCGCGCACGAAATCGAGATCGTTCCTCGAATACTGGATCTGCACGAGTCCGGAGAGGATCTCGCGGCGGGAGATCTCCTGCCCTTCGCGCAACGTGAGCATGAGCTCGCGGTAGCCCACGGGATCCCCGAGCCCGTAGATCGCGGACACGGAGGCGACGACAATCACATCCCGCCTTTCCATGAGGGCGGATGTGGCGCGGAGCCGCAGTCGATCTATGTCTTCGTTGATGGATGCATCTTTCTCTATGAAAGTATCCGTCGCGGGAACATAGGCTTCGGGCTGGTAATAGTCGTAGTAGGAGATGAAATACTCGACGGCATTGCGGGGAAAGAACTGCCGCAGTTCCCCATATAACTGAGCGGCGAGCGTCTTGTTGTGGCTCATGACCAGCGTCGGGCGATTGACCTCCGCGATCATCGCCGCCAGCGTCACCGTCTTGCCGCTGCCCGTCACGCCCAGCAGCGTCTGCCACTTGTCACCGCGGCGCACGCCCTCGGCCAACTCGCGGATCGCGGTGGGCTGGTCGCCCATCGGCTCGAAGGGAAGCTGGAGGTCGAAGCGGGGCATGGTCTCGGATCTAGCAGCCGGTCATTCGATGGTGAGGCCGCTCTCCCCGAAGGACTCCTTCCGTTCGACGGAGATGACACCCTTCACGCCCTGAACCTTGCGCATGACTTTCTGCAGATGCGTCAGGTTCTCGACTTCGACGACGAACTGCCCGCGCATCCCTCCCTCGACCCCCTTGATGTCGGCCGACTGAATGTTCGTGCCGGTGTCGCTGACCGCGCGCGCGATGTCCGCGAACAGGCCGTGTCGGTCCGTCCCCTCCATGACGATGCGGATCAGGAACCGGCGCTCACCGTGCGCCTGCCACTCGATTTCCACCCGGCGCTCGGGAGCGTTGGAGAGGTTCAGGACGTTCGGGCAGTCCTGCCGGTGAATCGAAACGCCGCGGCCCCGGGTGATATATCCGATGACCCTGTCTCCGGGGACCGGCTGGCAGCACTGGGAATACCGGACCATCAGGTTCTCCATCCCCTGGATCCGGATCCCCTGGCCGCCTCCGCCCCAGACCTTGTCCACGAGCTTGTGGAGCGGACTCGGGCTCTTCTGCGGCACGTCCGGAATGACCTCGGGGAGGATGGCCCGGATCACGCGCGTAAGCCCCACGTCCCCCCGGCCGGTCGCCGCGTAGAGGGCATCCGATCCTTCGTATCCCAGCGTCTCGCACGCCGCCCTGAGGGCGGCTTCGTCCACCTTGCCCCGGCGGCGGCGCCTCCACTCCCGTTGAACGATGTCCTTCCCGAGCTGTAGCGCGGATTCCTGCTCTTCATCCCGGATCCACTGCCGGATCTCGTGGCGGGCCTTGCTGCTCCGCACGAAGCCCAGCCAGTCCCGGCTCGGCGTCTGCGAATCGGAGGTGAGGATGTGTACGGTGTCCCCGTTCCGGAGCGGGCGGCTGAGCGGGGCGATCCGTTCGTTCACCTTCGCGCCCTTGCAGCGCAGCCCGACCTCGGTGTGCACGGCGAAGGCGAAGTCGATGGGCGTGGCCCCCTTCGGCAACTGCTTCACGTCTCCCGCTGGAGTGAAGACGAAGATCTCATCCTGGAACAGGTCGATGCGGAGGAACTCAATGAACTCCTCCGGCTCGCGCGTCTCCTGCTGCCACTCGAGCACCTGCCGGAACCACGCGAGTTCGTCGTCGACGTCGTCTCCGGACCGCCCCTCCTTGTAGCGCCAGTGCGCCGCGATCCCGTACTCGGCGGTGCGGTGCATCTCGTGCGTGCGGATCTGGATCTCGTACAGCGCCCCGCCGGGGCCGAAGATCGTCGTGTGCAGGCTCTGGTACATGTTCGACTTCGGCGTCGCGATGAAGTCGTGGAAGCGCTCGGTGAGCGGCGTCCACTTGTTGTGCACGATGCCGAGGGCGTGGTAGCAGTCGCGGACGGAGTCCACGATGAGCCGCATCGCCAGCGTGTCGTAGACCTCCTCGTACGGCTTGTCGCGCTTCACCATCTTGCCGTAGATGGACCAGAGGTGCTTGGGACGCCCCGTGACCTCGCAACCGACTCCGGCGGCGTCGAGTTCGGCCCGGAGCGGTTCCTCCATGCGTCGGATCAGTCCCTCGCGCTCGCCCCGCGTGGCGTTGACCTCCCTCACGAGCTTCCTGTACCCCTCGGGTTCGAGAAACTTGAAGGCGAGATCCTCGAGTTCCCATTTCAGGCGCGCGACTCCGAGACGGTGGGCGAGCGGCGCGTAGATCTCCCGGGTTTCGAGCGCGATCCGCTGCCGCGCGCCGGCCGGCATGTGCTCCAGCGTCCGCATGTTGTGGAGACGGTCCGCGAGCTTGACCATGATCACGCGCGCGTCGCGGGCCATGGAGAGAAGGAGCTTGCGGTAGGTCTCGACCTGGCGTTCGGCCATGGAGCCGAACGCGAACAGCGAGATCTTCGTGAGTCCGTCCACGATGATGGCGATTTCCTCGCCGAATTCCGTCCGGATCTCGTCCACGGTCGTGTCCGTGTCCTCCACCACGTCGTGGAGGAGCGAAGCGGCGATGCTCACGGTGTCGAGCCGGATCTCGATGAGGATCTTGGCGACCTCCACGCAGTGGCGGATGTAATCCTCGCCCGAGCGACGCTTCTGGCCCTCGTGTTTCTCCAGGCTGTACTGGAACGCCAGGGCGAGCAGATCGAGGTCGAGGCGGGCCTCGTGGCCCTCGATCGCCTTCATGAAGTCCTCGGGCAGCAGCGAGCGCGGGCCCGCTCCCGGCGCGGCCCGGTCCACTTCCCGCTTGAGGCTGCTCTCCACGCTTCGCGCTCCGTCGCTGAGACGTCACCGCCCGGCCACCGTCCGGCAGCCCGGGCAACCCGTAAAGGTAGCAGTAACGCGCGAGTTCGGCGCGGGCCGGGCAGGGAGCGAGCGTTGCGTCCGGGACGCGACCTCAGCAGATGCCGCGTTCGCGGAGGCTCACGTAGGCGCGGTCGCCGAGGATGATGTGGTCGCGGACGGGGATGCCGAGGAGCCGGCCGCTTTCGACGAGTTGGCAGGTCACGGCGATGTCCTCGGGCGACGGTTCGGGTTCGCCGCTCGGATGGTTGTGGGCGAGGATGACGGAGGCCGCGGCCGTGGCGATCGCCGGCGCGAACACTTCCCGCGGGTGGACGAGCGAGCTGTTCAGAAGCCCCACCGTGAGTCGTCGCTCGAGCAGAACCTGGCTCTGCGTATCCAGGTAGATGACCCAGAATTCCTCCTGCCGGCGGTCCCGCAGCAGGGGGCCGAGGCGTCCGAACACGTCG
>JAJEEM010000039.1 GCA_022820995.1 Gemmatimonadota bacterium | reverse complement strand
ACCGCATACGCCGTGTCGATCTGACCTCCGTACATCACGAAACGAATCGAGTCGCCCCAAAGCTCGTGGCTGCCGGAGAGCGCCCGGCTCACGCCCTCCCCGTGAGCCTGCACCTGCTCCACCTCGCGATTGTTCAGATCGATGTCGATCAACTCCCCTTCCACCTCGAATCTCTCCCCGGACACGTAGCCATTGCCGATGGCGTGGATTTCCTCGAGTTCCTGGTTCTCGGAAACGAATCGTATCGAATCGCCTTCCATCCGGATGCCCTCGGCCTCGATCCACGGTTCGCCCCACAGGGCACCGAGGCCATCGGCCCGAGTGAGCAGGGCGCTGTCCGCCCGGGCGTTCAGATCGGTCCGGTCTATGACCGCATCCCCGTAGAAGCGGGCCTCATCCTCGCCGGCGAAGATGGCCAGATCCGATTCGATCAGGAACGGCTCGGGGGACTCGGTGTTCGTCGGATAGAACGTCACGGTCGGCCGGTCGGGCGCGGTCGTGACGGCGTCGACGCCGGAGACGGCGCGCAGGAACTCCACGCGGGGGCCGATGAGGGTGGACCGATCCGTCAGTCGGACGAGTTCGACGTTCTCTTCGGCGATGATGAAGTCGGAGAGTTGAAAGTACAGGAGCCGCTCCGCCTGCAGCGTCCGGATCGAATCCTCGTAGACGACCGCGCCGAGGAGTTCGACCTGCCGGGGGCCGTCGCGCTTGATCGCGCTGTCCGCCTCCATCGTGGCGGTGCCACAGGTCCACAGGTAGCGGCCGCTGAGCACCGTGACGTGCGCCCCGGTCACGTCCCGGTTCGTGACGCTCCTCGTCCCGGTCTCGAGCGGGCGCCACCGGAGAGGGCACCGGTCGAGCGCGGACCCGACCCCGGCCGCGGCTTCGGGCTCCTGCGCGGCGAGCGGGCCCGTGAGCGAGCCCGCCGCCACGAGGCAGCCCAACAGGCCGATGCGTCCGCGAATCACCGGCGCGCCGTCGCCGCGGTGTCGGGGGGCGTCGACAGGCTGTCCGGCAGGGCCGCCGTCGAATCGGACGGCACCGGCAGGCTGTCGGTGACGGCCGCCGCGGAATCGGGCAGCACCGGCAGGCTGTCGGGCAGGGCCGCCGCGGAATCGGACAGCACCGGCAGGCTGTCGGGCAGGGCCTCGGTCGTGTCGGGAGGCGCCGCGGCGCTGTCCCCGGGAGCCGGGACGCTGTCCGCTGCCGCTGCGGAGTCCGGCGCCGGAACCGCCTCCGGATCGATCTCCGCTGCCGACGAGTCCGCCGGCGGCGCTTCGTCCCCGGGCTGCTCCCCGGCGGCCGGCTCCCCGGCGACGGGTTCGCCGGCTACCGCCTCGTCGGCGACCGCCGCAGGGTCCCCGGTCGGGACGGCCGGCAGGGGGACCGCCTCCGAGAAAGCGGCCACGGGCAGCATCTCGCCTTCCTGATTCAGGACGACGACCGAGTCGAGCGCGGGGTCCGACTCGAAGGCCGTCCCCTCGAGCGTCAGGCCCTCGACGCCCCGCAGGAGCTGGAACGCGGTATCGCCAAGGAGGCGGCCGTCGACGTTCCGGTAACGGAGGCGCTCCGTCTCGAGACGCTGGTCGTCCACGCGGTCCTCCACGACCACCCGCCGTTCGGCCTCGAGGTCGCCCGTAAGCTGATGGAAGATCCCGAACTCCGCCGTCACCTCGGTCGACTCCAGTCCATTCGGATCGAAGAAGGTCAGCGTCATCCGCCGCAGGTGAATCTCGTTGTCTTCGCGCCACTCGGCCGTGTCGGCTTCGACCACGGCGCGCCGGACTCCGTCGCGCGTGACGAACGTCCGCATCCCCCGCACGGCGGTGTCCACCCCCTCGGGCAGCGGCTCGCTCGCCGTCGGAGGCCCGTCGGACCCGCACGCAACGAGAAACGGCAGCAGCGAAACCCGGGCGAACAGACCGGGCCGCACCCGTCCCCGCGGCGCATCGGCTCCGCTCGCCCGCGCGCAGTCCGCGCGGATCCCCCGTTCAACCTGCAAACCGTCCTCCTTCCCGGAACTCCGTAACCAGCCGGTCCCACTCCCCCCGGGCGACGAGCAGCGCCTCCGCGAATTCGCGCACGGCCCCTTCGCCGCCGGGCACCGTCCCGACCCAATCCGCGCCGGCCCGGACCTCGGGCACGGCGCCGACGACGGCGGCCGGCAACGCCACCCGTTCCATGACGGCCAGGTCCGTAAGATCGTCGCCAAGGTGCGCGGTCTGGTCCCAGGTGCAACCGCGTCGCGCGAGCATACCCCGAAGCTCCGAAAGTTTTCCCTTTCGGGAACCGAGCGAAACCTCTTCGATGTCCAGCTCCCGCGCGCGCAGGCGGACGGCGGCGGACCGCTTGCCGCTGAGGAACGCGACGACGATTCCCGCGCGCTGCATCATCCGGATCGCCAGGCCATCGAGGGCGTGAAAGCGGCGCAGGTCCCGCACGACGCCGAGGTCGGCCCCCGAGCCGACCCAGATCGACCCGTCCGTGAGCACGCCGTCCACATCCAGGGACACGAAGCGGATGGACTCCGCGAGCCGGCGATCCATCGGGGGTCTCGAGCTCACGGGGATCGGGCTCTCAGACCGCCACGGCTTCGCGCACGCGCAGCGCGCGGGCGACCACGCGCTCGAGTTCGGCGAGCGGCAGCATGTTCGACCCGTCGGAAGGGGCCGCGGCCGGATCGGGGTGCACCTCGATGAAGAGACCCTCGGCCCCGGCCGCGACCGCCGCCGCCGCGAGCCGCCCGATGTGTTCCGGCTCCCCGCCGCTCCGCGACCCCTCTCTGCCGGGCAGCTGCACGGCGTGGGATGCGTCGAACACCGTCGGGCAGCCCGTCGCCTCGCGCATGAGGGCGAAACTCCGCATGTCCACGACCCACCGCCCGTAGCCGAAGGCGAACCCGCGCTCCGTCACCGCCATCTCCCGCGCCCCCGCCTCGCGCAGCTTCCCGATGACGCCGCCGACGTCCCCCGGGGCCATCCACTGCCCCTTCTTGACGCTCACGGGACGGCCCGTAGCGGCGGCCGCCCGCAGCAGGTCCGTCTGCCGGCAGAGGAAGGCGGGAATCTGGAGCGCGTCCACGACCGCCGCCACGCGCGCCGCCTGCTCGGGGAGGTGAATGTCGGTGAGCAGCGGGAGTCCGGAGCGGTCGCGCACGCGGGCGAGGGCCGCCAGCCCTTCTTCCAGTCCCGGCCCCCGAAGAGACGACGCGGAACTCCGGTTCGCCTTGTCGAACGAGGCCTTGAAGATCACGGGCAGGTCGAGCCGTTCCCCGAGGTCCGCGAGGTGGTCCGCCACCTCGAAGTTCAGGTCGTCGTCCTCGAGCACGCACGGTCCCGCGATGAGAAAGAGCGATGTGCGCCGGCGGCCCGAAAAAAACGTGGGACGCCCCGGGTTCATCCTCCGACCGTGACCCCGTTCGTCCGGGCCGACGCGGCGTCCGTCCACTCCTCGGCCGTCTCGTCCCGCCCGCCCGAGTCGCCGGGCGCGCCCCGCAGCGCGTCCCGCCGCTTCACCGCCGCCTCGATGAAGGCCGCGAAGAGCGGGTGGGCCCGGGTCGGCCGCGACTTGAGTTCCGGGTGAAACTGCGTGCCGAGGAAGTAGGGGTGCCCGGGAAGTTCGAGCATTTCGACGAGTCCCCCGTCCGGCGACATGCCGCTGAAGACCATCCCCCGCTGCTCCAGCTTCTTCCGGTAGGTCGGGTTGACCTCGTAGCGGTGGCGGTGCCGCTCGGAGATCTCGTCCGCGCCGTACACCTCGTGCGCCCGGGATCCCGCCTGCAGGACGCACGGATAGGCGCCGAGCCGCATGGTGCCGCCCATGTCCGTCACCTGGTGCTGCGAATCCAGAAGCGAGATCACGGGATGTTTCGTCCTCAGATCGAACTCCGACGAGTGGGCGGTCGGGAGATTGCACACGTTGCGCGCGAACTCGATGATCGCGCACTGAAGACCCAGGCAGATGCCGAAATAGGGGACCTCGCGCTCCCGGACGAACCGGATCGCGTCGAGCATCCCGTTGATGCCGCGCTCCCCGAAACCGCCCGGGATGAGCACGCCGTGGAAGCGCTCGAGGAAGTCCGTCCCCCGCGCCTCCACATCCTCCGCGGACCGCCACTCGACATCCACCTCGACGTCGTTGACGGCGCCGCCGTGGATGAACGCCTCCGCGATCGACTTGTACGAGTCCACGAGTTCCGTGTACTTCCCCACCACGCAGATCCGGACCCTGCCGTTCGCCGGGTTCTTGATCCGGTCCACCATCGCCATCCAGCCGTCGAGATTCGGCGCAGGCGTCTCGAACCCGAACTGCTCGCAGACGCGGTCGTCCACTTCCTGCGCGCGATAGGTGAGCGGGAGTTCGTAGATCGTCGAGACGTCGCGCGACTCGATGACCCGATTCACCTCGACGTTGCAGAAGCGCGCGATCTTCTGCTTGATCCCGTCGTCGAGGTCGTGCTCGGTCCGGCACACGAGCAGGTCGGGCTGGATCCCGATGCTCAGGAGTTCGCGCACGGAGTGCTGCGTCGGCTTCGTCTTCAGTTCGCCGGAAGCGTTGATCCAGGGGACGAGCGTGAGGTGGATGAAGAGGGAGTGCTCGCGCCCCACATCCTGCCGGAACTGGCGGATCGCCTCCAGGAAGGGGAGCGACTCGATGTCGCCGACGGTTCCGCCGATTTCCGTGATCACGACGTCGTGGCCCTTGGCGAGGCGCCTCACCGCCATCTTGATCTCGTCGGTCACGTGCGGGATGACCTGGACCGTGGCGCCGAGGAAATCGCCGCGCCGCTCCTTCGTGATGATGTCCTGGTAGACGCGGCCCGTCGTGACGTTGTTCGCCTGCGAGAGCGACTCGTCGATGAACCGCTCGTAGTGTCCGAGATCGAGGTCGGTCTCCGCCCCGTCGTCCGTCACGTAGACCTCGCCGTGCTGGAAGGGCGACATCGTCCCGGGATCGACGTTGAGGTACGGATCGAACTTCTGGATCGTCACGCGCAGGCCGCGCTCGACGAGCAGGCGCCCGATCGAGGCCGCGGTGATCCCCTTCCCGAGCGCGGAGACGACGCCTCCCGTAATGAAGATGTACTTCGTCGTTGACGCTTGGCCCGTCATCCCCGCACCTCCTTGCTGGACAATACTCTCTCCGCCCGCGCGATGTCGGCGGGAAGATCGACCCCCGGCTCGGTCCACGGACCGAGTTCGACGTGAATCCGCATGCCCGCTTCGAGCGCCCTCAACTGCTCCAGCCGCTCGGCCCGTTCGAGCGTGGATTCGGGCAGGGCCGCCCACCGCCTGAGAGCGGAGCGCCGGCACGCGTACACGCCGACGTGCCGCAACCGCGCACGGGTTCCGAACTCCGGCTCGTCCCGCGAGAACGGGATGGGGCTGCGGCTGAAGTAGAGCGCGCTTTCGTCGGCGGCCCGCACGACCTTGACCACGGCCGGGGACCGCCACTCGTCATCCGCGCGGATCGGGGCCGCGATCGTCGCGACTTCCCGTGCTCTCCTCACGGCGCCCTCGATCGCTCCGCCGTCCACGAACGGCTCGTCCGCCTGGAAGTTCACGACGACGTCATCCTCCGCCGCGCCGAGAAGGTCGGCGGCCTCGTCCACGCGGTCCGTGCCGGAGGCGTGGTCGGACCGCGTGCGGACGACCTCCGCATCGAACCCCCGCGCGCAGCCCTCGATTTCGTCGCTGTCCGTCGCGATCACGACCCTGTCGAAGGAGCGGATCGCCGACGCGGCCCGCCAGCACCACTCAAGGAGCGTGCGGCCGGCCAGCGGCTGGAGGGGCTTCCTGGAGATACGGGTGCTGGAGATACGTGCGGGAAGGACGCAGATCACGCCCATCGCTGGGGAGGCCGGGAGACGGTCCGGAGCGGCATCGCGAAAAGCTAGACTTGCGCTCCGGGGTTGTCAAAAGAATCAGCGCGGCGGCGGCATCCGCGTGGGCCGGGCGGACCGGCGGGTCCGGACGTCGACGAAGGCGACGAGGCCGGGGTCGCCGGGCTCGGCGGCGGAGCCGGCGGCGGCCCCGAACTCGAGCCGGAAATCCCACATCCGGAGGGCGAGTCCCCCCTGCATCGAACCGTGCAGATCGAAGCCGCCGTGTTCGGTACCGACCCCCCCGGCGCTGCCGCGCGCGAAGAGGTCCAGCCCTCCCAGCATCGCATCGCCGACGAGGGGGATCGCGTAGGCGGTTTCGGCGTAGAGCAGGCGGGCCCCGCGCAGGCCCCGCAGCGGCATCGTCGGCAGCGTCCCGATACCTCCGATCGTCGAGTAGCGCTGCCTGGGCAAACGACCGGTGACGTCGGCCCGACCGATCGCGAACGCCTCCACGGCATGCCCCCGCGGCGTCACGCGCCGAGCGGAGACGCGCGCCTCCAGGAGCAGGAATTCGTACTTGGTGATCGGGCCGAGGCCAATCGAGGCGTGACTGAGTTCGTCCTCCAACCCGGCCTCGACACCGAGACCGATCGCGGTGTGCCGGTCTCTCCCCTGCGACACCCACTCGAAACCGAGGCGCCCAAACCACAGACTTCCCTCGTCGACCTGGAGATGAGGATCGTAATGCGGCAGCGACGCCAACGTCCCCGGCGGCTCCCCGCCAAAGAGGATCGTCACCTTGCGGACGCCAAGGCCCTCCGCCTCCTCGCGTCCCGCCGCGGCGACGACGCGCCAGCGCGGCGCATCATCCCACACGGGCGGCTCCGGCGATGTCCACTCCAGTTCGAGGCCGAACTCCTTCGAGTCGTAGTGGCTGCGGACATCGTCTCCGGCCACGAAGTGCGCGAGGCTGTTGTACCACGTCGGGCGGATCCAGTCCTCGTTGTTGACCACGGCGCTCGTCGCGAACAGGCCCAGCCGGACGCGTTCGCCGAGGCGCCACGAGTTGCGGAAGCGGTAGTCCACATCCTCGCGCGCCGGGATCCACGTCATCCCGGCGGCCAGCTCGGGGCGGCCCGGCGCGTCCCACAGCCGTGCCACCGCGCCGACCGGGAAGGCGAGCCCGTTCACGCGGTCGTAGGTCGGGAAGTGGAAGCCGTACGTGCCGTCGAGTTCGAAGGCGGGCTCCGGGTCGACCTCGGAGATGATCTCGAAACCGCCCTGAGTGGGCCGGACGCGCAGCGGTTCGTTCGGACGATAGGTGACGGTCCCCTCGACTTCCGCGACGTCCGAGTCGTAGAACCCGCCCCCCAGCACGACCACGTCCCCCGCGATGGAGGCTCCGGAGCGAAGGAAGAGGTCACCGTCGACGACGTAGAGATCGCCCTCGATCCGCCCGGCGATGCGCGCCGTGCCTTCGAGCAGGAGGACGGCCCCCGGCACCGTGTCTCCCCGCGCCAGGACCGTGTCCGTCGTCCACACCTCGAAGCCGCCGGCTTCGAGGAAGGCTTCCAGCGTCTCCTGCGCCGCCGACCGGGGCTCCTCCGCCAGCCACACCTCCTGCCCGCTTGCCGAGGCCGGCAGTCCGGCGACCGACGCCGCGGCGAGCGCGACCGCAACCCCGAGGCGCTTCACTTCGCGGCCCTCACCGGGGTCCGCCAGCGGTCCCAGGCGATGACCTCCTCGCGCGGCAGCCGCTCCGGCAGTTCCGCCAGCCCGTCGTGATATCCGAGACAGAAGAGGGCTACGATCGGGACGTGCTCCGGCACGCTCAGAATCTCGCGGACGTCACCCTCCCGAAAGCCGTACACCCAGCTCGACTGCACGCCGAGATCCGCCGCCGCCAGCATCATGGTCTGGGTCGCGGATGCGAGGTCCATGGCGAAGCTCGGGCGCCCCGTGCCGCTCACGTGCGAGTGGATCCGCGCGCAGCAGGCGACGACGACGGGCGCCGTCCTCACATGCGGATGGTTGAAGGCGGCTGCGGCGATCCTGTGGCGCGCCAGCGCCTCCTGCACCACGACGAGGCGCCACGGTTGCGCCTCCCGGGCGGACGATGCGTAGCGCGCCGCCTCGAGCACCGCCTCCACGACCTCGAGTTCGACGCGCCGGTCGCGGAAGCGCTTGACGGGACGCCGGTTGCGCGACAGGTGGAGGAGGCGGGTCAACCTCATCGACGCCGCCTACCCGCGCGGATGATGGCTGCGGTGCACCTGGCGCAGGTGCGACCGGTCCACGTGCGTGTAGATCTCGGTCGTCGAGATGTCTGCATGTCCGAGCATCTCCTGGACCGACGCGAGGTCGGCCCCTCCCTCCAGCAGGTGAGTCGCGAAGCTGTGGCGCAGCGTGTGGGGCGTCACGCGCTTCAGGATGCCGGCACGCTCGACGTGGCGGCGGAGAATTTTCAAGACGCCCATCCGGCTCAGCGGACGTCCCTGGGCATTGAGGAAGATGTGTCCGGCGGATTCCCCCCGGTCGAGCTCCGGTCTGGTGATTCCAAGGTATCGGCGCACCGCCAAATCCGCATCCGCACCGACCGGGACGAGCCTGTCCCTGCCTCCCTTTCCGTGGACACCGACGAAGCCTTCTTCAAGGTCGAGGTCCCGTACCTTCAAGGCGAGAAGTTCCGACACACGGAGACCACAACCGTAGAGAAACTCGATAATGGCGATGTCGCGCGGTGCGGTACGGTTCTCCCGATCCACCGCTCCGATCAGCGCCTCGATCTCGTGGAGGGCGAGCACGTCGGGCAGCGAGCGCCCCGCCTGTGGCGCTTCGAGGCGCTTGCTCGGATCGGACTCGATCGCGCCCTCGACGAGGAGGAAGCGGAAGTAGCCGCGCAGCGCGTACACGGTGAGCGCGACGGTCGAGGCCGCCCGTCCCTCACCCGCCAACCGCGCCACGTGGTCGCGAAGCAGTCCGTACGTGACGCCAGCCGGATCCGCGACGCCCTCGGAGTCCGCGAACGCGGCGAGCCGCCGGGCTTCACGCAGGTAGGCGTCGATGGTGCGCGGGGAGAGCCCCCGCTCGAAGCCGAGGTGGTCGCGGAAGAACTCGAGGTGGAAGGCGCGCTCGATGTCCGGCGCCTCTCCCGTCACGGCGACCCCCGCGGCCCGCCGGAGTCGCCGCCGCTGCCCGCGTCGCCGTTGCCGTCGCTGTCGCCGCCGGAGTCGCGGGACGCGTGCGGCGGCTCGTCGCGCCGGCTGCGGATCCACCAGCCGACGATGCCGCCGATGAGGAGGACGGCCACGAGGAGGAGCCACGCGTTGACCTGGCCGAGAAGCGCCATGAGGCGGTCCACGTTGCGGGAGGCGAACATCCCGCCTGCGAGCATGAGCCCGTTCCAGAGCAGCGATGCCACGACGACGGGGGCCATCGCGCGCACCGCGCCCAGCCCGGTGAATCCCGCGAAGGTGGGGACGACCACGCGCAGCACCGGCAGGCAGCGGGCGAAGAAGATGGCCCACAGCCCGTGCCGCTCGTAGAAGCGGGCCAGGCGCCGGAACTGGTGCGGGCGGATGAGGCGCCGGCCCCAGCGGGTCTCGAACACGCCGCGGCCGTGCCGGCGCGCGAGGCCGAAGACGACCATGGCGCCGCCGGAGTTCGCGATCCACGCACAGAGGAGGACGGGCAGCGGCTGCAGGGATCCCCTGTCCGCGAGCACGGCGCCGAGCACGACGAAGGTGTCGGATGGGACGGGGGGAAAGATGTTCTCGAGGGCGGACCCGGCGGTGATGAGCGCGTAGGCCGCGATCGCCGGGAGGGCGAGGAGGAAGTCGAGGAGGGGTTGGACGCCGGGGACCTCAGTCACCGTCCCCCGCGGCCCCGGCCACCGTGGCGACCGCGATGGCGGCGAGGCCCTCGCCCCGTCCGATCCACCCCATCCCCTCGTTCGATTTCCCCTTCACCGACACGCCGCCCGGCCCCGTGCCCAGGGCTCGGCCGAGCCGCTCCCGCATGGCCTCGGCGTGCGGCGAAATCCGCGGCCGCTCGGCGATGACCGTCGCATCGACGCTCACCACCCGAAATCCCCTCTCACGCAGCCGGCGCACTGCCGAGGCGAGAAGTTCGATGGAGTCGGCGCCCGCGTGCGCGGGGTCCGTGTCCGGGAAGAGCGCGCCGATGTCTCCGAGGCCGGCCGCGCCCAGGACCGCATCCGTGATCGCGTGCGCGACCGCGTCCCCGTCGGAGTGTCCCTTCAGGCCCGGCGCGTCGGGGATCGACACTCCCCCCAGCACGAGGGGCCGCGTCTCGTCGAAACGGTGGGAATCGTACCCGACGCCGGCTCGCACCGGACGCACCTCCGAGGCGGGCCGGCTCTAGCCCCTCGCGCCCAGGATGCGGAGAGCGAGGTGGGCCGCGTTCTTCGCGTTGTCGATGCCCACGGCGGCGACGGGGACGCCCGGCGGCATCTGCGCGCACGACAGGAGAGCGTCGAGCCCGCCGAGCGTGCCCGCCGAGACCGGAACGCCGATCACGGGCAGCGAGGTGTGCGCCGCCACGACGCCGGGGAGCGCCGCCGACAGCCCCGCCCCGCAGATCACGACGGAATGGCCGGCCGCCGCCGCGCCCTCCGCCAACTCCGCGGTCCGCTTCGGCTGCCGGTGGGCCGAACTCACCTCGACCTGCACCTCCACCCCGTTCTCCCGCAGGATCGCCACGCCCTTCTCCATCGTGGGCATGTCCGACTCCGACCCCATCATCACCAGTACCGAACTCATGACTCTAGTCTCCGTTCCAGCGCCGGACGGCCAGACAGACGTTGTGGCCGCCGAACCCGAAAGAATTCGAGAGCGCGACCTCGACCTCCCGCTCCAGCACCCCTCCGTGGGCGTATTCGAGATCGCACTCGGGGTCCGCTTCCTCGAAGTTGATCGTGGGCGGAATGATCCCGTGCCTGCAGACGAGAGCGGAGATCGCCCCCTCGATGGCTCCCGCCGCTCCCAGCGTGTGTCCCGTCATCGATTTCGTCGAGCCCACGACGATCGAGTACGCGTGATCGCCCAGGACGTCCTTGATCGCCTTCGTCTCCGAGACGTCGTTCGCGGGCGTGGACGTGCCGTGCGCGTTGATGTACCCGATGTCCGTCGGGTCGACCCCCGCGTCGTCGAGCGCCTGTTCCATGGCCAGCCGCGCCCCCGATCCATCCGGCGCCGGCGCCGTCATGTGGTAGGCGTCCGCGCTCTGTCCGAAGCCCGCCAGTTCCCCGAGGATGTCGGCGCCGCGCGCCTTGGCGTGTTCCAACTCCTCGAGGATGAACATCCCCGCCCCTTCCCCGAGCACGAACCCGTCGCGGTGCGCGTCAAAGGGGCGCGAGGCCCGCTTCGGATCGTCGTTGCGCGTCGACATCGCCCGCATGTTCGCGAAGCCGGCCACCGCGAGCGGCGTGATCGTGGACTCGCTGCCCCCCGTGATCATCACGTCCGCTTCGCCGTTGCGGATCGAGCGGAAGGCCAGTCCGACCGAATGGCCGCTGGAAGCGCAGGCCGACACGGTCGCGTAGTTGGGGCCCTGCGCCCCGTATCGCATGGAAACCATGCCCGAAGCCATGTCCGGGATGAACATGGGGATGAAGAAGGGGGAGACGCGCCGCGGGCCGCCGGCGAGCAGCTTCTCGTGCTGGGCCTCGAGGAGCGGGAGCCCGCCGATCCCGACGCCGATGAGCACGCCGACCCGATCCGCGGGAAGATCGCCGAATCCTTCCGCGAACCCCGCCTGCGTCACGGCCTGCTCCGCCGCGGCCATCGCGAAGTGGAGGAAACGGTCCGCCCGCCGGGCATCCTTGCGGTCCATGAACTTCGCCGGGTCGAAGTCCTTCACCTCGCAGGCGAAGCGCACCGAGTGGTCGGCGGTATCGAACTGGGTGATGGGCCCTGCGCCGCTCTCGCCGCGGAGGAGTGCCTCCCAGGTCGAGTCGGGGTCGAGCCCGATCGGGGTCACGAGGCCCACCCCCGTGATCGCTACACGTCTTCTCATGAAATGAAAGGCCTGCGGCCGCGGGCGGCCTGCTAGACCTTTTCGTTCAGATAGGCGATGGCCTCTTCGACCGTCTGCATCCTCTCCGCGTCCTCATCCGGGATCTCGATCCCGAACTCCTCCTCGAAAGCCATCACGAGTTCGACGGTATCGAGCGAGTCGGCGCCCAGATCATCGACGAAGTTCGCGTCGTCCACCACCTTCTCCTGCTCCACGCCGAGTTCCTGCGCGATGATCTCCCGCACGCGTGCCGCGTTGTCCATGATTGCGTGTTCTCCTTGTATGAAGGGGACCGACCCGCGGCCCCGCCGTTTCCCGATCCTTTTCCGGCGGCCGAATATGCGGCGTCGGCGCTACGACTGCATCACCATCCCGCCGTCGACCACGATCACCTGCCCGGTAACGTACGAAGCCCCGGGACCGACGAGAAATCGCACCACCGTCGCGACATCTTCCGGGGACCCCGGCCGGCCGAGGGGAATCCTCTCCGACATGGCTGTCTGGACGCTTTCGGGCAGTCCGGAGGTCATGTCGGTGACGATGAACCCCGGCGCGACGGCGTTGGCCCGCACACCGCGACTCGCAAGCTCCTGAGCGACGCTACGGGTGAGCGAGATCAGGGCGGCCTTGGCCGCCGCATAGTTGGACTGGCCGCGGTTGCCCGTCAAGCCCACGACGCTGGAGATGTTCACGATGTTTCCGGCGCGCCGCTTCATCATGCCGCGGGCGACGGCCCGCATGAGATAGAAGGCCCCCGACAGATTCGTGTCGAGCACGGAGCGCCAGTCCTCGTCCTTGAGGCGGAGGATGATGTTGTCGCGCGTGATGCCCGCGTTGTTCACGAGGATCGTCGCGTCGCCGAGGCTCCCGGAGACACCCGAGACGAGTCCCCTGCACGCCTCCGGATCGGAGACGTCGCAGCCGAAGCCCGCATGGCCTTCTCCGGGCAGACCCTCGGCCACGGCCCGGGCCCGATCCGCTCCGGTCCCGACGACGGCCACGCGCGCGCCTCCCCGGGCCAGTTCCGTCGCGATCGCGGTCCCGATGCCGCGCGTCGCTCCCGTGACGATGGCGATCTCCCCCGTCAATTCGCTCATTCAGGCACCCTTCAGTCCGAAGATCCGAGATAGGCATCCACGGACGGAGAATCTCCGACCGCGGTCACGCGCAGGCTTCGATCGATGCGGCGGGCGAGGCCCGAGAGGACGTTGCCGGGTCCGACTTCGAGCCAGCGCGTGGCCCCCGTCTCGCGGATGCGGTCGATCCCCTCCGTCCACCGGACGGGCGACGTGAGCTGCAGGATGAGGGTTCGCCGCGCCTCCTCCGCGTCCGTCACGGGCGTCGCCGTGGCGTTGGAGACGATGGGAAACGACGGCTCCCGCCATTTCGCCCGTTCGAGGGCCGCCGCCAGGCCGTCGGCCGCCGTCGCCATGAGCGGCGAATGGAACGCGCCGCTTACGTTGAGCGGGAGGACGCGGCGCGCGCCGGCCTCCGATGCGAGCCGGCCGGCCGCGGCCACGGCCTTGACGTCGCCGCTGATGACGACTTGGCCGGGCGCGTTGAGGTTCGCGGGCACAGCCACCCCCCCGGCCCCGGCTGCCCGCGCGCACGCGTCGGCGACGGATTCCGCGTCCAGCCCGAGTATGGCGGCCATCGTGCCCGGCCGGTCCGCGCCCGAGGCCCCCATGAGCCGCCCGCGCTCCCGCACGATCCGGAGACCGTCGTCGAAGCCGAAGGCACCCGACACGAGGTAGGCCGACAGCTCCCCGAGCGAGTGTCCCGCGCCGATGCCGGGCTCGCCGGCGCGCGCGGCGACGAGGTGCCAGATGGCGAAGGAGTGCAGCATGATTGCGGGCTGCGCGTTCTCCGTCGCACGGAGTTCCTCCTCGGGCCCCTCCCAGCAGATCCGGCTCAGCGGCATGCCGAGCGTATCGTCGGCCCGCTCGTAGAGTTCCCGCACCGATCCATCGTCTTCCGCCAGGTCCCGGCCCATGCCCACGTACTGGGAGCCCTGTCCCGGGAAGAGGAGCGCGACCCCGCTCACGCGCCGCTCTCCTGCGGCATGCGGGCGAGGGAGGTGCGCGTGACGGAGGTGAAGCCCGACGCGGCACAGTCGGCCGCGGTGCGAATCCCGTTCATGATCGCGCGCGCGGGGGAGGTGCCGTGACAGATGACCGTGACCCCGTCCACGCCGAACAGGGGCGCGCCGCCGTACTCCGCGTAGTCGAGAAAACGCAGCACCTCACCGAGCCTGCCCCCTTCGCCGACCCCGGCGTTGCGGAAGATCTCGAGCACGAACTCGGCGATCGACTCGTAGAACTTGAGCAGCACGTTGCCGACGAAGCCGCCGCACACGAGCACGTCGCAGGCCCCGGTCACGATCCGGTGTCCCTCCACGTTTCCGGTGAAATCGAGTTCGGGGTCGGCGGAGAGGAGGCCGTGGGCCGTCGCCATGACTTCTCCCCCCTTCTCTCCCTCCGCCCCGATGTTGAGCAGTCCGATCCGCGGCCGCTCGATGGAGAGCGTCCGGCGCAGGTACGTCGAGCCCAGGTGCGCGAACTGGTGCAGTTGCCGGGCCGTGACGTCCACGTTCGCACCCACGTCCATGACGAGGACGCGCCCGGTCGCCGTCGGGAAGAGGGCGCCCACCGGCGGCCGGTCCACCCCGCGGAGGAGGCCGAGCGTGAGCACGGACGCCACGACCGTGGCCCCCGTCGGCCCCGCGGACACGAAGCCGTCGGCCTTCCCGTCGCGCACGGCCTCGAGCCCGCGGACCACCGTGCTGTCCGCCTTCCGCCGCACGGCGAGAGCGGGCGGCTCCGCCGGGTCGATGGACTCCTCCGCGGCGAGCCAGGCCACGCGGTCGCGCGGGAACCGGGTTCGTTGTCCGCGGAGGAGGCTTCGGGGGCCTACGAGCAGGAGGGACAGATCGTCCGGCCATGCGTCGAGCGCGCCCGCCGCGGCCTCGAGAGTGGCCTCCGGGGCGGCGTCCCCGCCCATGAGGTCGAGTGCAACCCGTTTCACGCCCGGCTGCCCAGATGATCTACCCGGCCCGGCCGCCGGACGGGCGGCCGCGCTCGGGAGCATCAAAAGTCGTCGATCTGAACGACCTCGCGGTCCGCGTAGTGGCCGCAGGTCGGGCAGACGCGATGCGGTCGTTTCGGATCCCCGCACTTGGGGCACGCCTGGCGCGCGTTGTCCGGCGCCTTGTAGTGCGTACGCCGCTTGCGCTTGCGCTGCTTCGACGTCCGTCTCTTGGGAACAGCCATATCGTCAACTCACTCCTGGCAGCCAATTGGCTCGTGTACCGCGTGCGACGTTCGATTCGGGCGGAACACGGCAACTGGCGGTTTTCGCCCCGGAATGTCAAGGAATGTCGCCCTCCCGAACGTCCTCGGAAGCCCCCTCCGAGGCGCCCTCCGAGCTTCCTCCCAATCCCTCCAGCGCGGCCCAGCGCGCGTCGGGTTCCGGCGGCGGGCAGCCGCAGGCCTGTTCCGCGAGCCGCACGCCGCACGTCGGGCAGAGCCCCGGGCAGTCGCGCGAGCACTCCACCCACGCGGGCGCGTTGACCCACAACTCCTCGCGGATCGGCCCCGCCAGGTCCAGTTCGCCGGAGTCCGCGTCCAGCGCCCAGACCCCCTCTTCCCCCGGCGTGATCCGACCCGGCGGACGGTACAGCGCGGCCCACCTCGTCCGCACGCCGACCCGCGTCGGCTCGAGGCAGCGTCGGCACTCGACGATGGCCTCCGCGTCGAGCGCGCCCCGGGCGCGAATCGCGGCCCCGTCCGCGCGCCGGATTTCGACCTCGATATCGACGTACCCGAAGGGCAGCGGCAACGCGCCGAGTGATTCACCCGGCGCCTCCACGCGAAACGCCCGCTCGATGGGACCCGCGTCGAGGCCCGCGAGTCGGACCAGGGCGGCTTCCGGCGGGTCCGGCGAGCCCGGGGGGTTCGGCGAATCCGGCGCTGGCGGGGCGCGCCGCGGATTCACGCGCTTCCGATGAGGTCGACCTGTCCGAAGAAGAAGCCGAGTTCCAGTCTCGCGTTCTCGTCGGAATCGGAGCCGTGGATCGCGTTGCGCTCCTTGCTCTCCGCGTACAGCGCCCGCACGGTGCCCGGCGCGGCCTCGGCGGGGTCCGTGGCGCCGATGACCTCGCGCAGGTAGGGCACGGCCCGGTCGTGTTCGAGCGCGAGCGCCATGCACGGCCCCGACGTCATGAACTCCACGAGCGCCCCGAAGAACGGCCGTTCCCGGTGCACGGCGTAGAAGGCCTCGGCTCCGGCGCGCCCGAGCCGCAGGACCCGTGACCCCCGTATGCGAAAGCCCGCGTCCTCGAGCGCCGCGAGGACCCTGCCGGCCTTCCCGGACCCGAACGCATCGGGCTTGATGATCGCGAGCGTCATCGTCTGCACGTCTTCACTCCCCTTTCGTTTCTTCCGTTTCGCCCGCCGAGTCCCGAAGAAGGAGCCTCCGTATGATGTCGCCGCGCGTCAGAAACCCGACGAGCTGGCCCTCGCGGACGACCGGCAGGCGTTCGATTTCCCTGTCCAGCATCAGACGAACCACGTTGGCCAGCGGTTCGTCCTCCTTCACGCACATCACGGTTCGCTCCATGATGTCGCGTACCTCCCCGGCGTGAGCGCTTCCCGCCGCCGGTCCGCCCGCATCCGCCCGCTCGAGGGCGGGGAGGAGCCGACTGATCAGCAGGCGGTCCGTGAGCATCCCGAGCACATGGCCCTCGTCATCGATGACGGGCATCGCGCGCAGCCGCCTCCGCGCAAGCATTTCCGCCGCCTCCTCCAGCGTCATCCCGGGAGCGGCCGTGGTCACGTCGCGGGTCATGATCTCACGAACCTTCATTGCCGCCTCCTGCCGGTTCTGCGTCGCAGCGTTCCCTGCCCCCGAGTTCCCGCCCCGGGTCCCCGCCCCGGGTCCCCGCCCGGCCGCCCTAGCCTTCGCGTATCAGGCCGACCAGGTCGGCGGGCCTCCGCGCTACGCCGATCCCGTGGCTCTCGAAGGCGCGGATCTTCTCTTCCGCCGTCCCCTCGGAGCCCGAGATGATCGCGCCCGCGTGCCCCATGCGCCGTCCGGGCGGCGCGGTCTGGCCCGCGATGAACCCGACGACGGGTTTGCTCATCTCCCGCGACACGTATTCCGCCGCCACCTGCTCGTCCGTCCCGCCGATCTCCCCGATCACCGCGACGGCCTCGGTCTCCGGGTCCGCCTCGAACGCGGCGAGACAGTCGACGAAGTCCGTGCCGATCAGCGGATCCCCCCCGATCCCGACGCAGGCGGACTGCCCGATCCCGGCCCGCGTGAGCTGGAAGATGACCTCGTAGGTGAGCGTGCCCGAACGGCTCACGATCCCGACCGGCCCCTCGCGCACGATCTGGCCGGGCAGAATCCCGACCTTGCAGCGTCCGGGGACGATGAGTCCGGGGCAGTTCGGACCGATGAGACGGGCGCCCTTCTCGCGCACGTACGGCAGCACGCGCAGCATGTCCCCCACGGGCACGCCCTCCGTGATGCAGACGATGAGCCCGATCCCCGCGTCCGCCGCCTCGAACACCGCGTCCGCCGCGAAGCGCGCGGGCACGTAGATGACGCTCGCGTTCGCCCCCGCCCCGGCCACGGCCTCCTCGACGGTGTCGAACACGGGGACCACGTCGTCGAACGTCCGGCCGCCCTTCCCCGGGGTCACGCCGGCGACGATGCTGGTGCCGTACTCCATCATCTGCCGGGTGTGGAACGAGCCGTCGCGCCCCGTGATCCCCTGGACCACGAGCCTCGTATCGTCTCCAATGAAGATCCCCATCAGCCGCCACCCGCGCGCTGGACGGCGGTCTCGACCGCCCGGTCCATGTCCACCATCGCCTCGAACCCCTGCGCGGCGAGGATCGCGACCCCCTCCTCCTCGTTCGTACCCGTGAGGCGGATGGTGATCGGAACCCCGAGTGCCATGCGGCTCGTCGCCTCCACGATCCCGTTCGCGACGTCGTCGCAGCGCGTGATGCCGCCGAAGATGTTGAACAGAATCGAGTTCACCTTCGGGTCCTCGGTGATGAGTTCGAGCGCGGCCACGACCTTGTCGGGATTCGAGGAACCCCCGATGTCGAGGAAGTTCGCGGGCTCGCCGCCGTAGTACTTGACGAGGTCCATCGTGGCCATCGCGAGGCCGGCCCCGTTCACGCAGCAGCCGACGTTGCCGTCGAGCTGGATGTAGGAGAGTTCGGCGTCGCGCGCCCGGACCTCGGCCGGGTTCTCCGCCTCCGTATCCCGGAGCGCGGCGATCTCCGGGAGCCGGAAGAGGGCGTTGTCGTCGATGTTCATCTTCGCGTCGATCGCCTTCACCTCGCCGGCGGGGTTCACGATCATCGGGTTGATTTCCGCCAGGGTGGCGCCGCTCGCCCGGTAGGCCTCGTAGAGCTTCGCGATGATGGAGGAGGCCTGCCGCGCCGATCGCGGGTCGTCGTACAGGTGATGGCCGAGGAGCGCCGCCTGGTGGGCGAGGAGCTCGTAGCGCGGGTCCACGGCGACCTTCCGGATCGCCTCGGGCATCGTCGCGGCGACCTCCTCGATGTCGACGCCGCCCTCCGAGGAGACCATGATCGTGTCCGCCCGGCGCGCCCGGTCGAGCACGATGCCGACGTAGGCCTCGGACGCGATGTCCTCGGCCGGCGCGACGAGGACCCGCCGCACCTCGATCCCCTTGATCTCCATCCCGAGGATGGCTTCGGCCCTCTCGCGCGCTTCGGCCGGCGTCTCGGCGAGCTTGACGCCCCCCGCCTTGCCGCGCCCTCCGGCGTGCACCTGGGCCTTGACGACGACCGCTCCTCCGAAGCGTTCGGCCGACGCCCGGGCTTCCTCCGCCGTCGCGGCGATCTCCGCGTGCGGCACGGGGATGCCGTGCCGGGCGAAGATCTCCCGCGCCTGGTATTCATGAATGTTCATCGCCTCGAATCTCGCTTCAAACCGCCGGCAGGTCGACCCCCTGGCCGGCCAGAAAGGTTCGCGCCACGTCCGCGATCTCCCGCATGCGCGCCTCCGTGTCCGCCTCGATCCGCGCCACGACGACCGGCTGCGTGTTGCTCGCCCGGATCAGCAGCCACCCGCCATCGAAGAGGACGCGCACGCCGTCGATGTCGATGACCTCGTAACGCTCGCGGAAGAAGCGCACCGCCTCCGCCACGACGCCGAACTTCCGCTCCTCCGGGCAGTCGATGCGCAGTTCCGGTGTGGCCGGATAGCTCGGGATCTCCGCGGCCAACTCGGAGAGCGGGCGTCCCGAGCGGGACACGAGACCCGCGAGACGGGCCGCCGCATAGATCGCGTCGTCAGTGCCGAAGAATCTGTCTGCAAAGCAGATATGGCCGCTCATCTCACCCGATATCGGAGATCCCCCGGCCCGCATGCGCTCCTTGATGAGCGAGTGGCCCGTCTTCCACATCACGGGCACGCCGCCGTGCGCCCGGATGACCCGGGGCAGCGCCTGCGAGCACTTCACGTCGAAGACGACCTCGGCCCCGGGCCGCTCCGCGAGCACTTCCCGCGCGAAGAGAAGGAGCAGGTGGTCGCCCCGGATGATCTTCCCCTCCTCGGTCACCGCGCCGATCCGGTCCGCGTCTCCGTCGAGTCCCGCGCCGAGGTCCGCATCGGTGCCGCGGACGCGCGCGATGAGGTCCTGTACGTACTCGTCCACGGTCGGGTCCGGGTGGTGGTTCGGGAAGGTCCCGTCCGACTCGCAGTAGAGGCCGTCCACGTCGATTCCCGCGGCGGTCAGCGCGCGCACCGCGACGACGCTTCCCACCCCGTTCCCGCAGTCGAGCACCATGCGCACGTCGCCTTCGACGCGTCCGCGCGCGGCGATCTCCTCCACGTAGCGGTCGAGGATCTCCGCCTCCCGGACCTCCCCGCGCCCCGAAGCGAAGTCCTCCGCCTCGATCCGGTCGCGGAGGGCCAGTATCGCCGGGCCGTAGAGCGACGCGCCGTCCCGCACGAGCTTGATCCCGTTGTATTCGGGGGGGTTGTGGGATCCGGTGATCTGGATCCCCGCGTCGGTCCCGAACTCGATGGCCGCGAAGTAGAGGGTCGGCGTGGGCACGGTGCCGACCGTCGTCACGTCGACGCCGGCCGCGCACAGGCCGCGGCACAGCGCGGCGGACAGCGACGGAGACGAGGGCCGGTTGTCGTGCCCCACGACGACGCGGGGCGACGGGCGCGCGGCGAGTTCGGTCCCGAAGGCCCGCCCGACGAGTTCGACTGCCGTCTCCGTCAGGTCGTCCCCGACGATCCCGCGAATGTCGTATTCGCGGAAGATTCCGGAACGGATCCGCATTACGGCGACGGCGGGTCCTCGGCCTGCACGACCATGCCCGGCGCGGGCGCATCCGCGAGCGCGTCGCGGGCCCGGTCGATGATGCGGCCCGGGAAGAGGCCGCCGAGAAGGATCAGGGCCACGCAGGTCCCGATCACGAGACTGAATCCCGCCTTGGGAGACGGCGGCGTGTGCGCGTCCTCGGGCGCCGCCTCGAAGTACATCTTCCACACCACGCGGAGGTAGTAGTAGTAGGCGACGAGGCTGGTCAGCACGAGCGTGACGGCCAGCGAGGTCTCCCCCGCATCCACCGCGGCGCGAAGCAGGTACAGCTTTCCGACGAAGCCCGCCGTGGGCGGGAAGCCCGCCAGCGAGAGGAGGAAGATGAGGAGCGCGGCGCCGAGCACCGGACGCCGCCAGCCCAGTCCCCGGTAGTCGCGCACGCGCTGGTTCCGGTCCCCCCGCCCCGCCACGTGGAAGACGACCGCGAAGCTCCCGGCGGTCACCACGGTGTACGCCGCGAGGTAGAAGAGCGAGGCGGACCGGCCCAGTTCGGAGGCCGCGACGACCCCGACGAGCAGATATCCGGCGTGGGCCACCGATGAGTAGGCGAGCATCCGCTTCACATCCTGCTGCGACAGCGCGACCAGGTTCGGCACGATCATCGTCAGGATCGCGAGCCACCACACGGCGCCCTTCCACACCTGGGCCGCGCCCCCCAGATCCACGGTCAGCACACGCAGGAGCGCGATGAAGGCGGCCGCCTTGACTCCCGTCGCCATGAACGACGTCACCGGCGTGGGAGCGCCGTCGTAGGCGTCCGGCGCCCACATGTGGAAGGGCACGGCGGCGATCTTGAACGCGAAGCCGATGAGGAGGAGGCCGATGCCGGCGACGAGGAGGAGGTCCCCCCCGGCCGGCGCGGCCGCGATCACCTCGGCGGCGGTGGCCAGGCGCGTCGTCCCGGTGGCCCCGTAGAGGAGCGCGATCCCGTACACGACGAAGGCGCTCGCGAAGGCGCCGACGATGAAGTACTTGAGGCTCGCCTCGGAGGAGCGCGGGTTCTTCCGCACGAATCCCGTGAGGACGTAGACGGAGATCGACATCAGTTCGAGGCCGACGAAGAGGAGGATGAGGTCGCGTGCCGCGACGAGCACCATCATCCCGACGAGGGCCAGGAGGATGAGCGCGTGGAACTCCGGGGACCGGAGCCCCTCCCGGTCCAGGTAGTCGCGCGAGAGCGACACCACGAGGAGCGCGCCGCCGAGCAGGATGACGTCCGCCGCCACGCGGAAGCCGTCGAGCGCGATCATCGCGTCCGGCGCGGCGGAGGCGTCCATGAGCCAAAGGCTCGCGATGAGGGCGCCCGCGATCGAATACAGCGTGACGAGGCAGTCGACGGACATCCGCCGATCGTCACGGCCGCCGCCCGCAGCCCCGCCCGCGCCGGCCTGGACCGGGCGCACGAAGGCGTCGCGCATGAGTATGAACATCGCCGCCAGCGACAGGATGACCTCGGGCAGGAGCGCGACCCAGTTGCTCACGTCACTCCCCTCCCCCGGCGTCGACGGAAGGGGGTTCCGCGGCGGGCACGCTCGCCGACCGCGCCTCCACGTGCTCGATGAGCGCCTCCACGGACGCTCTCGTCCGGTTCAGGAAGGGACCCGGCCACACGCCGATGAGCAGGATCAGCGCGAGGAGCGGGGCGAGGATCAGCCGCTCCCGGCGGTTCACGTCGGTGAGCGTCCGGTTCTCCTCGCGGTCGAGGCGGTTGAAGAGGACGCGCTGCACCATGGGCAACATGTAGCACGCCGCGAAGATCACGCCGGTCGTCGCGATGGCGGCGATCCACGGGTGGGTCCGGAACGTCCCCACGAGGATCAGGAACTCGCCGACGAAGCCGTTCGTCCCCGGAAGCCCGACCGAGGAGAGCGCGACGACGACGAGCGCGAAGGCGAACACCGGCATCACTTTCGCGATCCCGCCGAAGTCCGCGATCTCCCGCGAATGGCGCCGCTCGTACAGCATCCCGATGAGGAGGAAGAGCGCCCCCGTCGAAATCCCGTGGTTCACCATCTGGAGGATGCCGCCCTCGATCCCCTGCGTCGTGAGCCCGAACACGCCGAGCACGACGAAGCCGAGGTGGGCCACCGAGGTATAGGCGATGAGCTTCTTCGCGTCCGGCTGCACCGCCGCCACCCAGGCCGCGTACAGGATGCCGATGAGCCCCAGCACGAGCATGGCGTTCACGACCACGGGGTCCGTCGCCGCGGCCGGGAAGAAGGGGAGCCCGAAACGCAGGAACCCGTACACGCCCATCTTGAGCAGCACCCCCGCCAGGATCACGGAACCCGCTGTCGGGGCCTCCACGTGCGCGTCCGGCAGCCAGGTGTGGAACGGGAAGAGCGGCACCTTGATCGCGAACGCGAGGGCGAACCCCGCGAACAGCCACAGTTGCGCCCGCCGCGCGAGTTCGAGCGACACGAGATCCTCGTAGGCGAAGCTCCACGCCCCCGAGCCGTCCTGGAAGATCCACGCGAGGGTCACGATCGCGACGAGCATGAGGAGCGAGCCCACCGCCGTGTAGAGGAAGAACTTCACGGCGGAATAGATTCGCCGCTCCCCGCCCCAGACCCCGATGAGGAAGTACATCGGGATCAGCATGATCTCCCAGAATACGTAGAACAGGAAGAGATCGAGGGCGACGAAGACGCCGATCATCCCCGTCGTGAGGAAGAGGAGCATCGCGTAGAAGGCGCGCTCCCGGCGCCGGATGTAGGAGAAGGAGCCCGCGACCGCCAGCGGCATTGTGAAGGTCGTGAGCAGGATCATGAGGATGGAGATCCCGTCCAGCCCCACCGCGTAGGAGATCCCCCACGCCTCGATCCACGGGATGGAGACGAGATTCTGGAAGCCCGGCTCCGCCGTGTCGAAGGTCCAGAAGAGCGGCAGCGAGAGCGCGAACAGGACGAGCGTCGTCGCGAGGGCGACGGTCTTCGCGCGCGCCTCCGGCACGACGAGGCAGGCCGCGCCGCCGACGAGCGGGAGGAGCACGAGCGCCGTCAGGATCCAGTGGCCGTCGTAGAGGGCCATCATGAGAGCACCCCGAGGACGAGCAGCGCCCCGAGCATGAACGCGACGAGGTACGTCGTCACGCGGCCCGTCTGGAGCTGTCCCCCGGCCCAGCCGAGGAGACGGGCGGCGCGCCCCGCGCCGTTCACGGCGCCGTCGATGATGCCCGCGTCCACGATCCGCCAGCACGCGCGCCACAGGGCGAGCGAGGGGCGGACGATCGCGCGGTCGTACAGTTCATCCACGTACCACTTGTCGTGGAGCACGCGGGCGAACCCGGTCGGCGCCACGGCCTCCGCCTCCGTCGGCACCGGCTTCGGCGACAGGGCGCGGACGGTCCAGATGACGGCGGCGATCGCGATCCCGGCGGAGATCCCCGCCCAGAACGCCTCGCCGCCCCCGACCGGCGACCGGTACTCGGGGGCGAAGCCGTGCGCCTCCTTGACGGCGATCGCCGGCGCGAACACGGGCTCAAGCCAGTGGTGCAGCCACTCGACGGTCGGGAGCAGCGGCAGCGCCTCGGGGATGTTCGCCCACCCCCCGACGACGGAGAGGACGGCGAGGACGGCGAGCGGAGCCCACATGACGGCGGGCACCTCGTGCAGGCGACGTCCGGCTTCCGCGTCCCCCCCGTGGCCGAAGGTCCGGTTCCCGCCGTGGAAGGTCAGCACCATGAGGCGGGCCATGTACACGGCCGTGAGCAGCGCCGTCGCGAGCGCGACGCCCCAAAGGATCGGGTAGCCGTACGCGCCCGAGTACCAGATGATCTCGTCCTTCGAGAAGAACCCGGCCAGCGGCGGCACCCCCGCGATCGCGAGCGTCGCGACCCACATGAAGACGAACGTGCGGGGCATGAACTTCCGGAGCCCCCCGTGGTTCCGCATGTCGTTCGGGTCGCCGTGGTGCGCGTCTCCGTGGCCGTCTCCGTGCCCGTCGTCGCCGTGCGCCCACGCGTGGTGCACCGCGTGGATCACGGCCCCCGCGCCCAGGAAGAGGAGCGCCTTGAAGAAGGCGTGCGTCATCAGGTGGAAGACGCCGGCCGTGAACGCCCCCACCCCGACGGCGAGGAACATGTAGCCGAGCTGCGAGATCGTGGAGTACGCGAGCACCTTCTTGATGTCGTACTGCCGGATCGCGATCGAGGCCGCGAAGAGCGCCGTTCCCGCGCCCACCGCTGCGACGACCCCCTGGGAGACGGGCGAGAGCGCGAACAGGACGCTCGTGCGCGCGATGAGGTAGACGCCCGCCGTGACCATCGTCGCCGCGTGAATGAGCGCGGAGACCGGCGTCGGACCCGCCATGGCGTCCGGAAGCCAGGTGTGAAGCGGGATCTGGGCCGACTTCCCGGTGCAGCCGAGGAAGAGGAGGAGCGTGATCCCCGTCACGAGCGCGCCGCCGTACGGGAGCGTCCCCTCCGCCGCCGCGAGGACGGGAACAAAGTCCAGCGTCCCGAAAGCGACGAAGACCAGGAACATGGCGACGAGGAAGCCCGCGTCGCCGATCCGGTTCATGATGAACGCCTTCTTCCCCGCGTTCGCGTACTCCCGGTTCTCGTACCAGAAGCCGATGAGCAGGTACGAGCACAGCCCCACGCCCTCCCAGCCCACGAACATCAGCGGGAAGCTGGCCCCGAGGACGAGGACGAGCATGAAGAAGACGAAGAGGTTGAGATACGAGAAGTAGCGGGAATAGCCCGGGTCGTCGCGCATGTAGCCGACGGAGTAGATGTGGATCAGGCTCCCGACCCCGGTGACGATCATGCACATCAGCATCGAGAGCTGGTCGAACTGGAGGTCGACCCCGATGCTCAGGTCCCCGGACACGATCCAGCTCCACAGGCGGACGACCTCCGCGCCGTGCAGTTCCGCGCCGCTCATCCCGATGAAGTTCACGAGGACGACGGCGAAGCTCCCGAGCAGCGCCGCGGGGCCGACGATCGACGGGATCCGCTTGTCGTCGCGCCACAGGAAGGCGCCGAGGCCGTTCACCGCGGCCCCGAGCAGCGGGAGGGCGAGGATGAGCCACGGGAACACCGGATGGAACCCGGCTCCCGCCCCCTCCTGTCCCGCGAGGGCGGCGGCGCCCGCCGGCCAGGCGCCGACCCCGGCCGACAGCGCGCCGGCTCCCGAAACGGCGCCGAGGCTCACCACTTGAGGAGCCGGAAGCGGTCGAGGTCCACGACTTCATAGTGCCGGAAGATCGCGATGATGATCGCGAGCCCCACGGCGGCCTCCGCCGCGGCGACGGCCATCACGAAGAAGACGAAGATCTGGCCCTCGATCCCGTGCATGCGCGAGAAGGCGACGAGCGAAAGGTTCGCGGCGTTGAGCATCAGTTCGACGCACATGAAGACGATGATCGCGTTGCGCCTCAGCAGGACCCCGATCACACCGATGGAGAAGAGGATCGCGCTCACGAAGAGGGCGATGAGTCCGTTCAGTCCGAGCGCGCCCGCCAAGCCGGCCTCGCTCATGTGCGCTCCCTCCGCGCGAGCAGGATCGTCCCCACGATGGACACGAGCAGGAGGACGCCGGTGACCTCGAGCACGATCGTGTACTCCGTGAAGAGCGGCCGGGCGACGACGCCGACGACGCCCTGTTCGGCGGCCGCCTCGCGCAGGGCGCTGCCCGCGATCTCCACGACCGGCCGGGCGTCCGTGCCGCCCACGAAGAGGCGCGTGAGGACGCCGAGGAAGGCGATGGAGATCGAGCCGCCGATGAGGCCTCCGACGGGTCCCCTCAGGTCGCGCCAGTCCGCGTGCCCCAGGTTCAGGAGCATGAGGACGAAGAGGAAGAGGACCATGATGGCCCCGCCGTACAGGATGACGTTGATCGCCGCGATGTAGTGGGCGTCCAGCATGAGGAACATGCCCGAGGTGGCGAAGAACACGCCGACGAGGAAGATCACTGCGGAGACGGGATTCCGGCGCGTGACCATGATCACCGCGCCCAGAATCGCGCTCGCCGCGAAGGCCTGAAAGAGGAAGTCCTGGATCATCGCGGCTTCACTGCGACGCCGGGTCCTGCGGGTCCCACAGCGCGGTCACGTCGTGCTCCTGCTCGACGAGCCGCTCGAGGTCGTACACCCAGCGTTCGCGCGAATACTCCGCGTTCTCGTAGTGCACGCCGAGGTGGATCGCCTCGACCGGACACACCTCCTGGCAGTAGCCGCAGAAGATGCAGCGGAACTCGTCGATCTCGTAGATCGCCGCGTAGCGCTCGCCGCTCTCGTCCTCCGCCGGCACGAGCTTGATGCAGTTCACGGGGCACACGGTCGGACACAGGCCGCAGGCCACGCACTTCGCCCGCCCATCCTCGTGCACCGCCATGCGGTGCGTTCCGCGCGTCCGCGGCGCGAGTTCCCACTTCTCGTCGGGATACTGCTGCGTCTTCTTGTTCGGGCTCAGGAGGTGCCGCATGGTGATCGACATCCCCTTCGCCGCCGCACGCACGTACGAACTCTCGGCCCGCGGCCGCTCCACAACTTTTACGTCCCCAGGCATTTACCCTCCCTGACCTTCCGCGGCGTCGCCGCCGCCCGGCCTTGCCCCCTTCGCCCCGCCCCGGATCAGCGTCCCCCGGTCCATGGCGAAGAAGAGAACCCCCGCGAGCGCAAGGTTCACGAGGAAAAGAACGAACGCGTACCAGCCGCCGGCCGGAATCCCGACCGCTTCGATTCCGAGGATGACGAAGGCGATGACGAGGATGTAGACCGTCACCGCTTCCAGCATGAACTTCCAGCCCAGATCCATGAGCTGGTCGTAGCGGAAGCGCGGCAGCGTCCACCGAATCCAGACGAAGACGAGCACGAGCAGCGACGTCTTCACACCGAAGGCGCCGAGCGTGAGCAGCGTCTTCCACCACGTCGGCTCTCCGATCACCGTCCCGTCGGCGAGCACGCGGATGTTGTCTCCCTGCCAGAACGGGATGTCCCAACCGCCCAGGAAGAAGACCGTGACGAGCGCGGCGACCGTGATCACGTGCGCGAACTCGCCGATCATGAACATCGAGAACTTCATCGCCGAATACTCCGTGTGGTATCCGGTGATGAGTTCGGCCTCCGCCTCCGGAAGATCGAAGGGGAGGCGGTTCGTCTCCGCGAGCCCCGAAACGAAGAAGAAGAAGAGGCCGACGAGGAGCGGAAACATGAACCACGTCGCGTACGTCGCCGGGCCGGCCGTAAACGTCTGCTGCATCGAGACGATCTCGGGGGCGCGCACGTCCCCGGTCAGGAGGATGAGCGGGACGAGGCTGAGCGCGAGCGCGACCTCGTAGCTCACCATCTGCGCGGAGCCTCGGAGTCCGCCGAGAAGCGAGTACTTCGACCCGGAGGCCCAGCCGCCCATCGCGACGCCGTAAACGCCGATCGAGCCGATCGCGAGCACGTAGAGGAACCCGATCGGCACGTCCGCCACGATCATCTCCACGAGCCCCCACTGCGTGGGCAGGGGGGAGGCGAAGGGGATGACGGCGAAGAGGATCGTGGCCGGCAGGATCCCGAGGACGGGCGCGAGGAGGAAGAAGGGCCGGACGGCCTGCGCCGGCATCGTCTCCTCCTTCAGGAGATTCTTGAGCCCGTCGGCGATGACCTGGAGGAGTCCCCAGGGACCGACGCGGTTCGGGCCGCTCCGGTCCTGCATGAAGCCGCACACCTTGCGCTCGAAGATCGTGGCGAGCATGACCGCAAGCATCAGCACCGAGAAGAAGATGATGACCTTCCCCACGGTGGCGAGGACGAAGGCGCCGCCGGTGACCGGGTTCACGCGCCGGCCTCCGCGGGACCGGCGACGCCGGCGGCTTCCGCGGCCGAGCCGGCGGCCGGGGCGCCCTTGAGCCCGATCCCGTCCCACGTGAGGCCCGCGAAGGCCGGAGCCTGCGCCGCCATCCGCTCGAACGCGCCGCGCACGTCGTTGACGGCCTCGCCGTCTCCCAGGCGGGCGAGCACGCGACTCAGCACCATCCAGCCCGGGCGGGCCAGGCCCGGCGGCCTCAGCGCCTGGTGGAAGCGCTGCACGCGGTTCTCGAAGTTCGTGAAGGTGCCGTCCATCTCCGCGAAGGTCGCGATCGGCAGCACCGCGTCCGCGTTGCGCGCCGGGCCGGGAAGCCGCGTGCCGAGATAGAGGAAGAAGTCCGCCGAGCCGCCGAAGTCCTCGCCGGCTCCCTCGAGTTCGTCATCGAGCACGACGAGCGCGCCGCCCGCCGGGCCGTCGGGCGGGCCGTCCGCGCGGCGGCCGCCGAAGAACCCGGCGCCGGCCGCGTTCGCCGCGCGATCCGCCCTGAGCTTGAGCGTCGGCACCGTCGGGAGTTCGGCGGTCTCGCCCTGCGGGACGCGGAAGGCGGCGTCCGCGACGCCGAGCCGGTCGAGGAGCGTCCGGAGATAGAACAGGTTCTCGTTCGAGGCGTCCGGGGAGACGACCGCGCTCCCGCCGGGCGCGCCGAGCGCGGCGACCTTCTCCGCCACCCAGTCGAGCGCCGTCGCCCAGTCCACCGGCCTCAGCTCGCCCCCGTCGTCGCCATCGCCGCCCCCATCGCGGATGAGAGGGACTTCGGCCCGCACGCCGCGGTTCGTCATCACGAGGTGCTTGCGGCCGTAGTCGCACATCCACCAGGAGTTCACGGCCGCGTTGTGCCGCGGCTTCACGCGCACGATCTGGTTTTCCTTCGTGTCGATCGTGACGTTGCAGCCGGTGGGACACCCCGGACACACGCTCGCCGTCGCGTCCATGTCCCACGACCGCGCCTTGAACACGAAGTCCTCGTGGACGAGGGCGCCGACGGGGCACACATCGACGATGTTCCCCTGGAAGGGGTTGTCGAGTTCGCGGCCCGGGAAGGTGTCGATGTAGGCCTTGTCCCCGCGCTGGGCGACGATGAGCGAATCGTCCTCGGCGACGTCCCGCATGAAGCGCACGCAGCGCGTGCAGATCACGCAGCGGTCCGCGAAGTAGAGGATGTCGTCGGAGATGCGGTCGCGCCCCATGATCCGCTTCGGCTCGTCGACCCGGCTCTCGAGCTGGTTCGTGACGTAGGCATAGTCCTGGAGCATGCACTGCCCCGCGGCGTCGCAGATCGGGCAGTCGAGGGGGTGGTTCACGAGGAGGAACTCGATGACCGACTGGCGGGCGGTGCGCGCCGTGTCGCTCGCCGTGTTCACGACCATGTCGTCCGCCGCCTGCAGCGTGCACGAGGGCTCGAGCTTGGGGCGTCCCTCGACCTCCACGAGACACATGCGGCACTGCGCCGGCCGCGTGGGGATGCCCGGATGGTAGCAGTAGCGCGGGACGACGACGCCCACGTGCTCCGCGGCCTCGATGACCCGCGTGCCGCTGGGGACCGTGACCTCGACCCCGTCGATCGTGAGCGTAACCGTCGCCTTCGCCCCGTTCTCAGCCATCTCGGCCGTCCTCACCCGCCATGCGTCACCCCGCCGCGACCAGGGTCGGCTTCATCCGCGCCTCGTAGTCGGCGCGGAACTTGTCGAGCGAGGACTGGAGCGGGAACACGACGCTGTCCGCCAGCACGCAGATCGTGCGTCCCGTCATCTGCTCGCACAGCTCGTACAGCGTGTCGATGTCGGCCGGGCGCCCGTCCCCCGCCTCGATTCGCTGCAGGATGCGGACGACCCACGACGTGCCCTCGCGGCACTGCACGCACTGGCCGCACGACTCGTGCGCGTAGAACTGCGCGATCCGGCGCATCGCCGCGACGATGTCCGTGTCCTCGTCCATCACGATCGGCGAGGCCGTGCCGAGGGCGCTTCCCGCCTCCGCCAACCCCTCGTACGTCGTCGCGCAGTCGAGTTCGTCTCCCGTCAGGAACGCCGTGGACGACCCGCCCGGGATCACGGCCTTCACGGGTTTGCCCGAGGGCGTGCCGCCGCAGGCGTCGAAGATGATGTCGCTCAGCGGCAGGCCGAGCGCGAACTCGTAGTTGCCGGGGCGGACGAGGTGGCCCGAGCAGCTCCACAGCTTCGTGCCGGGCGACTCCTCGCTCCCCCACTGCCGGTACCAGTCCGCGCCGTTCTCCAGGATCATGGGGACCGCGGCGAGCGTCTCGACGTTGTTCACCGTCGTCGGCATGCCGAACGCCCCCGCCTGCGCCGGGAAGGGCGGCTTCGCCCAGGGTTCCGCGCGGTTGCCCATGAGGGAGTTCATGAGGCCGGTCTCCTCGCCGGCGATGTACGCCCCGGCCCCGGCGTGGATCGTCACGTCGCACGACCACGACGAGCCCAGGATCCCGTCCCCCGCGAGGCCGTTGTCGTACGCCTCCACGACCGCGGCGTTCAGGACCTGCGTCTCCTCGAAGAATTCGCCCCGCACGTAGATGTAGGCGTGTTCCGCCCCGATGGCCCGCGATGCGATCAGGCAGCCCTCGATGAGGAGGTGGGGCGTCCAGCGGATGACTTCCCGGTCCTTGAAGGCGCCCGGCTCGGATTCGTCCGCGTTGCAGCACAGGTAGTGCGGCTTGCCGTCGTCCTTCGGCATGAAGCTCCACTTGAGGCCCGTCGGGAAGCCCGCGCCGCCCCGCCCCCGGAGGCCGGAGGCCTTCACAACCTCGGTGATCTCGGCCGGCGACATTTCGAGCGACCGCCGGAGCGCCTCGTAGCCGCCCCGCGCACGCCACCCTTCGAGCGTGCGCGCTTCGGCCTCGCCCTGGTGCCGCGAGAGGCGCGTCGTCGTCTCGAGATCACTGCCGTGGGGGAAGCTCATGGGTCGCGCCCCCCGCGCAGGTTCTCCACGATCCCGGGCACGCGGTCCGGCGTCACATCCTCGAGGTAGCGGTCGTTGACCTGCACGACCGTCGCGAAGCCGCACGCGCCGAGACACTCCGCCTCGATCACGGTGAACTCGCCGTCGTCCGAGATCTCGCCCTCCCGCGTCCCCGTCTCCGCGAGGAAGCGGTGCAGCACCTCCTCGGCCCGGTTCAGGTGGCAGGAGATGTTCGTGCACACCTGGACGAAGTGACGTCCGACCGGGTGCTTGTTGTACATGGTGTAGAAGGTCGCGATCGAGTGCACGTAGGCGGGCGTAAGATCCAGCGCCTCGGCGACTTCGACCATGTCCGCGGGTTCGATCCACCCCTTCACCGACTGCACGAAGCCGAGCATCGGAAGGAGCGCCGCCTGCTTCGTCGGATAGCGGGACAGGGCCGCTTCCAGCCGGTGTTTCCCCTCTTCCGTCTCGAAGATGGGGCCGTCGAACCTCTCCCGCGCCGTCAACTGGAAGGGCTGCGCGCCGACGACCGCGGGATGGATGCGCCGGCTCACCGGTCGATCTCTCCGAGCACGACGTCGAGCGAAGCGTTGATCGCGACGACGTCCGCCACGAGTTCGTCCTTCACGAGTTCGGGAAGCGACGCGATGTTGATGAAGGACGGGCCGCGGAAACGGCAGCGGACGGGCTTCGTGCCACCGTCGGAGATGATCCCGAACCCCAGTTCGCCCTTCGAACTCTCGATGGAATACCACGTCTCGCCGGCCGGCACGCGGACACCCTCCATCACGAGCTTGAAGTGCGAGATCATCGTGTCGATCGACCCCATCGCCTCGCCCTTCGGGGGCAGGACGATCCGGTAGTCGTCGATGTTGATCGGGCCGCCCGGAAGCCGGTCCAGCGCCTGTTCGATGATGCGGATGCTCTGCCGCATCTCCTCCACCCGCACGAGATAACGGTCGTAGACATCGCCGGCCGTCCCCACGGGCACGTCGAAGTCGTACTCCTCGTAGCCGAGGTAGGGGCGCGCCTTCCGCACGTCGTAGGCCACGCCGCTCGCGCGGAGCGTGGGTCCGGTGACGCCGTAGCTCACCGCCCTGTCCGCCGAGAGCAGGCCGATGTCCATCGTGCGCCCCTGCCAGATCGCGTTGCGCGACAGGAGCCGCTCGACCTCGTCCAGCGTCTCCGGGAAGGTCGCCGCGAAGTCGCGCGCCGCTGCCGTCCAGCCCACGGGCAGGTCCGCCATCATCCCGCCGACGCGCGTGACGGAGGTCGTGATCCGGCCCCCCGTATACGCCTCGTGCAGGTTGTAGATCCGCTCGCGCTCCTGGAAGGTGTAGAGGAAGACGGAGAAGGCGCCGATGTCGATCGCCGTCGTCCCCAGCCACAGGAGGTGGCCGAGGATGCGGTTCAACTCGCCGAGGATGACGCGGACGACGCGGCAGCGCTCGGTGATCTCGACGTCGAGGAGCGCTTCGACGGCCCCGGCGTAGCCGATGTTGTAGAGCATCGGCGCCAGGTAGTCCATGCGGTCCGTGTAGGGGACGCATTGATTCCATTCACGGTATTCGCACGTCTTCTCGAAACCCGTATGCAGGTACCCGATGTGGGGGGAGCAGCGCACGACGCGCTCCCCGTCGAGCTGGAGCACGAGCCGGAGGACGCCGTGGGTGGCCGGGTGCTGGGGCCCCATGTTGATGAGGATGGGTGCGCCCTCGAGCGCGTCCTCGGGCTTCTCCTCCGGACTGACGTCGCGGATGCCGCCCGGTGCACCGCGTTCCGCCGCGCCCTCCGACAGAGCCCGCACCTCTCCGTCCTCCGCGACGGCGTAGCCCGCCATCTCCAGCTCCTCGACGGCATACATGTCCACGAGATCGCGGGAGAGCGCGCGGCTCACCTGCCTCGAGCGGCTGAAGCGTCCGCGGAGCGGGAAATCCTTCCGGAGCGGGAATCCCTCCTCGTAGTTCTCCGGCATGAGGATGC
The DNA here is from genome assembly GCA_022820995.1 of Gemmatimonadota bacterium. Lineage (GTDB taxonomy): Bacteria > Gemmatimonadota > Gemmatimonadetes > Palauibacterales > Palauibacteraceae > Palauibacter. Next base: position 78,276 of record JAJEEM010000039.1, on the reverse strand, counting down.
GGCGCAGGTCCGGGTGGCCCCGGAAGCTCACGCCGTACATGTCCCACACCTCGCGTTCGAGCCAGTCGGCGGCGAGCCACTGGTCGGTCACGCTGTCCAGCTCGAGGTCCTCCATCGGCACCTCGCACGCGACCCGGAGCTGCCGGCCATGCGCCATGGACCAGAGCTGGTACCACACCTGGATCGGGGCCCCGATGCCCGCGTGCGCCCCCATGAGGTCGGCGAGCAGGTCGTACGCCTGGTCGGGGGTTTCGCGGAGGAAGCGGAGCGCCTCGGCGTTGATGCCGGGGTCGATCCACACGACGGGATAGCCGAGCGCATCGCTCTCCACGCGCCGCACGCCCTCTCCGAAGCGCTCGCGGAGGGCGCGGACCGATGGATGCCTCGCCGCGTCCCCGTCGAGGGGCGCGACCCGCACCATGCGCGGAGGCGCGGCCGGCGTCGCGGTCGTGGCGGTCGTCAACGGCGGAGCGCCCCGGTCAATCCCGGTGCTCCAGACGGCGTTCGCGCCGGTCGCGGGACCGGGCCAGCGCCGAGGTCGGGCCGAGCCCGCTCATGCGGTTCTGGTTCGTCGAGTTGCCGAAGGGCTGGGCGACGAGTTCGATCGTCTCCGGGGGCAGATTCGGGCGTCCGACGGCCTCCGGCGCCTCGTCCCGCGCCCGGGGGTCGGCCAGCGACTCGCCCTTGATCTTCTCCTGGATCATGAGGAGTCCGTAAATGAGGCCTTCCGGCCGGGGCGGACAGCCCGGGACGTAGACGTCGACGGGCACGATCGTGTCGATCCCCTGCACGATCGTGTAGTTGTCGAACATCCCGCCGGAACTCGCGCACGCCCCCATCGACACGCACCACTTGGGCTGCGGCATCTGATCCCAGACCCGGCGCAGGACCGGGGCCAGCTTGTAGGTCACCCGGCCGGCGACGATCATCAGGTCGGCCTGCCTGGGGCTGAAGGACATGCGCTCCATCCCGAAGCGGCCGATGTCGTACTTGGTCGCGGCGGAGGCCATCATCTCGATCGCGCAGCAGGCCGTGCCGAACGGCATGGGCCACAGCGAGTTGCGGCGCGCCCAGTTGACGACGTAGTCGAGCTTCGTCGTCATCCAGTTGTGCGGGATGCCGGTGTCGACCCTGCCCTCGCCGGGGTGCGCGCCGGGAGGCAGCACGTCGAGCGTTCTCAGTCCCATTCGAGGGCCCCCTTCTTCCACGCGTACACGAGTCCGACGCCGAGCACGGTCAGAAACGCCGTGATCTCCACGAACCCGACCATGCCCAGTTCCCGGAAGATCGCGGCCCACGGAATGAGGAAGAGCGTCTCGATGTCGAGGACGATGAAGAGCATCGCCACGATGTAGAAGTTGACCGAGAAACGCTCCCGCGTCGTCCCGAGAGGGGGGATCCCCGACTCGTACGGACTCGCCTTCACCGCGGTCGGCCGGCGGGAGCCGACGAAGTGCGATACGCCCATCATCGCGGCCGCGTTCAGCACGCCGACCAACGCGAGGATCAGGATGCCGAGATATGGGTCGAGCAAGGGGGTTCGCTCCTCTCGTGCGAGCTTGTGAATTTCTTCACTTTCCCGCGCCGCGAAGGTATCGCGGAGGGGTAGGACCGGCAAGCGGTATTTGGCTTCGGAAGCAGGGGGATGCGAGTGAGCGACAGGCGGTCCGAGGAGCGCAATGTGGCGATCGGCGGCGGCACGGTGCGCGTCGCGATTCTGGGGCGGGGGCGCCCTGTCCTCTTCCTGCACGGGATCAGCGCCCACGGGCGCGCGTGGCGCCCCGTCGCCGAACGCTTCGCCGAGGAACACCGGGGGTGGGAGTGCTGGCTTCCCGACCTCCCGGGCCGGGGCGTTTCGGACGCGCATTCGGGGCTCTCGTATGCGCTGGACGACGAGGTGCGCCGGCTTCGCCAGCTTGTGCGGGCGCTCGCGCCGGAGGGCCCGCGGCCGCAACTCGTCGCCGGGCACTCCCAGGGCGCGGCGCTCGCGCTCGCGCTCACGCGGGCGGAACCGGAGATCAGCGGGCTCCTGCTATCGAATCCGGTCACGCCGGAGATCCGGAGCCCAGCCGTGCTGCGGCTGCTGCGGTATTCGGCGGTGCGGCGAGTGGTCGGAGGCGTGTTGGCGCCGCTGTACGCGCCGCTCGGCCACCTGGTTCTGCGGAGGGCGTGCGGTCCCGTCTTCCGGGCCCCCGCCGACCTGGTCGCCGCCTACGCGCGGCCCTGGGCGAGCCCGCGCCGCGCCCGGACGCTCCTGCGCATCCTGGCCGACTGGCGCCCGGCGGAGTTGGAGGACCGCATGCCCGACCGCCCGGTCGCCGCGCACGTCGTGACGGGAGCGCACGACCCGAGGATCCCGGTCGACGCCGCGGAGCGCCTCGCGTCCCGCCTCGGCTGCGACTTCACGGTGTGCACCGACGGAGGCCACGTGCTGACCGAACAGCACCCGCGACTCCTCGCCCGCCTCCTGGGCGAACTGACCGCGGCTAGAGTTTAGGCGGCGTGACGCCGGTCTGGCCCTGGTATTTCCCGGCCTTGTCCGCGTAACTGACCTCGCAGACCTCGTCGGACTCGAAGAAGAGGACCTGGGCGATCCCCTCGTTCGCGTAAACCCGCGCGGGGAGCGGGGTCGTGTTCGAGATCTCGAGCGTCACGTGCCCTTCCCACTCCGGCTCGAAGGGCGTGACGTTCACGATGAGGCCGCAGCGGGCGTAGGTGCTCTTCCCCACGCAGATGGTGAGGATGTTCCTCGGGATGCGGAAGTACTCGATCGAGCGGGCGAGGGCGAAGGAGTTCGGGGGTATGATGCAGACATCCCCCGAGTACTCGAGGAAGGAGCGTTCGTCGAACTTCTTGGGGTCGACGACCGGGAAGAGCGCATTGTGGAAGATCCTGAACTCGTCGGCGACGCGCATGTCGTAGCCGTAGCTGCTGACGCCGTAGGAGATGACGCCGTCGCGGACCTGGCGGTCGGCGAAGGGTTCGATCATTCCCTGCTCGCGCGCCATGCGCCGGATCCAGCCGTCGCTCTTGATCGCCAATCGGACCTCTCGGTTATGGGGACGGCCGTTCAACCTAAGCGGGCGTCAAGGGGCGGCGCGGCGCCGGCCGCGTCAGGTTCGGGTGAAGGCGATCCAGCCGGCCCATGCCCAAGCGGCGATGAGCGCGGCGCCCCCGATCGGCGTGACCGCGCCGAGCCAGCCCATGCCGGACAGTGCGAGCGCGTAGAGGGTGCCGCTGAACACGGCGACGCCGCACAACATCAGAAGCCCGGGGGCCTTCCACGCCGCGTCCGGCCAGCGGGCCGCCGCGAGGCCGAGGAGGATGAGCCCGAGGGCGTGCAGCATGTGGTGGCGGGCCGCCGTGTCGAAGATCGCGAGTTCCTCCGCGGCGAGGCGACCCTCGAGCGAGTGCGCGCCGAAGGCTCCGGCGGCGACGCCGAGGCCCGCGAGCAGGAACCCGGCCGCGAGGAGCCCGCGGTGCGGCGAAGCGGCGCCGATCAGTCGAAGAGCGGGGCCGGGGCCGCACCCGCCCTGCGCGCGGCTTCGCTCGCGACCATCTCCATCACCCGATCCCAGCGCTCCGGGCCGATCTCGCTGAGCGTCGACTCGAGGATCGCCGCCAGTTCCCGCCCCTCCTCGCGCCGCATGGGGGCATCGCCGTCTCCGAGTTCCAGCCGCCTGCGCAGCTCCGCCGCGCGTTCGATCAGATCTCTGTGCCGGAGTCGTTCCTCGTAGGTCATCAGCCCCCCACCTGGCTCAGCGCCGCGAGCCCGCCGCTCCCGGCCGCCGTGCCCAGTTCCAGGTAATGGCGCTTCGGCTTTCCGGCGAGCGCCTCCGCCACCGCGGCCTCGATGCTTCCGGTCTCGCGCAGCGGGCCCTTGAGGTCCACTTCGTGGTCGCCGAACAGACAGGTCCGGAGCTTGCCGTCGGCGGTCAGCCGCATGCGGTTGCAGCGCTCGCAGTAGTTGTGGGAGAGGGGCGTGATCACGCCCACCGTCCCCCGGCCGCCCGGGAAGCGGTAGTACACGGCGGGACCGTTCCCCCTCGGTCCCGGGTCCGGCAGGAGATTCTCGATTGCGCGGATCCGCTCGAGCACTTCGTCGGTCGAGATGAAGCGGTCGGTGAGGTGGAGGTTCTGTCCCACCGGCATGAGTTCGATGAAGCGCACGTGCCACGGCCGCTCGCGCGTGATCTCGGCGAAGTCGACGACCTCGTGGTCGTTGAGGCCCCGCATGATGACGCAGTTGATCTTGATCGGCGCGAAACCGGCCTCCTCTGCCGCGCGGAGGCCGTCCATCGTCTCATCGAAACGCCGCGCGGGCCGCCGGACGATCTCCTCGAACCGGTCCCGGTCGAGCGTATCGAGGCTCACGTTCACGCGCGCGACGCCGGCTTCACGGAGCGCGCTCGCGAAACGGGGCAGGAGGATGGCGTTGGTGGAGAGCGAGATGTCGTCGATGCCGGGGACCGCCGCGATCAGACCCACGAGGTCCGGCAGGTCCTTGCGGACGAGCGGTTCTCCGCCCGTGATCCGGACCCGTTCCAGCCCGAGCGCGGACATCTGGCGCACGATCTCGGCGATCTCCTCGTAGGCGAGCATCTCCGGCTTGGGGATCCACGCGAGCCCCTCCTCCGGCATGCAGTACGTGCAACGGAGATTGCACCGGTCTGTGACCGAGATCCGGAGATACCGGATGCGACGGCCGAACTGATCTCTCATGGCACCGTTCGCGAGGGTTGCGCGGGAAGCTCGTCGCCCTCCGGGCCGGGAGCGGCGAGTGGCGGAAACTCCGCGCAACCCGACGGCTGCGCGGAGTCCTCGCCGGGGACGGCTAGCCGATCGCCGTGACGTCCTCCTGCATCATCATGTTGTCGTCGTCGTCGCCACAGTCTCCGGCAAACGAAACCGTCGCGATCATCGCGACGACCAGCAGGTTGCGGACCATCTTCAACATGGCGTCCTCCTCGATTTGGGCGCCCGCGTCCGGGGCCGTGTGCCCCGGGATCCATCGGACCGCCCCTGACCAGACCTTCCTACCCGAACCGCGGACCGCCGGCTGAAGCCCCCGCTTCCGGACTCGGGGCTCCCACCCAGTGCGATTCGCCATCCTCGTAGTGCTCGTGCTTCCAGACCGGCAGTCTGACCTTGATCGTTTCGATAATCCACCGCGAAGCCCGGTAGCCGTCGTCGCGGTGTGCCGACGTGACCGCGATCGCCACGCTCACCTCTCCCAGCCCGAGGTCGCCCACGCGGTGGGCCGCGGCGACGGAGCCGACATCGAACGTCTCCAGCGCCTCGTGGCAGATGGCGGACAGCTCTCGCTCCGCCATCTCCCCGTACGCCTCGTAGGCGAGGCGCGACACCGCTCGGCCGCGGTTCGTGCGGCGAACCCGCCCCTGAAAGAAGAGCAGCGCACCGTCCTCCACGGACCCGACTTCCCGTACAATATCCTCGAACTGCGCGAAATCGTCCAGACTCTCGCGGGTAATCCACGTCCGGACGCGGTCGTCCGACCCCTGCGGCACCGGCTCAGCCCCCCGCCACGGGAGGGATGAGCGCGACCTCGTCTCCGTCGGACAGGGTGGTGCCGGCCTCCGCGTAACTCTGGTTGACCGCGACGACGACGCTCTCCGGGAGCCAGTCGAGCCCGCCGGCTCCCCGCAGGGCCTCGACGAGGTCCGCCACGGTGCTGTCCGCCGGGAGCTCCGCCGACCCCTCCCTGCGCGCGGCGAGTTCGCCGTACACGCCGAAGAAGAGGGTGCGAACCGAGATCCGGTCCATCATGGGCGCGCGTTCGCGAGCTGGAGGTGGGCGAGGAGCCGCGGCACGATCCCCTCTTCGCGGAGCGTCGTCACCCGGACGCGCGTCGCATCGCTCCCCCCGGGGTCCGGGAAGGCCGCCACGGAGAGGTTGCCCCTGAAGGTGCAGAAGGCGATGTGCGTGTCGCTCTCGGTATCGACCCAGGCGTCGACCATCCGGTCGTCCCCGAGGAAGAAATCCCGCACGGCGGCCAACACGTCCGCCGGGGCCAGCGCGCTTGCCGTCTCTGTCGTCATCTCTCTGTCGTCATCGTCTTCCCCCGCGTACCATCCAGCAGCCGAAGATAGGGGCGCGGCAGCGCTCTCTCAATCCGACCCACCCCTTTCGACAAGAGTGCGCGACCGTGCCCCTTACGGAGTTTTCCCCGAACGTCGCCCGGCTCGAGGCATCCGCGACGCTGGTGCTGGCCGCGCGCGCCCGGAAGCTGAGGGCGGCGGGAGTTCCGGTCGTGGACCTTTCGGCCGGCGAGCCGCAGTACCCCGCGCCACCCTTCGCGGCCCGCGCCGGCATTCGGGCGGTGGAGGAGGGGAAGACGGGATATCCCCCGACGTCGGGCCTGCCGGAACTGCGCGAGGCGATCGCGCGCTATCTGTGCGAGACGACGGCGGAGGAGGCGGTGGACCCGGGCGCCGTGATCGTGAGCGCGGGCGTGAAGCAGTCGCTGTTCAACTGCTGCTACGCCCTCTTCGGCGCGGGCGACGAGGTGCTCGTGCCCTCCCCCTTCTGGCCGAGCTACACCACGATCGTCCGGCTCGCGGGGGCGGCGCCGGTCATCGTGGAGACGACGTGGGACGGCGGGTTCGTGCCGACGGTCGAGGACCTCGAGGCCGCCCGCACGGCGCAGACCCGGGGGCTCATGCTCAACAGTCCGGGGAACCCGACCGGGGCCGTCATCCCGCCCGACCTCCTGCGCGAGATCATGGCGTGGGCGGAGCGGCACGGGATCTGGGTGCTCTCCGACGAGATCTACCGGCGGCTCGCCTACGCGGCGCCGGCGCCGTCCGTGTTCGACATCGCGGAGCGCGGGGAGAGGACGATCCTGCTCGACGGCGTGTCGAAGGCGTTCTGCATGCCGGGGTTCCGCATCGGGTATGCCGTGGGGCCGCAGGAGGTCGTCCGGAAGATGGCGGATCTGCAGGGACAGACGACCTCCGGGGCCGTCGGCCCCTCCCAGCACGCCGCCGCGGCCGCGCTCGGCGAGAGCGCCCCCCGGGAGACGTTCGTCGACGATCTCCTGTCCAGGCTCGCCGAACTCAGGGGAACGGGGCTCTCGAGGTTCGCGGAGATCGACGGGATCGAGGCGTTTCCGCCCGACGGCGCTCTGTACTTCTACGCGCGGATCGGCGGCGGCGCGAGGTCGCTCGATGTCGCGGAGCGGCTGCTCGCCGACGTGCAGGTGGCATGCATGCCGGGCGAGCCGTTCGGCTCTCCGGGACACCTGCGCTTCAACTTCGCGGTGGAGCCGGAAGTGCTGGAAGAAGGACTGGAGCGGATCGCCGGCTTCTTCGGCTGACCCGTCCCGCCCCGGCTCACTCGAGGTTCGACGCCACCTCGTCGCGCAACAGCCGCGAGGGCTTGAAGACGGGCACCTTCCTCGGCGGCACGCGGACGGGGTCTCCCGTGCGCGGGTTGCGCGCCATGCGGGTCCGGCGCTCCCGAACCTTGAACGTGCCGAAGCCGCGAATCTCGATGTGGTTGCCTTGCACGACGGCTCCCTTGACCGCGTTCAGGAACGCGTTGACCACCGCTGCACAGTCCCTCTTGGTCACGCCGGGGCCGATGGCCTCGTGGACCTGTTCGATGAGATCCGCCTTCGTCATTCTCCCTCTCCTCCGAGCGTTTGCGATCCTTGGTAGTGGCGTTCCGCTCCGGGACGGGAGCGGCTTATCTCAGTTCAAAGAGGAGTCTCGGCGCGCCGGGACGCAGGGGCGCCAGCGACCCGAGCCACGTCTGCGCTTCGCCGATGCTCAGCCCGCCGAGAATGTCGAACAGACTGATGGTCGGTTCGCGCGGGCGCACGATCGTCGGGTCCGTTCCCAGGCCCGCCATCCGACCCGCGAGCGCGATGGTCTCGGACAGGGTCATCAGGCCGTCGACGAGGCCGAGTTCGTTCGCCTGCCGGCCCGAAAAGACGCGGCCGTCCGCGAGCCCGAGGACGGTCTCCCGATCCAGGTTCCGGTTCTCGGAAACGACCTCGACGAACTGCTCGTGTACGTCGCCCACGACGTCTTCGAGGATCTCGCGGCCCTCCGGAGAAAGGGCGCGGCCCAGGCCGCCGAGATCCTTGTGCTCGCCGCTCGCCACGACTTCCCAGTCGACGCCGACCTTGCGGAACAGCTCCTCGGCGTTGGGGAACTCCATGATGACGCCGATGGACCCGGTCATCGTGCCGGGCAGTGCGTACACGCTGTCAGCCCCCACCGCGGCGTAGTATCCCCCGGAAGCTCCGACGTCGCCCATCCAGGCGAGGACCGGCCGGTCGTCTTCGTCCCGCAGTTCGCGGATGGCTTCGAAAATGCTCTGCGAGGCGCCGACCGTGCCGCCGGGCGACTCGATCTCGATCACGAAGGCGCGCACGCCGGGGTCTTCGCGAAAACCGTCGAGCGCCCTGGTGAACGCCGCTTCGTCCTCGATCACGCCCCGCAACGGGACGACCGCGACCCGTCCGCCGGCGAGAAACGACGTATTCCCCACCGTCAGCCAGATGGAGAGGATCGCACCCACGCCGAAGAGGCCGAGCAGTGCCAGGAGGGCGATCACCGTGTTTCGCTTGTCGTAGATCACGTGGCGCGACGGTCCGTGAAGTGTGGGTCCGTGGGCGAAGGCCCGCCGCAACCTAGAGAACACATCGCCATGATTCAACGCATGGTACGGCGATCAACCCGGGACGGGGCTGCCGTGACTCCGCATCGTCTCGACGAAGCGGTTGAACAGGTATCGGCTGTCGTGGGGTCCGGGGGCCGATTCGGGGTGGTACTGCACGGCGAACACCGGCCGCTCGCGGTGAACCAGCCCCTCCACGGTGCCGTCGTTCAGATTTCGGTGAGTGATCTCGAGATCCTCGCCGCCCTCGATCCGTCCATCCTTTTCGAGCACGGAAAAGCCGTGATTCTGCGAGGTGATCTCCACGGCGCCGGTGGCATGGTTGAGCACGGGGTGATTCCCGCCCCGGTGCCCGTAGGGGAGCTTGTAGTTCGTGCCCCCGAAGGCGCGCGCGATGAGTTGGTGTCCGAGGCAGATGCCGAACAGGGGGACGCCCGCGTCGCTCAGGGTGCGGATGCGCTCGACCGCGCCCGGCACGGCCTCCGGATCGCCGGGTCCGTTCGAGACGAAGACGCCGTCCGGGCGGGCGGCCAGCAGCGCCTCGGCGTCCGTGTCGCAGGGGACGACGCGCACGCGGTATCCCTCGCGGCGGAAGAGGTCGAGGCTGCGCGTCTTCACGCCGTAGTCGAGGCAGAGCACGAGACCCCGGTCGGCGGGGTCGTCGAGCGGGTCGAGTTCGTACGGTTCCGGGGTCGAGACGGCGGTCGCGAGGTCGCGGCCGGACATCTCCGGCTCGGCGGCGAGGCGCTCGGCGGCCCGCTCCTGCGCCACGCCGTCGTGCGCGATGACGGCCCGCATGGCTCCCGCATCGCGGATGTGGCGCGTCAGCGCCCGGGTGTCCGCGCCGATGAGCGTCGGTATCCCGTGCGAGGCGAGGTATTCGGGCAGCGTGGAATCGGCGGGGCCGGAACCGATCTCGTGCGACAGGTGCCTCACGACGAAGCCCGCGACCCAGGGCCGCCGCGACTGAACGTCGAGATCGCGGATGCCGTATACCCCCTGCATGGGCGCGGTCATGACGACGATCTGCGCGGCGAACGAGGGGTCCGTGAGCACCTCGTGGTATCCCGTCATCACCGTGGTGAAGACGGCCTCGCCGGCGGTCTCGGTCTCGGGGCCCACGTAGGCGCCGCCGAATCGGCGGCCGTCCTCGAGCAGGAGGTATCCCGGGCGTGCTTGCGTCTCGCTCAAGTGGCGCGTCCAATGTGGCGGTTGAAGGTGCGGGGACCCGGGCATCGGCTCGCGGCCCGCGTGCCGGGCGAACCCAAGCCGCGGGAGGCGCGTTGACCACCGACTCCGGACCCGGGCGGGAGAGCGGCACCGATGCTCCGCTCGTTCATATCTTCGCCGACGAGTCCTGCCTCGGCAACCAGTTCGAGAATCGGCGGAATCCGGGGGCGGCCGCCGGCCTCATCGAACGGTTCGACGAGCGCGGCGGCTGGTACCGGCGGGACTTCGCCCACTTCGATCCGGACACGACGAACAACCGGATGGCGATCACGTCCGGGATCGTCGGCCTGGGCGCCCTGCGGCGGGTGTGTCGCGTCGTGTTCACGAGCGACAGCCAGTATCTCGTCCGGGGCATGAAGGAGTGGGTGCACGGCTGGGCCCGGCGCGGCTGGCGCCGGAAGGGCGGACCGATCGAGAACCTCGATCTGTGGCGGGAACTCGTGCGGGTCGCGGCCCGGCATCGCGTCGAGTGGCGCTGGACCCGCGGACACGCCGACGACGTGAAGAACTCCTACGCGGATCACCTCGCGGTGACGGCGGCGCGGGATCGATGCGGCACCGATGGACTGGTCCCGTCCGGGTTCGAGAGCTGGCTCGCCGAGGCGCAGGAGAAGGAGCGGTTCGTCGAGTTCCTGGATCTGCCGAGCGACGCGTTCACGGAGGACCCCCGCCCCCCCGCTCCGGAGAGGGCCGCCGGGGACTGAGCTCGGCCGGGAACCGGGGTTCCGGGCTACGAACCGGGGTTGCCGCTCCCGGAACCGGGGTCCCCTTCCTCGCCTTCCGTCCCATCGGGAACGGCGGCGCCTTCCTCCGCTCCCGCCGCGGCCTCATCGGACGGAGCCGCGCCTTCCCCGAGGTCGGGCGGCGCCTCCAGCAGGGAAGCCGGCGCTTCGGGGAGGCTCTGCTGGCCGGGAAGTCCCTGACGCAGGATCGATTCCGGCGCCGCATCCGGACGTGAGGAGAGCACGGTGAGCACGAGCGCGAGGAAGAGGAAACTCCCCCCGCCGTACCAGCTCATCTTCGTCAGCGCGTTGGCCGCCTGACGCCCTCCCATGAAGGAGTCCGTCGAGGACGAGGCGCCGCCGAAGGACGCGGCGAGCCCACCGCCCTTGGCGGACTGGAGGAGGATCATCACGCACAGCACGAGCGCGATCACCGAAATCAACAGAATCAGGAACGGGAACATCGTCTACCTGCCATTGGTTGGATCAGCCGATAAAACTAGAGGGGACGGACGGACGGGGCCAGTTACACTTTACCGGCCCGCCGCGCAGATCGCGGCCCAGCTGTCGGGATCGAGACTCGCACCGCCCACGAGCACGCCGTCCACGCCGGGGGCCGCGAGGAGCGCCTCGATGTTGGCCGGCTTGACGCTCCCGCCGTAGAGGATCGCCGCCCGTTCGGCATCGCACCCTTCGGCGCGCGCCAGCTGCTCGCGCACGAGGGCGTGGGCCTCCGCGGCGTCGGCGGGGCTCGCCGTGCGTCCGGTGCCGATCGCCCACACAGGCTCGTAGGCGTAGACGAGGTGGGCCCGGCCCTCGCGGCCGAGGGGGCGAACCGCTTCCCGGATCTGCGTCTCGAGCACCACCGCGAGCCGTCCGGACTCCCGCTCATCGAGCGTCTCTCCCACGCACAGGACGGGACGGAGGCCGGCCTCCAGGATGCGGACGAGCTTGCGTCCCACATCCGCATCGGCGTCGCCGAACTCGCGCCGGCGTTCGGAGTGGCCCGCCAACGCCCAGGTGGCGCCGGTGGCCGGGACCATGGCCGCCGAGATTCCGCTCGTGTGCGCGCCTTCGATCTCGGTGTGCACGTCCTGCACGCCGAACTCGAGGTCAGGCCGGTCGGAGGCCGCCGCGGCGAAGGCCGGCAGGCTGATGGCGGGGGGGAACACGACCACCGTCGCGTCGCTGCGGCGCCGGTAGCGCGCCGTGAACCGTTCCACGAACGCCCCGGTCTCGGCGGGGCCGTGGCACATCTTCCAGTTCGCGGCGAACACGGGGGTGTGCGGCCGGCTCGGCGGCTGACTCACGGACGTCTCCTTTCGGTGAGAACGTCGAGTCCGGGCAGACGCCCGCTCGACAGGTACTCGAGGGCCGCGCCGCCGCCGGTGCAGACGTGCGATACGCGGTCGTGGAGCCCGGCCCGGCGGACGGCGGCCGCGGAGTCGCCGCCTCCGATGACGGTGAACCCACCCGCCACGGTCGCCTCCCCGGCGGCTTCCGCCATGGCGAAGGTGCCGGCGGAGAAGCGCGGATCCTCGAACAGGCCCATGGGGCCGTTCCAGAAGAAGGCGGCGCACCCGCCCAGCGCTTCGGCATAGCGGGCGCGGGTTTCGGGCCCGATGTCCAGGGCGGCCATCTCCGGCTCGATTTCGCCGACCCCGACCGCCGCGACGCGCTCCCCCTCCCCGCCCTGCCGGTCCAGGACGATCACGTCGGTCGGCAGCCGGATCCGTTCCCCTCCGGCGGCCAGGATCGACCGGGCGAGATCGAGCGCCTCCTCCTCGACGAGCGAGGCGCCGGTCTCGATGCCCTGCGCGCGGAGGAACGTGTTCGCCATGGCGCCGCCCACGAGAAGCAGATCGGCGCGTTCCACGAAGCGGCGCATGAGTTCGATCTTGTCGCCGATCTTGGCCCCGCCGAAGGCGACGACGAACGGACGGCGCGGGCGGTCGAGCGCGCCAAGCGCCTCGAGTTCGCGCTCGACGAGCAGCCCCGCCGCGGAGGGGCTCAGGAGGGCGGGCACGCCGGTCGTGGAGGCGTGCGCCCGGTGCAGCGTGCCGAACGCGTCGTTGACGAAGAAGTCGCCGAGCCGGGCGAGCCGGGCGGCGAGGGCGTCGTCGTTCGCCGTCTCCCCGGGCAGGAAACGCGTGTTCTCCGCGAGGAGGATCTGCCCGGTCGTCAGTTCGCGGCTGGCGCGGAGCGCCGCTTCACCGTCGCACGGCGCGGAGAAGAGCACCTCGGCATCGAGGAGGCCGGCGAGCGCACCGGCCACGGGCGCCAGCGACAGCGCGGGATCCGGCCGTCCGCCCGGCCGGCCCAGATGCGAGAGCAGCACGGGCCGCACGTCACGCCGCAGCAACCACCGGAGCGTCGGCAGCGAGGCTTCGATGCGCGTCGCGTCCGCAACCTGCCCGGCGTCGAGCGGCACGTTGTAGTCCACCCGCACGAGCCCGCGCTTCCCGGCCAGTCCGGCCGGGAGGTCACGTAGGGTCCTGATCACGGAGGGACGGGCGCGGGCCGCTCAGGCCCCGACGGTGGCGGGCAGACGCTCTCCGACGAAACTCGCCAGGTCCACGAGGCGGTTCGAATATCCCCACTCGTTGTCGTACCACGAGATGACCTTCACGAGCGTACCGTCCATGACCGACGTCGATTGCGCGTCGACGATCGCGCTCGCCGGGTGTCCCGTGAAGTCGATGGAGACGAGCGGTTCCTCGGTGTAGTCGAGCACGCCGTCGAGCGGTCCCTCCGCCGCCTCGCGAAACGCGGTGTTGATCTCGTCCGCCGAGGTGTCCCGCGACACGGTGGCCACGAGGTCCACGATCGACACGTCCGGAGTCGGGACGCGCATCGCCATCCCGTCCAGCCTCCCTTTCACCTGCGGGAGAACGAGACCCACTGCCTTCGCCGCTCCCGTCGTCGTGGGGATGATGGAGACCGCGGCGGCGCGGGCGCGCCTGAGGTCCTTGTGCGGGAGGTCGAGGAGCTGCTGCCCGTTCGTGTACGCGTGGACCGTCGTCATCAGGCCGCGCTCGAAACCGAAGCGGTCCAGCAGCACCTTCACGACCGGAGCGATGCAGTTGGTCGTGCAGCTCGCGTTCGAGATCACGTCGTGCTTCGCCGGGTCGTATTCGTCCGCGTTCACGCCGAGGACGAGGGTGATGTCCGGCTCGATGCCCGGGGCGGAGATGAGGACTTTCTTCGCGCCGGCGCGCAGGTGCCGGGTCGCATCCTCCCGCTTGCGGAAGATGCCCGTGGATTCGATCACGATGTCCACGTCGAGCTCCGCCCACGGGAGGTCGGCCGGGTCGCGCTCGGAAAAGACGCGGACGCGTTCCTCCCCCGCCACGAGTTCTCCGTCTTCCACGCGCACTTCGCCGGGAAAGCGCCCGTGCACGGAGTCGTACTTGAACAGATGGGCGAGCGTCGCCGCATCCGTGAGATCGTTGATCGCGACGAAATCAAGGTCCCCGCGCGGGTTCTGAAGCGCCGCGCGGAGGATATTCCGGCCGATGCGGCCGAAACCGTTGATGGCAACCCTCACACTCATTCGGATTCCTCTCGGGAAGAACTGGCTGCTAGGGGCGAAGTACCCCGGTCGTGGATTCGTCCCCGTCCAGGGGACGCAAGGTGCGCGCAAAACTAACGGTGGCCACGCTGCGGAATCCAGCCTCGGCCAGCGTCTCGGCGCAGGCGATCGCGGTCGCTCCGGTCGTGAGCACATCATCCACGACAATCGCGCTTCGGCGCTCGTCCGGGAGGCCGGCGCGCAACCGGAAACGGCCCTGTACGTTCGCCCGGCGCAGTGCCCCGCGGACGCCCGCCTGGCGGCCGCCCCCCGGGCGGCGGCCGAGGAACGACCCCAGCGACCCCACGCCGCGGTCGGCCAGCGCGCCGGCGAGTTCCGCAGCCTGGTTGAATCCCCGTTCCCGCTGCCGGGCGGGCGTCAGCGGCACCGGGACCAGCCAGGGCGCGGCTCCGCCGATGCGGGACGCCATCGCCTCGGCGCCGGGAGCCATGCGGGCCGCCATCCACGGAGCGAGGGCGCGCCAGCGGTCGTACTTCAGGGCATGCACCGTCCGGGCAGCCAGGCCTTTGAAGACGAAAGGCGCGTCGGCCGCGACGAGGACATCGGGCCACTCCTCACAGGTGCCGCACCGTACCGGCCGCCCCTGTGCCGGGGCCCCGGCCGCCGCGGCGATGTTGCCGAGCGGCTGGGCGCAGCGCGGGCAGCGGGGACTCGCGAGGCGGGGGAATCGCGACCGGCAGAGGGCGCACAGCGGCGGGCCATCCGGAGCGACGCCGCGTCGGCACCCCACGCACGCGGCGGGCACGAGCGCATCGAAGGCCGCGGCCGCCGCCCTGCCCACGAGACGGAGTCGGCCGGCGCGCGCCACGGCCCTCACGCGGGGCGCGATCCGTCCCCGGGTTCCGGCCCCGGCCGACTCGCGAGTTCAGCCACGGCCGCCTCCCGCATCGCCTCGAACGGGGCCGGGCGGCCGGGGAACCATCGCTCGAGCGAGAGCGCCGCCTGGCCCACGAGCATGTCGAGTCCGCCCATGGCCCGGATGCCGAGCCCGCGCGCGTGGCGAATCCACGCCGTCCCTCCCGCCGCGTACACCATGTCGAAGGCGGCGCCGCACCGCCCCCGGACCGCGCCCCGATCGAGGTCGAGGGGGAGCGGGTCGCCGGAAGCGAGCCCGAGGCTCGTCGAGTTCAGTACGAGATCGTACGTCGCACCGGCGTGGGGCGCGGCGACGACGCGCACGCCCTCGGCGACGCGGTGGGTGTCGGCCGCGCTGTCGGCTTCCGCCGCGTGGGCCAGCGCCCGGTCACGCAGGGCCTGGGCCCGTGCCGGCGTCCGGTTGAGGATCTCGACGGACGACACCCCGCCTTCGAGCAGCGCATGGACCGCCGCCCGGGCCGCCCCCCCGGCGCCCAGGAGGAGGACGCGCGCGCCCCGCGGCTCGAAGCCGAAACGGGAAAGGGCAAGGCGGAGCCCGCCGACGTCCGTGTTGTCACCCGCGAGTTCGCCGTCCGGCCGTCGCCACCAGCAGTTGCACGCCCCGGTCGCCCGGACCGCGGCGCCGGGTCGAGCGAGCGCTCGGGCCGCCCGCAGCTTGTGCGGGAGCGTCACGTTCCCGCCCGCCAGATCCGCGCCCTGCATGATGGGTCCGACCTCGTCCGGCGCGGTCCGGCGGGCGGTGTATTCCGCGTCGAGTCCGAGAACCTCGAAGGCCGCGCGGTGCATCGCGGGTGAAATCGAGTGCCGCACGGGGTCCCCGAGGAGCGCGAAGCGGAGGGTCACGGCCCGGAACCTTCGCGTCCTCCCCCCGCATCTTCGCCGAGCGCGTCGAAGAGCCCCCGCATGGCGAGCGTCAGCAGCGCCCGCGTCGCCTCGTACGTCTCGAAGTCGCCGCCGTACGGATCCGGGACCCCGCCCGCGCTCCGCGCGTGCTCCTCGGGCAGGAAGTCCGTCATGACGTGGACCGCCGCGTCCGGAGCCAGGCGCGCCGCCGCTCCGGCGTGGGACGCCTCCATGCCGATGATCAGGTCCGCCCATTCGAGCAGTTCGAGCGAGAGTTCCCGCGAGGCGTGCCCAGCGAGGTCGAGGCCGTGCGCGGCGGCGACCGCGATCCCGGGACCCGAGGCCGGCCGGCCGGGAAGCGCGAAGGTGCCCGCCGATGCGCAGGAGACTTCCGTCCATCCCCGGGCGGCGGCCTCCGCACGCGCGATCGCCTCGGCCATCGGACTGCGGCAGATGTTGCCGGTGCACACGAAGAGAAGGTTCATCGGCACGATCCTCCGACAGGATGCGGGGATCGGGGGTGCGCCGAGAGGGTCCGGGCGACATCCGCCGCCGACACGGCGCCCTCCCGGAGGAGTTCGGCCGCGGCCCCCGTCACGCGCACGAGGGTCGACGGCGCCGAGCCGGCGAGATCGCCCGCGTCGAGCCAGCCCACGGTTCCCGCCCCGGACCCGACCTCCGACAGGACGGCGCGCACCTCCCGGCCCGTCCTCGCCGGAGACCTCCCCGTCACGTTCAGGCTGGTAGACGTGAGCAGCCCGCCGGCCCGATCGAGGAGGCGTCTCACGACCGGATGAGGGTCGACGCGCACGGCCACGCCGGTGTCGGTGCCGTCCTCCAGCACGAGAGTCAGCGGCCCGGGCCAGAATGCATCGGCGAGCCGGCGCGCGGCGGCCGTCCACCGCGCCCCCGGCAACGCCTCGATGAGCGCATCGCGGCTCGCGGCGAGCCGGATCAGCGGCCCCGGCGGCCGACCCTTGATCGCGGCGACCCGCGCGTCGACCTCCGGCCGCGGCCGGCCCCCCAGCCCGTACACCGTCGAGGTCGGGTGCGCCACGACCCCCCCGGCGTCGAGCAGCACCGCCGCCCGGTCGAGCGCGTCATCATCCGTCGCCAGAGTCCGGCCCCGCCCGGCGGCCTCCGAACCGCCCGCCCACTCGCGCCACTTCACCACGTCGATACCGCTCCCGCTCCCGTCTCCATGAAACAACGACCCGACACCGGTTCCCACTAGTTCCCCGCAGCGATCAACCCGGTCTCAACCATGGCGCGCGCGAGCGCGAGGTCCTCCGCTGTCGTGATCTTCAGGTTGGCCGGATCTCCCTCCACCGTCGCGACGTCGATGCCGAGCCGTTCGCACAGCAGCGCGTCGTCCGTCACGGCGCCGGCGTCCTGCGCTTCCCATGTGCCCGCATCGTCGATCGCGTGGGTGCGGTTCAGCACCCGGGCCGGGAACCCCTGCGGCGTCTGTACGCGGCGGAGTCGCTCGCGCGGCACGGTCCCCTCGATCCAGCCGCCCTCGTCCACGCGCTTCACCGTGTCCTCCACGGCGACCACCGGCACCACCGGGCCCGCCCGGGCTCCGTCCACGACGCGGGAAACGAGCGCGGCGGACACGAACGGACGCGCCCCATCGTGCACGAGCACGGTTTCGACGCCACCCGCCAGGGCCTCGACGCCGGCACGCACGGAATCGGCGCGAAACACCCCGCCCGGCACGACGAGAACCCCGTCCGGAAGCCAGGCCGGGGGCGAGGCCGCCCGCGACGGCGACAGCACGACCACGACGCGATCGACATCGGGATGATTCACGAGAGTCCGCAGCGACCAGGCGAGAACGGGCATGCCGCAGAGGTCGACGAACTGCTTGGGCTGCGGCGCGCCGAAGCGGTGTCCCTGCCCCGCCGCGACGACGACGGCGCCGACGCCGACGGCCGCCGGGCCTTCCGCCGGCACTAGTCGGGTTCCGGACGGCGGCTCACGGATTCGAACGCCGTGAAGGCCTTGTGGAAATAGAGTTCGACGGTTCCGGTCGGCCCGTTGCGCTGCTTGCCCACGATGAGTTCGGCCTTCCCCGCCAATCCCCGTTCCTCCACCTCTTCCGGTTTGCGGTGCATCTCCTCGCGGAAGATGAAGAGGACGACGTCCGCATCCTGTTCGATCGCCCCGGACTCGCGCAGGTCCGAGAGCCGCGGCCGATTCCCCTCGCGCTGTTCGGGCGCCCGCGAGAGCTGGGAGAGGGCGAGGAGCGGCACGCCGACCTCCTTCGCGATCGCCTTGAGCGACCGGGAGATCGCGCTGATTTCCTGCTGTCGGTTCTCGACGCGCGCGCCGCCGGACATCAGCTGCAGGTAGTCGAGCACGACGAGCCCGACGCCGACTTCCGCGTGCAGCCGCCGCACCTTGGCCCGGAGTTCGATCGGCGAGATCGCGGGCGTGTCGTCGATCCAGATCGGCGCCGTGTTCAGGTGTCCGGCTCCGCTCGCCAGCCGCGTGAAGTCGTCGGACGACAGCCGCCCCGTCCGGATCCGGCTCGAATCCACCTTGGACTCCGCGCTCAGCATCCGCTGGACGAGCGACTCTCTCGACATTTCGAGCGAGAAGATCGCCACCGGGACGTCCCCGCCGATCGCCGTGTGCTGGGCGATGTTCAGGGCGAGAGCCGTCTTGCCCATGGAGGGGCGCCCGGCAAGGACGATCAAGTCGGCCGGCTGGAACCCCGCCGTCATCCGGTCGAGATCGGGGAATCCCGATGCGACGCCGGTGATCGAGCCCGGGTTCCGCACGAGTTCGTCGATCCGATCCATCGTCGAGCGCAGAACTTCCTTGATGCGGACGAAGGTTCCGCGCTGCTCCGCCTGCGAGATCTCGAAGATCCTCTGCTCCGCGCGGTCGAGCGTCTCGTCGACTTCGCCCGATCCCGTTTCGTAGGCGTCCTGGATGATCTCGGTGGCGCTGGAGATGAGTCGCCGAAGCACTGTCTTGTCGCGCAGAATCCGGCAGTGGTAGGCGATGTTGGCGGCGGTGGGCACGGCGTCCACGAGCTTCGCGAGGTACGCCATCCCGCCGACGGCATCGAGTTCCGCCGCGGTCTGCAGTTCGTCCGCGAGCGTGACCGCGTCGATCACGTCGCCGCGCCCGTACAGGCGCACCATCGCGCGGAAGATCCGGCGGTTGCCTTCCCGGTGGAAGGCGGAATCGTCGATTCGTTCGAGGGCGACGGCTACGGCGTCGCCGTCGATGAGCATCGCCCCGAGGACCGAGATCTCGGCTTCCTCGGACCAGGGCGTGCGCCGGGCCTCGATCTCGTCGCTGGGGAGGCTGATCGCCGTCTCAGCCAATGCGGGCCTCGCGATCTCCGGCGCCGTCGAGCATGCCGCGCACGATCTGCAGATCCTCCCACGTCGGCCGGATCCAGCCGGGGTTACGGAGCAGCGCGGCCGGGTGATAGGTGGCGACGACAGGGTACCCGGAATAGCGGTGCACGGTGCCGCGGAGCCGGCCGAGCGCGGATTTCGTCTCGAGGAGCGTGCGCGCGGCGAAGGCGCCGAAGGCGATGATCACCTCGGGTTCGATGAGCGCAAGCTGCCGCAGGAGATAGGGAGCGCAGGCCGCCACCTCTTCGGGAAGCGGGTCGCGGTTCCGGGGCGGCCGGGACTTGAGCACGTTGCAGATATAGACGGACGTCCGCGGGAGCCCGATCGACATCAGCAGGCGGTCGAGCAACTGGCCGGCGCGGCCGACGAAGGGGCGGCCGGTGTCGTCCTCGTGCTTCCCGGGCGCCTCGCCCACGCAGACGACGCGGGCGTGCGCCGCGCCCTCGCCGAAGACCGGGTTCTTCCGGGATTCATGGAGGGTGCAGCGCGTGCAGGAGGCGACGAGCGCGGCCAGGCTCTCGAGGTCCCGCGCCGACGCGATCTCCGACGCCGTCACCGCGGGGGCCGGGCTCGCGCCCGCGTCCGGGGGAGTCGCGCCGCGCGCGGGCGCCACGCGCCCGGTCGAGGCCAGGCGACGCAGGACCTGTTCGCGCGTCGCGTGTTCGAGCAGGAGTGCGTTCCCTTCCGAGGAGAGCGTCTGCTCAAGAAAGGCGCGAGCGAGCGTCCGGGCCCCGGCATCCGGGGGGTTCAACTCTCCGCGACCGCCGGGATCGAGGCCTCGACCCGGTCGAGCAGTGCGTCCGCCAACTCCGTCTTCTTCGCCAAAGGCAACTCCTCGACCCTGCCGCTCCGGTCGATCAACGTGATGCGGTTCGTCTCGGACTCGAATCCCGCGCCGGGCTCCACGGCCGAGTTCACCGCAACGAGGTGCATGCCCTTCCGCTCGAGCTTCTCTCGTCCGCGGGCCAGGAGGTCCTCCGTCTCGAGCGCGAAACCCAGAGTAAAGATTCCCTTCCGTTCGCGGAAAGCCCGCGTCTCGAGCAGCAGGTCCGGGCCCGCCCGGAGCGTGAGTTCGAACTCCTTCTCCGCCGCGTCGCCCTTCTTGATCTTCGAGTCCGCCGCGCGGGCCGGCTCGAAGTCGCCGACGGCCGCGGCCATCAGGAGGATGTCCGCATCGGTCAACGCGGTCTCCAAAACGGCCAGCATCTCCCCGGCGGTCTCGACCTCCACCACGTCGGGCCCCGAGGGCCGCGGCAGCGGGCCGGGCCCGCTGATGAGCGTGACGTCGGCGCCGCGCCGCCAGGCGGCCTCGGCGAGCGCGAAGCCCATGCGGCCGGAGGAGCGGTTCGAGATGAAGCGGACGGGATCCAGCGCGGCTCTCGTCGGCCCCGCCGTCGCGACGACCTTCCGGCCGCGCAGGCCGGTGGCCGCCTCGAGCGCCCGCCCGATGCGCGGCAGGATCTCCTCCGGCTCCAGGAGCCGTCCGGGCCCGCTCTCCCCCTCCGCGAGCGGGCCGGCGGCGGGACCGGCGATCCCGTAGCCCACGTCGACGAGACGCGCGACGTTCGCCCGGGTGATCGGATGCTCCCACATCCGCGTGTTCATCGCGGGGCAGATGATCACGGGCGCCCGCGAGGCGAGCACGGCGGTCGTCGCGAGGTCGTCCGCCGCGCCGGCCGCGAGCCTGGAGATCAGGTTGGCCGTCGCGGGCGCCACGACGACGACATCGGCTTCGAGCCCGAGGTCCAGGTGCGCCATGGGCCGGTCCCACAGGGACGCGTGTACGGGCCGGCACGTGATCCCCTCGAAGGTGACGCGTCCGATGAAGCGCTCGGCCGCGGCGGTCAGGATGACCTCGATCCCGGCCCCGGCCTCGATCAGGCGGCGGGTGAGGATCGCGCTCTTGTACGCGGCGATCCCGCCGGATACGACGAGCAGTACGCGACGACCGTCAAAGGGCCGCACGGAAGTGCCCGGCCGACTAGGGCATGAGGGTGGGGCGCGCCCGAACCAGCCGGTATTGGAGCTTCTTTTCCTCCGAGGTCAGCGCGTCCGCCGCGACCGTCGTCAGCTTCTCCGCGCCGTACGGCGAGCGCTCGAGCGGGAGGGCGTTGAGTTCGCGCGCATACTTCGCGGCGACGAGCACGCCCAGGTACTTGTTGGTCGCCGCCTTCGCCACGGCGTCCGGCGTAAACACCTTCATTCCATCTCTCCCTTTCATTCCGTGCCGCGGTCCCTCGCCGGACCGCGCCCGCCGAGGAATCTACCACATGCGTCAAACGGCATCCAACTCCCCGATGATGCGCTTCACGCATTGCCGCTCCGCCGCTCCGAGGCGGCCGGCGGGCACGAGTCCCTTCGCCACGAGCGCGGATACCTCCGCGACCGCGTCCTCGATCCGGTCGTTGACGACGAGCCGATCGAACTCCGCCGCGGCCTCCAGCTCCGATCGGGCGTTGGTGAGCCGGCGGCGAAGCTGCTCCGGGCTTTCGCTGCCCCGGCCCTTCAGCTGCCGCGCGATCCGCTCCGCGCTGGGCGGGACGACGAAGATCGAGAGGACCTCCGCGACGGCCCCCCACACCTGCCGCGCCCCCTGCACGTCGATATCGAGCAGGAGGTGCGCGCCCGCTTCCCGCGCCCGGTCGAGGTTGTCGCGCGGCGTCCCGTAGCGCTCGCCGTGGACGGTCGCGTATTCGAGCATCGCCCCGGAGTCCACCAGCGCCTCGAACCGGCTTCGCGGGACGAACCGGTAGTCCACGCCATCCCGCTCCCCCGTCCGCGGCTCGCGCGTCGTCATCGAGACGGAGAAATGGAATCCGGGGGAACCGGCCTCGGCGAGCAGTCGATCACGGATCGTCGTCTTCCCGGCCCCGGAGGGTCCGGAGAGGATGACGGGAAAGAGGGCACGCGACCCGGCCTCGTCGCGGCTCACTCGACGTTTTCCACCTGCTCCCGGAGCCTCTCGATCTCGTTCTTCGCTTCCACTACGAGTCTCGATATTCGGGAGTCGTTCGCCTTTGCGCCCAGCGTGTTGACCTCGCGCTGCAGCTCCTGAACGAGAAAGCCGAGGCGCCGCCCCACGGGTTCGTCGACGGGGGCTTCGAGGAACTCCGCGAAGGCTTCGACGTGCGAGCGGGCACGCACGAGTTCCTCGCTGATCTCCCAGCGATCCGCGATGAGCGCGATCTCGCGCGTCAGCCGATCCTCATCCAAGCCCTTCCCGGCGAGGTCCGCGACCGCGTCGCGAAGCCGGCGCCGCTCTCGTTCGAGCCGCTCCGGCGCCAGCGCCTCCGCGCCATCGACGGCGTCGCGGATCCCCGCCAGCCGTCCCCGGAGGTCGACCTCGAGCCGGGCCCCCTCCCGGTCCCGCATCTCCACCAGGAGCTCGAGCGCCTCGGCCGCCGCCCGCTTCACATCTTCCGTCTCGGGGACGAACTCCGCGCCGTCGACCCCCGCCTTTCGGAAGATGCCGCCCACGCGAAGCAGCGAAGCGATGTCCGGCTCGCCGGAAACCCCGAAGTCATCCCGAAGCCGTGCACACGCGTCGAGCACTTCCCGCACGCGTGTCTCGTCCAGGCTCGCGCCTCCCGCGTCGGACGCGCCCTCCACGCGGACGAAGAGATCCAGACGGCCGCGGCGGGCCCGGGATTCCGCGAGGGCGCGAAGCCCGCTTTCCCATCCCTCGCGCCCGGGGGGCGCCTTCACCACGACCTTCAGCCCCCGGGAATTCACCGAGCGCGCCTCGACCGTGACCGTGCCGCCCTCCCGCGTCACGGTCGCGGACCCGTAGCCGGTCATGCTGCGAATCACTTCGACGTCTCCCGGCGCGGCGCCCGGCCGATCAATTGAAGAACTCCCAGCGCAGACCGAACACGTTGAGCTGCCGGGGAAAGTTCGCGCCCTGAAAATCTCCGAGCCGGTCCGCACCCAGGTTGCCGAACCGCCAGAAGAACCGAAAGTCGGCAATCTTGAACATCAGGTGTCCGCCCAGCCAGCTGTCGGCCTCCAGCATCGCCGGATCGGGCGAACCCGGGACGGGGACCAGCCGCGCCCCGCGGCGATCGACGAACACCGACAGCCAGATGCGCAGGCTCTCGTCGAAGAAGGTGTCGGACAGGTACAGTTCCGTGCGGAACAGGCGTTCGGGCAGGAAGAGCGTCTCGGCGCCGCGCGAATCGAACTTCCGCCACGAGGCGCGCAGGCGGATCGGCTCCACTCCCCGCAGCAGCACGCCGAGGGGCACGACGGGACCGTCGAAGCGTACTTCCAGCGAGGTGATGTCCACCTCCCCCGAGTCCGCGACGACGAGGCGGTCGAACGGAGCGCCGAAGCCGACCTGCCGGTCCATCCATTGCTCCGAGTAGCGGCCGGAGAGGTTGAACGGCCCGATGGCGACTGCCGCCGCCGCGCCGCGCGAATCGAACCGCACGCTGTCCGCAGGGAGGAAGTCCGGGGTGTCGAGAGTGTCCAGCGCGGGGTGCTGGGGGAAGCCGATGCCCCGCGTTCCCTTCGCGGTGAACGCCCTCAGCTCGATCGGAAAGAGGAGCGTCTCCCGGAAGGCCGCCCCCGCCCGCCAGGACTTCGTCGGAAACTCGTTCCAGCTCGCGAGTTCCGCCCCTCCCTCGAGCGCGAAGGGGCCGATGGGCTGCCAGGCCGAGAGGTCCGCGAGGCGCGATGCGTAGGGGTCGCGCCCGGCGAAACGGAGGCCCACGGAGACCCCGCCCGACCCGGGTCGCGCCGAGAACCGCACGCCGACGCCATCGGCGCCGCGCTGCGGCGGCGAAATGCTGTCCGGGAGGTTGGCGACGACGTCCGTGAAGCTCGTGGCCTGCCCGTAGGCTTCGAGCTGGGCCCTTTCCCCGAGGTTCGCGCGCGTCCGGAGCACGAACTCCCTGCGCGAGAAATTCAGCGTGTCGAGCCCGGTGCGCTCGATGGTCTCGTTGCGATACTCGAACTGCACCCCGAGGTCGTTCGAGCGCGGCATCCACGAGAAGCGGCCCTGTACGGCGAACCGGTCCTGGTTGTTCTGGCGATCCTGGACATCGTACCGCTCGAAGGACGCTTCGACGTTCGACGCGCCGCCCAGCGAGTTGGCGAAGACGGCGTCGAGGATCTCGGAACGCGGGTCTCCGGTCAGCCCGCTCACGCGGGAGTAGGCCTGCACCCCGTCGTGGCGGATGAGGTCCACGTCGATGACGAGGCCGTCCGCGCCGCGATACACGCGCACCCGATCGACGTAGTTCAGCGACACGCGCCGGAGGTCCGTCTGCGCTCGGGAGAGGCCGAGGACTTCGCGGCCGTCGACGTAGAGGGCCGCGAACCCCGGCCCGAAGCCGCCGTCGAAAACGTGGTGGGGCCCCTGGAAGAACTCGCCGCGCACCCCCGTGATTCCCGGAACGTGCTCGAGGAGGAGTTCGAGGAGGGTGAAGGAGGGCGACGCGTGCACGCACTCCCGGTCGCAGTCGAAGATCTCGTGCGTCGGGCCGCGCAGCCCCGACAGCCGCCCGGGGAAGCTCTGGGCCCGTGGCGGCGCGCTGTCGGCGAAGGCGGCGAGGACCGAGTCGGGCACGACTTCCAGGCTGTCCGTGATCGGCGGCTCCTGGGCATGCGCCGCGGAGACGCCCGCGACCGCGAGCAGCAGCGCGCCGGGCCGCCCGTGGCGAAACCCCGCGGCGAAGATCTTCGTCACCCTCGCTCGCGGACGCGCAGCCATTCATGGACGAGCCGGACCCCGACCCCGGTGGCTCCCTTCGGCTGCCAGCCGCGCGCCTCCTTCGCCCAGGCCGTGCCCGCGATGTCGAGGTGCGCCCACGGCACGTCGTCCGACACGAACTCCCGCAGGAACCAGCCGGCGGTGATCGTGCCGGCGCCCCGGCCGCCGATGTTCTTGATGTCCGCGATATCGGAGTCGAGCTGGGTCCGATACGCCTTCCACAGCGGCAGAGGCCACGTCCGTTCCCCGGTCGCTTCGCCGGCCTCCGACAGCTCGTCGGCGATGCCCCGGTCGTTCGCGAGCACGGCCACCGCGTGATGGCCGAGGGCGACGACGCAGGCTCCGGTCAGCGTGGCCATGTCGACGATCGCCACCGGGGCGAGCCGCTGCGCGTAGGTCAGCGCGTCCGACAGGATGAGGCGGCCCTCCGCATCCGTGTTGATAACCTCGATCGACTTGCCCGACAGTCCGCGGATCACGTCCCCCGGCTTCACGGCATCTCCCGCCGGGAGATTCTCGGTCGCGGGCACGAGGCCGATCACGCGCTGCGGGATGTCGAGGCGCGCCGCCGCGATCATGACCCCGAACACGGCCGCCGCGCCCGCCATGTCATACTTCATGTCCTCCATGCCCGAGGCGGGCTTGAGCGAAATCCCTCCGGCATCGAAGGTCACGCCCTTGCCGACGACGACGACGGGGTCTCCGCCCGACCCCTCGTGCTCCATCTCGATGAAGCGCGGCTCCTCGACGGACCCGCGGGCCACGGTGAGGAGTCCCCCGAACCCTTCCTCCTCCAGCCGATCCCGGTCGCGCACCTGGACGCGGAAGCCGTGTTCCGCCGCCAGCCGCTCCGCCTCCGCGGCGAGGTAGCGCGGCGTCGCCACGTTGCCCGGCAGCGTCACGAGTTCGCGCGCGGCGTTCTGCGCCTCGGCGAGCGCGCAGCCCCGCCGCACCGCGGCTTCGGCCGCGCGGCCGGCCTCGCCCCCCGCGATGAGAACCCGCTCTTCCGGGGCGGCGGCGCGGCCCTCCGTGTCGCGGAGTCCGTCGTAACGCCAGTCCCCGAGGGTGAGCCCTTCGGCGGACGCCTGCCACGCCGCCCCGTCCGCCGTCTCCGGCACGCGGAACCCGACCGACGCGAGGCCCCGTTCGCGAGCCGCCCGGACCCCGGCCCCCGCCGCCCGCCGGCACGACTCCTCCATCCGCCGCGCTCCGGCGTCGAGGCGAACGACGAAGACATCGGGGGCGTCGACGGCTCCAAGCCGCACCCAGCCCGACGCCTCCCCGGAGCCCCCACGGCTCTCCAGCCACGCCGTCGCCGCGCTTTCCCACCACTCGTCCGTCGCCGCCGCGTCATCGAACCACGGGATGACGAGGGCATCCAGTTCCCGTTCGACAGGTATCCCCGAGCGTATCTCCACCGACACCTTCCTTGTCTCGACTCCGTTCTCGACCCTGGTCTCAACGAAAGAAGCGGGCTCGGCAGCCCCCTTGAGGCCTGCGGCCCGCTTCCGTTGGCATGATGGCCGGCGCCGGACGCGGCGGGCCCCGGCCCCTCCCGCGACTTCGGCTCAGCGCTCTTCCATCGGCACCCAGCGCAGGTCCATCTCCCCCACATACTCCGCACGGGGCCGAATGAGCCGGTTGTCGGCGTGCTGCTCCATCACGTGCGCCGTCCAGCCGCCCATCCGGCCCATCGCGAAGAGCGGCGTGTAGAGGTCGATCGGAATGCCCAGCGCGTAGTAGACCGTCGCACAGTAGAAGTCGACGTTCGGATTGATCCCCTTCTCGGAGATCATCCGGTCCTCCAGCTTCCGGGACATCTCATAGAACTTCCCGAGCCCCGCCTGCTGGGTGAGCACGCGCGACATCTCGCGAAGGTGCGTCGCCCGCGGATCCTCCGTCTTGTAGACGCGGTGGCCGAAGCCCATGATCTTCCGCTTCTCGGCGAAGGCCCTGTCGAGCCACGGTCCGACGTTGTCCGTGTCGCCGATCTCGAGCAGCGTGTGCATGGCCCTCGCGTTCGCCCCGCCGTGCAGCTCGCCCTTAAGCGCCCCGACGCCCCCCGTCACGGCCGAGTGCATGTCCCCCAGCGTGGCGGCGATGACGCGACAGGCGAAGGTCGACGCGTTGAACCCGTGGTCGAGATACAGGAGCAGCGTCCGGTCGAGCGCATCGACGGCTTCGTCCGTGCCGGGCTCGCCGTTCGCCATCCTTACGAAGTCCGCGGACAGCGAGAGCGATGGGTCGGGATCCAGCGGCGTCAGTCCCTGCCGGATGCGGTGTATCGCGGCAATGATCGTGGGGGTTCTCGCCACCAGCCGTTCGGCCTTGCGCCGGTTCGCCTCGATCGAGTTGTCCTCGGCATCCGGATCGTACACGCCCTCCAGCGAGACGCCGGTCCGAAGGGCCGACATCGGCACGGTCTCCGCGGGAAGACCCTTCAGTCCCTCGATCGTTCGCGGGTCCAGTGCGCGCTGGGCGGCGAGCGCCGCCTCGAACTCGACGAGTTCCGAACGCCTCGGCAATCGCCCGTTCCAGAGCAGGAACACGCTCTCGGGGAACGAGACGTTCGGCGCGAGTTCGTGGATGTTGTAGCCCCGATAGACGAGGATGCCCTTGAGTCCGTCGATGAAGCTGAGTGAAGTCTGCGAGGCGACGACGCCTTCTAGCCCTTTCCCGGCGGCGGCGGTCATTCTGTCACAAGGCCTTTCGGTATGGCGCGGGAGCTTCCCCGCGGACGGCGAGTGTCTGTTCTAGCGGATGGCGGGATCGAGTTTCGCCTGCTTGAAGTGCATTTTGAGATCATCGAGACTGAGTTGTTCGAACGAACCTTGCGGAAGCCGAAGCCGTCGCTGGCTCTGGTACGGATCGGAGAAACAGACGAACACGACCGCCTCGAAATCGTCGGGCGGCGCCTTTTCGTTCGGGTCCGGCCAGAAGACCTCGCGCGAAGCGAGCCATGCTTTCCACCGGCGCCCGTCGTCATCCTGGAAGGTCTTTGTCATTTGTACCTCTGGCGGCAGGAACGCAGCCAAGAAAGATAGCGTACGATCACAAAATCGGGAAGAAGGTTCGCGGTCGGAGGGATCGGCGAATGCGGTCTGATCCGGTCAGCCCGGCGGGACCTCCCGGTCAGGCGCATCGGTTCCGGGGAGCCGGCATGCTAACGCGAAACCGCCGCCCATGAGAAGGCCCACGAGCAGTCCGAGCAGAATCGTCACGAGGACGTAGTACACTGTGATGGTCATGTGGGAAGAATGTCGGATTCGACCGCGAATGTCCAGCGCCGCCGGAACGCGGCGGGAGCCCCGCCCCGGGCCGCTACCCGCGACGGCGGTGCAGGCGCCGGAGAACGCGTTGCTGAAAGGCGATCCGTTCCATCACCCGATCGACGATCCGCTGGGCGTTCTTTCGCGAGCGGGCCTCGGCGGCGAGGTCGTCGTACGGCACGGGCCGGCCCACGTAGATGGAGACCCGCTGCCCGATCCTCGGCAGGCGGGAGCCTATGGGAAGGACGCGATCCAGCCCTTCCAGCGTGACCGGAACCACCTGCGGGCGGGTCTGGAGGATGACCATGCCCGCGCCGGCCCGCCCGCGTCCGACCTGTCCGTCCCGCGACCGCGTGCCCTCCGGGAAGAACGTGAGTATCCCCGCTCGAAGCACGCCGGCCGAGCGGATCATCGCGCTCAGGTCGCGGCGCCCGCGCCGCACCGGAATGCACTGGAACTGGTGGAACACCCAGGCAAGGAACGGGTTCTTGAAGAAGTTCTCGGCCGCGGCCGCATTCCAGGGCGCGAGTTCGGGCCTGAACATCTTTTCCGGAAAGAACAGGTGGTAGGCGATCGGAAACGAGTCGATCATCGACTGGTGGTTCGAGAGGACGAGCGTGTTCGGAGCGTGGGGAACGCGCCGCCGCCCGTAGACCCGCGTCCGGTTGAGGAGACCGAAGAGAAGGAAGACGCAGGGCGGAGCCACGAGGTTCGTGATGATCCAGCGGGTGACCGGCGTCAGCCGCCGCGTAATGGGGCCCGGGGCCCAGTCCGGAGGCGATGCGCTCGCCCGCTTCGGGTTCTCGCGATCCGTCATCGCCTGAGAGTAGGTTGCCACTGAATCAGCGGGAAGGCCGGGCGGTCGAGACGCCCGTAAACCACGACGATCTGGAGCCAGCGCGCGTGCGAGCGATGGATCTTGCCATCATCGGAGCCGGACCGGTCGGGCTCGAGGCTGCGGCCCGGGCGGCCCGGTCGGGGCTCGCGACGGTCCTGTTCGACGCCGGGGCGGTGGCGGATCACGTCCGCGCCTGGGGCTGGCTGCGGCTCTTCTCCCCGTTCGAGTGGAACGCGGGCCCCGCCGGGCTGGAGGTGCTGCGCGGCCGGGGGGTCGACCTGCCGGCGGCGGAGGCGCTGCTCACCGGCACGGAGTTGCGGACGCATTTCCTGCTGCCGCTGGCGGCGGCCCTGCGCTCGCGCGTGGATCTCCGCGAGGGCGCGCGCGTGCGCGACGTCGCCCGGGCGGATCGGCTGAAGGGCGAGGCGCTCGGCGAGGCCGCCCGGGCCGAGCAGCCCTTCCGGCTGCTCGTCGACGAGAGTGGCGCCGAGACCGAGGTGTTCGCCCGGGCGGTGTTCGACTGCTCGGGGACCTACGGGCGGCCCAACTGGGCGGGCCCGGGCGGCACGCCCGCCATCGGCGAGCGCTCCGCTCGGCGCGCGATCGAATACCGCGTCCGGGATGTGCTCGGCGCCCGGCGCAGGCGTTACGCCGCGCGGCGCACGCTCCTCCTCGGAAGCGGACATTCGGCCGCCACCACCGCGTGCGCCCTCGCGGCGCTCGCCCGCTCCGTCCCGGGGACGCGGTTTACCTGGGCCAGCCGCGAGGCGCACGGCGCCCCGCTGCGCGCGATTCCGGACGATCCGCTCCCCGAGCGCGTGAAGCTCACGCGCCGCGCCAACGCGATCGCCGCCGAGCCGCCTCCCGGTTGCGAGTGGCTTTCCCGGAGCCGGCTGCTCTCCGTGATACAGCGCGATTCCCGGGGGTTCGAGGTTGAACTGGAGGTCGCCGGGAACGTTCGGCGCGACCGTTTCGACCGGATCGTGGCGAATGTCGGCTACGAGCCCGAAGACCGCCTGTATCGCCAGCTCCAGGTGCACGCCTGCTACGCCTCCCTCGGCCCCATGGGGGTCTCCGCCGCGCTCCTCGCCGCTCAGGGCCCGCGGGGCGGCGCGCCGGCGGACTGCCTTATCGGGGAGGACGCGCTCGAACCCGAGACCCTGCGCAACCCCGAGCCCGGTTTCTTCATTCTGGGCGCCAAGAGCTTCGGCAAGAACTCCGCCTTCCTCATGCGGACGGGGTACGAGCAGGTCGCCGATGCGTTCTCGCTGCTGGGATGGAACGCCGCGCGCGCTGACCGGGGCACGCCGACCGGGGCGCGCTGACCGGGGCGGGCGGCCCGGCCCGCCCGGCTCACATCCTCTTGTAGGCCGGGCCGCTCCCGCCCTCCCGCGGCGTCCAGCGGGGACCCAGGACATCCGTCGCCTTGCAGTCGATGCAGTTCGGCGCGTTCACGACGAGGCCGTCGCCGTCGCGCTCGTACACGCCCGCCGGGCACAGGCTTGCGTAAAGTTCCGCCATCTCCGGCGAGATCTCCGCGCCCGCTGCCGGACCCGGCAGGAGGTGCGAGGGAATGTCGTCCCGGGTCGCGTTCCCGGAGCGGAAGACCGCGTCTACCTTGGCGACGGCGTGCTCGGAATCGTACGCGGAGTCGAGCCCCAGACGCTTGTGGCGGGGGTCCGCCGCGTCCGGCTCGCTCGGGATCCGGGCGCCGGGAAACGTCCCCCCCGTCGCCTGCATGAGCCCCGCCTTGAGGCCTCCCGCGAAGAAGCCGGATTTGAAGGCGAGCCGCTGGTTCCGGTTGCGGTACAGCGGATCCTGAACGAGGCTCTCCCGCAGCGCCGCATCGTATGACGCCAGGCGAGCCGCCGGGACGGCCCCCTCGGTGACGTCCTCCTCCCCGCGCCCGTCCGCCAGGGCCCGGCCGATGGCGTCCGCCGCGAGGACGCCCGACCGCATCGCGTAGTGGATGCCCTTGAGCGAGGCGACGTCGACGAGTCCCGCGGCATCGCCCGCGATGAGCAGTCCGTCGCCGCTCAGCCGGTCGGGGATCGCGTGGTATCCGCCCTCCGGAATCGTCTTCGCTCCCCACTCCACGAGTTCGCCACCGTCGAGGATCCCGCGCACGAACGGGTGCTGCTTGAAGCGCTGCAGCAGCGCGTGTACGTCGAGGTCGACGTAGGGTGCGTCGAGGCCCACGACGAGGCCCAGCGACACGAGATTCCCGCCCATGGGATAGATGAAGCTGCCGCCGAACGCATCGCGCGGAAGCGGCCAACCCATGGTATGCGTGACCGCGTCGGGCGGACGGGCGACCTCCCACAGTTCCTTGACTCCGAGCGCGAAGATCTGCGGGTTCGCCGAACCGACGCCTTCCCGCTCGAGCCAGGCCAGGCTCAGAGGCCCGCGGGTCCCTTCGGCGAGGACGGTGACCCGCGCGGAGAGGTCCGTGGCCGGCATGTAGCCGCCCGCCGGATCCCCCTCGCGGTCGAGACCGGCGGGCGTCGTGCGGACGCCGACGACCTGCCCGCCGCGCATCAGGAGCCCGTCGGCGGGGAACCCCGTGAATACGTTCACCCCCAGCTCCTCCGCCCGCGCGCCCAGCCAGCGCACGATCTCGCAGATCGAGGCCACGTGATGGCCGTGGTTCCGCATCGAGGGCGGGGTCGGGAGCCGGATCCTTCCGCGTTGCGTGAGGAGCAGAACCCGATCGCCCGCCACGCGGCCCCGGAGGGGGAGCTCCGCCTCGTCGAGGTCCGGGAAGAGCGTGCGGAAGGCCTCCGGGTTCACGACCGCCCCGGAGAGGCAGTGCTCCCCGAGCTCACCCGACTTCTCGAGGACGCCGATCTCGAGGTCGGCGAGCGGCCCGCCTTCCTCGCGGTCGCGCGCCGCGAGTTGCGCGAGCCGGATCGCTCCGGCCAGCCCCGCGGGACCTCCGCCCACGAAGAGGACGTCCAGCGGCACGGCTTCCGGGCCGGGATCCTCCTCGACGATGAAGCGCGCCCGGGGCAGCGGCGGCTGCGCGGACGCGGGAATCAACCGTTTCACCGCGGCGTCCCGAGGACGCCCGCCTCGCGGAGCAGCCGCAGCGTGGGTTCGAGCGGGAGCGCTTCGACCGTCCGTCCCCCGTGCCCCGTCACGGACGTCGCCGCAAAAAGGGAGTTGATGACGGCTTCGTCCGTCGCCTCGACCACCGCCTCGAAGACGCGCGACAACGCGCGGCCGTCCCGGACCCCAGCCCCTTCGCCGGTCGAGAAGGCGATCGCGTAGTCCCCCGAGCCGTGCGACATGTGCGACCCCGTCCGGGCGAGTCCCATGAACGAGCGGTCGGCCACCCGGTCCAGTTCGCGGTGCGCCAGCGGCAGATCCGTCGCGACGACGATCATCACGGAACCGTCGCCATCCCCCTGGGCGCGCCCTCCGCGCAGACCGGCCGCGGCGAGCTTCTCTCCCACCCTCACGCCGTCGATCCGCAGCGAGCCGCCGAAGTTGCTCTGCACGAGCACGCCGACGTTCACGACCCGCCCGCCGAGATCGAACCGTCGCGACGAGGTCCCGATTCCGCCCTTCCAGCCGAAGGCGATCGTCCCCGTCCCGGCCCCGACCGACCCCTCCTCCACCGGGCCGCCCGCCGCGGTCCGCAGCGCCTCACGGACGTGCTCGGGCCGGATCGGGCGCACGCGGATGTCGCTCAGGTACCCGTCGTTCGTCTCGCCGACGACCGGATTCATCGACCGCACGTCGCGGTTCGCCGGGAGCGACAGGAGCGTGTCGAGGAGCGCGTCCGCCGCACGGAACACGCTCAGCGTCCCGGTGAGGAGGATCGGCGTCTCAAGTTCGCCGAGTTCGTTGACCTGGCTCAGTCCCACCAGCTTCCCGAACCCGTTTCCGACCGCGATCGCCGCCCGCACCCGCCGTTCGAACACGTTGTCCCCGTGCGGCAGAATCGCCGTGACCCCCGTGCGGATCGAGTCGCCCACCCACACCGTGCGGTGGCCCACACGCACCCCCGGCACGTCGGTAATCGCGTTCAGCGGGCCCGTCGGCAGCCGCCCGATGAGAACGCCGGCCTCCCGCGCCCGCGGCCGCTCCCCGCCGACCCGCCCCGCCTCCTGGCCCATGGCGTCCGCGGGCGGCGACATCGCCATGGCCGCGAGGACGACCGCCGCCGCCGACCCCGCCCCGCCGGCCGGGCCGCTAGTTCCCACCGATGATCGTCGCCCTCTCGATGTAGTCGAGTTCCGCGAACTCCGCCTCGAGGTAGGCATTCCCCTCCTCCTGAATGCGCCCCTGGCTCGGCCCGTTCCCGCCCGGCGCACCCTCGCCGTACCCGGAGTGGAGCGCGTCCACGACGTCCATGCCGGAGATCACCTCGCCGATGGCGGCGAACCCCATGCCGTCGAGACGCGAGTTGTCGCCGAAGTTGATGAAGAGTTGCGTGCTTCGGCTGTTCGGCATCGACGTCTGGGCGAAGCTGACCCGCCCTCGCGTATTCCCCACGACCACCGGGTCGTCCTGGATGTTTGCGTCCCGCCACCCGCTCTGGATCTCCGGGTCTCCGTTGATCCCGAACTGCGCCATGAAGCCGGCGATCACGCGGAAGAACCTCACGTCGTCGAAGAACCCGTTCTCCACCAGGTTGTAGAACCGGTCCACACCGTTGGGGGCCCACTGTCGGTGCGCCTCCACCACGAACGTTCCCTTCGAAGTCTCGAAACGAGCCTGAAAAGTCGCCGGAGCCGTCATGTTAACCTCTGCCGAAGCCGGGTCTCGAAGAAATTCGCTCGGCCCTCCGCCCGGTTCACAGGCGACTCCCGCCGGCAGACACCCGAGGAGCAGCCAAACCGGCCTGAAACCGGACCTGGATAGACGCGACCGTACCATCTCGACCCCCGTCAGCTTTCATGTTCGCGTGCGCCCCCCGGCCAGACCGCGGCCGGCCGGCGGGCGTGCCGTCAGATACGGCGTGCCACGATGTAACGATATGCGACCGGAATTGCGACGAGCACGAACAGCGTACTCGAAATCAACCCTCCGATCGTCGCCAGCGCGAGCGCGTTCCAGATGTTCTCATCCTGCGAGGGCGCGAAGAGGACGAGAGGCAGGAGTCCGAACACCGTCGTGAGCGTCGTCATGAGGATGGGGCGCACCCGCTCCAGCGTCCCCTGCACGATCGCCGCGCCCGTCGGCATGCGCTTGCGCACTTCGCCGATGTGATAGACCACAAGGATGGCATTGTTCACGACGATGCCGCCCATCATGATCGTGCCGATGAACGCGGTGCGGGTGAACGTCGCGTCGGTGTAGAAGAAGATGAGGAAGACGCCGATGAGGGCGAAGGGCAGCGAGAAGAGCACGACGAACGGCGCCGCGAGCGACTCGAACAGCCCGGCGGTCACCATGTAGATGAGGAGGATGGAGAAGGCGAGGACGACCCACATCTGCGTCGTCTCCTCCGTCGTCCAGCCGCCGTAGTTCGATTTCTCGATCCTGTATCCGGGCGGGAGTTCCATCGCGTCCACGACCGCGTCGCGGACGAGGTCGCCGAACCTCACCGGCCCCCGGAACTCCCAGGCCACGGTCCGCTCGTACTGCTGGTCCTCCCGCCGGATGTTGGCCAGGACCTGCCGGCGCCCCACCTCCGCGACGTTCGCGAGCCGGAGTTCCTCGCGGGACGAGATCGGCACGCGCAGATCGCTCAGGTCGTGGAAGTCGAACTCGCGATACCCGTCCACCTTGACGGCGTACTGCACCTCCTCGCCGCCCACCCGGATCCGGCTCGCGAACGGCCGGCCCTGGATGTTGCTGGACACGTAGCTGAGCAACTGGGAAACGGGGAGATCGTAGGCCGCCAGCGCCTCCCGGTCCGGCTCCACGTAGTACTCGAACTCCTTGTCGCGCGAGTACCAGTTGCTGTTGGCGTTCGGATCCACGTCGCGGATCCGGGAGAATCGCGTCAGGCGCGACGCGATCTCCTCGGCGATCTCCTGCACCGTCAGGTAGTTGTACCCGAGCACCTGGAGGCTGTAGTTGGGCGGACTCGACCCGCCGCCGTAGAAGCTGGGGCCGAATCCGCGCACGTAGACGTCGACGCCCGAGAACCCGTAGCTGTAGGCCGTCATCTGGTCCTTGATGGCCACGGGGATGGACGTGTGCTCGATCTCGTCCGGGAATTCCGCGCGCATGAACGCGTAGTTGGGCTGGACCCGCGCCTCGAAGCGCTCCACCTCATCGATGGTCGCAAGCTTCGCCTCGAAAGAACGCGCGAGTTCGTCCGTGCGTTCGAGCCCCGCACCGCGCGGGAAGCTGATCGTGATCGTGATATAGCTGTCGCTCCCGCCGAAGCCGCTCCAGTACCTTCCCGTGCTCACGTGCTCGTCGAACAGGTACCAGCTCCCGGCGAGGCTCCCGAGGCAGACGAACGCGACGACGACGGGGTGCCGAAGCGCGAAGCCGAGGAGCGACCGGTATCCCGCGATGTAGAACGGCTCCGACACCGAGGTCGGCGACGACGGGGCTTCCCCCGTCGTCCGGGTCGGATCAACCACGGCCCCGGCGGAATCCCGCATGCGGGCGACGCGCGACGCGAGTGCCGGGACGAAGGTGAACGCCACGAGGAGGCTCGCGATGATCGAAAACCCGACGGCGAACGAGAGCGGCAGGTAGTAGACCCGCAACTCTCCCTGCAGGAAGAGGAAGGGGACGAGTACGATCGCGGTCGTCAGCGTCGCGGCGAGGACCGGGAGGACGACCTGGCGCGCCCCGAGGCTCGCGGCATCGGATGGGCCCGCCCCCGCCCGGCGGTGGCGCTCCACGTTCTCGAGCACGACGATGCCGTTGTCGACGACGAGGCCGAACCCCCACGCAAGCCCCCACAGCGTGAGCAGGTTCAGCGAGAAACCGCCGAGGTAGAGGAAGTTCACCGCGGTCAGGACGCTGAAGCCGATCGTCGCGAACACGACGAGGACGGCGCCGAGCGACCGCAGGAAGAGGGTGAGCACGATGAAGATCACGATGGCGGCGGCGATCGCGCGGAGCCGGAGTTCCGAGAGCTGCTCGCGGATGTTCTCGCTCTGATCGCTCTGCAACTCGAGGCCCACGCCCGCCGGGAGCGTCGAGCCCAGTTCGGTCATCGCGGCCTTCACCTCATCGGCGACCTGAATCACGTTCGTGCCCGACTGACGGTACACACTGATCGAAATCGTGGGCTGGGAGTTGACGCGCCAGAAGAACATCGGGTCTTCCGTCTGGTCGCGGACCTGCCCCAGGTCGCCGACGCGGACCGGCCCATCGGGCCGCGTGAGAACGATCATGTCCGCGATGTCGGACACCTCGAGCGCCCGGGTGCGAACGGCGATGGCGAATTGCCGCCCATCGAGTTCGACCGATCCCGGAGCTCTCGGCTCGGACAGCTCCAAGATCCGGCGGCTGACCTCTTCCGGCCGCAGCCCGAGCGCCTCCAGCCGGCCCCGGTCGAGTTCGACGGCGATCTCGCGGCGCTCCGCTCCCCACACCTCCACCGCGGACACGCCCGGCAGTCCCCGCACGAAGGGCTCGATCTCCTCCTCGGCGATCTCTCCGAGGCGCGCGAACGTGTAGGGGCCGGTCAGAGAGAAGCTGAGGAGCCGCACTTCCTCCTCGGCGAATTCCTGCGGGACGTACTCGGAGAGGATGGGCACCACGCCCTCGGGCAGTTCGTCCCGGATCGAGCTGATCCGTTCGCCGAGCGCGAGGCGGGCGAACTCCATGCGCGTGTCGCGCTCGAAGTCGACGTCGATCCGGGCGCTGGAGCCCGTCCCGCGCTGATCGGCGGAGGACTCCGAGACGACCTTCTCCACGCCGCCGACCTGCTGGATGACGGTTTCGAGCGGCGCGGTCACGAACGCTTCCAGCGCCTCGGGCGAGGCTCCGTTCCAGGTGGCGGTGACGGTGAGACGGGGGAACTCGACCTCGGGCAGATCCTCGACCGGAATGAGCCGGAAGCTCGTCACGCCGAGCGCGAAGAGGGCGATGTAGATCGCGGCGGTCGCCACGGGTCGGCGGATGGCCAGATCGATCATGGTTCCACGCTCCCTCGCGCCATGCCCGGAGCCGCCGGCCCGGAGCGGCCGCCGAGTCCGTACCCCGGCTTCGGCCGCAGCGCCGCCGGGTCACGACGCTCGGGCCGCGGGCCCGGATCGGGTCCCACGGACACGGATGGTTCGACGAGAACCGAATATACGACGGGCACGACGATCAGCGTGAGGAAGGTCGCGGAGATGAGGCCGCCGATCACCGCGACGGCCAGCGGGGCGCGGAGATCGGCCCCGGCCCCCAGCCCGGCGGCGAGCGGAAGGAGCCCCACGACGGTCGTGATCGTCGTCATCACGATGGGACGGAGCCGCAGCCGGCCCGCTTCGAGGATCGCCGCGCGCTTCGTCATCCCCGCCCGTTTTCGCTGGTTGATGAAGTCGACCTTCACGATCGCGTCGTTGACGACGATGCCGATCAGAATCACGAAGCCGATCCCGCTCATCGCGTTGAGGCCGTCCCCCGCGATCCACAGAGCCGTCACCGCCCCGATCGCCGCCAGCGGGACCGCGGTGAGGACGACGAGCGGCTGCACGAGCGACTCGAACTGGGCGGCCATGATGAGGAAGACGAGGGCCAGCGCGAGGCCGAAGGCGAAGGTGAGCGAGCGGAAGCTGTTCTGCATCTCCTCGTTTTCGCCGCCGACGCGCACGGTCGTGAGCGCCGGCCGCGGGATGTCCGCGATCGCCGCTTCCACCTCCCGGACGGCCGTCCGGAGCCCGCCCTCGGCCACGTCCGCGAGCACCTGGACCGTGCGGTTCTGATCCTCCCGCCGGATCTCGACCGGACCGAACCCCCGCCGGACCGTCACGAGTTCCCCGATCGGCACGCCCTGCAGCCGCAGCGCGAGCACCCTCTCGAGTTCCCGCCGGGCCGTCTCCGGGATCGTGACCCGGATGTCGACCTTGTCGGCGAACACCGAGTACGCGTTGTTCGTCTCCGACCCCCGGAGGTAGTCCTCGATCGCCGTCGCGACCGAAGTCACGGTGATCTGATGGCGTGCCGCCACTTCCCGGTTGACCTCGATGACGAGTTCCGGCTGCGTGCGCAGGAAGTCCAGCCGGACATCCGCCAGCGTCGAAACGCCCGCGAGCCGGGTCTCGATCGCCTCGCCGACCGGCACGAGTTCATCGAGTTCCCCGCTCTGGACCTTCACGGCGAGGTCCGCCTCCCCGATCGCCAGCGCCCGACCGAGCGAGGTGGCCCGCCCGGTCTCGATCGTCACGAAGGCCGGGTCGACTCCGCTCCCGGCGAGCCGCTGGCGGAGTTCGGCGATCGCGTCGGGCGTCGGCCGGGACGATCCGGCGAGCTGGACGTCGAGCGCCGCGTTGTTGAGTCCGGTCAGGTCGCGCGCCGCGAGTTCGCTGCCCCGGCTGCGGCCCACCCTGGTGAAGACGCCCGAGACGTCCGGCATACCGAGCAGCAGCCGCTCCACCTCCCCGGCCGTCTCGTCCGTCGTCCGGATCGGCGTCCCCTGGGGGAGGTTGAGTTCGACCCAGAACTGCCGCTCATCGACGCGAGGCATGAGTCCCCGGGGGAGGGATCCGGCGAGCATGACGGCGCCGGCCAGGGCGACGATGGCGATCGAGAGAACCTCCAGGCGGTGCGCGAGGGCCCATTCCAGCGTCCGCTCGTACCGGTCGGCGAAACGGAGGAATCCGCGCTCGAAGGCCCGCAGGAAGGGACCGAAGAGCCGGCCCAGGATCCCGCCGCCGACCTTCGCGACATCGACGCCCGTGAGCCGGACCGAGCGCCCCACGTAGGCGACCCCGCCTCCGACGCCCCGCACGCCCGCGACGGCGCCCCCCCGCAGCGCTCTGCCGAACCTGCGCACGCGCCCCGGCCGCTCGCCTTCCGGCGCTTCGGGCCGCCCCGTCGGGGAAGTCTCCCCACCGGAGCCCGCGGCCTCCGCTCCGCGCCTCCCGCGGGCCACCTGGGCGGCGAGGACCGGGAGCAGCGTGAGCGCCACGAGAAGCGACGCGAGGAGGGAGAACGTCACCGCGAGCGACAGGTCGCCGAAGAGCGCGCCCGCCACGCCCTCGACGTAGAGCACCGGACCGAATACGGCGATCGTGGTGAGCGTGGACGCCGTGATCGCCGCGGCCACTTCCCGGGCGCCCCGCCCGGCCGATTCCCGCGCGCTCCCGCCCGATTCCTCGCGGTGCCGGAAGATGTTCTCGAGCACCACGATGGAGTTGTCGACGAGCAGACCGACCCCGAGCGCGAGGCCGCCGAGGGACATGATGTTGAGACTCACGTCGAAGGCGTAGCAGAGCGCGAAGGCCGCCATGACCGAGATGGGGATGGCGAGTCCGATCGCAAGCGGATACCTCGGATCGCGCAGGAAGAGGAAGAGGACGAGGAAGGCCAGCGCCCCGCCCAGCAGCAGGGCGGAGACGACATTCGAGATCGCGTCCCGGATGAAGGCCGCCTGGCTGGAGGCGATCTCGATCGATATCCCCGGAAACTCCTCCCGCAGCTGATCCAGCGTCTCGTGCACGCCGTCCGCCACGCGGACCGTGTTCGTCCCGGCCTCCTTGAAGACCTGCAGTCCGATCGCCGGCTCCCCGTTGAAGCGCGCGATCGTCTCGAGGTCCGCGATCGTGTCGACGACGGTGGCGACGTCGGACAGCCGGACGGGACGGACCCCGAGGCCCGGCGGCCGCGCGATGACGACGTCGAGCAGTTCCTCGACCTCCCGGAACTGGCCCAGCGTGCGCAGGCTGTACTCGAACCGGCCCCGCTGGATCGTGCCTCCGGGGGCGTTGTAGTTCGCCTGGTCGAGCGCGTTCGAAATCTCGCTGAGCGAGACCTCGTGCACATCCAGGTATTCCGGGTCCACGATGACCCGCAGCTCCCGCTCGGGTCCGCCCGTAAGCCCCGCCAGGGAAACGCCGTCCAGCTGCTCCAGGCGGCGCTTGAAGACGACCTCCGACAGATCGCGCAGGTTCCGCAGGTCGGCCCCGCTCACGGCCAGCGTCATGATCGGATCGCTCGTCGGGTCCGATCTCAGAATCGTGGGCCGCTCCGCGCCATCCGGGAGATTCTCGGACAGGTTGTCCAGCTTCTCCCGGGTGTGGAGGGTCGCGAACTCCATGTCCGTGCCCCACGCGAACTGGAGTTGCACGAGCGATTGCCCCTCCCGTGAGCGCGAGGAGATTCGCCGCGCCCCCGGGATCGAGTACAGCCGCGTCTCGATGGGTTCCGTGATGAAGCGTTCGACCTCGGCGGGTCCCGCGTCCGAATACGTCGTCCACACCGAGAGCGTCGGAAAGGAGACGTCCGGCAGGAGGTCGATGGGCAGGCGGAGGAAGGACACCACGCCCAGCACGCCGATGCCCACGTAGAGCATCGCCGTTGCGACGGGCCGCCGAAGCGACAGATCGGGAAGCGCCACTAGCGGGGTTCCGTCATGGGCTGTCCGGCCTGCCCTCCATGTACTCGGCCAGGTTCGACCAGGCGATCCGATAGTCATACTGCTGCTGGATCAGAGAGGTCTCCGCGCGCTGCACCGCGTCGATCGCGCCCTGCAACTCAAGGAAACTCCCGGTGCCGAGTCGATAGCGCTGCTGCTCCATGTCGAGCCGTTCGCTCGAGATCTCGTACGCCTGATTCAGCAGTTCGAGCGTCTGTGCCAACTCCTCGATCTGGGCGCCGAAGATCCGGACATCGCGTTCGATCTCCAGCCGCGCCCGGCGGTAATCCTCCTCGGCCTGCCGCCTGGCTGCCGATGCCTGGGCGTTTTGCGCCTCACGGGCGAAACCGTCAAAGAGATCCCACCCCGCGGAGATTCTGAAGTTTCGGCCGGTGTCGCCGGGGTTGAACTGCCAGAACGACGCATCGGGACCGAAGTTCTCACTGCGTCCCCAACCGAAAGACGCGGTGATCCGCGGCAGATATCTCGTGCGGGCGGACCACACCGACGCAGACGCCGCCGACCGATCCGCCTCCAGCGCAGCAAGTTCGGGATCCTCCGCCACGGCCGTGCGGACGATCGACTCGATGTCCGGCATGCCGGCGGGCATGCCTTCCTCACCGGTCAGGACAAGCGTCTCGCCCGACTCGGGCGGCAGCCCCATCGAGACCACCAGCTGTCGGAGACCGACTCGCAACTGATTCTGTTCCGCGAGAAACCGCATCCGGGCGTCCAGAAGGTTCAACTCGGCGGCGAGTACGTCGGTTCGTTCGACCGCGGCGATCTCATACCGTCGGCTGGCAATTTCGAGATCGGCTTCGCGGTCCGCGATCTGGGACCGGGTCAACTCCAGCAACTCCTGACGCCGCAGCGCCCCCAGGAACTCACGTCTTACCGCCGCGATGACGGCACGTTGCTGATCATCGTAACGTCGCTGCGCGCCACGGAAGCTCGCCGCGCTCCTCCGGAGTTCCGCGAAGCGTCGGCCTCCGTCGAGGATCGTCAGATTGAGATTCAGCCCCTGGTCCGCGGATTGGGACGTAAAGGTGAGACGCTCCTGCAGCCGTGCCGCCGGCCCTTCCTGGGCCTCGTACGTGGAGCGCGTCGAGTTCGAGCGTCC
The DNA here is from genome assembly GCA_022820995.1 of Gemmatimonadota bacterium. Lineage (GTDB taxonomy): Bacteria > Gemmatimonadota > Gemmatimonadetes > Palauibacterales > Palauibacteraceae > Palauibacter. The sequence continues at coordinate 36,565 of JAJEEM010000039.1, read as the reverse complement.
CAGACCCAGCGTCACGCTTGCCTGCGGGAGAAACGTCCCCCACGCGGCCAGCCGGTCGGCGCTTGCCCTGTCCGCCGCGGCGAGAGACGTCCGCAAGACCGGGCTTTCACTCATCGCGATTCGGACGGCCCTTGCGATATCGAGCGTGTCCGGGAGCGTCGGCCCCTGCGCGGCCGCCGGTAACGCGACCGCGAGACCGCCCGCCGCCAGCACGGCGGCGAGGGCAATCACACCGCGGAAACCCGGTCGGCCCCCTCGGGCGCTGCGCCTCATCGCGAGTCGCCCGTGGAGCTGTTCGTCGCGCCGTCCGCGGGCGGTTCCGCCGGAGCTTCGAGTTCGCCGTAGTTGTCGATCCGCACCTGGGCATCGTGCGTGAGGGTGGCGTGACCGTCGACGAGCACGACTTCGCCGCCCGCGGGCACGAACGTGTCGTCCCCGTCGGGATTGGGGATGATCTCGACCTGCGTGTCGTTCTCGAGCCCGAGCGTCACGTACTCCCACTGGGCGCGCCCCGTTTCCGAACCCGGCTCCCCCGGTTCGAAGACGAAGACCACCTGCCGCCGGCTCCGCTCGACGACCGCTTCCTTGGGCACGAACGTCCGGTTTTCGAGCTGACGACCGGCGATCCGCACGTTCCCCGGCATGCCCGGCACGATTCGAGCCTCGGGATTCGACAGACGCACCGTGACGCGCGCCGTCAGCGTCTCGGGGTCGATCAGCGGGTTCACGCTTACAACGCGTCCCTCGAAGACCTCTCCGCGCAGCGCCGGGAAGGTCGCCGTCGCCTGTCGCCCCACCGCCACGAGCGGGAGTTCGGAATGCAGGACCTCGGCATCGATATCCACCTCGGAAAGGTCGACGACGGTCGCGATCGAATCGCCCCCCCGGACGCGGCTTCCCTGCGCGACGCCGAGGTTCGCCACCAGGCCGGCGAAGGGGGCGACGATCCGGGTCTTCTCCAGTTCGTAGCGCGCTTCTGCGAGTTGCGCCTCGTAGTCCGGGAGGCTCACCCGGATGCGGGCCTGTTCGGCACGGGCCAGCCGGACCGAGTCCGGCAACTCGTCATCGAAGAGCACCCGGTCCAGGTACTCCGCCTGGGCGCGCGCCACGCCGGCCTCCGCCCGCTGCGCGCGGAGTTCGTAGAGCGCCGGGTCGATCCGCGCCAGGAGTTGCCCCGCCCGTACCTGCCCCCCCTCCTGCACCGGCACCGCGGTCACGGGCCCCTCAACCTCCGCATGGACCGGGGCCTGCCGCAGAGATGCGGCCTGCCCGCTCGCCGTGACCCAGAGCACGAAGGTGTCGCGCTGAATGACGGCGCCTTCGACGGGAAGGAAAATGTCCGTGGCGAAGGCGGCCGCAGAAGCCGTCCCCCGAACCGCCTCGGCCACCGAGTCGGCCGCGGCGTCGCCGAAGCTCTGCGGCTCCTCCTCCCCGTCCTCGTTCAGCCGCATGAAGATGCCGACGACGGCCGCGCCCGCGACGAGCAGGACGATCAACGTGACCCAATGACGTGCCTTCATAAGCCTCGCACCGCTGTGTTCGGTTCGCGTGGTCGACCAGCCGGAGTGGTCGCGGCGAGCTCAATCTATCGCAAGACTGTCAACCGGCCATCAAACGGCCATCGATCGTCGGGAATCGAAGCTATGACACAGTAACGTATGCCGACCGTTGTACGGCCCCGCGGACCGGCCGCCTTTGCGCTGCGACTGAGCGTAGGCGGGGGAGGGCGTCGGGTCAACTAATTTACTAGTAGAGCCGGGATACCGAGCGGCGAGGAGAGGACATGATCGAGAGGAGCGATGAGCGCGGCACGGCGGAGATCCGCATGGCGCATGAACCGGCAAACGTCCTCACCGTCGAGTTCGCCGACGCGCTGGCCGGCGAGATCAGCCGCGCCCGGGGAGAAGACTCCGTCCGGGCCGTCGTGCTGACGGGCACGGAGTCCACCTTCTCGGCAGGCGTCGAACTCTTTCGCGTCGTCGATGAGGGTGGACGGTACGTCGACAGGCTGCTGGAGAGCCTTGGGGAGCTGTTCTCGATGTTGCGCGCGTTTCCGAAGCCGCTCGTCGCCGCCGTGAACGGGCACGCGGTGGCTGGCGGCGGCGTCATCGCCTGCGCCTGCGACTATCGGGTCATGGCCGCCGGCCAGGGACGCATCGGGCTCCCCGAACTGAAAGTCGGGGTCCCCTTCCCCGCGGTCGCTTCGGACATCGTGCGGAGCGCCATCCCGCGGCGATACCAGCGCGAGGTCATGCTCCTCGGACGCCTGTACGACCCCGAAGGCGCAGCGGAGCGCGGCCTCGTGGACGAAATCGTGCCCGCGGACGATCTGCTCGGCCGAGCGCGGGAGATCGCGCTCGACCTGGCCTCGATTCCGGCGGCGACCTACAGCCTGACGAAGCGGCAGTTCGCGTCTGCCGCGGGCGGCGCCGTCGACCTGGAGCCGGAGCTCCACCGCATCTGGACCGCCGACGACACGCTGGAACACATCCGAGGCTACCTGCGGCGAACGCTCGGCCGCTCGTCCGCCGCCCGCTGACTCGAATGTCGGCGGGCGGCGGCGCGGGTTCGGGCTGCTAGATCCAGTCCTTCCTGCGGAAGTCCATCATGACTTCGGCGAGCTTCTCCATGTCCGACGGGAGACCCATCGAGAGCCGGCTCCAGTCCGTCATCGGCGGGAACGGGCGGCCCACGTTGAACCCGGCCTCGAACATCCGCTCGTTGTAGGTCGCGAGTTCGCCCTTGATCCGGTGCATGATGAAGTTCGTGTGGCTCGGCAGGACCTCGATGTCGAGCTGGCCGAGGGCATCGTACATCATCGCCTTCGCCTCGTCGTTCGTCTTCACGCTCTTCTCGAAGAACTCATCGTCGGCGAGCGAGGCGACGGCGGCCACGCCCGCCACGTGGTTGGGGGCGTTCCGAGTCGCGAACGGGAGGACGCGCTGGACCGTGGCCTCGTGCGCGATCCCGTAGCCCAGGCGAATCCCGGCCATCGCGTACACCTTGGAGAAGGTGCGGGCGACGATCAGGTTCGGATGACGCTCGATGAGCGGGACGAAGGTCTCGTAGCCGGGGTCGTCCGCGAGTTCGAAGTACGCCTCGTCGACGAGGAAGAGGTGCTGCTCGCCCTCGTCCCGGATCCAGTCCATGATCGGCCCGGTCGCGGTGAGCGTGCCGGTCGGGTTGTTCGGGTTGCAGAAGTAGATCACGCTCGGCGCGGACGACTTCGAGGCCTCTTCGCGCATGCGATCGATGTCATGCGCGTAGTCGCTCGTGAGCGGAACCGTGATGTGGTCGTAGGCGAACGGCTGCGAGTACCTGGGCACGTCCTCGTACGTCGGCTCCGCGTAGATGAGGCGGCCGCCGGGCGCCGCCCAGGCCGCCGAGGCGATGCGGAGGATCTCGGTCGATCCGGAGCCGAAGAAGAGCTGGCCGGGCTTGACGCCGAGCCGCGCGACGAGCGCCTCGCGCACGAGTTCGCCGGTCGCGCCGGGATAGCGGTTCGCCTCGTCGAGCCCATCGACAATCGCCTGCCGGGCGGACGGGGCGATGCCGAGCGGGTTCTCGTTCGAACTCAGCCGGACGGGGCCGTTGTAGTCGCGTCCCGGCCGGCGGGGGTTGAAGATGGTGTCGAGGCCGCGCGCCGCCGTCGCGCCCGCGAGGGGTGCGGCAAGGGGTGCGGCGGCGATGCCGGCAACGCCGGCGCCCGTGAGTCCGGTTCGGAGAAACGCCCTTCGCTTCATGTGGCCTCCCTGAGGTTCCGAGGACGCCACCGCCGCGGGGAGGCGGCGCCCGCCCATGCTTCGGATGCGACTACGCACATGTTCCGACAATGACCCTCGAAACATGGCCGTCATCACGGAGTTCGTCCAGCACGGCAGCCAGCCTTCATGCCATCGATCGTCGCCAAGAAGCTGTCGATCCTCTTCTCAACCCTTCGTATGGCACGCAGGATCAACGCAGCCAGCGCAGCGTACGCGACGAAGATGGCCAGCACGACGATCAGAATTGTCAGAGTATCCATTTCAAACGCCATCGCCGACACCCACCGCGAACCTCCCGGCATTTCTCAACGTGCCGTCATCGGGAGCACGCATCAAGCTGGAGAAACGGAATCGGGCCATTTCCCGGCACGGCTCCCGACCCGATCTTCCGGGGATGCTTCGGAGAAGAGAGTGATGGGAACTCGAAAGTCCGGCTTCGGGTCGTTCGCGGAGCTGGGAAATCGGGAACTCGCCGCGAGGGGTCGCGGGCTGCACGTGACGGCTCGGATCGGGAACGGGATCGACAGCCGCCCGGCCCTCCGCCAATGCCGGGACGCGGCGCTGGAATGGGTGGGGCGGCGCGTGGGCCGAGATCTGCCCCTGCGGGCGCTCCGGCACCGATCGTTTGAATTGTCCGATGGAGCGTCGCAGTGCCGCGTGGTGCGCGATAAGAGCCGACGGGGCGACTTCTGGGCCGCCCGCATCATGCTGGACGCCCGTGCCGAATACGAGGCGGTGACCGAAATCGTCGTGGCCGCTCCCGGCGGCGAGCGACCGCCCGTGGTCGGAGTCCGGGTCCCATCCTGGCCCGCATCGTCCCTGCAGCCTGCCGAGACCCTGCCTCCCGGTGTCCTGTTCGACATCGGTGCGGGCGTCCGCCTGTTTCAGGGTGGCGCACCGCTGGTCCGCGAGCCCGGCGCCGTCTGGACCCCCGCCGCCATGCAGGAATTCGTCGAGGACCTGCTGGACCCGGGACGTCCCCTGCCGGTCGTCGCCATCACCGAACCGACGGTCGGAGACGACGTCAACGCCGTCCTGGTTCGCGCGCGAAGGGTCGCCACCGCCCTGACCGGACTGGCTACCGTCACGGTACTCCCGAAGCAGTTCACCTACACACTGAGCGATACGGTTACCAAGGCGTTCTCCGTGTACGACGGAGCCTGGCGAATCTACCTGCCGGGGTTCGGCCGGCACGCCCAGCGCTCCGACCACCCGGTGTATCTGAGGGAACGGTCGGAAACGGACGAGGGTCTGGAGCGAACGACGAAGGAGGTCCTTCATATCGTCGCCGACCACTACCTGCGGACCGCCCCGACAGACGAAATCCTGTTCGACGACGTCCATCCGGGTAAGGGGCGGATGGCGGATATCGCGACGCGCCTCCCGGCTCTTGCGAGGCGGCCGGCGAGCCTGTCGGCGCGAGGGTGGCGGCGGCTGGCGCGGGTCGTGCCCCGCCGCCGCGGCACGGCACCGACCGTCCGAGATACGGTCCCGGAACGGACGACCGCGGAGGCGGCGGGAAAGACGGCGGCGGACCAGGATGCGGAGGCACTCCGCCGCGAACTCTCCGCGGCAAAGCGCGACCTTCGGGCCGAGCGGAGGAGGAATCGCTCCCTCGCCGGAGAACGCGACCGCTCGCGGGAGGCGGAGGCGGCCGCGCGCACCGAGCGCGACGAAGCGCGGCGCGAGGCGCGACGGCTGGAGGGACTGGTGCGGCTCCGGGGCGGAGACCCGAAGGCACCGTTCCCGGTCGACTGGAACGACGTCGTGTCCTGGTGCACCTCAACGCTGGAGGGCCGCGTCGTGCTCGCGGATCCGGTGCGGCGGAGTCTGAACGGGGCTCTGTTCGAAGATGTGGGGCTCGCGTCGGTCTGTCTTCATTGGCTCGGCAACGAATATCGCGAGGCGCGCCTGGGAGGTGGAGACGGCCATCTTTATGGCATGATCCCGGGGCTCGCGGCCGGCATCCGCAACCAACGGTGCGGCGGTGACAGCTTCGACTTCGATTGGCGCGGCGAGAGACACCGCGTCGAATGGCACCTGAAGAACGGCGGGAACACGCGGGATCCGCGCCGCTGTCTGCGAATCTACTATTTCTGGGACGCCGCCCGCCGCGAGGTCGTCGTCGCCTCGATGCCCGCGCACCGACGGTCGGCCATCACGTAATCACGTCGAGCCGCGTGTCGCGATGCCGAAGTTCGCAGCGGAATTCCCCTCCGATCTTCGGGACTGCGTCGCCCTCCGCGTCGTTGCCCCGCAATTCACTCTTGCCGAGCGAACCACGTCTCGATCCAGCGGCGACGCGGCTCGACGTCATCATCGCCGCTATCGGCGATTCTCCGGTTCGGGGCGCTGCGGCGGGTTCGGGGGGCGGTCGGTCGGGGTGGCGGCGGACGGCGGTTCGCCGAACAGGAGGCGGACGGCGGACCTCGTGCGGCCCGTCAGGGAGTCGATGGTGGCGCGCAACTCGTCCCCGCTCAGACCTTCCAGTTGCCGCCTCAGGTCCTCCGGCAATCGGTGGAGGAGTTGGACGGTGCGCCGTTCCCGCCAGTCGGCGCGTCGGCGTCCGGCCTCGGTTCGCTCGCCATCCGGCGATGCGGCCTCTCCCGCCCGGAACTCGCCGACGGCGGTGAGGAACGGGAGCGCGAACGCCGTGTCGATCTCGGCCGCTCGCTCGTAGTAGGCCTCAGCCTCCTCGAGGTCACCGGCTCGGGCGCGGGCGTTCCCGTGATGGAAGGCGGCCCACGCCTCCAGATCCCGCGTGCCGAGGTGGCTGATTCGAGCTACCTCGGCCGGCGGCGGCGCGCCGGACAGGTGGGAAGCGAGACGCGCCGTGAGCGTGTCCACGAGTTCGAACACATCGCCGCCCCGCGCGAAGTCGGCCGAGGCCACCGTCCCGTTCTCCAGTTCGATCAGTTGGGCGTCGATGCGCATGTCGCCGGCGGCCCCCGTGACGCTCCCCCATAGCAGCAGCCGGGCGCCGGCGCCGCGGGCGACGGTCAGCGCCAGCGACTCGGGTATCTCCTCCTCCTCGGAGAGTCCCCCCTCCGTGATGAGGTCGTAAAGGCTCTGCCGACCGACGACGAGCAGATCAGGGAGTTGCGCCAGGTTCGTCGTGAGCAGGTCCGCGAGTCCCGAACCGAGCCACTCGAGTTCCGGGTCGGGCACGTTGTTGCGGAAGGGCAGGACCGCGAGCGAGTTCGGACCCAGATCGGGCGCCGAACCCGCGAAGCTCACCGCGTCTCCGCTGCGGTCCACACCGTCCGCGATCACGGCGGGCGCCGCCATCTCCCCGCCTCCCCCGGCTTCCGGTTCGGCGGTCGCGATCCGGTAAGTGCCGATCGCGCCCAGCGTGACCAGCGTGACCAGGAGCCAGGCTTCCGCCCGGCGGACGCGCTGGGGGCCGCGCTCGCCGTGATACCAGCCGATGATGAGAAAGGCGGGGAAGCCGAGGATGGCGAGGAAAACGACCGTGTCCAGGACCTTTCTCGAAAACGCGTAGGTCCCGACGATGAAGTCGGTGATCTCCACGCCGAGCCAGGCCGCGCCCACATACACGAGCGCGATCTGGACCATGCGCCGCTTCCGGATCTTCTCCAGGATCGACGCGTCGCTTCCCTCTCTGTTCGTCATCATCCGCCCATCCCGGTCTTCGGAGGTGCGCCGGCCCGACGCTGCACGCTATCGAGCCATGCGACACCGCCGGAGCGGCGAACGGTTGCCGCTCCGGCGGGTCCGCGAGCCGCTAGCGGTCGTTCTCTCCGTCGGGCTCGTCCCAGAACCCGAAGCCGTCCTTCCGCACTACCTCGAGCGGGATGGTATGGGTTTCGTCGCCGATCGTGATCGCCACGGTGTACGTCCCGGGATCGGCCAGGCCGCCCCCGCCGCCGCCGCCGCCGAAGAAGCGACGCATCACGGACATCCCGCCCCTGTCGCGGATGGCTTCGCCCACCTGCTGGAAGACCTCGCGCATCGCCGCCGGATCGGCGCCGCTCCGGGCGGCCGCAGCGGCAGCCATGGCCGCGGTGCGGCCCCCTCCCCGGCCTCCGCCCTGCCCCCCCTGCCCCGGCTGGGGGTAGCGCTCCGCCGGCCTCTCCTGCCAACCGCCGGCCCCGGCACCACCGCCGCCGCCGCCGGTGAACATGCGCATGATCGCGCCCTGGTTGCCGCCCTGCATCATGTCGAGCACCTGGTCCATCGTCTCCCGCGCGACACCCTCATGCTCGACCAGCGAGTCTCCCACCGTCTGGTAGAGCCGGGCGGTGCGCAGGCTGTCCAGCCGATCCGCGGGCGACGGCTCCCGCGGCGCGGCCCGCCGGTTGAACGTCCACCGCACGCGCTGCACGCCGGCCGAGGCCGACCCGTTCATCGTCTGCACGGTGTCTCCCGCCGCGTTCAGGATCGCGATCGAGGCCTGCGGACGGTTTCCGCCCCGTGCCGCCGCCATGCCCCCGCGCATCGCGAAGGCGGCCTGCGCCGCGGCGCCCGGAGCCTCCGCTTCGGCCTCCTCGTCCTCTTCCTCGGCCGCCTCTTCTTCTTCTGCCCCTTCTTCTTCTGCCCCTTCTTCTTCCGCCTCCTCCTCGGCCGCCTCGGCGAGCGCTTCGGCGACATCCTCCGGGACGTAGTAGGAGATCTCGGCGCCGTAGCTCCCCGCGTCCGCCTGGAACGTGCTCTGCGCGATGAACTCGCCGCCCACCGGCGGATCTCCGAACTGGATCGCCGTCTTCGGCTGGAACACCGTCACGGCCTCGGGCAGGCGTCCGCCGTCGAGTTGCTGCAGGAGCGAGATGTCCGCCACGAAGATGGAGCGCCCGTGCGTTCCGGCGATGATCTCGCTCTCGCGCGGATGGATCTTCAGATCGTGGACCGGCACCGTGGGCAGCCCGTTCATGAAGCGCGTCCACGAGCCGCCCCGGTCCGTCGACACGTAGGCCCCCACGTCCGTCCCCACGAAGAGGAGATCCGGGTTCACCGGGTCTTCCCGGACCACGTGCACGAAGTCCGGCGCCCCGGTCGGGAGGTTCGACGAGATCGAGCGGAAGCTCTCGCCGGCGTCGTCCGTCACGTAGACGTACGGCGTGTAGTCGTCGCGCCGGTGGTTGTCGAACGTCACGTAGAAGCGGTTCGGGTCATGGCTCGAGGCCTCGATCCGGCTCACGTACGTCCCCTCCGGGACACCGTCGAAGCGATCCGTGAGTTCGATCCACTCCGCCCCCTCGGGCGTCCGCCACACGCGGCCATCGTCCGTCCCCGCGTAGAGTTCGCCCTCGTTGAGCTTCGATTCGGCGAGCGAGACGATCGTCGCGAAGTTCTCCGCCCCGGTGACGTCCGGCGTGATGCCGCCCGTCGTGTTGTACGCGATCTCGATCTTCTCCGGGTCCGCGTACGTGAGGTCGTCCGAAATCGGCGTCATCTCATCGGTGTCGTACGTCCACTTCAGGACACGGTTCGCCCCGATGTACAGCGTCTGCGGATCGTGCGGCGACAGTTCGAGCGGCGTATTCCAGTTGAACCGCATGTCGTACAGCGCGGAGTCCTGCGCGACGAGGGCCTGCAACTCCTCGATCTGCGCCACGTTGCCCGCCGGCGGGTTGTCGGGGTCGTCCCCCGTCAGGATCGCGATCGAGTCGCGCAGCGTCTGCGTCCGCTCGCGCCAGTCCGGATGCTGCAGCTGGTGCCGCTCGCCCGTGCGCGTGTTCCGCCAGTAGATCCGCCCCTGCTGCGATTCGCCGAAAACGATGTCCGGGTTCGTGGGATCCTGCGGCGCGTAGAAGCCGTCGCCGCCCCCGATCGAATACCACATGTGATTGTCGATCGAGCCCCCGGCGCGTGCGCTCGGCCCGCACCACGTATAGTTGTCCTGCAGGCCGCCGCAGACGCGGTACGGCGTGTCCATGTTGTAGCTGACCGCATAGAACTGACCCATGGGAATGCGGTTGGGGAACTCGAAGTTTCCGCCCCGGTCCCACGTGATCGCGATTCCGCCGTCGTTGCCCAGTATGAAGTGGTCCGGATTCGTCGGATCCCACCACAGTGCGTGATAGTCGACGTGCACGCCCTGGGCCGGGTTCCCGACGGTGCGGCCCCCGTCCCGGGAAAAGAAGAGGGACGACCAGTAGATGAAGTCGGGGTCGTCCGGCGACACCCAGACGCCGGAATAGTAGAAGGGCCGGGAGTTGTTCGAATTCCTGAACTCCCACGTCTCGCCGCCGTCGGCGGAGCGGTACAGACCGGAGGCGTGGCGATTCCCGTCTTCATCCGCCTCCTCCGGAGCCTCCGCCTCGACCATCGCGTACATGACCTGCGGGTAGCTCGGCGCGATCGCGATCTCGAGCCGCCCCAGCATGGTCTCGGGGAGGCCGTTGCCCTCCACCTTCTCCCACGTGTCGCCGGCGTCGGTGGACTTCCAGATCGCGCTACCCGGGCCGCCGCTGTTGAAGAAGTACGGGCCGCGCACGCGCTCCCAGCTCGTCGCCCACAGGATGTCCGGATTCTGCGGGTGCATGTCGATGTCGACGAAGCCGGCGTCCTCGGAGACGAAGTTGATCCGCTCCCAGGTGTCGCCGCCGTCCGTCGTGCGGTACAGCCCGCGCTCCTCGTTGGCCCCCCAGGGGTGCCCGAGCGCGGCGACGTACACCCAGTCCGCCTTCGTCGGGTGGACGACGATGCGGCCGATCGCCTGCGTGTCCTCGAGCCCCTTCAGCTCCCACGTGAGCCCGCCGTCGACGGACTTGTAGATGCCGCCTCCGGGCGAGATCGAGTTGCGCGAGTCCTCCTCGCCGGTGCCCGCCCAGACGATGTCGGGGTTGCTCGGCGCGATCGCGAGGTCGCCCATCGAGATGACCCGCTCGTTGTCGAAGACGGGCCGGTAGGTCGTCCCGTTGTTCGTCGTCTTCCAGATCCCGCTCGTCGCGCCGGCGATGAAGAACGTGCCGGTGCCCGGGATCCCTTCGATGTCCGTCACCCGCCCGGCCATGTTCGCGGGGCCGATGGAACGCCATTCCATCTCGGCCATGAAATCCTCATCGGCCACGGCCTCCTGGGCGGTCGCGGAGACCGGGAGGACGATTGTCGCGAAGACGACGGGGAGAAAGGCGCGCTTCAGCATGATTCGCGGCTCCTGACTGTGGTGGTGCCTCGTGGGCGCAGTGATGCTTCGTGGGCGCAAGGAATAGACACCCGCGCGCGGTCCGGCGTTTGAGGAATGAGTCGACGCCCGCGCTTCAACGACCGCTCTCCCGCGCCGGACTTCCGGGGAAAGGATCGTCCTCCTTCAGCGCGCGGATGCGCCGTACCAGCCGGTCGCGCCAGGCGCAGAGAGCCTCGGTGGCCGCGGCTCCGTACATCTCCTCCGTCTCCTCGTGGATCCCGTCGATCACGCGATCCGAAAACTCCGGGTCGGTTTCGAGCTCCCGCCACATCTGACGGTACGCGTCGCCGTAGCGCCGGTAGTACTCGCCCGCGCCGCCGTCCGCGTTCGTGTGGCCGGTCCCGAAGGGTCCGAGCAGCGCCCAGCGCAGCCCCAGACCCTCCCGCACCACCGTGTCGATCGCCTCCGCGGAGGCCGCGCCCGTCCCATACAGGAAGGCGGCCTCCCGGATCAGCGCGGCCTGGAGCCGGTTGAGGAGGAAGCCGTTCAGGTAGCGGTTCATCCGCACGGGAGACTGCCCCACGCTCTCAAGGAAGGCGAGGGCCGCGGTCAGGACCTCGGGGCGCGTGCGCTCGCCGGGAAGGACCTCCACGGCGGGAATGACGTGCGGCGGATTCACGGGGTGCGCGACGACGCAACGGTCGGCGCCCGCGAGACCCTCCGCGATCCGCGCCATGTCGTGGGCGGACGTGGAACTCGCCAGGATCGTGCCGGGACCCGCGGCGGCATCCAGTCCGGCGAAGATCCGCTGCTTGACCGCGAGCGTTTCCGGCCCGCTCTCCTGCACCCATCCGGCGCCCGGCAGCGCATCGTCCAGCGCCTCGCAGCGGCGGATCAACCGCCCTTCGTCGTCGGCGGCCCCGGCGTCGATGAACCCGCGGGCCTCGTCCTCCCGCGCGGAGTGCCGCGCCCAGTCGAGCGCGCGCGCCGATTGCTCGGGGTCGGGGTCGAAGACGCGCGTCTCGCAGCCGGCCCTCGCGAATACGCGGATCCAGCTCCGGCCGATGACTCCGGATCCGACGACGGCGACGGTTCGAATCACGGGCTGGGTCACGGGCCTGGCGCGGAGTCGTCGGGGAAACGAGAGCGAAGGGTCATGCCGGAGGAGGGACTCGAACCCTCAAGGGATTGCTCCCACCGGATTTTGAGTCCGGCGCGTCTGCCAGTTCCGCCACTCCGGCTCGCGAGCGCGGCCCTCAGATCTACAACAGCGGGCCGCGCGCGGCTATTGCAACTCGTCGAGCGCCTGGTACACCAGCGTGCGGAGCTTCGCGTGGTCGTCCACGCCGCCCGTCGGGATGAGCTGCGTGAAGTAGACGACGACGAGATCCTCGGCGGGATCCACCCAGTACGTCGAGTGGTACGCGCCGCCCCATCCGTACTCGCCGACCGAGCCGGGGGTTCCTCGCGCCCCGAGATCGGCCAGCACGCTGAAGCCGAGACCGAACCCGACCCCGCCGTTCCAGTTGAACCGGTCCCCCACGTGGTTGACCGTCATGAGGTCGACACTCTTGCTCGACAGGATGCGGGCGCCGTCGAGTTCGCCGCCGTTCAGCATCATCTGCAGGAAGCGGGCGTAGTCGTGGGCGGTGGAGAGGAGCCCCGCGCCGCCGGAGAAGCTCGTCCGCGGGCCGTCGACGTACGCGCCCTGGCCGACCATGCCGCCCGGATCGGGCGCCGGCGAGAGTTCGCCCTCCGCGGCCGAATACACGACGCTGAGCCGGTCGCGCTTCTCCTCCGGCAGGTAGAAGTGCGTGTCCACCATGCCCAGCGGCTCGAAGATCCGCGTGCGGAGGAAGTCGTCCAGCGGCTCGCCCGACACATCTTCGACGAGGGCGCCGAGGATGTCCGTGGCATAGCCGTACACAAAGCGTTCGCCCGGCTGCGCGTCCATGGGGAGGGCGGCCATGCGCCGTACCGTCTCCCGGATCGGCTCGTCGCGGTGCGCGAAGTACCAGCCCTGGATGCCCGCCTCCTCCCACAACTCCGCCGCGGGGCCGCCCCCGTAGCCGATGCCGGCCGTGTGCGTGAGCAGATCCCGGATCGTGATCGGCCGGTTCGCCGGGACGATGTCGTACCCTCCGGCTCCATCGGCGACGGCGACCGTCGTCTCCATGTACTCGGGCAGATGGCGGCCGAGCGCATCGGAGATGAGGAGACCCCCCTCTTCCTGCAGGATCATGACACCGACGCTCACGATCGCTTTCGTCTGCGAGGCGATGCGGAAGATGTCGTCCGTCTCCATGGGGTCGCCGGCCGCGACGTCGCGGTGGCCGACCGCCTCCAGGTAGGAGATCTCGCCTTCGTGCGCGACGAGCGCGACGGCGCCGGCCAGTTCGCCTTCCTCCACGTAGGACTCCAGGACGCCGCTGAGCCGTTCGAGGCGGCCCGCATCCGATTCGGCCGCCGACGACCCCGGGACGCCCGCCACCGCGAGCGCGACACCGACCACGAGCACCGGGAGCACGCCCCACAGGAGGCGCCTGGGCATTCTGTTCATCCTTCGTCCTCCGTCTGTCGAGGTTCCCCGCTCAATCGAGCGCGGGGTGCCGCGTGTGCCAGTCCGTCGCCGCCTGGAAGGCGTGCGCCACGCTCAGAATCCTGTCGTCGGCGAACAGGTCGCCGATCAGCGTCGTCGTCAGGGGCTGCTCCGCCTCCTCGCCCTCGGGCCCGAGCGGGCCGAAGCCGTACTGGACGACCGCGGCGGGGTGGCCCGTCTCGTTCGTGAGCCCGACCTCTCCCGAGCCGGTGGCGAACATGTCGAAGCCCTCCATCGCCTCGGCCATGCGCTTCATCACGATGTGGCGCCGCCGCTGCGCGTGCACGTAGTCCATCGCCAGACCCTCGCGTCCCCGGCGGAACCGCGTGAAGTCGCGCTCCTCCACTTCGCTGAGCCCTTCGGGTACCGGGGGCAGTTCCCCGCCGGGGGCCACGTGGAAGTCGAAGGCCGACGACGACTCCGCGCCCAGCGAACTCGCCGACTGGGCGGGCAGCTCGCGCATGAGCCGCGGCCGCGCCCCCAGCTCCTCGAGCTTCTCGACGAAGGAGTGCGGCGCGTCCTCCGTGTATCCGATGGAGAGCGCGGCCAAGTCCGGGTTCCGCTCGAACCGGAACGGCGTCGTGACGGAGGCCGGGTCCTTCTCATCCGAGCCGTGGATCTCGTTGAACACGAGCGCGCAGTCCTCGATCGTGCGGCACATGGGGCCCGTCTTGTCCATGCTCCAGGAGAGCACCATGCCCCCGTAGCGGCTCACGCGACCGAAGGTGGGGCGGAGGGCGCTCAGCCCGTTCCGGCGGCTCGGGGAGACGATGGACCCGCGCGTCTCGGTCCCGATCGAGAACGCGACGCAGCCCGCCGCCGTCGCCGATCCCGGCCCGGCGGAAGACCCGCTCGATCCCCAGGCGAGGTTCCACGGGTTCAGCGTCCGGCCGCGGTACCAGCGGTCGCCCCGCGCGAACTCTCCCGTCGCGAGCTTCGCGATGAGGACGGCGCCCGCCGCGTTCAGCCGGCGCACGACCTCCGCATCCTCCTCGATCATCTGCGTCTGGAATGCCGCCGAGCCCCACGTCGTCCGCGCCCCGACGGTCGAGAAGAGGTCCTTCACGCCGTAGGGGATTCCGTGCAGGGGGCCGCGCCATTCGCCCGCGCGGATCTCGGCCTCCGCCTGCTCCGCCTCTTCCCTGCCCCGGTCCTCGAGGATGGTGACCGCGCACAGCAGCACGGGATCGTAGCGCTTCATGCGCTCCATGTAGATGTCGAAGAGTTCCGTCGGCGAAACCCGGCGTTCCCTCACGAGCGCCGACAGCCGGTGCACCGGGAGGAACGCGATCTCCTCCTCCGTGGACGGCACGGGCCCCTCCCAGGGTTCGACATCGATCGGGGTCTTCTCGAACGGGTTCAGCCCCGCGCGCCAGTACTTCTCCAGCAGCGCCCCCGTCCCGCCCGGCCAGGCCTGGAACTGAAGCGCCGGCGGCTCCCCGTTCCCGAGCGGAATGACCTCCTCCTGAGCGACCGGGCGCGCCTCGAGCGGCCCCTCGGTCCCGGGGTTGGAGGGGGTCCGCGCGGGAGCGGCCACGAGCGTCCGGGGATCGAGCGCCCCCGCCGCAGTCGCCGCCGCGGTCACCTTCAGGAAGCCCCGCCGCCGCATCCCGCCCTCCGCCGACTCCGCGCCTCTTCTGTCGAGGTCTTCTGACACGCTCGCCTCCTCCGGCCGGGGTAACGTCAGTGGGTCACACTGCGGAGTGATTCACCGGCCGACAAGCCGTCCGCGAAACTCCGACCGTCGTTCCTGCGTCCGCACCGTATCGGTCCACGTCACGTATCGCGCCGCGGTCGGATGTCGGCCCCAACCCTCACCTGTGATCCAGGAGGCTCGGCATGGACATGGACCTGGTCGTCGTCTTCGCGTTCGTCTCCACGATCGTGCTGATCATCACCGGAGGCATCGTCCTCTTTCCGATTTCTCGCAAGCTGGCCTATTTCCTCGAGCAGGCGGCGCGAGATCGGGCGGACCGGCTCGCCGGCGGGGTGCAGGAGGCCTTGCCGGGTCCAGCGGCGAACGACCGCCTGCTACAGACGCTTTCCGACCTGCAGGATCAGGTGGGACAGATCGCCGAGCGACAGGCGTTCACCGAACAACTCCTCGAGCGCCGCCTGGAGAACCCCGACCGCGACGCAGATGGGCGAGCGGGGTGAGGCCGGGGCGCGCACGACCACTTCGGTACAACCGACTTCATCCCAACGTCGTCCCTGCCACAGGAGGGTGATCCGCCGCCCCGGCTTCAATTCTCCCGTCAGTCCCGACCCCGCGGAGCGGTCAGAAGTTCCGCGGGCCCGGGACACTGAGACGCGCCGGGTTAGAGAAGCGTTGCTTTGCGTCGGGTCCGGCGGCGGCACCCAGACCCGCCGCCGGCTCCCGGCCGGACTGCTAGCCGGGGAGGTTGAAGAAGGCGAGCCCGAGCACGACGTACACGGCGAGGAGGAGCACGCCCTCCATCCAGTGCGTCTGGCCGTCATCGGCGATCTGCCCCACGACGAGGACGGAGACGGCGACGGCCACGACTTCCAGCGGGGAGAAGACGAGGTCGATCGGCGCCGGCCCGATCGCGTAGGAGAGGAAGACGAGGAGCGGGGCGATGAGGAGGGCGATCTGGAGGGACGATCCCACCGCGATCTGAATCGACAGGTCCATCTTGTTCCGCAGGGCGACGAGCACGGCGGTCGAGTGTTCCGCCGCGTTGCCGACGAGGGCGACGACGATCACGCCCACGAAGACCTCGGTCATCCCCAGGGAATGGGCCGCCTCCTCGGCTCCGCCGACGAGGATCTCGCTCATCCAGCCCACGAGCGCGGCGGCACCGACGAGGACCGCGAACGACTTGCCCTTCGACCACGCGGGAGCCGCGTGCGTCTCGCCGCCGGCGTGCGCCGTTCCCTGGTAGAGATCCGCGTGCGTCCGCAGTGCGAAGACGAGCGAGAGGATGTAGCAGACGACGAGCACGACGGAGACCTCGAGGCTCAGCAACCCCGACCCGGTTCCCGCCGCCGTCGCCGCTGCCGCCCCGGACTCCGCCCCGTCCCGGAGAAAGTGAAGCAGCGAAGGGATGACGAGTCCGACCGCGCTCAGGAGGAGGAGGGTGGAGCCCAGCTTCGCCGCCGTGCGGTTGAAGACCTGCTTGCGGAACTTCAGGCCGCCGAGCAGCGCGCTCAATCCGAAGATGAGGAGGATGTTCCCGATGATCGACCCCGTGAGCGACGCCTTCACCAGGTCGTGCAGGCCAGCTCGGAGGGCGAAGATCGCGATGATCAGCTCCGCGGCGTTTCCGAATGTCGCGTTGAGCAGTCCTCCGAGGCCGGCGCCCACGTGCTCGGCCAGCATCTCGGTGGACTTCCCCATGATCCCGGCGAGGGGAACGATCGCGACCGCGGAGGTAAGAAAGAGCGTGGTCGCCGACGCGTGGACGACGTACTCGAGAACGAGCGTGATGGGAACGAAGACGAGAAGGAGCAGGAGGACCTGGTCTGCCTTCAGCTTGAGAGCCAACCCGTTTTCCTCCCGTTTTCGCCGGAAAGCACAGCCGCCCGAGGCAAAAAGAGGCGCCGTCCGGATTCGAACCGGAGTAGGGGGCTTTGCAGGCCCCTGCCTAACCACTCGGCCACGGCGCCGGAGTTCGCACAGCCTAATGGAGCGGCCACACCGACGCCACCGGCGGAAGGTTCTCCAGCGCGCCCCGGACTGCTATACTCGCGCGATGCCTTCGCCGACCCGACGCGCCCTTCCGATCCTTCTCGCCATCGTCTCCACGGCCGTGGCTCCCGTCCATCTCGCCGGGCAGTTCAGCGACGCGCGGCTGCCGAGCCAGGGGAAGCTGTGGCTCACGGTCCAACCGACCCTGCTGAACTGGTCCGAGCAGTTCGCTTTCGACTCCAGCGCGGGGATCGCCGACGGGGAGCGCGAGCCGCTGGCCGCCCACTTCGACGGCCCGCTCGCCCGCCGCATGTTCCCTCCCCCCTTCGACCTCATCCAGGAGCTCAATGACGATGCGGAGGCGCTCGGCTTCGAACCCGTGACCGAGGACGACTTCTCGTTCGGCGGGCTCGACTTCTCCGCGATGCGGGCGCAAATACGCCGACTCGGGTTGGGTGTCGAGGTAGGCGTCCTCGACTGGGTCAGCGTGGGCGCCCGGGCCCCCTTCACTCTCACGGACATGACGGTGGGCTTCGCCTTCGATTCCACCGCGACCGTGACCGCAAACGGCGCGGCCTTCGAGTCCGGCGCGCCATTTCTCATGGGCGCGCAGTCGGCGATCGCCGATCTCGGTTCCCTGATTTCCGGCGGCTCTCTCACGGGAACCGCGCTCGAGGAGGCGATCGCGCTCCGGAACGCCACCCGGCTGTTCGTCAGCACGCTGGGGCAGCGGGCCGCCGCCGGAGCCCTGATTCCCACCGCTTCCAGCACGGCGGGAACCCAGATGGCGCTACGCTTCGCGGGTTTCGCGGCGGCGTTCGATGCCCTCGGCCTGACGCTGCCGGAGCTTTCCCTGCCCGAGTTCGCGACGGAGGATGACTTCAACTCGTTGTTCCTGAGCCAGGGGTTCGCGGATCGACTCCCGAGGGACACCAGAAACGCTCTCGGTCTGGGGGAAGTCGAGGTCTTCCTGCGGGTGAACCTCATCGACGGCATCACGCGCCGAAGGCCGATCCCGGGGCGGGCCGGCGACGGGGGTGCGGGATCCGAGCCCGGCGCGGATGCGGAACGCGGCCTTCGGCTGCGCACGAGCGTCGGCGCGCTCGCCCGACTCCCCATCCGGAGCCGGAACCTCACGATCTTCGGAGACCCGACGAATTCGGCGGACATACCGATCGGGGACGGCCAGACCGACATCGAACTGGCGCTGTACCAGGACATCGCCTTCGGGAGCACGTTCATGATCCGCGCTTCCGCCCGCTACGGGATGCAGCGCCCCGACGAGGCGGCGTTCCGCTTTACCCCTCCGGACCGCCCCTATGGCCAGGAAGACCTGGTCGCACTGATGCGGCGGGACCTGGGGGACTACCTCGCAGTTCTGGTCCGCCCTTCGCTGCGCTTCAACGCCGCGCTCAGCGTGGGACTCGAGTACGACTACTTCCGGCTGCCCGCACCCACGTATCAGTTCGTCGGTACGGTCGAGGGGCTGGACCCGAACACGGTGGCGGCCGAGGGAGCGCAGACCCGCCATCGACTGGGGGTCGGGTTCCTCATCGATCTCGCCGAGGCCGGGAGCGTCGAGGAGTTGATTGCCGGAGCAAAACCGGTGCGGGGCGCATGGCAGTTCGGCATCTCGCTGCGCCGGGCGATCTCGGGTTCCGGCGGCCGGACGCCGGCCTCCTTCCGCTACGGAGCCGAACTCCGCTTCCCGATCAGCATCTTCTAGCCATCCGGCCGGAGATGGCCCGCGCCGGACTGGCGCTACAGCTGGCCGGCGAGCAGCTCCTCTGCATGGGCCCGCGAGGCGCGGCTGGTCGGGTCGCCTCCGAGCATGCGAGCGACTTCGTGGACGCGTTCGCCGCCGGTGAGCACGCGGACCGATGTCCGCACGCCTTCGGCTTCCGCGACCTTTCCGACGGAATAGTGGGCGTCGGCGCGCGCCGCGATCTGCGCGAGATGCGTGACGACAAGCACCTGATGCGCCGCGGAAAGCCGCACGAGCCGGGCCGCCACCCGGTGCGCGACCTCGCCCCCGATCCCCGCATCGATCTCGTCGAACACGAGCACCGGCAGGTCGTCCACCTCGATGAGCGAGGTCTCGAGCGCGAGCATGAGACGGCTCATCTCTCCCCCCGAGGCGACGCGCCGCAGCGGCGCCGGGGGGAAGCCCGGATTCAGGGAAACGAGAAACTCCACCCGTTCGGCGCCGGTCCCCCTGATCTCGCCGAAGTCGTCGAGCGCGATCTCGAGACGGCCTCCCCGGAGGCCGAGGTCCGGCAGCGCGGCCGTCACGGCTTCCGCGAGCGCGAGGGACGAAGCACGGCGCCGTTCCGAGAGTTCGGACGCCAGCGCGGCGAGTTCGGCGGACGCGGCGGCCCGAGCCGCTTCGAGACGCTCGATCTCGTCATCGGCGCCCCGCAGGGTCTCCAGCTCGCGCCGCGCCTCCTCGCCCGCGCGGATGACATCGTCCAGGGCACCGCCGTACTTGCGCTTGAGGCGGTAGAGGAGGTCCTGCCGGATGCGGATTTCATCGAGCCGCCGGGGGTCGTGCTCGATCGCGTCGCGGTAGGGAGCCAGGTTCCGCCCGAGTTCCTCGACGTTGCGGAGCGCGGCCTGGAGCAGGTCGCGGAAGGGACCCGCCTCGCGGTCGATCGAGACGAGGTGGTCGAGTCGGGCCGCGAACTCGCCCAACTGGTCGACGAGCGATCCCTCTGCCTCGTACAGCCCGTGGTGGAGCGCGCCCGACAGTTCGATCAATTCCTCGGAATGCGAGAGGCGGCGGGCCTCCGACTCAAGCGCCTCATCCTCGCTCGGTTCGAGCCCGGCGCCGGTAATCTCGTCCCGCTTGAAGCGCAGGTAGTCGGCCCGTTCACGCCCCTCGCGCGCGGCGCGGCGCGTGTCCCCGAGACGCCCCTCGATGGCGCGCAGCCCCTCGTATGCGGCCTCCGTCTCCGCGGCCAGCGCCTCGTGCCGGCCATAGGCGTCCAGAATCCGCCGCTGCCAGGCGCGGTCGAGGAGTCGCTGGTGGTCGTGCTGTCCGTGGAGGTCGAGGAGCCGGCCACCGAACTCGCGCAGCCTTCCCGCCGTGGACGGCGACCCGTTCACCCACGCTCGGTGCCGACCCTCGCGACGCAACTCGCGACACAGGATGAGCCAGCCATCTTCGTGATCGACACCGACTTCCTCGCACAGCGCCCGCAGTCCGCCGATGTCCTCGATCTCGAACCGGCCCTCGACGCGCGCAGCCCCGGCGCCCGCCCGGATCATGTCCTGCGACGGCCGTCCTCCGACGAGGAGCGCGAGCGCTTCGACGAGGAGGGATTTGCCGGCCCCCGTCTCGCCGCTGAGCACGCTGAGGCCGGGTCCGAATTCGAGCGTGGCTTCCTCCACGACGGCGAAGTTGCGGACGCGAAGCTCCCTCAGCACGCCGGCTTTTCCTCGCCTCCCCCGGGTGTGGGCGTCGGGTGTTCGCGGACATCGCCCCACCGCAGCTTCCGCCTCAGGACGGTGAAGAACGAGTGTTCGGGCAGCCGGACCAGGCCCACGGGGTGGCTCGAGCGGGCGACTTCGACGCGGTCCCCGACCGAGAGCCGGCAACCGGGCTGCCCGTCGACGGTCAGTTGCAGGTCGTGATCCCCCGAGAGGAGTTCGACGGAGATCCTGGTGTCTCCCGAGAACACGACCGGGCGCACGGCAAGCGTGTGAGGCGAAATCGGCGTCGCGACGATGCCGTCCATCGTCGGCGAGACGATGGGGCCGCCCGCGGACAGGCTGTAGGCCGTCGAGCCCGTGGCGGTGGCGAGGATGATGCCGTCCGCGCTGTAGTGTCCGACCTCGTCGTCATCGGCCAGCACGCGCAGTCCGATCAGGCGGGCGAAGCCGCTCTTGTGAATGACGGCGTCGTTGATCGCGTAGAAGCTCCGCTCGACCGGTCCGTTGGACGCGTTCGGAATCACCCGGATGCGGAGGGCGATCCGCTTCTCGAGCGCGTAGTCCCCGCTCGCCACCATCGACATCGCCGCTTCGAGTTCATCCTCCGAAACCATCGTGAGAAACCCGAGCCGACCGAGGTTGCAGCCCAGCACGGGGATTCCGCGGGGCGCCGCCAGACGGGCAGCCCGCAGCAGCGTTCCGTCACCGCCGAGGGCCAGGACGAGGGCGACATCCGCTTCGATCTCCTCCGGCGCGGTGGCGTCGCGCCCGGCCTTCGTCGCGACCGGCGGTTCGAAGACCAGGGAGACCCCGAGTTCGTCCGCTCTCCTCTCGACGCGGCGAAGGAGCGGCTCCAGTTCCGGGTGATCGGCGTTGCCGATGATGAAGAACTTCACGGGCCGCTCAGCGGTCGCGCTCGAGGACGAGGCGTCCGATTTCGCGCAGCCGGTCCGCTCCCGCGAGCGGCGAAATCGCGCCCAGCGCCTCGCGGCCGAGCTCTTCTGCGCGGGCCCTCGCTCCCTCCAGGCCGAGAATCGATGGCGTCGTCGCCTTTCCCAGGGCTTCGTCCCGCCCGCCGATCTTCCCCATGCGGCTCGATGATCCCGTCACGTCGAGGATATCGTCCACCGTCTGGAACGCGAGTCCGATCGCGATCCCGAAGCGGGTCAGCCGATCCACCGTGTCCCCGGGCGCGCGGGCCGCGACGCCGCCCATCGTGCAACAGGCCGCGATGAGGCGCGCGGTCTTGCCGAGGTGGATGCGCTCGAGCGCCTCGAAGCTGACGCGCTTCTTCTCGGCGAGGAGGTCGAGGAGCTGGCCGCCGACCATGCCGTCGCCGCCGGCCGCCGCGGTGAGGACGCCGATGAGTCGGCTCGCGACGGGGTCCGGCAGCTTCAGGCGCGCCGCCCCCTCGGCCACAGCGCGGATCGCGAGCGGAAGCAGCGCCGCACCCGTCATGACCGCGGCGCGCTCCCCGTAACGGACGTGCACCGTCGGCCTGCCGCGGCGAAGGTCGTCGTCGTCCATGCAGGGGAGGTCATCGTGGATCAGGGAATACGTGTGGACGAGTTCGGGCCCCAGCGCCACGCGGTGGAGAGCCCGCGCGCCGTTTCCCGGGCCCGGCCCGGCGACGCCGCCCGCGGCTTCCCAGGCCCCGACGAACAGGAGAGGGCGGATTCTCTTTCCCCTCGCGAGGACGGCGTAGCGAACGGGATCCGCGATCGGGCCCGCGGGACGGAGCGTCTCGGACAGCCAGCCCTCCAGTTCCGCATCGATGGCGGCACGCAGCTCGGGCAGCTCGCGGGTCACGGTTCGCCGTCCGGCCGGTCGCCCGGCTTGCCGGCCGGCGCTTCCGCGCCTTCCATCGGCTTCGCCTCCAGCCTTCCCGAAGACGAAGCGATGAGTTCCTCGACCCGGCCGCTCGCCGTCTCGAGCCATCGCCGCGCTTCGCCGAGACGCTCGATCCCCTGCTCGAAAAGGGCGATCGCCTCGTCCAGGCCGATGCCCTCGCGGTCGAGGCGTTCGACGATCCGTTCCAGTTCCCCGATCGCGGTCTCGAATTCGAACTCCGTCGAAGGCTCGCTCACGCGTCGGGCTCCCCGGCGTCAGGCTGAGCCGCGTCACGCGCCACGGTGTCCGTCGTCGCCGCGACCCGTCCCCCCCTGACCCGCAGGCGGAAGCGTTCGCTCGGCGTGAAGTCATCGATCCGCGTGAGCCGGCGTCCCTCGAGGTCGGTGGCAACGGCGTAGCCGCGGGCTACGGTCTCGAGCGGGCTCAGGGCGTCGAGCGCGGCGGCGAGTCCGGCGAGCCGCGTACGCGAGCGGGCGAGGACGCGTTCCATCCCCGCCGGGAGGTAGGCCGCCATGGTGTCGAGACGCAGTTTTGCGACATCGCGCGCGTGTCCGGCGGAGGCCGGCAGACGCTGCGCGAGCGCTTCCACGCGGTCGCTCCCGCGCGTGATGAGCCGGCGCAACCCGCGAGCCAGACCTCGTCCCGCCACATCGAGCGAGGCGCGCACGCTCCGGACATCCGGCACCGCGAGTTCCGCGGCGGCCGAGGGCGTCGGCGCCCGGAGGTCGGCCACCAACTCGCACAGGGTCACGTCGACCTCGTGCCCGACGGCGCAGATCACCGGAACCGGACTCGTCGCGACCGCTCGAACCGCCGTCTCCTCGTTGAAGCACCACAGGTCCTCCACCGATCCTCCGCCCCGACTCAGGATGATCGCGTCGAGCCGCCGGTCCGGGCCGCCGGCGCTCCAGTCCGCGAGACGCCGAAGGGCGGCTCGCACGTCGCCTGCGGCGCCTTCGCCCTGCACGCGGCAGTGGCGCACGACGATCTCGACCCAGGGGGCTCGCCGGTGCAGCACCGTGATGATGTCGTGAAGCGCTGCGCCCTTGCGCGACGTGACGACGCCCACGCGGCGGGGGAACGCGGGCAGCGCCCGCTTGCGCTCGGGATCCAGCATGCCCTCCGCCGCAAGTTTCCGGCGGAGGCGCTCGAAGGCGATCCGCCACAACCCCTCGCCCGCCGCCTCGATGGCGCGGACGCGCAACTGGAACCGGCCCTGCCGCGCGTAGAGGGTCGGACGGCCGTGGACGAAGACCTCCATGCCGTCCTCCGGGTCCGCCGGCAGGCGCCATGCATCCCCGCGGAAGAACACGCACGCGACGCTGGAGTCGCGCTCCTGGTCCCGGAGCGAAAAGTAGCGGTGCCCGACGGAGGAGCGGGTCCAGTTCGTCACTTCGCCGCGGACCCAGAGGTCGCCGAACCGTTTCTCCAGCGCGCCGCGCGCGGCTTCGTTCAGGTCGGACACGGTGATCGCACCCTCCGGGGAGCGGCCATCGCGGACCTCCGCCGCGCCGAACAGCGAGGTTTGACGCGTCACGTTCAACCCGACGCCGCCACCGCCCCCGCCGCGGCGGGGCGTGCGGTCCGCTCCGCCGACCGCACGGTGTTTCGGAGGAGCATGGCGATCGTCATGGGCCCCACACCGCCGGGAACGGGTGTGATCCAGCTCGCGCGCTCCATCGCTTCGTCGAACGCCACATCGCCGACGAGCCGGTAGCCGCGCTCCGTGGTCGGGTCCTCGACCCGGTTCACGCCCACATCGATCACGACGGCCCCCTCGCGCACCATGTCGCCGCGGACGATGCCGGGGACGCCGACGGCGACGATGAGGATCTCCCCCAGACGCGTGACGGCGCCCAGGTCCGCGGTCCGGCTGTGGGCCACGGTCACGGTGGCGTTCGCCCCGGGTTCCTTCTGGAGCATGATCTGCGACATCGGCAGGCCCACGATGTTCGAGCGGCCGACGATGACGACGTGGGCGCCGGAGGTCTCCACGCCCGTCCTCCGGATGAGTTCCTGCACGCCGGCGGGCGTGGCGGGGCGGAACGCGCTCGCGTCCCCCTGGGACATTCGGCCCTGGTTCACGGGGTGGAACCCGTCGACATCCTTGGCCGGATCGATCCTCTCCGTCACCTCGCGCTCGTCGAGGTGTCGAGGCAGGGGAAGCTGCACGAGAATCCCGTGGATGGCCGGATCCGCGTTCAGCTCATCGACGATGCCGAGGAGTTCCGCGCGGCCGATGTCCGCGGGCGGCGTGATGTCGCGGGCGTAGATTCCGGCCTCCTCGCAGGCCCGCGTCTTCATCCGCACGTACACCTGCGAGGCGGGATCGTCGCCGACGAGGACGACGCCGAGGCCGGGCCGGATCCCCCGCTCCGAAAGGCTCCGCGTGCGTTCCGCCACTTCCGCCCGGATCTCGGCCGCGATCCGCTTCCCGTCGATAAGCTGCGCCGTCATCCATTCTCTCCGTTGTTGGCCTGTTGTCGGCCCGTTATCGGCTCTTGTCGGCCCGTAGTCGGCTCTTGTCGGCCCGTCGTCAGCGTGCGAAGTCCACGGTGCGCGACTCCCGCACGACGACGACCTTGATCTGCCCCGGATACTGCAACTCGTTCTCGATGCGGCGGGCCGTCCGCTCCGACAGCCTCGCCATCTCCTCATCGGAGACCTTGTCCGGCGTCACCATGATCCGGATCTCCCGCCCGGCCTGAATCGCGTAGACCTTCTCGACCCCGTCCCAGGAACTCGCGATCTCCTCCAATTTCTCCAATCGCTTCACGTAGTGCTCAAACGACTCCCGCCGGGCGCCGGGGCGTGCACCCGAAATCGCGTCCGCCGCGGTCACGAGAAACGTCTCCGGATAACGCGCGGGTTCCTCCCCGTGGTGCGCGCGGATCGCATTCAGCACGCCGTCCTTCTCCCCGCACTGCTTGCACAGATCGTAGCCGATCTCGACGTGGCTCCCCTCCTTCTCGTGCGTGAGCCCCTTGCCGATGTCGTGCAGCAGCCCCATGCGCTTCACGAGTTGCGCGTCGAGCGAAAGCTCCGCCGCCATCGTCGCCCCGATGAGCGCGACCTCGTGCGCGTGCTGCAACTGGTTCTGTCCGTAACTCGTCCGGAAGCGGAGGACGCCGAGTACCTCGCGGAGTTTCGGGTGCAGGTCGTGGATGCCGAGTTCGTACAGAACCTCGTCGGCCGCCTGCCGCATCGTCGTTTGAACATCTTCCTGCGCCTTCTCCACGACCTCCTCGATGCGGCCCGGGTGGATCCGGCCGTCGCCGACGAGGCGATCCATCGCCAGCCGCGCGACTTCGCGGCGGACGGGATCGAAGCAGGAGAGGATGACGGCCTCGGGCGTATCGTCCACGACGACGTCGACGCCGGTGGCAGCCTCGAAGGACCTGATGTTGCGTCCTTCCCGCCCGATGATCCGGCCCTTCATGTCATCGCTGGGAAGGGTGACGACGGAGACCGCGGCTTCGGAGGAATGATCGACGGAGAGTTTCTCGATCGCCTGGGAGATGATCTTGCGGGCTTCCCGCTCGGCCTCGTGGCGGGCGCGTTCGCTGACCTCCCGGACGTGCTGGGCGGCGTCCGCGCGCGCCTGGTCCCGGATCTGGCCGATCAACTCGCGGCGCGCGGCTTCCCGGCTGATGCCCGCGATCTCCTCGAGGCGCCTTCCGACTTCCCGCTCGCGGTCGACGAGTGCCTTCGCCCGGGTGTCGAGTTCGCCGCGCTCCACCTCGATCTGCTCGCGGCTCCGATCCACCCGCTCCTGCCGCTGGTCGATCTTCTCGAGCTTCTGTTCGAGCGTCTCGCTCCGCTCGAGCGTCCGCTGCTCCAGCCGCTCCAGCTCGGCGCGGCGGCGCTCCGCTTCCCTGGCCGATTCCTCCCGGAGTCGTTGCGCCTCTTCGCGCCCGGCCAGTTCCGCCGCCTTCCGGAGGCTGCCCGCCTCCAGCCGGGCGGACTCGATGATATCCCGCCCATCGCTCTCGAGGCGGCTGCGCGCCCGGCGCAGGCCCCGTCGCTCGATCAGAATCCCAGCGATGCCCCCGGCTACGAGACCCGCGATGGCCAACAGCATCGTCGGCACGGTGATGGATTCCAGCATGGCCAGACTCCAATCCTCGAACCATCTATGAACAAAAAAACCGGCGGACTCGTCCACCGGTGCATGCCGCTCAGATCGGACGGAACGGTGCGTTCCGTTCGATCATCTATCTGAAGCTGGGGCCGCGCTTGCGCGAAACCCCCTTATGGACAGCACAACACCGCTGGAAACGTTGCTCGGGACTCTGCACGCCGCAAGCGGACGGCGGGCCCGCGGCGCCGCGGAGGAACGGGGGACCTACCCCGCGGTGTTGCCCGCGATGGACTCGAGCCGTTCGGTCACTTCCGTGACTCGCGCCTCCACGGCGGCCGTGAGTTGCTCGACCTCCCGGCGGGCCCGGAGGAGTTCATCGGTGATCTCCAGCGCGGCGAGGACCACGGCGCGGTGGGGTTCGGCCACGCCCGTCATGTGCGCACGCTGAATCGCGTCGTCCACGTACCTCGCACAAGCCCGCGTGTGCGCGTCGCCCCGGTCCGTCCGGATCCGGTATCGATCGCCGAAGATCGTGACGCCGATCGGCGGCGATTCATCCGCTGAAGTCATACCTCATCCTCCACGTGAGCGAGGCGGTTGCGCAGTCGCACGGCCTTTTTTCTGGCCTCGGCCAGCGTCTCGCGCAGGCGACGGTTCTCCGCCGTCACCGCCTCGAGGCGCTCCTCGATGTCAGGGGTCGCCGGGCCGCTCGGGCCGGGGGCCCGGTACTCCTCCCAACGGGTCTCGATCCTGCCCGCCGCCCGGGAGAGGCGGTCAAGCAATCGCTCAACTTCCCGTTGCCGTTCAGGACCTTCGGATTCTGGCACCGAACCGTTTCTCCAGGGCAGTAGAGAGCGCGGACATCTCCGACTCGACATCCTGATCCGTCAGCGTACGGTCGGGAGCCCGGAAGCGAAACGTCCACGCGAGTCCGAGGCGGCCGCCTTCGATCTCCTCGCCCGAGTAGACGTCGAACAGGCGTACATCACGCAGGAGATCGGAGGTCGCTTCCCGCGCCGTCCGTTCGATGTCCGCGGCGGGAACGCCCCGCGGCAGCGTCATCGAGAGGTCGCGGCGCACGGCCGGGAACGGCGACGTCTTCCGATAGGCGGGCACGGGCCGACCCTCGACGGCCGCGAGATCGAACTCGAGCGCGAACGCGGGCGCGGCCCACGGGGGAGCGTCGAGCGACGCCGCGTCCACGGCCCCCGCGACACCGACCACGCGACCGTCCTTCACGGCGCGGAACCCGCCGAGGGAGAGCCACGGGCCCGCGAGAGACGGTCCGCTCTCCGTAGCGTCGACGGCCACGGCGTCGTCGAACGGCACCAGAGTCGCGCCGCACAGACGATCCGCGAACGACCCGGCGATCTCCTTGAGATCCCACAGGTCGAAATCCAGTGCCGGCCCCGACCAGTGGTCCGGGCGCCGCGTGCCGGCGACGATGGCCCCCGCCCTTCCGGACTCCTCGAAACGACCGGTGGCGGCCGCTTCCCCTTCCGGGCCCGGGCCGGCCGCGTACCCGAACACGGTGCCGAGTTCGAACAGGCGCACGTTGCGGTTGCCGCGCGCATAGTTGTGTTCCAGGCGCCGAAGCAGCACGGGGACCATGGCGGAGCGCAAACAACTCTCTTCCGCCGAGAGCGGGTTCGGCACGGAGACGACGGCCCGATTCCCGCGGAAGTCCTCCGGCATGAAGCTCAGGCTGCGGGCTTCGAGGAGTCCGCGTCCAGTGAGCAACTCCCGCACTCTGGCCGCCTTTTCGACCCGCGGATCCGCGGGCACCGCGCTGGGCCGGAACCTGCGGTCCTGGCCTGCTCCGGCGTCGTATCCGACGCGGCGCGCGACTTCCTCGACGACGTCGATCTCGCGCGCGATGTCCGTCCGCCATCCGGGCACGGAGATGCGCAGCACGCCGGCCGCCCCGTCCGCGGCGGCGTCCCCGCCCGCGCCGGCGTCGCCCTCCGTGCCGGCGCCGCCCCCCTCGCCGGGGACGGCCTTGAAGCCGATAGGCTCGAGCGCCGCGCGGACCTCCGCCCCGCCGAGGCCGAAGCCGAGCACCTGGTTCACGCGGCGAACGCGGACATCGATCGGCGGAACCGGGGCCGGCGCGGGACCCGCGCGGAGGCCGATGAGGTCCGCCTCGCCGCCGGCGGTGGCGAGGATGAGTTCCACGCAGCGCGCGAGCGCACGCTCCTGGGCGTGGACATCGATCCCCCGCTCGAAGCGATAGGACGCGTCGGTGGAGAGTCCCGCGCGGGTCCGGGTCCGCCGCACGCCGGACGGGTCGAACGACGCGCACTCGATGAGCAGATCGACCGTGTCTTCCGTGACCTCCGTGTCGAGTCCTCCCATGACCCCCGCAAAGGCGATCGCGCGATCGCGGTCGGCGATCACCGTCTGTTCGGGGGCGAGCCTGTGCTCCTGGCCGTCGAGCGTCGTCAGCGGCTCGCCCGCCACGGCCGCGCGCACGCGGATCTCCGCTCCCGACAGCCGCGCGAGATCGAAGGCGTGCAGAGGCTGGTTGTACTCGTGCAGGACGTAGTTCGTCGCATCGACGACGTTGCTGATCGGGCGCGCGCCCACGGCGAGAAGCCGGCCCGCGAGCCACCCCGGCGACGGCCCGACCCCGACCCCCCGGATGACGGCGGCCATGTAGCGCGGACACCGGTCCAGATCCTCGATGCGGACCGTGACCCCGGCCCCGCTCGCCTCCGAGTCGCCGTCGCGCCACTCGGGCGACCACCCTGGCCCCCCGAAGTCGCGCGGCGCCGGGGGCCCTCCCACTTCCCGCGCGACCCCGACGTGGCAGGCGAGGTCGACCCGGTTCGGGTTCAGGTCCAGCGTGAGGCGCGTGTCGGGCAGGCCCAGCGCCGCCGCCAGCGGCGTTCCCGGCTCGAGTCCGTCCGCGAGGCGCATGATGCCCCCCTTGTCGCGGCCCAACTCGAGTTCGGCCTCCGAGCACAGCATGCCGTGACTCAATTCACCGCGGATCTTCCGGCTCTCGATGCGGAAACCGGCGGGGAGTTCGCCGCCGGGCGCCACGTGCGGATAGAGCCCCCCGGTCGCGATGACGGGAGCCCCGCACACGACGTCGAGCACCTCGCCGGCGCCCCGGTCCACCTTGCACAGAGTGAGCCTGTCCGCGTTGGGGTGCGGACGGGCCTCGAGCACGCGGGACACGACGATCCCGTCCAGCCCCGCGCCCACGTTCTCGGTCTTCTCCACCGCGGCGGCGGTCATGGTCAGGCGCTCCGCCAGAACCCGCGGGTCCCGCAACTCCCCGCGCAGTCCGACGAGTTCGTCGATCCAGTTGAACGAGATGTTCATGCGAACTGCTGGAGAAAGCTCATCTCCCCCTCGTAGAGGAGCCGCATATCGGGAATCCCGTGCCGCACCATCGCGATGCGGGCCGGTCCCATCCCGAATGCATAGCCCGTGTAGCGCTCGGGATCGTACCCCACGGCCTCGAAGACGGCGGGATCCACCATCCCGCTTCCCATGATCGTGATCCATCCCGTGCGCTTGCAGGTGGAGCAGCCGCTCGCGGCGCACACGGTGCACGACACGTCGACCTCCGCCGAAGGCTCGGTGAAGGGATAGAACGACGGCCGAAACCGGGTCTTCGTCCCCTGCCCGAAGAAATGGTGCACGAAGTGCTCGATCGCGGCGCGGAACTCGACGAAATCCACGCCTTCGTCGACCGCGAGACCCTCGATCTGCTCGAAGGCCGGGGCGTGCGAGGGATCGAAGGAGTCGCGCCGGTACGCGAGGCCCGGCACCACGACGCGGACGGGCGGCCGGAAGGCCTCCATCACGCGTGCCTGGACGGGCGACGTGTGCGTCCGCAGCACGACATCCTTCTCCAGGTAGAACGTGTCCATCATGTCGGCGGCGGGGTGATCGAGCGGGATGTTGAGGGCGGTGAAGTTGTACCACGTGGACTCGATCTCCGGGCCGAGCACGCTCGTGAAGCCGAGTTCCGCGAAGATCCCGCAGATCTCGTCGATGACCCGGGTCACGGGATGCACGCCGCCGACCCAGCGCTCGCGAGCGGGAAGGGTCCGGTCGATGCGGGCGCGCGGCCCGCGGGAGGCGCCCTCCAGCGCCTTCGCCCGCTCCTCGAGGGCTCCGCGCAGCACCGTCTTCACGGCGTTCGCGCGCTGCCCGACTTCGCGCCGGGCCCGGGCCTCCACCGTGCCGATCAGGGACATGACATCGGCCAGCTGGCCGTTCCGGCCCAGGTATTCGACTCGGGCGGACTCGAGCGCGGCGGAATCCGTCGCCTCCCCGATCGCGGCGAGCCCCTTCCCCTCGATCGCGGCAAGCCGATCGAGGAGGGAAGCTCCGGCCGGGGTCATGGGCCGTGCGCTTTGGCCACCTCGACGAGCTTTGTAAAGGCGGCCGGATCCCGAATGGCGAGGTCCGCGAGCACCTTGCGGTTCAGGTCGACTCCGGCGCTCTTCAGCCCGCTGACGAATCGGGAATACGAGATACCGTTCTGCCGGGCCGCGGCGTTGATGCGGGAGATCCACAGTCGACGAAAGTCGCGCTTCTTCTTGCGCCGGTCGACGTATGCATAGGCCCAGCCGCGCTCGACGGAGTTCTTCGCGGTGCGATAGAGCTTCGACCGCGCTCCGAACTGGCCGCGGGCTTCCTTGAGGATCTTTTTCTTTCGACGGTTGCGTGCAACGCTGCTCGTCGCGCGTGGCATGGCCGCACCTCCTGATTCCTTATACTGAGAATGTCCGGGGTACTGTCCGGGGAACGGGGCGAGCTAGTTCCCCAGAAGCCGTTTCACCCGCTTTTCGTCCGCCTTCGCCACAAGGGTGCCCTGACGGAGCCGACGCTTACGCTTGGGGCTCTTCTTCGTCAGGATGTGGCTGTGGTAGGCACGCCGGCGCCGGAATTTCCCGCTGCCGGTCTTTCGAAACCGCTTCGCGGCGGACCGGTTCGTCTTCATTTTCGGCATCTTGCGTATGCTCCGGTTCAGCTCCGTCCGTGGCCATCCATGACGGAGTCGTCGTTCTGGAGTCGACTACGTGCGGTGCGGTCCCATCAGCATGGTCATCGTGCGACCCTCATGGGAGATGTCCGACTCCACCACCGCGATGTCCTCCAATTCTTCCTTCACCATCTCCAGGATCCGCCGCCCCCGCTCCGGGTGCGTGACCTCGCGCCCCCGGAACATGAGCGTGAACTTCACCTTGTCTCCATCGCCCAGGAATCTGCGCGCGTGCCGCATCTTGAAGTCGATGTCGTGCGCCTCGATCTTCGGCCTCAGCTTCACTTCCTTGACGTGGATGATGTGCTGCTTCTTCTTCGCTTCCCGCGCCTTCCTCGCCTGCGCGTACTTGTACTTCCCGAAGTCCATGAGCCGGCAGACGGGCGGCCGCGCGCCGGGCGCCACCTCCACGAGGTCGAGCCCGCGATCGGCCGCCATCGACCGGGCTTCGTCCGTCGCGACGATGCCGAGCTGGTTGCCCTCCTCGTCGATGAGCCGGATCGGGCTGATCCGGATCTTGTCGTTGACTCTGGGATCTCCGTTCACTGCACCTCATAGAAAAAGCCCGGTTCGACGCTTGCCGACCGGGCACGAAGGCACATCCCTCGCGGGGCGTGCGCCATCGACCCGGCAGCAGCACGATGTCGTGCGCCGATAGGGTGGGGGCATCGCGGCCCCGCTTGTCAGTTTTTCAACGCCCGGAAAGTGCCCCCGGGCGGCCCTCCTGTCAACGACGACCGGTCGCGGGCGTGGTGCGGTGGGGCAATGCGACAGAGCGATACGATGCCGGAGCGCGGTGTCCTACGCCTCCACGTCGGCGGCATCCCTTGATTCGCTCCCTTACCGCCGCAATCGGCGACGCCGCAACTCATGGCTCGGCTAGTATCCGCACGTCGGTCATCGCCGCCGCCTGCGCCTCCGGCGACGAGGAGTGTGTGGCGGCGGAGAGATTGGACTGCCGTTGACGAAGAGGCCGGGCGGCTCACACTCATCGATGACTTGGAGGCGATAACACTCCCCGCACAGTTGTCGTCCGCCCTTTCCGGGCACCACGTTCCCCGCTGCGATCCGATGTCCGTGATGGCACGTCCCGCAGACGTGGTAGACCTCGCCCAAAACCGAATGCCAAGCCGTCGAACGCCATTCCGTCACCGGATTCTCAGGGCCCACACGGACATGTGGGCGGGCACGGAGGCTCTGCCCGGGGATATCACCTTCAGGCTCGTTGGCCCGCGCGAACCGTTGGGGGTCCAACGCAGGTAGAACGTCGATCCGGCGCGTACATTCCATCTGCCTTCGAACCTGACTGCTGACGAGACCCAAGGCTGCGGGCGGAACTGAACGTTCCGCAGGCCGCCTATGATTCCATGAATGTCCCATGTGCTGAACAAGTTCCACCTGCCCCCCGTTGGGCTAGGTCGTCC
The DNA here is from genome assembly GCA_022820995.1 of Gemmatimonadota bacterium. GTDB lineage: Bacteria > Gemmatimonadota > Gemmatimonadetes > Palauibacterales > Palauibacteraceae > Palauibacter. The sequence continues at coordinate 3,670 of JAJEEM010000039.1, read as the reverse complement.
GTCCAACCATAAGCCCAGATAGAAATCGGCCAAGATCCTCTCGCGCGGCCACGAGCTGACCTCCTCCAACGCGGCGAGCCCCTCCCGCGGGGACTCCGTAAGACGTCTCATCAGCGCCTGTTCACCGCCGGCATAGGTGGGGCCCCACCGGTCCATAGCATACCGCAACACAACTGACGGTACGCCGTAAACGGCCCGGAAGGGGTTCCGGCAAGGTCCGTCGTTCCCCTCCTCCGGCCTCCCGATCCAACTGCATTCCTCTGGCGCCCCTTCTACTCTCCCCGCAGGTCCCGCGTCCGGATCGAACCCGAAGAAGTACAGCAAGTCGTAGAGCCACCCGCTATACCACGCAGAACCAGCCACGAATTCCGCGTAGCCGAGATTCCGACCCGACCCATGGCCGAACAGCCGGTAGGCAACCAGCTCTTCTGCCAACGTTGCGCCTCCCTCACGTTCCCACCTGGTGAGCCTCGCTCCGCCGAACACGCGGGTGTTCGCCTGAACGAGGTGCGTGATTTCGTGTGTCAGCAGCGCCGGATAAGACTCAAGGATCTGCTGATGCGTCGACGCGTCTCCGAAGACGCCGTCGGGGTCGGGGACGTGACCGTAGAAGATCTCCGCCCTGTTGCTCGTTGGGCACTGGGCTGGCGCCAGGAGATCTGGGGACCAGACCCAGCCTTGTACGTTCTCCTCTCGGTTGACCTCCTTGGTCATAAGGATCAGGATTTTTCCGTTCCCGTCGACATTCGAAAGCGTGCCGAAGTACTGGTCGTGCACGTCCTTGGCATGAGCGGCGTAGAAGGCGTCCAATTCGGCGAGTTCGGAATCCGTAAACCCGCGGTTCGGGTTCTCGATATCGTCAAGCCAGACCGCGTTGTCACCGACGAGGCGGACGACGGCGCGGACTCGGCCGCGCGAAGTGCAGAGAAAATCGTTGGCACCCGCGTAGAGCGTCATGGTATCACCCGCCGCGACGCTGCGAGCCTGACGGGACTCCGCGCGCCTTGCTGCCGGACCGAGTCGGCGCAGAAGTTCTTCGCTACTCGCCATGATCTCGCTGTGGCGCCTCCAATCGCGTTGCGGGCCGGGTCCGAGCAGGTCGTCGGAAGGGTCTGGGAGCACCGTGGCGTCCGGCGCTGGAGTGGACGACAAAACGTTCATTGGAAGGGTCGCGATCTCTGCGACGCTGTGGCGCGAGTCAGCGACGGTAGCGGCAGCCACCACGGTCGGATCCCCTGGAATGCTCCTCATGGCGATCGGAGTCAGGGAAGCGGGGACATCGGAGGTCGAGACGACACCGATCAGGTAGTCGCCGCCGGTGGCGTCGCCGGGCAAATGGAGGCAGCCGCTACCAGCTTGTGTAACCTTGTAGTATCCCGGTGCGAGGTTGAGATCTTCGCGACTGAGCGGTGTGACGCCAACGGTCCGGCCCGCGCTAAGGCCCAACACCGTCACGCGCAGCTCGGCTTGTCGCGGCGGGAGGCAGTCGGCGTAGGGGACGGTGATCGAGAGGCTAGCGGAACTCGCCGCGGTGACGGTGGCGCGCAGGCCGTCGATCAGAACGGTGTTGTTACCGAGGATACTCGAGAAACCGGAGCCCCGGATCGTTGCCGAGCCGCCTTCGAGCAACACCGTAGGTTCGACTTGCGTAATGATCACCGCCTCCTGCGCCTGCACGGTTACCTGGAAGGCCTGGTTGGCGCTGAGGCCGTCGCCGTCGCCGTCGGTGGCGGTGACCGTGACCGTCGCCGAGCCGGCCGCCACCCCGGTCACCGTCACCTGGCTTCCCGACACCGACGCGGTGGCCACGCCCGAATTGCTCGATGAGGCCGCGTACGTGAGCGCGTCGCCGTCCGGGTCGTGGAAGTACCCGGACACGTCTACCGTCCGGGACTGTCCCGGGTTCAGGCTCTGGGCCGGAATCGAACCGACCGGTACCGGCGCCCGGTTGGACGTCGCCTCGCCGTTCACGACGATGTCGTCGACATGGATGGTCGTGTTGACGGGGCCCCGGTTGACGAGCCATAGGCCGTCCATCCGGCCCAGAAAGTCGCCCAGTCGAACGTTGTCCACCGTAGCGTCCAGGCTGACGCGGAAGAGCGTTTCACCCTCGCCGGTCTCGACCCGCCGCGCGTTGGCGACGAAGTCCCCGCTGTCGAGCCCCGGTTCGATGTCCGTGAACGCGTCCGGCCGCTCGTCGACGGCGTCGGAACGGCCGGACAGGTTCGTGATCTGAACCCAGCCCTGCTTGGCGTCGAAGAGGGCCAGCTCGTAGTTCGTTCCGGTCCCGCCGGATGCCGACACCGCCGCGGCCACGTTCGCCGCAACCCCGCCCGGACCGGTCACCACCATCGTCCCGGCCACATCCGAGGCTGCGCCGGCGTCACCCCCGTTATCGAGCGTCCGCAGGACGAGACGGGCGGCGCTGAACCGCCTGTGGCCGGTGAGCGAAGCCACGCCTGGGCTTGCCTGGCGCGTGGCCCGCCCCACCCTCGCGCTCACGGACCACTGGTTCAGCATCGGCGGAGAAGCACGTTCGGCCACCCCCAGCGAACCCGACACGCGGTTGGTCAGGTGCAATACGCCGCCGACGACCGCGGCGTCCGCGTTGTGGATCTCCCAGTCGTCGAGGCTGGCCGGGCCGTCGAACCCGTCCCCGTAGCCGCCGCCCGTGCGACTGCGCACCGTGACGCCGACGTTCTGCATCGCCGTGAGGCCCGCCGAGTCGGCCGCCGTGACCTGCACGTTGGCGCTACCCGCTCGGATGGCGACGACCGTCAACCGGCTGCCCGATATCGAGACGGCCACCACGCCCGCGTTCGGCGTCGCCGCCGTGTACGTGAGCGCGTCTCCGTCCGGATCCCGGAAGTACGCGGTCACGTCCAGCGTCCGCCGCGCGCCCGCGTCGAGGCTCTGGGCCGGAATCGAGCCCACCGCCTCCGGCGCGCGGTTGGACCGCTGTACGGTCACGGCCACGCTCTGCGCCGCGGTGAGCCCGCCCGGATCGGCGGCCGTCACCGTCACAGTCGCCGTCCCCGCCGCCACGCCGGTCATCGTCACGATGCTACCCGACACCGAGACGGACACCACGCCCGCGTTCGACGTCGTCGGCGTGTACTTGAGCGCGTCTCCGTCCGGATCGCGGAAGTAACCCGTCACGTCCAGCGTCACCGTCCGCCCCGGCGCGAGGTTCTGCGCCGGGATCGAGCCCACCGCCTCCGGTGCGCGGTTGGGCCTCCGTACCGCCACAGCCACGCTCTGCGCCGCAGTCAGGCCGCCCGGATCGGCGGCCGTCACCGTCACCGTCGCCCGGCCCTCCCCGACCGCGGTCACCGTCAGGCTGCCGCCCGATATCGAGACGGACACCACGCCCGCGTTCGACGTCGCCGCCGTATACGTGAGCGCGTCTCCGTCCGGATCCCGGAAGTACGCGGTCACGTCCAGCGTCCGCCGCGCGCCCGCGTCGAGGCTCTGCGCCGGAATCGAGCCCACCGCCTCCGGGGCGCGGTTGGGCCTCAGTACGGACACGGCCACGCTCTGCGCCGCGGTGAGCCCGCCCGGATCGGCGGCCGTCACCGTCACCGTCGCCCGGCCCTCCCCGACCGCGGTCACCGTCACGCTGCAGCCCGAGATCGAGACGGACCAGAGCGGCAGAGCGTCGTGTCGGGAA
>JAJEEM010000073.1 GCA_022820995.1 Gemmatimonadota bacterium | reverse complement strand
CAAGTGGGACGAACAGGCATACTGGCACCAGTACGAGTGGGACTTTCCGCAGGACATCTTCAAGTGGTACGTCGAGGAGACGCTGTACTTCGGCCCGTTCGAATTGGCCGGCGGCGTCAAGCAGTACCTCGTCTCGGTGTCGCGCGAGGACCAGTTCGGCATCGATCGGGACCTCGGCGTCAATTCCGATTCGAAGCTGCTCTTCTCGGGCGGCGTCACCTACGAGACGCCGGTCGAGGGTCTCGACCTGTTCGCGGGCTACGCCGAGAACTTCCGCGCGATCGGCAGTCTTCTGCTCGAAGTGCCGGGACGTAGTCTGGACCGTCTCGAACCCGAGACCGCATCGAACATCGATGTCGGCGTCCAATACGCTGGCGAGCGGGTCGCGCTGAGCGCCACCCTGTACTTCATCGATTTCGACAACCGCATCTTCTACCTCGGCCCCCAGACTTCCGCGGGACCCAACTACCTCATCCCCGGAGGCGGAGCCTACTTCAACGCGGGCGGCATCGAGACCAGCGGCATCGAAATGGCCGCCACGGTCGCGTTGTCGGGCCGGACATCCCTGTACACCGGCGTCACGCTCAACGACTCGAAGTACCTCGGGACCGACGATCCGCTCGCCGACGCCAGCCAGGGTATCGTGCCCGGCACCGACGTGACCGGCGTGCCTCCCCGGCTGTGGGTCGTCTCCCTCGACCGCGACGGACCCCTGGGTGGCGGGCTGTCCGCGAAGTACACGGCGGCGCGCCGCGTCAGTTTGACGGCGGACTGGTACACCGGCGCCTACTGGACGGTGGACGCATACGTCAGCTTCGGCGGCGAAGCGCTGGGCGACCTTTTCCAGTCAACGGAGTTCTCGATCGTCGCGAACAACCTGCTCGACACCCCCTACCTGTCCGCGATCACCGAGAACGCGGCATGGCTCGGCGCGCCCCGTACCATATCCATGACCGCGACCGTCGCGTTCTGACGCCGCCGCGTGAAATCCAAGGAGCGTTTCGGTGTGAGTCGGCCCTGCACGTTGAACGCACATCGTGGTACGGCACGGCACATGGCACGGATCATTCTTCGCACCGGACGCAGGGGGTTCAAGCGTGGACAGCCACACCAACTGATCTGCGAGGTGCCGCGTGGGGCCTCGACAGGGTATGGCGGAGCCCACGACCCATCGTCCCGATCAATAGAGTTCGGTCCGCGCGCTCTCCGCCTCTCCGTCGTCGATCTGGCGGGCATCCGCACCTTCGAGCTGGTCCGCCAATACCTGCCCGTAGGTCGGATAGCACGACCGTTCGACCTGGGCTGACGGATCCCAGAGCCGCGCCCGAATCAGAGCCTTGGCGCAATGAAGGAACGCTTCCTCGACCGTCACCTTGAGGACCGAGATGGGCGGCTTGCCCTTGATCGCAAGCGGTTCGAGCAGCTTCGGGTCGGTGGAGATCTCGGCCCGGCCGTTGATGCGCAGCGTCTCGGTGAAGCCCGGCACGAAGAACAGCAGGCCCACGTGGGGACGTTCGACGAGGTTCATCAACGTATCCACCTGACGGTTCCCCGGCCGGTCGGGAAGCAGCAGGGTCGCATCGTCCAGAACGTGCGCCAACGAGCCCGGCGGATCGCCGCGCGGGGAGGCGTCGGCACACCCGTCGGCGCGTGCGGAACTGATGACGTAGAACGGCGAGAGGGCGATGAAATCCCGGCAATGGGCGTCCAGGCGATCCAGGACCTTGAGCTCGGCCCTCGGCGCGGGCGGACGATAGACCGTGCGTAGTTCCTCCATTGTGTCGATGGCCACGTCTGCCTCCTCTGATATCGGGCGATGCTGATCCTCCAAGCTAATCGCGGGAACCCAACGAGGGCCACTCGCGCCTGCGAGGCACGCCCATCCCCCGCAAGCGCGGCCTCAGCGGGTCGGCGCGGCCTCTCCCGCGCCTCGACGGGAGCGGACCGCAACGCCAGACCCGGGGGACAACAGCGCCCTCATCGCGATTGTCCGCTCCCTGGCTGAGAGCGCATCGGCTCATTCTTGGGGATTGCCTGCTGGACTGACAGGTCCGGGATCACGGGAATGGCCCGGGCTGGCGAACCTCCCGGAGGCGAGGGTGGCGTCCACGCCGTATTGATCCCCGGCCACGACCAAGCGAAGCCGTGCAGAAACGCTGTCTCCACTTCGGATGGCTGACGGTTGTGTGATTCGCCGTAGACACGAGTGTGAGTGAATCGAGCCCTCGACTCGTCGTCGCACTTCCCGAACGGTCACAAGTCGGAGCGGGAACCGGCGAACGCGTTTCGGCTCGCAGTTTGCCGGCGGGAGGATCCGGTGCGGGACAAGCGGCCGCGGATCGTGGACGGCGACGCGGATCGTGGCTTCGGGGACCTCCTGGTTGCGACGGCTTGGCAATCCGCCCGCTTTGGATGACGCCCCGGTTCGGACGCCATTAGATTCGGTAGATCCACTTTGGGCGGCGGCAGACCGACGGTGAGCGTTCGCGGCGGGGGACCGTGCCCGCCTCGACCCACCTCGACGCTGCCGCACTCAAGATCTTCAGCCGACACCGAGAGCAAGGAGCAGCGCCTTGGGCAAGATCATACTCATCACGGGAGCCTCGTCCGGCATGGGCCGGGAGGCCGCGATCCTCCTGGCCAGCAGGGGACACACCGTCTACGCCGGCGCGCGCCGGGCGGACCGCATGGACGACCTGTCCGAACACGGCATCAGTCCTGTCGAGATGGACGTGTCGAAGAACGGGGACAACGAGCGGGCCGTCGGTCGGATCATCGATGCCGAGGGACGCATTGACGTTCTGATCAACAACGCGGGCTTCGGCCTCTACGGCACGGTCGAGGACATCCCGCTCGACGACGCAAGATACCAGTTCGAGGTCAACCTGTTCGGCCTCGCTCACCTCACCCAACTCGTCCTGCCGCACATGCGGGCGCAGGGCGGGGGGCGGATCGTCAACACCTCCTCGATGGGCGGCCGGATCTTCACGCCCTTCGGTGCATGGTACCACGCGACCAAGCACGCGCTCGAAGGCTGGTCGGACTGCCTGCGCATCGAGACCGCGCCCTTCAACATCCAGGTCGTCCTCATCCAGCCGGGGCTCATCCAGACCGAGTTCGGCCACGTGGTTGGAGGGAGCCTTCAGAAGTACTACGCGGACAGCGCCTACAAGGCCGGTCTGGACCGGCTCTTCGCGATGGCGTCCGATCCCAAGGCCGCGAGTCGCGGCACCGACGCCGAGGTGCTCGCCCGCGTGTTCGTCGAG
>JAJEEM010000023.1 GCA_022820995.1 Gemmatimonadota bacterium | reverse complement strand
TCCGCGCTCGCCTGCTCCTGCTCGCGCGCCGGCAGCGGCGCCGCGAGCGCCAGCGCGAGCGCCGACAGGGCGATCCGTCGCGGGAGCGCGGCGAGCCGATCGTCCGGGCGCGGCGTCAGGCGCACGGGTCGCTGCCGCCTTCGCGGATCGCGCGGTTGATGCCGGCGAGTTCGACGAGGAGCGTCTCGAGCTGCGCGTCGTATTCCTCCTCCTCCATCTCATCGCGTCGCGCGCGGAGGGCCGCGATTCCGTCTTCCACCTCGCGCTTCCGGGCCAGGAGCGCGGCCACGGCGGGGTCGTCGGCCGCGGCCCCCGCGAGCGCGGCGGGCGCCCGGGCGAGGAAGAACCGGTTCGCGAGCGTCCCGTCGGGTCCGTCCGGACCCGGCTCCAGAGACCCCTCGCCATCTCCGTCGTCGTCGAGCAGGGCGTGTTCGGTCAGCATCTCGTTGTCCCGCTCGTACCGGCGGCGGACCTCGCCGGTCGCGTAGCGGAACGCCTCGAGCAGCGACACGCGCTCGTCCTTGTCCACGTCCGCCTCGTCGAGGGCAAAGGCGTCGACGAAGAAGCCGCCGAAGTGGGTCCGCTCGCGTTCGCGCGCGGAGCGCGTCGCCGTCACGACGATGCGCCGCTCGCCGGCGACCGCGGGCACGAACCCGCCGCTGGCGCTCGCCGCGTTCACGACCGCCACGGTCTGGGTCGGGAACGCGTGGAGCCACATCGAGAGCGCCTCTCCCGACAGGTCCGGGCCGGGCAGGCTGAAGCGCGATTCCTCGCCGCGGCCGCTCCCGTGGCCCAGCAGGAGGATGAGCGCCACATCCGAGGGCCCGGCCCGGTTCGCCATGGCGAGCACCTCCCGCTCGACGGCTTCCAGGGTGGCCCGGCCCGCGACGCGGGGGGAGAGCGCCTCGTCCTCCGCCAGCCACGCGACGGTCTCGCGAACGCCGAGCCGGCGGTCGAGCGCGTCGAGCAGCGACTCGGCCTCCGTCCGGAACTGCTCGGAATACTCCGGCGCGCCTCCGAGGCCGGTGACGATGAGCACGTGGGTCCGCGGCGCAGCCTGGGGTGCGGCCGAGAGGCCGGCGAGGCCGCCGGAGCCGAGCAGGGCCGCGGGAATCAGGGTCGCGGTCAGCGCGATGGCCCGCGCACCGCGGGTCACGCGAGGTCCTTCCGCCGGCGGTACGCCCACTCCCCGCCCAGCAGGCCCGCGAGGAGGAGGAAGAGGATCGGCATGTCCCACAGCGAGCGCTCCTCGTACACCGTGTCGCCGCTCTCCGTGTAGCGGATCTCGTCGGCCAGCACCTGCGCGTCATCGGCCGTGTAGAACCGCCCCCCCGTCTCGTCGGCGATCCGGCGCAGGAGTTCCGTCCGGCGGCCGGCTCCGAACTCCTCGATCCGGGGCGTCCCCGCGCGGAAGAAACTCGCCCCTTCCGCGATGTCGCGGCTCGTCTCCGCCCCGGCCCCCGCCCCCCCGATCCGGGCTCCCGCGGCGCGGACCTGCACGCTGTACAGCCCCGGCTCCTCCGGCACGAACCGTCCCTCGTACTCGCCATCGCGCTCGACCGTCCAGTCGAGCCGGACCTCGGACGCGACCCCGCCCGGCCCCGTCACCGTGGCGACGACGTCCGCCCCGTTCACGCGCAGGTATCGTTCGTCCTCCACCTCGGCCCGGAGCCGCAGCGGCTCCCCCATCGGGACCACATCGTCGCCCGAGTCGAGACGGACGCGCCCGGGCGTGTCGTGCACCAGCCAGCGGAGCAACTGCCGCCACAGCGTCTCGTGCGTCTCGTCCTCCAGGGGGATGTCCGCGTGCATCTGCCACAGCCACGAATCCTGGGCGGCGAACACGATCGACGTCCCGCGCCCGTACCTCTGGTGCGCGAGCAGCATGCGCGGCCCGCCCTCGGCGGGCACGCCCCGGAGGAGGTCGACGGCTCCCGGTTTCAATTCGAACACCCGGTTCACCGAGGTGAGGGGCGGAAGCTCCGTCCAGCGCTCGGCGGAAGACTCGGCGGCCTCCGCGATCCTCATCGCCGCGTGCCGGCGGCCGGCCAGGGTGAGTTCGGCCGACACCTCGAGCACGTCCGGCTCGCCGGCTCCCCCGAGCACCACCGGCAGCGCGTCGGCCAGCGGCGTTCCGGTATAGCCGCCCTCCCCCAGCGACCGCCGCCCGCCCAGCACAAGGAGTCCGCCCCCGCGCTGTCCCACGAAATCCGCCATCATCTGCAACTGGTCGTGCGTGAAGAAGCTCGCCTCCACGCTCCCCAGGATCAGCCCGTCGTACTCGTACAACTCCTCGCGCGTGTTGGGGAACCCGCCGGCGAGTTCGCCCGGCCCCTCCACGTCGAGCCGCAGGTATTTCTCGTCGGCCGTCCTCAGGAGCGTCACGACGTGCAGGTTCTCATCGTCCGCCACGGCGCGGCGCAGGAACTTGTTCTCCGGGCGGGGCGAGCCCTCGAAGTAGAGGATCTTCCGGCGCGTGTCGCCGACCTCCACGAGGACCTGGCGCTCGTTGTTGCCGGTCAGCGCCTCTCCCTCCTGCGGGTCCACGAAGAAGCGGATCGCGCGGGGCCCCGCCTCCTCCAGGGTGAACTGGAGTTGCACCGCCTCCTCGCCATCCGGCCCGAGCGTGAGGTCGTGCGTGCCCACGATGCGGCCCTCGTCCTCCACGTCGAGACGCACCGTGCGGCCGGCGAGTCCCGCGTGCGAGACGATGACGTCGGCCACGATCGTCGTCCCCTCGAGGGCCGCGCGGGGCACTTCCACGCGACGCACCTCGACATCCGGAGCGATCCGTTCCGAGCCCAGTCCGACCGTGTAGACGGGGATCCCCGCGGCGCGCGCCGAGAGCAGCGCCTCCGAGAGGGGCGGGGTCGCCTCGTCGTCGTTGTCCGCGCCGTCGGAGACGACGACGATCCCGGAGAGCGGAAGTCCGGCCATCTCCTGCTGCACGCGCGTGAGGCCCGCGGCGAGGTTCGTGCGGGGGCCGGTGAAGGCCATCTCGCCCGCCCCGTCGATCCGGTCCGCATCTGAATCGAATCCGTACATCCTCAGCCGGAAGCGGTCCTCGAGCGCCTGCCGGAGCGCGCCTTCGCCCCGCTGCGTCGCGAACGCCTGCCCATCGGCGGGGTCCGCGACCGCGGGATCCATGGCCGCGGAACCCGATACGCCGGGGTCGGCGGCCAGGGGATCGGCCGTCGGATCGCCCGTCCCGTCCGCCGTCTCCTCCTCTTCCCCGCCGAAGAGGTCGAGCATCCGCTGCGCGCGCGTTTCCCCGCTCTCGTCCGCCACGCGCATGCTGCGCGAGTCGTCGAGGAGGACCGCCACGAAGTTCCGCCGCGGGACGACGGTCGAAACGAGGAGCACCGGCCGCAGCAGGAGGAAGGCGAGGACCCCGAGCGCGGCCATCCGCAGTCCCATGAGGACCCGGCGGTCCCGCGCCTCCACCGTGGGGCCGACGCGGCGGTACTCGAGCGCGAACCAGACGACGGCCCCGACCCCGAGGAAGACGAGAATCACCCCCCACCAGGGGGCGGCGAGGGAGAGGTCGCCGCGTTCGAACACGACGGGCCTGTATTTGAAGAAGAACTCGAACACGCGGTCGCTGACCCTTTCCCTCCGAACGCGGTCTCCGTGACGATTTCCCGGGTCGCCGGAACCGAGCGGCGCCGGAAGGGCCTCGCCCCGCGCGCGTCGGCGGCTCCAACCTACGAGTTAGGTGTCCCTCTTAGAAACAAGGCCTGCCGAACGATCGTTGCCCGTCGACCGGCGTCGTCACGTTTGTGGCCGCTGCGACGTTGTATTACTCCTGTACTACAAACTGATCGCAAGGCACGAAAACGCCGGAGGGAGATCGATGGGTCTGCGGACGGTACGGCTCAGTGAAGAAGAAGAGGAGATCCTCGCGGATCTTCGCGAGAAGACGGGTGGCTCGATCTCGGAGGTACTGAGGCGGGGTCTCCGGTCCTACGACACGTACGTGAACGGCATCCGCCTCGGGGGCAGAAAGGGCGAGACGACCGGCGAAGCCTTTCAGCGCATCCTGGCGCGGTACGATGAGGATACTCCGGAAGTGCCGGACGACCTCGAGCCAGGCCCGCTGCCGCGCCGACGGCACAAGGAGGCCGTGGTGGAGATCATCCGGGAGAGACACGGCCTGTGATCCTGGTCGATACCGGTCCGCTGGTTGCCGCCTGCAACCCGGCCGACGCCGGACATGCGGCGTGCAGACGAGTGTTCGCCGGGTTGAACGAAGAATCCGCGACGACGACCCCGGTGCTTACCGAGGCGTTTCACCTTCTGCGGCAATCGAAGCGCCGGATGAGTCTCATGGAAATCGTGCGCCATCGCGGTGTGACGGTGGCCACGCTGGAGGATCGGGACCTGGAGCGCTGCTTCGAACTCATGGTCCAGTACGGTGACGCTCCGATGGACTTTGCGGACGCCTCCCTGGTCGCCGTGGCCGAGCGCACAGGCATCGACCGGGTGTTCACGCTCGACCGACGGCACTTCGCCGTGTACCGCATGAAGCGGGGACATCGGCACGTGCCGTTCACGATCATCGGACCGGAGGGCCCGGAGCCGCCTACCGTCCGGGAGTCGGCGGAACCGTATGGAGCCCGGTCCCTTGAGCCCACCGCCGAGTCCGCCCTTGCGGATGTCCGCAAGGCGCTGGACCGGCTGGAACGCACCTTGATGACGTGAGAACAGCGAAATCGAGGCCGGGGCAACTACGAAGGATTTCTTCGTGGTTCGAGCCGACGATAAGCCTCCAGCGCTCGTTGGCGGGCCTCCGCGTGGTCGACGACGGGTAACGGGTAGTCGCGGCCGAGTCGGACTCCGGCGCCGCTGAGTACTTCGCCCGGGGCCTCCCACGGCCGTTGGAGCCAGCGGTCGGGAAGGCGCGAGATCTCCGGCACCCAGCGGCGGACGTAGACGCCCTCCGGGTCGAACTTCTCGGCCTGCCTCACGGGGTTGAAGATGCGGAAGAAGGGCTGGGCGTCGGCGCCCGAACCCGCGACCCACTGCCAGTTGGCGACGTTGTTGGCGAGGTCGGCGTCGACGAGCGTATCCCGGAACCACGCCTCTCCGTGCCGCCAGTGGACGAGCAGATCCTTGGTCAGGAAGGACGCGACGATCATTCGCGCGCGGTTGTGCATCCAGCCGGTGTGCCAGAGTTCGCGCATGCCCGCGTCCACGATCGGGTAGCCGGTGCGGCCCTCCCGCCAGGCGGCGAGCGCCGACGGGTCGTCGCGCCACGGGAAGCCGTCGAAGGCGGGCTGCCAGTTCTCCGTTTCCATGGTCGGGAAGTGGCACAGCAGGTGATGGTTGAAGTCGCGCCACGCGAGTTCGCGGAGGAGCGCTTCGGCGCCGGTCGGGGCGGGGGCGGCGGCTTCGATGAGCGGGGCGGCGGCGCGCCACACCTGGTGCGGCCCGATCTCGCCCCAGTGGAGGTGCGCGGAGAGTCGCGAGCTGCCTTCCAGGTCCGGCCGGTCGCGGTCGCTCGCGTATCGTTCGACCGCGCCTTCCATGAAACGGGCCAGGCGCCGCCGGGCCGCGGCCTCCCCCACCTCCCAGGTCTCCCGGAGTCCGCCCGCCCAGTCGGGCGCCGTCGGCTGCAGCCGCCAGTCCTCGAGCCGGTCGCTCTCGATCGCGTGGCCGGGGGTCGGCCGTTTCGGCGCCGGGTGCGGCAGCGGAGCCCGGTACGATTCCCGGAGCCGGCGCCAGAACGGGGTGAACACGCGGTAGGGCGTCTTCTGGCCGGTCAGGATCTCTCCCGGCTCGCTGAGCAGCGAGCCTGCGTAGCTCTCCGACTCAACCCCGGCGGCACGAAGCGCGGTCTTGACCTCCGTGTCGCGCGCGACGGACGCCGGTTCGTAGAGCCGGTTCCACACCACGCGGCCCGCGCCGGTCTCCCGCACCACCTCCGGGAGGACAGCGACCGCCGGCCCCCGCCGCAGACCGAGGGAGAGCCCGAGCCCGGCGAGATCACCCGCCAGCGAGCGCAGGCTCTCGTGCAACCACCATCGCGACGCACCGCCGAGGGGCCGAATTCCGGCGCTCGCCTCGTCCAGCACGAACAGGGGAACGACAGGCCGCCCGGACTCGGCGGCCGCGGCGAGCGCGGCGTTGTCGTGGAGGCGCAGGTCGCGCCGGAACCAGACGACGACCGGGGCCATCATGGCTCGACGGCTGCCAACCCTGGTAGCGCCCGGCGGGGGTAGCTGAGGTCAGGCAGCTTCCTAACGGAGAACCTCCTTGCGGGCCGCTTCCAGTTCCGCACCGTTCACAATCTGACCCGGATCGTTGCGGACCCGTCCTTCTTCCTCACGAACGATCTTGGCGTAGAGCTCATCCTCCCGTGACCGCCGCCGTTCCCGTGACGCGGCCCTGCGGAGAAACTCTGTCCAGCTTCTTGGCAGCACGCTCTCCCCCCCCCCGTACAAACCCTCAGACGTGCGGATGGTATCCGCTTCCCTGTCCGGACGGTACGTCCTTCAGTGATCCGCAGCGCGCGTTGCCCAAGGGAACGCGTCGCTCCGTGCGGCGGTATGAATGTCATGGGGAGGAGGGGATCCGTCCCGCGTCGGACACGATCGGGACTCGACGGCGAGGAGGTCGGGATGGGCAGGATCACGATACCGGACGCCCTGCTGGAGGCGCTCGATGCGACCGCGGCGGCCCTGGAGCAGAGCCGCGAGGAGATCATTCACCGGGCCCTCGAGCGATACCTGCACGACTTCGACGACCTGAGGGTGGCGACCGCGAGGCTCCGCACCCGCGAGCGCGGGCACGCGGCGTAGCGGCACAGGCGGCGCTGGGTGGGTCTACGCGAGGCCCGCCTGTTCGAGGAACGCGACCATCGTCGAGACGCACTCCTCGGGGTGCTCCAGCTGCAGGAAATGCGTCGTGTGGGGGATGAAGTCGTAGTCCCACCCGATCAGTCCCTCCAGGTCGACGCTGGGCAGCGAGGAGAACTCGACGCCCGGATCGCCGCCGATCACCTTCACCGGACAGGCGAAATCCGTCGTGTCCGGCTCGAAGACGTACGCGAAGCCGTAGTCGAAGACCTGTGCCTCGAACTCGCGCGGACAGCGGAGTTCGTACCCGTTCCCGTCGGATGCCGGCCGGAGCAGCGTCTCGGCCGCGAGGTGCTCCACCCCCGGCCGGGTGAACTCGAACACCCATGAACGCCGGAACTCCTCGGCGAACTCCTCCCGCGTGGCGAACCGTGGCTGGCGATGCCGGGCGAGCATGCCCAGCCGCCTCCAGAGAGTGTCGATGCCGTAGTGGTCGCCGTCGGGCAGATACATGGGCGGGTCGAAGAGGACGAGCCCCGCGTACCCGCGTCCCGGCGGGTCCTGGTTGAGGGCGATCATCGCCGACAGCGAATGGAAGACGCCGACCGCGGGCTTCGCGCCGAAGTGCTCTTCGATGCCGGCCCGGATGCGCGCGTCGTCGGCCGTGAAGGTCGCGACGTTGTGGTCGGCGAGGTCGGCCGCCGGGTTCCGGCCGTGGCTGCGGAGGTCGTAGACGATCAACTCGAAGCGGGACGCGAGGCGCGACCAGAAGGGGTAATAGAGGTCGATCGCGAGCCCGTTGTCATGGCTGAGCACGAGCCGCGGGCCCTTCACGTCCCCGTGCCGCCTGAGAATTATGCGGGCGCCGCCGGCCGCCTCGACCTCGACGGTGTCGAGCGGCTCCGGAACCCGCCACTCCGGTGTCGTCATGGCCCCCCCTTTCCCGTGGGGATGATATGCGCCCGCTACGCGGATTGCGAGACGACGACGCCTTCGCGCGCAGTCAGGTCCCGGTAGAGATCGGAGAGGCGTTTCGTGAGCGACCCCGGCGCCCCATCTCCGATGACCCGCCCATCGATTTCGGTCACGCCCGCCAGTTCTCCCATCGTGCCGGTGCAGAACGCCTCGTCCGCGCGGTAGGCCTCGGTGAGGGAGAGATCCTTCACCCGGCTGGGGATGTCGTGTTCCGCGCAGAGTTCGAGCACCGTGGCGCGCGTGATCCCCTCGGGACACGCGACGGTCCGGCTCGTCATCACGACGCCGCCCGAGACGAAGAAGAGGTTCGTCGCGTTCGTCTCGGCGATGAATCCGCGCTGGTCGAGCATCAGCGCGTCGTCGGCGCCGGCCGCGTTCGCCTCGATCTTGGCGAGGATCGACTGGAGGAGGTTCGCGTGATGGATCTTCGGATCCAGCGTGTCCGGCCCGAAACGGCGCAGCGAACTCGTGATCAGCCGGAGGCCGGAGCGGTCGTAGACCGGCGCCTTGTGCTCGGCGAGCACGATCAGCGTGGGGCCCGACTGGTTGAGGCGCGGATCCATGCCGCTCGTGACCTTCACGCCCCGCGTCAACGTGAGCCGGATGTGCACCCCGTCGCGCATGCCGTTCGCGGCGAGCGTGCGGCGGATCTCCTCGAAGATCTCCTCGTCCGACTGAATCTCGGCGAAGGCGAGCGCCAGGGCGGAGGAGCGGAGCCGCGCGAGGTGCTCCCGCAGCTTGAAGATGCGACCGTCGTACAGCCGCAGCCCTTCCCAGACGGCGTCGCCCCCCTGCACCACCGAGTCGAAGGGGCTCACGCCGGCCTCGTCCCGGTGAACCAGCGCGCCGTTCACGTTGACGAGAAGGTCCCGGTTCCGTTCGTCGAATTGTTGAAGCATGGCCGATCCCTGTTCGCTCGGGGCATTTCAGGACCCCGTGTCCTAACGGCCTCATCGTCTCGTCACCTGCTCTGTAGCAGCTCCAGTGTTTCGGACAAGTCTCTTGCCGGCAAGAGATTGAGAGCGTGATTGTGCAGGACATGAGTTCATCCGCAGAACCAATGACGCCCGGCGATTTTCTTAGCCGACTCGCGCGGCTCAATACCCATCAGAGCCGCGGCATACGGGCGCCACACAAACCGCTCCTGCTCCTTTTCGCCTTGGGGCGCGTGCTTCGCGACCGCGACCGCCTTATACCCTACGAGGAAGTGGACCGACGTGTGGGGGAGCTGATGCAACGCTTCGGGTCACCCCGGAGTTCCGTTCGTCCGCACTATCCATTCCGCTGGCTGCTCTCCGATGGACTCTGGGAGATCCCTCGGTATGCGGAGCTTTCGAAGAACGCGAGCGGAGACTTGTACGTCTCGCAATTGCGGGATATGGGCGTTGAAGGGGGCTTCCCCGAGAAGATGTACGACCTCCTTCGCGCCAACCCCGATCTCGTGTGGCAAGCGGCCGAAGAGATCCTGCACGGACATTTTCCCGAATCCCTGCACCGCGAGATCCGCGAGGCGGCCGACCTCCGGGAAGTGCAAGAGGCACGCGAGGCGAAGAATGAACCCGCAGCTCCAACCTTGCGGGAGCGGGAAGTCGGCCAGCCGAGCTTCTATTCGTACCTGGCGCGCCGACGGCGCCGCGACCCCTTTTTCCGCCGTAGAGTGCTCGACGAATACATGGAACGCTGCGCGGTGTGTGACCTCGACATCCGCTTTGGCCAGCAACCGTTCGGCGTGGAGGCCGCGCACATCCAGTGGCATTCGCACGCCGGTCCAGATGAGGTAGCGAACGGCCTCGCCCTCTGCCCTCTTCATCACGAGGCCCTCGACCGCGGTGCGCTCGGCTTGGAGGAGCGCAAGGGGACGGGCCTCAACGTGCTCATTTCGCACGAAGTGGGGGAGTCACGGCGCGAGACGGCGGGATCGCTCATCGAGTTCTCCGGCCGCCGGATTCGGCCCCCCCGCACTGCGTCCCAGGCACCCGCAATCCTTTTCGTCGATTGGCACTCCAGAGAGGTCTTCCGCGGCCCGTCACTCCAGATCCGGGGGCGGGGTTGATGAGGTCGCCGACGCTGTCTCATCTTCCGGCGGCGAACGGACGGGAAGTTCAGATCCTCCCCGGATCATGGACGCCGAAACGAAGAGCTTGAGTGGAGGACGGGAGGCGGAATGGCGACTGGCGGAACGGACGACCAAGACCGGTACGAGATCGTGCTCGTTTGCGGAGACGAGGCTCTACCGCCGCAGGAGTGGCCCCTTTCCGGGCTGGTCCCCACGCGGATCCGGGTTTCCTGCAACGGCGTAACCCTCGGGCACGTGGCTGCCGAGTCGGGGGACGGGCGCTTCGAAGCGGGCGGTGGCGGACGATTCCAAGTCCGGTACGCTTGGATCGACGACGACGAGGTCACATCCTACACGCCCCGAGAGTTCTGGCGCGGATTCCGGGAGTGCTCCGGTCTTCCGGACACGCTGGCCCTGTACCGGCGGGACGGCGATGGGCGCTACATGTTCGTGCATGAAGAGGCCATCGGCTGGCCCCCGCCCTTTCGCCGTCGACACTGGATCGAGTGGGAGGATCTCAGCCTCGCGACGCGCGTCGAATACATGGACGGCGAGATCGACACGCTTCCGCTCGGCACCCCGCCCCGGCGTCCGGGGATCACCGAGTTGGCCGGGTAGGCGCGGTGCCGAAAGCCGTCTTCACGACGAAGGTGGACCCCGCCTACGACGATCTTCCAGAGCAGCGGTATCACTTCCCGCGCACGTACCTCAACGCCGCGCACGGCGCGCTGAACGACTGGATCGTGTACTATGAACCCCGGCGTTCGACCGCGCACTTGTCGAGTTCCGGAGGGCGCCAGTCGTACTTCGCCACCGCCCGCCTCGTGGACATCCGGCCCGATCCCACGCTGGCCGACCACTACTACGGGTATGTCAGGGACTACCTGGAGTTCGACACGCCGGTCCCCTTCCGCGAAGGGAGTTTCTACTACGAGCGGAACCTGCAGAAGGCGGACGGCACCACGAACAAGGGGCGGTTCGGACGCGCCGTCCGGTCGATCCGCGACGCGGAATACCACCTGATCCTCCAGGCGGGCTTCAGTGACTTGGCCCAGGCGGGGTGGCAGGTCATGGAGCGCGATCCGGTGGAGACGGAGCGCCGCATCGTGGAACAGATCTCGCGCCGGCCGTTCCGTGACCGAGCGTTCTCGACCGCAGTCCGCATGGCCTACGACAACACCTGCGCGGTCACCGGGCTCAGGATCATCAACGGAGGCGGGAGACCTGAGGTTCAGGCCGCCCACATCAAACCCGTCGCGGAGAGCGGGCCGGACAGCATGCGCAACGGCCTGGCGTTGTCCGGAACCGCACACTGGATGTTCGACCGCGGTTTGATCTCGGTCGCCGACGACTACTCGCTGCTGCTCAGGGAAGGGGCGATCCCCGGCCACTTCTTCCGCATCATCAACGAGGACCGGCGCCTGAAGGTCCCGGAAACGCCGTCGCACCGTCCACATCCGAACTTCCTCAAGTATCACCGCGAAGAAGTGTTTCGAATTCACGCATAGGGCGAGGCCAAGGGATGACTCGACCCGTATCGGGTTTCGCGCGAACGCCCGGCATCGGCATGACGCGGCGCGAGGCGCTCGCGACGGCGGCCGGGGGACTCGTCCTCGCCTCGTGCGGGGAGTCGTTCGGCAGCCTGGAACCCGACGCCCCGGAGCCCCCCGCCTTCGTCAAGGATCCGTCCAACTTCATCGTGCACGGCTCCAACCTCGAGGCGCGGCTGGAGGACATGGACGGGCTCCTCACGCCCGTCGACCGCTTCTTCGTCCGCAACCACAGCCCCACCCCCATCATCGACGCGGAGGCCTACCGCCTCTCCGTGGGCGGTTCCGGCGCGGCGCGCGAGGTCGAACTCACGCTCGCCGACCTGCGCGCGCTCCCCAGCCACACGGTCGTCGCCTACCTGGAGTGCGCGGGCAACTGGCGCCGCTTCTTCGAGTCGGTCCTCGGCCAAGCCGCCGCCGGCAGCCAGTG
Source organism: Gemmatimonadota bacterium (assembly GCA_022820995.1). Lineage (GTDB taxonomy): Bacteria > Gemmatimonadota > Gemmatimonadetes > Palauibacterales > Palauibacteraceae > Palauibacter. The sequence continues at coordinate 59,737 of JAJEEM010000023.1, read as the reverse complement.
GGGCACCGGGGCCATCGGCTGCGCGGAGTGGAGCGGCCCCCGCCTCCGCGACGTCCTCGCCCTCGCCGGCCTCCGCCCCGGCGCCGTCGACGTGAACCTCCACGGTCTCGACGACTCCGCGTGGCAGCGCCCCATGCCGCTCGCCAAGGCGATGGACGACGACACCCTCCTCGCCCTCTCCATGAACGGAGCCCCGCTCCATCCCGACCACGGCTTCCCGGTGCGGGCGCTGCTCCCGGGCTGGATCGGCGCCGCGAGCGTGAAGTGGCTGGGCCGGATCGAGATCGCCACGGGGAAGGTGTGGGTGGCCGCGAACACGACATCCTACGTCCTCATCGGCGAGCAGTGGCCCTCGGCGGACTACGCCCCCGCCTCCGGGGCCCCCATCGACGAGGGAGCGGTGAAGAGCGCCCTCGCCCTTCCCCTCCCGGCGCGACTCTCCCCCGGCGGCCACCGCCTGCGCGGCTTCGCCTACTCCCCGCACGGCCCGGTCGCGCGCGTCGAGTGGAGCGCCGGCACGACCTCCGCCGCCGGTCCGTGGCGCGATGCCCGGCTCATCGGCCCGCGTCTCCCCCACGCCTGGAGCCGCTTCGAGTTCGAGTGGAACGCCACGCATGGAAATCATGTCCTCCGCACCCGCGCCACCGACGAGACGGGCCTCCGGCAGCCGGCGGAGGCGATCTACAACGCCAAGGGCTATCTCCTGAACCTCGTCCTTCCCCACCCCGTCGCCGTCGAATAGACCCCGCCGCCGTTCCGCCGGATGATGGCGCGTTGACCGGCGACGGTAGCTTCGGCGTGGAATCGGGAACCGGGGGCGGTCACCCCCAGTCTCACACGGACCTTCTTCGGAGGCCACGCAGCACCATGGGACCGGACTTTCTTGCCGACATCACGCTGCTGCTGGGCTTGTTCGTCGGCGCCGTTGCCGTTCTGGGCCGCCTGTTGCGCGGCGTCGAGAGTCGCCTGCGCGAGGACTTGAAGGCGCAGATCGCCAGCGTGCGCGAAGAGAGCGCCCTCGGACAGGCCAGGCTCGAGTCGCAGATCGGCGCACTGCGCGCTGAACTCGGTGAAGTCGAACAACGCCTGGAGGGCCGCATGAGCGGCGTCCGTCTCGGTTGATGCACTCCCGGGATGATGGCACGTTGACCGGTGACCGGAGGTTCTGCGTGGATCGAGGAGCCGGGGCCGTGGCCCTCGCTCGTGCGCGAACCTTCACGGGAGTCTGTGTCAGGCCATGGGAACGGATTTGATTGCCGACATCGTCCTGCTCGCAGCGCTGATCGCCGGCGTCCTCGCGGTCGCCCGCGTCCTGCGCAACCACCGCACGGAGTTGAAGGGCGACATCGGCAAGTTGCGCTCTGAAATCAAGGCCGAACTCGGTACCCTGCGCACGGAACTCAAGGGCGACATCGCGAGTGTGCGCAAGGAGGGTGTGGAAGGACGGACCGGGCTCGAGAAGCAGATCGCGGACGTGCGCGCCGAACTCCGCGGCGTGGAGAAGCGTCTCGGCGGCCGCATCGACGCCGTCCGTGACGAACTGATCGAAACGCGGGTAGCCATGTCCGACCGGGTCGCCCGCCTCGAAGGGCGCGTGTTCGGCGTCCCCCTTCCCGGCACCGGAACCGACTCCTCCTGAACTCCGCACGGGTTGCCCCTCCGCCGTCCTCGGGCCGACCTTCCCAAGCCACGAATCCCATAGGCGATACTGCCCAACAGCCACCCGCCACCGGCACAAGGTGCGATCATGATCGACTTCGAGAGCTTCCACGCGAACCCGCGCGCCCGTCGGGGCGTCATCTCCAGTTTCCCCGCCCTCTTCCTCGCGGGGATGGCGACGCTCGCCGCCCTCGGCGCCCCCGGCGCGTTGGCGGGCCCCGGAGCGCTCGCCGCCCAGGAGGATGACGACGCCGACGACGCGCCCGAACTGAACTCCGGGTTCATCTCCGGCATCGGGTGGCGCAGCATCGGCCCGGCGATCGCCTCCGGGCGCATCGCGGACATCGCGGTCGATCCCACGGACCGGAGCGTGTGGTACGTCGCGGCCTCTTCCGGGAACGTGTGGAAGACGACGAACGCGGGGACGACGTGGACGCCGATCTTCGACGACTACGGCTCGTACTCCATCGGGGCGATCGCGCTCGACCCCAACGACCATCTCACGCTCTGGGTGGGGACGGGGGAGAACAACGGGCAGCGCTCCGTCGGATACGGGGACGGCGTCTACAAGTCGATCGACGGAGGACGCTCGTTCCGGAACATGGGACTCGAGACCTCCGAGCACATCGGGAAGATCCAGATCCACCCGGACGATTCGGATGTCGTATTCGTGGCCGCGCAGGGGCCGCTGTGGAACGAGGGCGGCGAACGCGGGCTGTACCGCACGATGGACGGGGGCGAGACGTGGGAGCGGGTGCTCGATATCGACGAACACACGGGGGTGAACGAGGTCTACTTCGACCCGAGGAACCCGGACGTGATGTACGCGACCTCGTGGCAGCGGCGGCGTCACCAGTGGACGATGATCGACGGCGGGCCGGGCTCCGGGATCCACAAGTCGACGGACGGCGGGAACTCGTGGCGCGAGATCAACCGCGGCCTTCCCTCGGGGGACAAGGGGCGCATCGGGTTCGCGATCTCGCCGCAGAACCCGGACGTCCTGTACGCGATCGTGGAGGCGAGCGGCGACGCCGGCGGCACCTTCCGGTCGGAGAACATGGGGGAGAACTGGTCGCGGACCTCGCGCTACCAGTCGGGCGCGCCGATGTACTACCACGAACTGTATGCGGACCCGCACCGCTTCGACCGCATCTACTCGCTCGACACCTTCGTGCAGATGTCGGAGGACGGCGGGGAGACGTGGGGGCGGCTGCCGACGCAGGGCGTCCACGTGGACCATCACGCGATCGTGTTCGATCCGGACGACCCGGAACACATCATCCTCGGCAACGACGGGGGGCTGTACGAGACGTGGGACTTCGGGGAGAACTGGCACTTCTTCCGCAACCTGCCGCTCACGCAGTTCTACAAGGTCGCGACCTCGAACGATGAGCCGTTCTACTACGTGTACGGGGGGACGCAGGACAACAACACGCTCGGCGGCCCCTCGCAGACGGCGGACAACGCGGGGATTCGGAACTCGGACTGGTACGTGACGCTGGGGGGCGACGGCTTCGACCCCGTCATCGACCCCGAGAACCCGGACATCATCTACTCGCAGCTCCAGAACGGCGTCCTGTCGCGCTTCGACCGCGTGTCGAAGGAACGGCTCGACATCCAGCCGCAGGAGGACGCGGACGGTCCCCCGCTCCGCTGGTACTGGGACGCGGCGCTCCACATGTCGCCGCACGACAACCACCGGCTCTACTACGGGGCCCAGATCCTCTTCCAGTCGGACGACCAGGCGTCGACGTGGCGGCCGATCTCGGGCGACCTCACGCGGAACCTCGACCGCAACCAGCTCGAGGTCATGGGACGGGTGTGGAGCGTGGACGCGGTGGGCAAGAACCGCTCGACGTCGGTGTTCGGGCACATCGTGGCGGTTTCCGAGTCTCCGTTCGTGGAGGGGCTCATCTATGCGGGCACGGACGACGGACTCGTGCAGGTGACGGAGGACGGGGGCGAGAACTGGCGGGCGGTGGAAAGCTTCCCGGGCGTGCCGGACACGAGCTTCGTCCACGACGTGGAGGCGTCGCTGCACGACCCGAACACGGTGTTCGCCGTCATCAACAACTTCAAGCGCGGCGACTTCCGGCCCTACGTGCTCAAGTCGACGGATCGGGGCGTGACGTGGACGTCGATCTCGGGGGACCTGCCGGAGAACGGTCCCGCGTTCACGATCGTGCAGGACCACGTGGAGCCGGACCTCCTCTTCGTGGGGACGGAGTTCTCCGCCTTCACGTCGGTGAACGGGGGCGAGTCGTGGATGGAACTGGGGAGCGGGCTGCCGACGATCCCGGTGCGCGAACTGGAGATCCAGCAGCGGGAGGGTGACCTCGTCGCGGCGACGTTCGGGCGCAGTTTCTACGTGGTGGACGACTACACGCCGCTGCGGGAACTCGCGGCGGGTTCGGATGAGATCCTCGCGTCGGAGGGGCACATCTTCGACGTGAAGGACGGGGAGATGTACCTGCGCTGGAGCCCGGGCGGGACGAACGGGGCGGACTTCTATACGGCGGACAACCCGGACTTCGGGGTCACGTTCACCTACTACGTGGGCGAGACGCTGCGGACGCGGGAGGCGGCGCGGCGGGCCGAGGAGCGCCGGCTGCAGCGGCAGGGGGAGGACACGCCGTACCCGACGTGGGAGGAACTGGAGGAGGAGGACCGGGAGGAGGCGCCGCGCGTGTTCCTCACGATCCGGGACGCGGACGGGAACATCGTGAACACGGTGAACGGCTCGACCTCGCGGGGCATGCGCCGGGCGACGTGGAACTACCGGTACCCGGGCTACAACCCGGTGACGGGCGGCGGCGGTGGCGGGGGCGGCTTCGGCGGGTTCGGCGGCGGCGGCGGCAACGGGCCCATGGCGCTGCCGGGGAGCTACACGGTGTCGCTCTCGCAGCGCGTGGACGGCGAGGTGACCGAGCTGGCCGGGCCGGTGCCGTTCGAGATCGCGCCCATGGGAGGCTCGGCGATCCCGCCCCAGGACCGGGCGGCCGTGCTCGCCTTCCAGCGACAGACCGGGGAGCTGCTCCGCGCCGTCTCCGGGACGCAGCGTGTGGCGGCGGCCGCGATGTCCCGCGTGACGGCCATGAAGCAGGCCCTGGACCGCTGGCCGTCGGCCGATCCGACCCTCCGGCAGGAGGCCCGCGCGCTCGAGCTGCGGCTCCTCGACCTGCAGGAAACGCTGAACGGCTCGCGCACCCGCGGCTCCCGCGCGGAACCGGAGATGCCGGGGATCGTGGCCCGCGTGAACCAGGTCGTGCGCGGCCACTGGAACGGCCTGCACGGCCCCACGCAGACGCACCGCGAGCAGTACCGGATCGCGAACGACGCCTTCACCGCGCTCTATCCCGACATGCAGCAGCTGATCGAAACGGATCTGCCCGCGCTCGAGCAGCGACTGGAGGCCGCCGGAGTGCCGTGGACGACGGGTCGCGCCCTCCCCGACTGGCCGCCGAACGGGTAGCAGCCCGTGGCAAAACCCCGCGTCAGCGCCGAGAGCGGTGAAGCGCTCGCCTGACAAGGAGCGACGAGGGAGCATAGCCCTTGCTACGTGACCGAGGAGCGACGCAGAGCGCAGCGTTTCAGGCGAGATGCAGCGCCGCTCGAACGCAGCGGGGTTTTGCCACGGGCTGCCAGGTGCGGCGGCCCGCCCGCGGAGCCCGGCCGCGCGCCGGCGCCGGGCTCCGCCTCGGCACCTGTGTGCGCCCACGCGGGTGGACCCGCGCCGGTAACCGAGATCGGGGCGCGCACGCGTGAAGATTCTCTCGTGGCTGTGGAAGACGGTCGGGCCCCGGCGGGTGGGGCTCGTCGTCATGTGCGTGTACGCGGCGTGGCTCGTGTTCTTCTACCACTACCACTGGGTGGACGGGATCAACCTCCTCATCCACGAGGCGGGCCACGTCGTCTTCTCCCTCTTCGGGGAGACGGTCGGCGTCCTGGCCGGGCCGGCGCTTCAACTCGCGGTGCCTCTCTTCATCACGTTCCGGCTGTGGCGGCGCGGAGAGTCCGTGCCGGCGGCCGTGAGCGCGCTGTGGTCGGCCGAGAGTCTCATGTACACGGCGGAGTACATGGCCGACGCGAACCGCCTCGCCCTCCCCCTGATCGGCGACCATCCCCACGACTGGCGCCTGCTCCTCGACCGCGCCGGCGCCCTGGGATCCGCCGAGGAGATCGGCCTCGCCCTGCATCTCATCGCCAGCGCCGCCGCGATCGCCGCCGCCTGGTGGACCATCCGCCTTGAGAATCACGGCCGAGGCCGGGAGCCGTGACTCCTAATGCGTTAGGCGTCTCGGCAGCGTCGCAAAGGAGCGCCAAGCTCTGGCATCCACTTGCGAGGGGCAAATGCTCAGATCGCCGCACTCGCCGTCATGCTCTCCACACCCTTGCCACAGTTGTCTGCGGGTCGCGATGGAGGCCGTCTGGTCCGATTCGGTCGTACGCGGATGTCGAGAACCCGGGAGCGCGGAGCAGTATCACCCCCCCGTGGTGTCAACCGTCGTGGGGTGGCGGTCGTCGGCTCTCTCGCGTATCATTTGACTAGATTGGTCACACCGAAACCCGGAGGCACCACGCTGACGCAAGGCAACCCCGCATCGTACCCGCAGAAACCTCCACGGCTGGCTTGGAAACTCGCCGAAGCCAAGGCGAAGTTTAGCGAAGTCGTGCGCTTGGCGGCGTCAGGCCGACCCCAACGTGTCACCGTGCGAGGTCGGGACGCCGTTGTCGTCGTCGGTGCGGCCGACTTTGACGAGCTTCAGGCACGGGCCAAGCCGGCTACGCTCCACGAACTCCTCTCCCAGTCGCCGCTGAACCGGCTCGATTTCGAGCAAGAGGGAGTACGGAGTCCGGTGCGCGACGTCGTACTCTGAGGAAGCAAGCCGTCGGCGGGCGGGTGTGACGGCCCCGCCCGCCGAACGGCTGTCTCATTGCGACCAAGGATTGAACACCGGCACTCCAGTTCGCACGAAGTCACGTTCATTGCGCGTGCAGACCACCAGTCCGTGAACCTCTGCCGTCGCCGCGATGACGAGGTCCGGCTGGCTGAACGTGATTCCGTTTTCTCTGCCGCGGTCGACCATCCGTCGCCAAGTCAACCACACATCTTCGTCAGCGGACAGGATGCGCCCCGCAAACCAGGGCCGTAGCGTGCGCTCCAGCCAAAGATTCAACTCCTCCCGGAACTCGCCCGGCGCTCGACTTTCGATCCCGTATCGGATCTCCGCGACCGTCACGTCGCTGAGGAAAAGGCTGTCCGCGGATCTTGCCTCGGACCACGACCTCACCTTGGGATTCGGTCGATCCCTGCGAAGTTCCGATACGACGTTCGTATCGAGTAGCCACCCCCTCATGCGCGCGGGGGCCTCGTCCCCATGGACCGTAGACGTCGACGCTTGTCCGGCGACGCGGCTCACGACTGCTCCATAGATTCGGGGAGCAATTCCCACAGTTCTCCGAGACCGGCCACCGAAAGCTTGTCCGGATCGACCCGATACCCCGACCGTCCGGTCCCGGCGATAAGTCCGGCAGTCCTCAGCCATCCAAACGAAACGGCCAGCTGATACCTCTTGATCGTCGGGTCGCGATCTCGCACCAAGTGAACGACATCATCCATCTTGAAGCTTCTCCTCGGGTTAGGGCGCCCAGCCAAAAGGGCGTCCACAACCATCCGCGTGATTCCAAGCGTCGATTGGTGTCTGTACACGTTACGATTGATCTTAGACCATCCCTCCTTGATCAAGATTTCTCCATTTCTAACAAATCGCGGATACTCCGTTGATTCCAAGATAGGAACAAAATCCGTTCCCATGGAACCGACCTCCTGCGACTCGTCCTGATGTTTCGCGATGAGCGCCGTGACCCCTTCCGCAATCCTCGCAATGGTCGCGACCTCCACATAACGCTCGTCCAGCAAACTCCTCTGCATCAACGTTTTGAGAGAATCTTCCGTTTCTTCCAGCAACTCGATTGCCTTCGTAACCCCATCCTTCATTTGCTTCTCCTTTTGCCAAAACCTTGAACTTGTTTAATTTTTACGGCCCGCGGCCCCCATCGAGCATACAATGTACCATCTCGCTAACGAAAAGTCAAACCGGAGCAGCTACCCTGTAAGCATGTTTGCTGTCATCGGCAAGCGAGAGGGCCCACCCCACGGCCCGTCGCTTGACGGAATCGGCGACTGGTAGCCACCCATAAAGGGCATGAGACCCGTCGACATCACGGCCTTGAGGAGCAAGCTCATGGAGCATGTGCGTCGCGCGACGGCTGGCGAGACCATCCTCGTCACGGATCGCGGACGTGTCGTAGCCGAGATCGGGCCGCCGCAGCGAACCGGAAGCCGCATCCCCGCCGACGCCGTGCTCGCCGATGTAGTGCGGAGGGGCTGGTTGACGCCGGCAGCCTCTCCCGGCTCGGAGCCCCCCCGCGGCGGCCCGCCGGTGGCCACGCTTTCGGAGTTGCTTGAAGAACTCGATGAGGACCGAAGCAGATGACTCGTATCCATGCGAGAGTTCGGCACTGGAAAGGAGGACTTCTGGCGTGGTCCCTCGGGGCAGCCTTGGGCACCGTTCAACTTGCCGCGCAGGAAACGGTCTCGACCGTCTACGAGCAGCTGGCTGAGCCGCGGATCGTGGAGCGGGCGGACGAGCGGGTGCTGGAAGTGCGCGCCGTGGGTGATCCCAACGAGGTCGGTAGCGCTGCGTTCGGCCTCCTCTTCCAGCTCTACTTCTCCAGTGGAGCGGCGACGGGCTTTGCGCCCCCCGTTGCACGCGCCCGCTGGCAAGAAGGGCTGGATGAGATCCCTCGCAGCGACTGTGTTGGCCGCTACGCGCTCCCCATCCCCGAAACCGTGGAGTCGCTGCCGGAGCATACGCCGCCGGACGGCGTGACCGCTTCAATCACCACCTGGGAATACGGAACCATCGCGGAGATCCTCCACATCGGACGCTACGATCAGGAACAACCCACGATCGAGCGGCTCAAGGCGTTCGTCGCGGCCGAAGGCTACGAGACGTTCGGCGGACACGAGGAGGAGTACGTCGTGGGCCCGACGATGGCCGGCCAGGGGAATCCCGCCGACTATCTCACGATCCTCAGATACCGCGTGCGCTAAGCCGATTCTCTCGCAAAAAAAGGGCCGGCCCACGAGGACCGACCCTTTTTTCCCATTTTTCCCATCGTGCCCGCGGGAACGATGGGGTCCATTTAGCAGCTTCCAGCATAGCGGCTGCTGTTGGCATCAGCAACAACGTCTGCCAACAACATCTGCCGAGGTAAGCTGGCGTCCGCCACGGTCAGGTATCGGGTTCGTCCCGGTACTGCGGGGCGCTCATCTGGCGTTCCTCCATCCAGCGCTTTTCCAGCCGCCGGAGAGTCTCGGTGAGTTCCGAGCGCAGCCTGGCGAACTGCTCGCGGCGGTCGGGGCGGCCCTGGAGCCGCAGGAAGACGGCGGTGTCTTCGCGGACCTCGCGGGCGAGTTCCATCCACAGCATGGCCACGAAGCCGCACGCAGGGGGCAGCACGGCCGCCACCGCGGCGACCGTCCATCCCCCCACGAGATAGCCCAGCAGGGGCCCCAGGATCCAGGCCGCGAACGTCCCGGCCAGGAGCGTCCCCAGCTTGACCGTCGCCGTGACCTCGAGTTCGGGTTTCACGAGCCTGACGACGAAGCCGGGCAGCCGGACGATCGGTGCCCAAAGCAGGGATCCGACCACCGCGAAAGGGAGCCCCAGCGCCAGGATCGTCCCGCGCACCAGGACGTATTTGGCGACCGGGAGGAAGCTGTAGCGGGGAGGCACGTCCCCCTCCCCGGCGCGGAGTTCGTCGCTCAGCCGGGCGTACCGCGCCACCTTTTCCACGAGCCGGCGGTGTTCCTCCGGGTGCGCCGCACGGATCCACTCCAGTCCCCGCGCAAAGCGCTGCAGGCGGGGGAAGCGCGTACCCAGCGGTTCCCGGGCCCGCCACGGGACCCACCGCAATTCGCGCACGTAGAGTTGCTCCGCCACCTCCACGAGAATCCGGTCGCGCGGGCGGCCGAAGTTCAGCGTCTCGCGGCGGACCCCCCGCACGATCCGCTCGGTGAGCCTGTGTCCGGCCGCGACGGGATCCTCCCGGTAGGCCTCCTTCAGGTCCGCGCACCCGAACGCCTTGCCGAAGCGCACGGCGACCTCGGTTCGGGCCAACTCCTTGGCGGCATAGGTGATCCCGACCGGAACGATCGACAGCCCGAGCCCCCAGTCGGCGCCCTCCTCCGCCTGCAGCGCGATTCGCGCGGTGCCGGTGCGGAACTCCGCCAGGCGCGTCTCGGAGTGGCTCTTGCCCTCGGGATAGATCTGGATGGCGCCGCCCCCGTGGAGCACGTCGACCGCAGACCGGAACATCTCCTCGTTGCGGTGCATAGCGTCGGGGTCGTCTTCCCTCCGGTGGACCGGTATGCCCCCCAGCGCCCGCAGCACCGAACCCAGAAGCAACCGGTCGAAGAGCGGTGCGCGACCCAGCGGCCGCGTGATCCGGTCGCTGCAGCGGAAGACCAGCATGGCGTCGACAAGGCTGTTGGGATGGTTCGCCGCCACGATCAACGGACCGTCCGGGAGCGGAGGCCCGTGCCGGTCCACGCGGTAGAAGAGCGCGGCCGCGGTGCCGGTGATGCCGGCGATCAGCCTCGGTATCCGATCCAGGTTTCCGCCTCCATCCCCCGTCGTGGGTCGAGTACGGCGGTCTCTTCGCCTCCCGTCAGCGGCGGGCCGCCGTCAGGTAGCGTCGCCCGAGGCGAGCCATGCGCTCGTCGCCGAGTCCCTCCGCCTCTCGGATCAGGTCCTCAATGTGCGGAGCCAGCGCGGGCTCGCCCCAGCCGTAGCCGGTCGCCCTCTCCGCGCTCCGCGTGTTCCCGACATGAGCGCCTTCCAGGAGGGCTCGCGCCGCAGCCGCGTCGAAGCGTGGCGACTCGCGCGGAGGGAGGACGTAGCGCGGCTCGGGTTCGTGCGTCGCATCTTCGTTGACGAAGGCTCGGGACATCGTGAAGTGCCGGCTTCGAGGCGGCTTCGGCCCGGGATCGCTCCCGGACCCCGTACCGTCCCCCGGTTAGTGGACGACGGCCCCGGCCCGCGCCTGCACGGGCGGCTTGCCTCCGGTGCTCTTGAGGTAGGCATAGGGGTCGTGTTCGATCGCGCCTTCCGGGAGGAACTCCCAGAGGGGCCCGAGATCGTGCTTCATGCGGTCGACGAAGAACTGCGGCAGCTCCTGCGTCTCTCCCTCGAAGTAGTCGCGGAACTTCCGGTCCGTCCTGAGCTTGTCGCGCACGGTCGTGTAGTACGCGATCCTCCCGTTCCCCTCCGACGAGAGCGCGCGCACGGCGTTCAGGAGCCTGGGGATGCCGCCGCGGTTCGCCCTCAGGCGGCGCCAGACCGCACGCTTCGAGAAGCTGTAGCTCGTGAGGTCGATGACGTGGTCGTAGAACTCGATCCACTCGTAGTTCTTCGGCTTGAGGTTCATCGCGTGATTGTTGTTCAGGAAGTGGAACGGGAAACCGAGCACCCGGCCTTCCTGCTGGTATTCGAGGTTGAGCGGGGCCGCCTCTCCGAACGACGTGAGCAGGGAGTAGCCGGGGAAGGCGGCGGGCGAGGCATCGAGGAATCTCTTCGTGAGTTCGAAGGGTTCGGGACCCTCGTCGCAGTCGAGACCCATGACGAAATTCGTCTGGAGATACGGGATGTAGCTGGTGATGAGGTTCGAATGGTCCGACACCTGGCGGACTTTCTCGATCCCGTGGCGATTCCGGGACTTCGACTTGTTGCCCAGCATGTACCACGACTCCACGCCGGGCAGGATCGCGCGGAACCCGGCCTTCGCGAGTCGCTTGAGCCGCGGCTCCCCGAGGAGCGAGAGGCTGCTTTCCGCGATGAACTCGACCGTCCCGGGAGGGACGGCCTCCTCGATGGCCCCCAGTACGTCGTCGAACCGGACGCCGAAGTTCGGATCGTGCCAGCCGACGATCGGCCGCTTCATCTTCTTCGCGAGGAACCGGAGGTCGTCCCGCATCTCGTCGAAGTCGAGGGGCTGGTAGGGGATGACCGAATCGATGCAGAAGCTGCACGTGTACGGACACCCGAGGCTGCCGAGCATCGGGACGATCTTGAACAGCGGCGCCTTCTGCAGCGTCGGCTCGATGAACTTCCAGCGCGCGCGCACCCCGGGCAGGGACACCGGCTGCGTCTCGGCGGTCACGTGGCGGCCGAGCGGACGGTGGGGGAGGCACTCGTCGAGGACGTCGTTCAGCACGGCCTTGTCCGTGAAGCCGAACACGTAGTCGAAGTACTTCTGCGCGTCCTGGGGATAGCAGCGGGCGTGCGGACCGCCGATACAGGTGACGGCGCCGCGCCTGCGGAACATCTCGCTGATCGCGTAGGAGAGCTGGGCCCCCTGCGAGAAGGCGCTCACGAAGAGCAGGTCGATGTCCTGCGGGAGGTCGTCGACGAGGTCTTCGAGGCCGGTGTAGCAGACGAGGCTCACATCGTGCCCGGCCTCCTCGCACCACGCGCCGAGAACCTGCGGCATGATGCTCGCGAGGTTCGCGTGCATCACCTTGGCGTACAGGGCCTTCGTGGGTCCCTTCGAGACCAGGTCCACGATACCTACATGGAGCTTGCGCAACGGCGATCCTCTCGGAATGGGTGCACGCGCAGCCGGGTCGGGCGTGCCGCGGAATCGAGCAACCTAGGTTCGGGCAACGCCCGGCGGCAATCGACCGGCGGGCCGCGGCCCGTTAGCACGCCTCCGCGTTTACGCGCACGTACTCCTGCACGAACTCGTCCAGCATCCTGCCGACCAGACTCGTGACGGGATCCTCATCGCGTCCGAGATAGAAGCCGATTCCCTGTTGCGGCGTTTCCCACGTCGGGGCCCAGTTCAGCCATTCCGGCGCCGCGCCGGGAACGTCGGCCGGGCTCCCGGCCTCCCTCGACCGGGGATCGCTCTGCTGGTCGTAAACGAGCTTCAGGAGACGCAGACGGATGACGTAGACGGTTATCACGGCGCTTGGGGAGAGTCTCTGCGCGCTGACGAAAACGGACAGCTGGAGCGTGGATCCGCCCGCGCTGCCGGCGGGGGCGTCGATCCCGGCGGCTCGCAGCCGGCTCGTCGCCATGCCCTCCACGGCGGGTGTCGTGATGCCGGCGGGACCGCCGGTGTTGGTGACGAAAACCTCCACCGGAACGGGGCGGCAGGCGGCGAACAGGGCGAACCGGTCCCGGCTCGAAGGAGATCCCTGGGCGGCCGCTTCGGCCGGCGCCCACAGGCCGAAGACGACGGCGGGAACGAGCAGCTTCCGGGGAATCACGAACGGTTCACGATCGAGAGAGGTCCTTGCCCGACGAGTCGCCAACCATCATAGCAATGGACAACCTGATCCCGCCGGTTCCCTTTGCGCCAGATTCCGAGGAGAATCCAGATGACCGATTCCGCAGATCGACGCTGCCGTGTCCGGAGAGCGATCCCCGCGCCTCCGGAGGCGGTGTTCCGGGCCTGGACCGAACCGGAACTGATCCGCCAGTGGTCCTGCCCTCCGGGAGCGACGATCCGCGACTCGCAGGTCGACCTCGTGCCCGGGGGGGCGTACCGCCTTCTCATCGAGGCGGAAGGGGGGACGCTCCATACGGCATTCGGCGTGTACCGCGAGATCGACGCTCCGAACCGGCTCACGTATACCTGGGACTGGGAAGAGCCGGAGGCCGCGGTCGGCGAGACGCTCGTCACGGTCGACTTCCTCGCCGACGGCGCGTCGACCGAGGTCGTCATCGCCCATGAAGGCTTCCCCGCCGCCGAGGCCGCGGAGGGACACCGCCTCGGGTGGACCTGGTCGCTCGAGCGCCTGGAAGATCTCCTCCGCTGAACGCCTCCCCCGCCCCCTCGGCCGGCGCGACGACCGACCTTTCCGCCCGCAGGATCTTCGCCTTCTGGGCCCCGCTGGCCGCCACATGGCTGATGATGGCCGCCGAGGGGCCCTATCTCGCGGCGGTCGTGGCGCGGCTTCCGGAGCCCACGCTGGGGCTGGCGGCCTACGGCGTCGCGATCGCGCTTGCCGTGCTGATGGAGGCGCCGGTCATCATGCTGCTGAGCGCCTCGACGGCCCTCGTGGAGGACGCCGTCTCGTACCGGAGGCTGCGGACGTTCGCGCACGGGCTGAACGCCTTCTCCACGCTGATGCTCCTCGTCGTGCTCGTGCCGCCGGTGCACCGCGGGCTCATGCTGGGGGCGCTCGGGCTGCCGGAGGAGCTGGCGCGCCTGACGTACGGGGCGCTGTGGTGCTTCCTGCCCTGGCCGGCGGCGATCGGCTACCGGCGCTTCTGGCAGGGCGTGCTCATCCGCTCCGGGCGCACGCGGCTCGTGGCGGGCGGGACGGTCGTGCGGCTCGTCTCGATGTCGGTCGCCGCGCTCGTCCTCGCCATCGCCACGGATCTTCCCGGCGCCGCGGTCGGGGCCTCCGCGCTCTCGTTCGGCGTCGTGATGGAAGCGGCGGTCGCGCGCTGGATGGCCCGGGACGCCATTCGCGCCCTGCTCGTCCCGGCGGGCGGGCGGGCGGAGGCGACAGACCCCGTGGCGGTCTCGTCCGACCCCCACGACATCGCGGAGATCGGCCGCGTCGGCGTCTCGACCGCGGATCCGGAGTCGGGCGCCGCGACAGAAGGCGGCGAACTGCGCTTCGGCGAGATCGGGCGGTTCTACCTCCCCCTGATGCTCACGTCGCTGATCGGGATCGCGATCCAGCCGATGCTCACCTTCTTCATGGGGCGCGCGGCGTCGCCGGTCGAGTCGCTCGCCGTGTTTCCCGTCGTGCACTCGCTCGGATTCATCTTCCGTTCCGTGGGTCTCAGCTTCCAGGATGCGGTCATCGCGCTACTGGGCCGGGGAAACGAGGGCTACGAGGAGATCCGCCGCTTCGCGATCGGTCTCGGCGCGACGCTCTCCGGCATCCTCGCGCTGCTCGCGTTCACCCCGCTCTCCCACCTCTGGTTCGTCCACGTGTCCGGCCTCACGCCCGAACTCGCCTCCTTCGCGATTCCGGCCGCCCGGGTGCTCACCCCCGTCCCCTTCCTCGGCGTTCTCCTCTCGCTCCAGCGGGGCACGCTGATCCGGCACCGGAGGACGGGTCCGATCATCGTCGGGACCGCCGCGGAGATCACGGCCGTCGCGCTCGTGTTCGTCGCGGTCGGCTGGGGGCTGAGCTGGGTCGGCGCGACCGCCGCCTTCACCGGCTTTCTGTTGGGCCGCCTGACCGCCAATATCTATCTGACGCCCAAGGTGCGGGCGGCGAGGCACGAAGCGGCAACAGCGATCGAGGAGGCAGGGAAATGATTCATCGAATTCGGGTCGCGACGCTGGCGGCGGCAGGGTTCGCGGCGGCGGCGACGTTCATCGGCTCCGCGGAGGCGGCGGCGCAGGACCATACCGCGGCCACCGATGTGCTCACCATCGAGGAATGGACGGTCCCCTACCCCGACAGCCGTCCGCGCGACCCGTTCGTCGGACCGGACGGCCGCGTCTGGTTCGTGGGACAGGCCGCGCACTACGCCGCCGTGCTGGATCCGGCCAGCGGGGAGTTCAGGCGCTATGACATGGACGACGGCACGGGGCCCCACAACCTGATCGTCGATGACGACGGACTGGTCTACTACGCCGGCAACCGGGCGAACCACATCGGGATCATCGATCCGGAGACGGGCGAGATCGACAAGATCATGATGCCGGACGAGCGGGCGCGGGATCCGCACACGCTGATCTGGGACGACAACGGGGACATCTGGTTCTCGGTGCAGGGCGGGAACCTGATCGGCTTCCTCGACAAGGCGTCGAGGGAGGTGCGGCTGGTGGAGGCGCCCGAGGTCGAGACGCGCCAGGGCATGGGTTCGAGCCGTCCGTACGGGGTCAAGCTGGACTCGGAGAACCGGCCCTGGATCGCGCACTTCAACACGAACCTCATCGGGATGGTGGAGCCGTCCTCGTTCGAACTCATCGGCTACGACCTGCCCGAGGGCGCGCGGCCGCGCCGCCTGGTCATCGACTCGAAGGACCGGATCTGGTACGTGGACTACAGCCGCGGGAAGATCGGTCTCGTCGTCGAGGGCGGCGGATTCCAGCGGGAGTACGACCTGCCGGCGGGCGAGGAGTCGCGGCCCTACGGCGTGGCGATCGACAAGTACGACGTCGTGTGGCTCGTCGAGACGGGGATCCAGCCGAACCGGTTCGTCGGCTTCGACACGGACACGGAGGAGTTCGTGGGCATGCTCGACGTGCCGAGCGGGGGCGGCACGATCCGGCACATGTACTACGATCCGGCCACGGACTCGATCTGGTTCGGGGCGGACGTGAACACGGTCGGCCGGGCGGTGGTGTCGCCGCGCTCGCGCTGATGTCCCTCCCGGGGCCCGCGGCCGCGCTGTGCGCCGCGGGCCTCTTTGCGATGGTCGGGGCCGCCGCGTGGGACTCCGGGGACCGGCCACACGCCGCGGCGCACCCCCCGACGCACATCGAGGGACCGCCCCCGGGCCACACGGGCGGCTTCGGGGAGCCGACCTGCGCCACCTGCCACTTCGGGGCTCCGCTCAACCAACCCGGGGCCACGCTCGAGGTCGCCGGACTCGAGGGCGGCTACCGGCCGGGCCAGCGCCACGCGGTGACGGTCCGTTTCGAGAGCTTCGACATGCTCGCGGCCGGCTTCCAGGGGGCGTTCCGCTTCGAAGACGGGGATCGGCGCGGCGCCGGGGCCGGCGGGATCCGGCCGCTCGACGACCGGGTCACCGTCGTCCGCGGGGAGGGCGGCGACACGGAGTACGTCCAGCACACCCGCGCCGGCTCGGCGCCGACCGACGGCGCCATCGAGTGGACATTCGAGTGGCAGGCTCCCGACGCGGAGGCGCCCGTCGTCCTTCACATCGCCGCCAACTCCGGCGGCGGCGACGATTCCCCGCTCGACGACCTCGTCTACGCGCTCTCGGTCACGATCCCGACGGGCGGGCGCTGACGTCAGGGGCGGGCGCTGACGTCAGGGGAGCGCGCTGACCGTCACGGGAGCGCCTTGGGGCGCCAGAAGCCGATGAGGCGGCCGCGGCGGGCCAGTCCCAGTTCCGACCAGTCCTCGATGTCCAGTTCCACCGCGGCGAGCGCAGCGGTCGGCATGTACTCGCCCTTGCCCGTCAACTGCCAGACGAGAGAGGTGATGCCCGGGTTGTGCCCGACCAGCATCAGCCGCTCCGCCGCTCCCCCCATCGCCTCCGCGACCTCGATGTAGCCGTCGGGCGACGCGCCGTAGAGGTCGCTCGTCGTCTCGATCTCCACCTCCTGTCCGAACTCCGCCGCCGCGAGTTCCGCCGTCGTGCGCGCGCGGACGGCGGTCGAACTCACGATCCGCTCCGGCACGAGATCCTGTTCCGCGAGGAAGCGGCCCATGCGGGGCGCGGCGCGGCGGCCGCGGGGATTCAGGGGCCGGTCGTGGTCGCGGAGCCCGGGATGGTCCCAGGACGACTTCGCGTGCCGGAGGATGAGCAGGGTCTTCATGGGGTCCCGGGTTTCACGGGCGTCACCAGCGGATCGGGATCACGAGCATGGTCGCGACGCCCAGGAGGATCGTCGCCAGCCAGAGGAGGAAAGCGTACCCGAGGATCTCCCCGAAGCGCCTCCGCGTCACGGCGAGGATGGGGAGCGCCCAGAACGGGTGGATGAGGTTGAAGGCGGAGTCCCCGTACGTATACGCGAGGAGCACGGTCATGACGGAAACATCGAGCGCCTCTCCGGCGGGGATCACGTACGGAGCCTCGATCATCCACTTCGAGCCCGCCGAAGGGATGAACATGCTCATGATCCCCGAATAGACGTAGACCACGAGGGGGTAGAGCCGGGTCGTGGCGACCTCCGCGAACTGCTCGCCGAGCCAGCCTCCGAGGTTCGTGTTCTGGATGAGGCCGAAGATGCCGGCGTAGAACGGGAACTGCAGGATGATCCCCCACGCGGCGCCCACGCCGTCGCAGCAGGCGCGGAGGAACGACGTCGGGCGGCCGTGGAGGACGATCGCGAGAACGAGGAACACGGTGTTGTAGGCGTTGATCGTCCAGCTCGCGCCGAAGCCCCGCGTGACGATGGAGTGGGCGAGCGGGTACGCGAACAGGAGGGCGGCGAGGAGCGACCAGCCGCGGAAGCGGTCGAGCCGCTCGGCGGGCGTCGTCCCGGCCTCGGAGCGCGGCGGGGGCGCCGGGAGGATCTCGTCGACCTCCGCCTCGGTCAGGGTGACGACGTCGCGGTGCGGGTGGAGCGCCATGGCGGCGACGAGGCCGACGAGCAGCATCGCGGCGGCATACCCGAGGTTGAACGGATGAAAGAGCGTCTCGGTGACCGGGTAGAGGCGGTCCACGACGGGCGCGCCGGTCCCCGGCTCCAGCAGGGGGTTGCCGGGCGTGGCCATGATCAGCGGGGCGGAACTCGAGAGGCCGGATTGCCACACGGTCCCGATGCCCATGTACGCCGCGGCGATGACGAGGCGCACGTCGGCGCGCGGGTTGCGCTTCAGGATGAACGGGACGAAGAGCGCGGAACCGACGAGCCCGAACGCCCAGTTGAGGTAGCCGACCGCCATGGAGAACCCGGCGGCGAGGGCGACGGCCTGGACCGGGCGCTCCGGGTTCGGGCAGCCGGCGAGGCGGTCGAGCAGCCGGTAGACGGGTGGCGACGAGGCGCACGCGTGGGCCGCGACCATGGCGATGGAGAACTGCATCGCCAGTTCCAGCAGCGTCCACACGCCGGCGCCCCACGCCAGCCCCGCCTCCGGGATCGAGGCGCCGCCCCCGGTGACCGCGAGCAGGAGCGCGACCACGGTCAGCGACATGAGGATGACCCACGCGTCGGGCACCCAGCGTTCCGTGACGCGGGAAAGCGCCGCGCCGCTCGCGCGCAGCCGGTCCAGCGGGTTCCCGCTCATGCCGTTCGGCGGATCGGGCTACGCCCCGGGCGGGGGATCGTCCGGCGCGGTTGCCGGCGCGTCGGCGTCGTCCGCGGCGGCTTCCGGTGCCGCCGCCGGCGCGACATCCGGCTCCGCCTCTCCGGCGCCGGCCGCCGCGGGCGATGGCGCGCCGAACGCGGTGGCGGGCAGGACGTCCCGGAAGGATTCGCCGTAGAGTTCCCACACGGTGATGAAGAGCGCCGCGACGATGGGGCCGATGAGCACTCCGGCCATGCCGAAGGCGATGAGCCCGCCGAGGGTGCCGAGCAGGATCATCAGGTCCGGCATCCGCGTGTCGCGCCCGACGAGCCAGGGGCGCATGAGGTTGTCCAGCGTCCCCACCACGAGGCCGCACCACAGGATCAGCCCGATGCCGGCCACGACCTGGTCCGAGGCGAGGAGGTAGATCGCGGCGGGCAGCCACACGAGCGCGGACCCGATCCCGGGGACGATCGAGAGGACCGCCATGACCGTGCCCCAGAAGGCGGCCGACGGAATCCCCGCCACCCAGAAGGCGAGCCCGGCGAGCGCGCCCTGCACGATGCCGATGAGAAACGTCCCCTTCACCATCGCGCGGGTCACGGAGACGAAGCGGTCGAGCATGCGGCGCTCGTCCTCGTCGGAGAGCGGGAGGTAGTAGAGGACCTTGTGCAGCACGCCCCGGCCGTCCTTCAGGAAGAAGAACATGGCGTACAGCATCAGCAGCAGGAGGAAGACGACGCGCACGGTCGCCGTCGTGACGCCGGCGAGCCAGTCGACCACCAGACCGCCGACGGATCCCGCGACTTCGCCCAGCCTCTGGAGGAGCTGCTCCTGATACGGCCGCAGCGAGTCCAGCCAGGGAATCCGGTCGAGCAGCTCGTCGACCCCGCCCGGCTGCCGCAGCTGGGCCTGCATATTTTCTATCCAGGGGCCCGCCGACTGCGTGACCTGCACGGCCTGGTTCGCGACGATGCCGAGGAACGCCGTGACGGGTCCGATGAGGAGGATGACGAACAGTCCGACCGCGGCGAAGGAGGCGAGCCCATCCCTTCCGCCGAACCAGCGGCGAAGCGTCCGGTAGGCCGGGTACATGAGGCCGCTGAGGATCGCTCCCAGGAAGAGCGCCGTGAGGAACGTCCGGATCATCTCCAGAAAGAGGAGGCTGATCCCGACGACGAGGAGGAGCAGGAAGACGGCGCGGAAACGTCCCGGATGAAGAGGCGGGCTCCCGCCCGCGTCAGCCATTGCGGGCGTCGGCGCGGATGTCGGCGCTGATGTTCGCGGTGGTGTCGGAGTCGATGTCGGCGCTGAGGTCGCCGAGGAGGCGACCCGTCGCGGTCGCGCGCTGCGTCCAGAAATCCGCGACCTCCGGCGCCGTGGTCCCCCCGCGGTCGTGGAGGTGCGCCCAGTCCCGCGCCTCGCAGGCGAGCCAGTCCAGCGTCGCGCGCGGGCCCTGCGACATCATCGACCGGAGAATGTAGGCGCGTTCGCCCACGCGGAGACCGAGATCGAGGTCGCGCGCAGCTCTCGCGAGGTCGGCGCGCGTGAGGACGAGTCCGCTGCGGACCGGGCTCAGGAGGGCGCTGAAGAAGCTGTCCCCGTCGGTCCGGCGCGGGTCGGGCACCGGTTTCGCCTCGCGCAGCGCGAGCGGGCGGCGCGTCGGCGGCCCGAGCCGGGCCGATTCTCTGAAGAGGAGGGCTTCGAGCGTGTCGGCCCACTCCCGGTAGAAGGGGGGCGCGATCTGCCTGAGCTTCTCGAGAAAGGGGAGGACCCACGAGAGAAGGTGCTCCCAGAGGAAAGCGTGGCGCGCATCGTGACAGGCCTGTGCCGTCTTTCCGTTCCCGCTCTGCTGTGCTTCCACGAGCCAGGCGTAGCCCCCGAGCAGGGCCCGCAGGTGGTCCGGATCCTCCGGGGGCGTCGTCCCGAGCGCGCGCCAGAAGCCGGCGACGCGGTCGCGCGCCTCCCCGCCCATGTGGCCGTCGGTGCCCAGAAAGGCGGAGGCGTACGGATAGAGCTGGAAGAGAAAGAGGTCGTTGTGCGTGGGCTCGTCCGGCACCGGGCCCAGCTCGAGGAGGTGGCCAATGAGCCGATTCTCCCCGCACGGACCATCGAGAAGCGCGCCGAGGGCGCGAAAAAGCTCCATGGCCTAATGTCCCGCGCCGACAGCGCGTGCGGCACTGTTCACTTTCACCTTATGAAGTAGATGGGGGCCTCGATTTGCTGTCAAGTTGCGCCCCATCCGTATTCGCCGGGTCCCGGCCGGGCGACTCAGGGCCCCGCGGTTCCGGGAGGTCGTAGGCCGTGCGCACGGGACGCACGGGGCGGATGAGCCAGTGCGGCCGGCGCGTCCCGTCGGGAGAATGCCGCCGGGCTCCGCGCGTCTTGTCGAGCCAACGCCGGTACACCTCGTGCGACCGCTCCGTGTCGACGTGAATGTCCCCGTGGCGGTCGCGCCGCGACGCCTTGACCACGCGCACCGCCTGGTGCCAGCAGTGCATGCCGGACACGGGGTCGGGGTGCACCGGGAAGGTGAGGTTCTGATGGACGCCCACATCCGTCCACCAGATCCGCGACGTGTCCGGATCGTCGGTCTCGTACGGCGCCGCGCCCTGCTTGCGCGACAGCTTCCAGTCACCGCCCTTCCCGGTGAGGGAGACCGTCGCCATGAGCTGCCGCTGACCGGCGACGGGTTCCCGCTCGCCGCGCCCGGCCGTTCCGGGTTCGCCCCCGTTCGGGCCCGATGCACCGGCGTCCGCCAGCTTCCAGCGCCCCATGTGGTGGCTGCACGCGACGACGCCCGGCTTGATCCCCTCGGTCACCCACGCCTTGAGGACGAAATGGCCGATCTCGGTCTCGACCCGCACGAGATCTCCGGTTTTCACCCCCTTCCGCGCCGCGTCGGACGGGTGGAGCCAGAGCGGGTTCGTGTGGGCGATCTCGTCCAGCCACTTGGAGTTGGCTGAACGCGTGTGGATCTGCACCGGGAGCCGGAAGGTGGAGATGAGACACATCTGGTCCGGCTCCATCGCGGCCGGGTGCACGTGGCTCCTGATGTAGGCGGGAACGGCGTACTCGGGCCAGCCCCAGCGGACGAGCGTGGGGGAGTAGAACTCCAGCTTGCCGCTCGGGGTCGGGAATCCGCGGCGAATCGTGTCTCCCACGCGGACTCCCACCGGGCGCCGTCCCTCCGGGTCGGAGTCGGGCGCACCCATGGGCGCCAGGTTCACCGCGGCGGAGGCGGGGGCCCGCGTGTAGATGCGGCCGAATTCGTCCTCCCGCGCGTCCTCGAGTTCCTCGTCAGGGACGGGGCGTTCGTGAAGCGGGCCGATGTCGCGCGCGACCTCGAAGGCGCCGTAGCGGCGCATGTAGTCCAGCGGCGAGAGCCCCTCCGCGGCAGCCGCCTCCGGCAGGCCGGGCACGGAGTGTTCGAACATCCAGGCGTAGTACTCGTCCACCGTGAGGCGCTGCCCGGGATTCTCCTTCGACTCCACGAACTCGCGGATGCCGCGGCTCCCGTCCGGGTCGATGCGCCAGGAGAGTTCGAGCCAGAACTCGTTCTCCTCCCACACCTCGCCCGGGTTCGTGTGGCGCGTGTCCGCCACCCGCTCGCCGAGCCGCTCGCGCGCGGAGCGGAGGACCGGCTGCCGGAAGCCGATCCACTGCCCATCGTGGGTCTCGTAGGAGTGGAGGTCGTGCCGCTCGGGTCCGTGCCCCATCGGAAGGATGTAGTCCGCGAAGTAGGCGGACTCGTTCCAGGTCGGCGTGAGCGCGACGTGGAGCCCGACCTTCTCCTCATCCGTCAGGGCCTCGATCCACGCGAACCCGTCCGGGTTCGTCCACACCGGGTTGTACACGCGCGTGAAATAGACGTCGAGCTTGCCGCGTCCCTCCCTGAGCAGATGCGGGAGGAGGTAGGAGACCTCGTACATCGCCAGCGGATACTCGTCGGGCCACGTGAGTTCGTTCCAGTGCTCGGGGTGCCGGGGCATCCGGATCGGCTTCGGGATGAACTTGTTCCACGTGCTCGGATAGGTGCCGCCGGGGGTCGCGATGGAACCCGTGAGGGCGTTGAGGAAGAAGAGGGTCCGGGCCACCTGCCAGCCGCCCTCGTTGCCCGATGCGGCGCTCCGCCAGTTGTGCGTGGAGAGGCGCGAACCGGCCCGGGCGACGAGTTCGGCGACCTCGCCGATCTGCTCCGCATCCACGCCGGACTCTTCCGCCGCCCACTCGAAGGTGCACGCTTCGTACAGCTCGCGGAGGACGGCCTCGAACGATTCGAAGGTGCGCGGGAGGTCCGGCTTCTCGGCGGCGAGGTACTCCTCCCAATTGAACCAGCGACGGACGAATTCGCGGTCCCAGGCACCCGTCGCGATCAGGTGGTTCGCGATCGCGAGGAGGACGGCGGCCTCGGAGCCGGGCTGCGTGGGGAGCCAGTGGTCGGCGTGCGTCGCCGTGTTCGACAGGCGCGTGTCGAAGACGATGAGCCGCGCCCCCTTCTTGACCCCGTCCAGGATGCGCTGGGCGTGGGGGTTGAAGTAGTGCCCCGCCTCCAGGTGCGAACTCACGAGAAGGATGACGTCCGCGCGGGCGTGGTCGGGGCTGGGGCGGTCCATGCCGAGCCAGAACTGGTAGCCGGCGCGTGCGCTCGAGGAGCAGATGTTCGTGTGCGAGTTGTGGCCGTCGACGCCCCAGGCGGCGAGCAGCCGCTCCGTGAACCCGTCCTCGCCCGGACGGCCCACGTGGTACATGACCTCGCGCTGGCGGCCCTCGTCGATGGCCGTGCGGATGCGCGTGGCGATGTCGTTGAGCGCCTCCTCCCACGAGACGCGCACCCACTTCCCCTCCCCGCGCTCGCCGGCGCGCCTGAGCGGGTAGAGGACGCGGTCGGGGTCGACGATCTGGTTCAGCGTGGCCGGGCCCTTGGCGCAGTTCCTGCCGCGGGAGCCCGGGTGCTCGGGGTTCCCCTCGAACTTCCGCACCTGCAGGGTGTCGCGGTCGACGTAGGCGAGGAGCCCGCACGCGGACTCGCAGTTGAAGCAGGTCGTGGGCACGAGCATGTAGCGCCGTTCGCGCTTTTCCGGCCACGCCTTCGAGTCGAGTTCGACCCAGTCGTCCCAGCGTTCCCGCGGGGGGAAGGCGGCGAGCTGGGCGCGGCTGGGACCGGGATAGAAGGTCTCGCCGCGACTCTCGGTCTCGGAGCGCGCCGCGCTCACGCGTTCGCTGAGTTCGTGCAGCCGGCGCGAGACGCCGTCCGGGCCGGAGCCGTTGCCGCCCGCGCCGGAGCCGTTGCGGCCCGGGCCGCCCGGATCGCTCATGCGAGGGGCACGGACTGGCCGGCCTGCACGTACGCGTGCTCGTGCGCGAGGAGCCCCGCGAGGGCGGCGATGCCGATCAGCGGGGCAACCCAGGCGCCGGCGAGCGGGCTCACGGTGAGGGCGGCCGCCAGCGTCACGAGCAGGATGCCGCTCCAGAACCACGGGGCGTAGCGGCCGCGCACCATGTTCCGGGCGGCGAGGGCGGCGTGGGCCGTCGCGTGCGTGAGCGTGAGTTCGGCGAGCACGAGGAGGAGGTGCGCGGCGGCCGTGAGCCCCACGAGCCGGCCCAGCGCGGCGGAGCCGCCGAGCGACGGGAAGAGCATCAGGGCCGCGCCGCCGGCCAGCACCGCCTGTACGAGAAAGTGCGGCGGCAGGAGCGGATTCTGCCACAGATCGCGCGCCCTGGCCTGCGCGAAGAGGTAGGCCGTGTAGACCGCGGTCATGCCGGCCAGAGGCGCCCCCGCCCACGCCATCCAGCGCGTCGTCTCCGCGGCGCCGGCGCCGCCGACCAGCGCCGCCCCGAGGTGCGCGGTCAGGGCCGCACCGTAACCCGCGATCACGAAGGCGCCCCGCACGAGCCAACTCTTCATGTGGGGCCTCGTGAAGATGAGGAAGAAGCGCTTCGGGTGCTCGAGGTCCCAGATCAGGAGCCCGCCGGTGAGCGCGAGCGCGGCGAGGCCGAGGAGCGGCGTGAGCGTGAGCCAGGTCCCGCTCTGCCACGCGAGCCCGCCCAGCAGGCAGAGGAGGAGGACCGCGAGATACACGCCGGCGGAGACCCCCTTGGTGAGCGTGTACAGGCTCACGCGCCAGTCCCATGGCGCGGTGTGCGAGATGTCATAGGAGAGAATCGCGGCGGCCGACGAGTTCGGGCCGTGACGCCCGTCGGCTCCCATCGGGTGCGGCTGTCCAGAGCCGATCTCGTGCGAGCCCCCGGGCTGCTCACTCCACATGTACAGCCCGCCGCCGGGACGGACGGCGGCCAGCGGATCGAGCGTCGCCTGGTGCGCCCCCTTGTAGAACAGCTTCGGGTGCGTCTCCTTCTCCGGCCGCCGGACGCTCACCGGGTCGCGCCCCACGTATTGAGAGACCTTCGATTCCGGGTCGTCGAGGTCGCCGACGATGATCGCCTCCGTCGGGCACACCGTGACGCAGGCCGGCTCCAGCCCCATGTCGATGCGGTGCGCGCAGAAGTTGCACTTCTCGGCCGAATGGTCGTCCGGGTTGATGAAGATCGCGTCATACGGGCAGGCGGCGATGCACGCCTTGCAGCCGATACAGATCGACTTGTCGAAGTCCACGATCCCGTCGGGACGGCGGAACATGGCCTGGGTGGGGCACGCGGTCGTGCACGGCGCGTCGTCGCACTGGTTGCAGCGCGTGACCTGGAAGGCGCGCCGCGCGGCGGGGAACGTCCCCACGTCCGCGTACTTCACGTAGGTGCGGGTGACGCCGAGCGGGACCTCGTTCTCCGACTTGCAGGCCGTCGTGCAGGCGTGGCAGCCGATACAGCGCGTGTGATCGATGACCTTCGCCCAGCGGGCCGTCTCGGTCCCTGTCTCTGAGGACTCCGGCATGCGTGCTCCCCGTGGGAGGTTCGGTGCGGTCGCGACGGCGGTCGCGCGTGGGCCGGCGGTCAGATGGCGCTGCTATGTTCCATCGTCGCGCCGGACCGGGCAAGCCCGTTCACCCCGTGAGCGCCACGTGGAGGCCCGGGAGGTCCACGCCCGCCGCTTCCACGCGCCACTGCTCGCCGGGGGACAGCGGCTCGAGGGCGGTCATCGTCCCCGTGCTCACGACACCGCAGAGGGGCGGGTCCCCTTCCTCCGCGAAGTGCGAGAGGAGCCGCGGCACGACTTCCAGCGCCGCAAGCGGATGCCCGAGGACATCGCTCCCGCGTCCCCGGGCCACCGGCGCCTCGTTCCGGAAGAGGCGGACCTCCAACTCGTCGAGGCGGGCCACGCGTTCCTCGAATCCGGGGTGGCGGGAATTCACCGGCCGGCCGACGACGAGGGCGCCATGGAGCCCGAAATCCGCGACGGAGTCCGCCGGCGTGAGGTGCCACTCGGGGTAGTGGCAGTCGACGATCTCGAACCCGAGCGCGACCCAGTCCGGATGGCCATCGTCCGCACCCTCCGGCGCGAATCCGAACACGACCTCCACTTCGATCATCGGCGCGCGAAACATCCCGGTCGGGATTTCGGCCGTCGGTCTGGCGAGCCGCAGGGTACGGTCGTAGACCGGGGCCAGGATGGGTTCATCCAGCCCGAATCGGGGCCAGATCGCCCGGTTCGTGAACCCGACCTTGCAGCCGATCCGGTCGTATCCGCGCCGCCGGAGCCGGCGGTCGAGGGCCGCCCCGACGCGATAGGCCCGATCCAGCCCGAACCCCTCCGCCCGCTCTGTCGGCGGCTTGGTCGTCCCGCATCCGTCACGAGCGGACAGAAGGTCCCGCGCGAGATCCGCTTCGAAACGCGCCGTGGCGGCGGTGCTCTCGTCGCCGGCGGCGATTTCGGTCTCGGCTCTGGTCATGCGCGGCTCCGGGTCCGGGTCCGGCCGGGGCTTGCGGCTCAAGCTCCGAGACCGGACGATTTTGCTAATCGTAACGTCTCGTGAGAGAGGACGAGATGCCCTTTGAGAGCATAGATCCGACCACGGAGGAACGGCTCGCCTCGTTCCCCGCCCTCGATGCCGCCGGGATCGACGCTGCGCTCGAGCGGGCGCGGGACGCGTTCGAGGTGTGGAGGCGGGTGCCGGTGGCCGAGAGGGCCGAACGCCTGCTCGCGCTGGCGGAGCTCGTGGAGCGGGGCAAGGCGGCATACGGCCTGCTGATGACGCGCGAGATGGGCAAGCCGCTGGCCAGCGCGGTCGCCGAGGCGGAAAAATGCGCCTGGGTGTGCCGCTACTACGCGGAGCACGGGCCGGCACACCTGGCGCCCGAGCGCTTCGAGTCCACGGGCACGCACTGCTGGGTCGAGTACCATCCCCTGGGCGCGGTGCTCGGGATCATGCCGTGGAACTTCCCGTTCTGGCAGGCGATGCGCTCCGCGGTGCCGACGGTGATGGCGGGAAACGTCTTCCTGCTCAAGCACTCGCCCAACGTGCCGCAGTGTGCGGTCGCGCTCGAGGGGCTGTTCTCGCGCGCCGGATTCCCCGAGGGCGTACTCCAGAACGTCTTCGTCGAGGTCGAGGACATCCCGCGCGTGCTCGACGACCCGGTCGTGCAGGCCGCCTCCCTCACGGGCTCCGTCGCCGCGGGATCCGCGCTCGCGGCCGAGGCGGGACGCCGCATCAAGACGACCGTGCTCGAACTCGGCGGCAGCGATCCCTTCATCGTCATGGAGAGCGCGGACATGGATCGGGCCGTCGCGACCGCCGTCGATGCCCGCATGTGGAACAACGGCCAGTCGTGCATCGCCGCCAAGCGGATGCTCGTCCAGAGTTCGATCGTCGACGAGTTCACGGAGCGGCTCGTCGAGCGCGTGGCGGCGCTTCACGTCGGCGACCCGAAGGAGGCCGAGGTCGAGATCGGACCGCTGGCCCGCCGCGACCTGCGGGACGCGGTCGCGGAGCAGGTGGAGGCTACCGTGGCGGCCGGCGCCCGCGTGGCCACGGGCGGGCGCGTACCCGACCGGCACGGATGGTTCTACGAGCCGACCGTGCTCACGGACATCCCGGACGGATCCCCGGCCACGGATGACGAGATCTTCGGTCCGGTCGCCAGCATCTTCCCGGTCGCCGACATGGACGAGGCCATCGAGCTGGCGAACGCGACGGAGTTCGGCCTCTGCTCCGCCATCTGGACGAACGATCCCGAGGAACGGGCCCGGGCCGTCCGCGACCTGGAGGCCGGCGGCGTCTTCATCAACGGGATGTCCGCCTCCGATCCCCGCGTCCCCTTCGGCGGCGTCAAGCGCTCCGGCTACGGGCGGGAACTCGGCCCCCACGCGATCCGCGAGTTCGTGAACGTGAAGACGGTCTGGGTCGGCGACTGACGCCAGGGTGACGGCCGCTTTCAGCCTCGGCGGCCGCCCCGGGGCGCGGAGACGAGACCGTCGTCGAGCAGTTGCTGGAAGTGACTCGTAATGGTCTCCTCGACGGGACGGAATTCGACGCCGAGGACGGTCCTGGCGCGCGCGTTCTCGAACCTCAGCGGGTACCCCACGTTGCGCTTCGCCACGGCGCGGGGGATACCCCGCAGGGGTGCGTACGAGATGGACATCGGAATGGGCACGGTGCGCCGGGGCAGGGGAAAGCGGTCGCCGAAGCGGTCCCGCAGGATCCCGGCGATTTCGATCAGGCTGCGGGTCTCGCTGACCAGGATGTGGCGTCCCTCCGCCTCCCGCATGAGGCCCGCCTGCAGGTGGCCTTCCGCGACATCCCGGACGTCGACGATGGCGAACTCCAGTTCCGCGGCACCGACGCGATGGGCGCCGTTTCCCAGATCGCGCATGATCAGGACCCCTTCGGCGTTCGTACTCCGGCTGAGGCCGGGTCCGAGAACCAGCCCGGGATTCACGACCACCAGGTCCCACCGGGTCTGTTCCTCCGCCATCTTCCAGGCCAGCCGCTCCGACAGCGTCTTGGAGTAGGAATAGGGCTGGTGGCCTTCGTGGCTGGTGGTGTTCCAGTGGCTCTCGTCGAATCGGTCCGCCTCGATCTGCTCCAGGTCTGCCGCGTCCCCATAGATCGCCACGATGCTGGAAGTCAGCACCACCCGCCGGACCGCGCCCGTCCGGCCAGCGGCCTCGAGTACGTGGCGCGTGCCGCGCGTCGCGGGCTCGATGAGGTCGCGCGACGGATCGTCGACGTCGCGCACGATGAGCGGGGAAGCGGTGTGGAAGACCAGCGGGCATCCCGCCATCGCCCGGTCGAACCCGTCGGGATCGAGGAGGTCCGCGCGGAACAGGGACAGGGTCCCGGGACGGCCCCGGGCGATCGTCCGCAGATGGCCGGTTCTCGCGGGATCCCGGGGATCGCGCACGGTCCCGTGAACGTCGATGCCCAGTTCCAGAAGCCTCTTCACGAGCCACGACGCGACGTAGCCGTTTGCGCCCGTGACGAGAACCGGCCCGCGCGGTCGCAGCCGACCGAGTGTCACAACAGCGAGGCCCGGCGGCTGTGGCCCGAAAGAAAATCGCGATAGCGGACGAACGCCTCGTCGATCATTTCCTGCGTCAGCCCGTAGTCGGCGATGTCGTACGTGTGGCGCTTCTCGGTGCGGCGGCGCTCGCTC
This sequence comes from Gemmatimonadota bacterium, assembly GCA_022820995.1. Lineage (GTDB taxonomy): Bacteria > Gemmatimonadota > Gemmatimonadetes > Palauibacterales > Palauibacteraceae > Palauibacter. The sequence goes on along the minus strand of JAJEEM010000023.1, from coordinate 30,561 downwards.
TGCTCGTCGAGCCACGCTTCCATGGCGGCGACGACTTCGGGTCTCAGGGGCCAGCCGAAACGATCGTAAACGTGGGCCACGACGGCCGTCGGATCCTGCACCAGATCGTAGTAGCTGACGTCGATCCAGCGGTCGTCAAGCTCCGGGCGCGACTCGCGAAACGCCACCGCCCGATCGAGGAGGAGGCCCATCGCGCGCAACTGCTCGGCGCCCAACTCATCCGGGGGACGCGGCTTGCTGACGTCCGCGCGGATCCGCTCCACCAGGCTGCACCACGATCCCATGAACTGCACGGGCTCGCGGTGCGTCTGGATGAACAGAGCGTCGGGATACGCTTCGGTCAGCGCCTCCAGCTCCCTGAGATGCGCCGGCATCTTGAACAGCCACTGTCCGTCGGCCCCGCGATTCCACTCCCGGCGCTGCCAGGTGTAGTGCTGCATGACGCGCCGGTGCAGAGCATACGATTCGCGCGAGCCGCTCGCTTCGAGCCAGCGCTCGTAGGTCGGGATTGGATGCCGCGTGGCGAACATCCAGGCTCTGAACGAGAGCCGGAGAATCGCCATGTCCTCTTCCGGCTCGTCGAGGCCGACATGATGCGTCCCCTCGAAGGAATCGATGATGCCGGACGCCCGGAACACGTCCCTCGCCAGCGCGCGGCGCGGGTCCTCGGACGTGCCGGCCAGGCCGGCGTCATCGCCGCCGGCGATGACGGGCTCGACGTACTCGTACGCCCGCAGCGCCCAGAACCGGGGATCCCGGGCCATGAGGCGGTGCAGGTAGGTCGTGCCCGTCCGGTTGATGCCCACGATGAACACCGGCCGGACGATCTCCTGCCGCTCGATCGCGGGATGGCGCAGGCGTTCGCCGGCGAGTTCGGCGTTGTTCCGAAGGATCCGGCACATGTCGAAGACCATGTGGCCGACCCGATCTTCCGGCAGGGTCGCTTCGGGCGAGTTGAGCGCGTCCACAAGCTGCTCCAGCCCTTCGAGCATCCACTCGGGGTAGGTGTCCTCGAAGGAGACGCCGTTTTCTCCGGCGTAACGCCGCGCCTGCGTCACCAGCCGGTCGAAGTCCAGGCTGCGGCGCGGCTGCGGATAGGGCCAGTCCTCGCGATGCGCCCGCACCCACCGGTTATGACGCACGTAGCGGGTAAGCGGGCCGAGCCATTCGATCGGCTCGGGGCAGTCCTCGCGAATGGCGCGGTCGCTGATCGGGAGCGACGTGGCCGCCGCGGCCCCTTGCAGCCAATAGCGTCCGAAGTGATCGAGCACCGGCCAGTACCCGGCCATGGGAGAGGCGTCGCCGCGAGCCTGGCAGGCGCGCCTGAAGGCCTGGTACGACACCTCCGGCAAATCCAGCCCGAGCTCCTCGAGCGACACTGTGCGATAGGAAGGCGTCGGATTGCAGCAGTTGTAGAGCGTGAACCGTCGTTCCGGGTTCAATGAGATGTCGGTGCAGATGCGACTCAGTGTATCGACCGGGTCGTTGGTCGACTGCAGGGCGAACCCGGATGGAACCAATCCGGTGTCGACGATCGCCGCGAAGAGTCGCTGAGTGATGTTGTTCGGCTCACTGTATCCGGTCGTTGCCATGCTGGTCTGCCCCAGGCGAAACACGGCCACGGGGAGCCCGGCCGACTGCGCGAACAGCAGCGCCTGCTCGGCAACCAGCTTGCTCCAGGGATATCCGAGCAGCCCGAGCGGAAACGTCTTCTTCATGCTCGCCAGATCGGGCTGCCCCTGGTGGGCGATGCGGTTCCCCTCGTACTCGTGCGCGAAGGTGCAGACGTACTCGGGGAAGATCCCCATCGTCCCGGCGTAGAAGAGGTGCTTGCGGCGCGTGCGCAGGCACAGCTCCAGCACGTTGCGAAGACTGGACGTGTTCACGCTGCGGATGCCGGCGTACGAGGCGGCCAGGCTCAGCGTGGCGGCGAGGTGATAGACGGCGTCGACGTTCGCGCGGAGATGGTCGAACTCGGCGCGCGGCAAACCGAGCCGCGGCTGGGCGATGTCCCCCGTGTGGACGTGGATGCGCGGAGCGAAGTCATCGTCCCAGGTCTCCGCGTGCTCCATGTTCGCGCGCAGCCGGCCGAGACCCTCCTCCTCGCTCGCCGCCCGCACGAGGCAGTGCACCTCCAGGCCGGCGTCATGCGCCAGCAGGTCGCGCACCAGGAAGCGCCCGACGAAACCGGTCGCACCGGTCACGAGCACGCGGCGGATTTCCGAAGGAGAGACGGCTTCGGCCGGCGCCGCTCCGGTCACGGCGGCGCGCACGAAGCGACGCAGCTCCGAGAGGTCGCGTTCACAGTGCGGCGGCAGCTTCCCGACCAGTCGCGGGACCGAGCTGCGGGGCGCCGTTGTCGCCGTGGACCGCGTCATGCCTGGATCGGGAAGTGGTCCTCCAACCTGTTCGCAAAGGGCGAACGCCGCCTGCGTGCCTGGTGTACGCGTTGCTGTGAGACATCCGCCGATCCATCGGTTTCGGCTACGGCCTCACCTTCCGCATCCGACTCGGCTCCGTGCACGATCATCTCCGCCAGTGACAGGGCGGAGGCGGTCGTCATCAGCTCGAGGGCGCTCACCTGCCGATTGTACTGCGCCTGAATGAAGGCGCCGAGTTCGGCGACTGAAATCGACGTGAGCCCGAAGCTCGACAGCGGCTCCGCGACATCGCCCTCTTCGTGCCCGCAAAGTTCGGCCACCTTGGCGGAGATCTGCGCGACAACGCTCTCCAGGGTCAGTTCGCCGCGCACGTTCACCTCGAACGCCGCCTGATTGTTGAGCAGGCGCCCGTTGCGCATGTAGTCCGGGGAATCGACGGTCCACGCCGGGTTGGAGAACAGCGCGGTGACCATGTGGTCATGTCCCTGCGTGCCGGGCTCCGTCGGGTCGGGCGCCATAGCGCGCAGGGCGTAGTCGAGATTGGCGATCGCGAAATTCGCGCTCACCGTCATCATCCCCGCCGCGCGCATCATGCGCATCACGTGGAGGCTGCGCGCCGCCATCCCGACCTCCGTGACGGGACCGAGGTTATACGAGAACCCCGCCAGCCCCTGCCGGCGACGCCAGGCCGCCAGCCCGTCCAGGAAAGCGCTCGCGCTGCTGTAGTTGACCTGCCCCACGTTCCCGAACGTCGAAGCGATGGAGGAGAAGAGGACGAAGTAGTCGAGGGCGCAGTCGGTCGTGGCGTCGTGCAGGTTGAGGGCGCCGCGGGCCTTGGGCGCGAACACGTTCTCCAGCGACTCGGCGGAGGTGTCGAGGAACGAGCGGTCCTCCAGCGTCCCGGCGAGGTGGAAAACACCCTTGAGCGGCCGCTGCAGCCCCGCGATGCAGCGGCGCACGTCCTCCTCGTCGCGCACGTCGCCCGAAACGATCTCGATCTCGTAATCGCCGGTCATCTTTGACAGCGTGGTCGTCTGGCGGAGCCACTCGACGCTCCGTCGACGCTCCGGGTCGCGGTCCATCAGCGTGACGTGCCGAGCCCCCGCCGCGATCAGGTACGGCACCAGGCGCAGCCCGAAGCCACCCAGCCCGCCCGTGACCAGATAGGTGGCCTCGGGGTCGAGGAAGGGGCGCGTGTCCGCGATCGCGAACCCCCTACCCGCCGGGTCGGACGGCGCCTTCAGGACCAGTTTCCCCTGGTGCCCGCCCGTCGTCATCAGGCGGAGGGCCCTGGCGTAGTCGCGGTACTCGTAGGCGGTGAGTCGAGGTGGCGGCACGGCGCCCTCGTTCATGAGGTCCAGACAGGCCTGCGAGAGCATGTGCGACAGCACCGGATCGTCGAGCATCAACCGGTCGACGTCGATCGCGGCGAAGCGGAGGTTCTTGCGGAAGACCCGCATGCCGAGCGAGTTGTCCGTGAAGATGTCGACCTTCCCGATCTCGCAGTGCCACCCCGAGGGCCTCAGGGCCTTGAGGCAGAGGGCGATGTGGTGGCCGGCGAGCGAGTTCAGCACGACGTCGACGCCTTCGCCTCCCGTGGCCTCCATCAGGTCATCGTACCAGCCGTGGCTGTGCGAATCGAACGCCCCGCGCACGCCCATCTCGAGCAACTGCTCGCGCTTGCTCCGGTTGCCGGCGGTCGCGTAGACCTCCGCCCCGACGTGGTGCGCCAGCGCGATCGCCGCCTGTCCGACGCCGCCCATCGCGGAGTGGATGAGGACCCGCTGCCCCTCTCTCAGCCGCGCCAGATGGATGAGCGCGTAGTAGGCGGTCACGGTCACGGAGAGGGACGCCGCGGCCTCCTCCATGCTCAGCCCGGGCGGTTTGAGGAAGGCCAGGTGCTCGTTCACGACGATTCGATTGGCGATGCAGCCGCCCGTCGTGACGGCCACCTCGTCGCCGGGACTCAGACGCTTCACGTCCGGGCCGGCGCGGCGCACGACCCCGCTCCCCTCGATGCCGACCTCGCGGCCCAGCGCCGAGCGCTCGTAGGCCAGCGCGGGGAGGAGCCCCAGCGTGACCATGACATCCCGGAAGTTCAGTGCCGCCGCGGCCATTTCGATCTCGACATCGGAGGGTCCGAGCCGGGGCAACGCCGTTGTCGCCACCTGCAGGCCGCTCACCTGGCCGGGGTTGTCCAGCCGGAGCCGATAGGGGGGATCTGCGCCCGCGGGCACGAGCGGCCAACGATCCCGAACGCTCACGACGCGCGGTACCCACAGGCGTCCGTCCCTGACAGCCAGTTCCCGCTCGCGCGGGTCGCACGCGTCGAGTCGCGCCAGCGTCTCGAGGTCGCCCGCCGTGCCCAGATCCACGAGACGGAAGTCGAGCTTCGTGTCCTCGGCGAGAAGCTCGAGCGCCAGGCTGCGTACCGCCCCCCACAGCGCGCTTCCTCGCGGCGCCTCCACGCCGCAGACGGCGCCCTGCGTTACAACGTTCAGGCGACAAGTCCGGTTCGCGCTCTCAAGCCGGAGGGGCGCCAGGGCCTGGAGGAAGGCGACGAGGCGCCACACCGCTCGCTCGCCCGTCGGATCGTCCGGGGCCGGCCCGACGAAGAAATCGATCGCCTCGAGGTCCGCACCCCACGGCCACACTTCCAGCGATGCGAAATCACCGTCCTCGAAGGCGCTCCAGGGGACGCTGTACGCCTGGGTCGGATCGAGTTGCGCGATCCACTCCGTGGCCGGGCTGCCGGGTTCGCCGATCACCCAGCGGGGACCGGCGGTACCGGCCGAAACCGCGGCGGCGCCGGTCGGCGCGGGATCCTCCTGCGCGGCCTGCAGGAGCGTCGCGCGGGGGCCGGCGTGAAGTGTGCTCCAGCCGTTCCCCGGCTCGATGATGTCGCCCTCGTCATGCGAGACGAGCGCGAGTCCCCCGGGCACGGCCAGCCGCTCGAGGAGCGCCCACGCTTCGGACCAGCGATCCCCGGCCGCTCCGTCTTCGCCCGCGTCATGGTGCAGAAGAACGATCTCGGCCGCGGCGGGTCGTAGCAGACCCGTCGCCATGTCCGTCTCGGAGGCGCCCTCCGCCGCGGCTTCCAGCGAGGCGAAGCGAATCGCGGCATCGCGGTGATTGAAGGCTTCGTAGAGTGCGTGCGTGGATTCCTCGTCGTCCCCGAGCAGCCAATACTCGCTCTGCGCATCGGGGCCGGAGAGATGCTCCAGGCATCGGTTGAGCATGGTCCGTTCCGCCTCCCGGCGGCCGGCGATTTCGACGACGTGACAGGCGTACGCGCTGCCTGCCGCGCCCTGTTCGAGGGCGGCGATGAGGGCGGCGGGATCGACATCCCCGTCGCGGACCGCGTCTCCGATCCGGGGCGCCGGAGGCACGAACTTCGGTTGCCAGCGGATGAGGTGCTTGCTGTCCGGGACGTCGCTCCAGCGCGGATTGCTGTTGAAGGAGTGATACTCTCCGATGTGGGCGAGCAGTTGTCCCGTGTCGGTGTCGTAGAGGCTGAGCCGCCCGATATACAGCTCGCCGAGAGGTTTGTTGTACTGGCCCCGCTCGTCCACGTCGAACCAGTCCCCCGTATCGACGAGAAAGCAGGTGATGCGCGGCCCCGTCGGGGGGCGCACGAACGTAATGTCGCACGCCCGCTGCGGCATGGAGAAGAAGTCGGGCAGGCGCATCAGGTAGCGCAGGAAAATCTGCAGCCCGCCGTCGGTAAGCGGGGGGTAGAGGAGATATCCCTCCTCGCGGCCGGACGCCCACAGTTCCTCGTCGACCTCGATTTCGAACAGCATGTCCGTCGAACCCGAGTCCATCTCGATCCGCTGGACGCTGCGGAACTCGGGCCCGAACTCGAAGGCATCCCCGACGACCGCTTCAATCTGGTCGTAGAACTCCTCCCCCGTCGCGAGGGGCGAGGGATCGAAATCGGAAGCGAGGAGATCGTCCAGCGTCGGAAAGGCGTCGACTGCATGGTTTTCATCCACGCGCCGCACCCTTCCGCGGCAGTGCAGCGTCCCGGCTTCATCATCCTCGAAGGATCGGGTGGAGATGGTGAACGTGTACTGGCCCGGAGCGTCGGGCACGGGAAAGAGGGCGGTCTGCAGCCGCACCGGCGTCGGACTCACCGGCGTGTGTTGCAGGAACTCGATCTCCTCGATGTTGATGGGGTCCCCGGAGAACGCCTGCAGCAGGAGTTCGATGTATCCGGCGGCCGGAACGATCGGGGCCCGGTGGACGCGGTGGTCGGTCAGCCAGGGAAAGTCCTTCTCGGAGAGCCGCGCCTCGAACAGGATGTGGTCGCAGGCCACTCGGTGTCCGACGAAGGGTCCGTGGGAATACTCGCCGCGCTGGACGAACATCTCGTCGTCGACGAGGTCGTCGTTGCTCGTGGTCTCTTCCCTGGGATGGCCGGGAAGGAGATGGGCGATGGGTTCCGGACGCGGATACTGCGAGGTGAAATCCAGCGCGACGCCGGCCCGGTAGAGGTTCCCCAGGGCCTCCTGAAAGCCCGGGCACGCATCCTCATCCTTCATCAGCGTAGGGAGACAGACCGCGGCCGGGCCGGCCGCTTCCAGGCACTGCCGGATCAGGGGCTGCAGCGCGCCGTGGGGGGCGATCTCCAGAACCACGTCGGGGCGGCATTCCCGCCTCACGGTCTCCATCGCCATGCCGAAGAGGACGGGCTTCCGGATGTTGGACCACCAGTAGGCGTTGTCCAGACGCTCCACGGTCTCCCCCGTGACGGAGGACACCATGGGCACGTCGCCGTCGAAGTCGCGATCGTTCAGGAAGGCGAGCGCCTCCAGCGCGTCGTCGCGCAGCGGATCCATCGCGGTGGAATGGAAGGCGATGTTCCCGGGGATCAGCCGGTTCTGCAGGCCGCGCCGGTCGAGTTCGTCCATCACGGGCCGCAGCGCGGCTTCCTTCCCGCAGATGACGGTGTTGGCGGGCGAGTTCTCGCAGGCGATCTCCGCCTCGGCGGGCCGGTGGTTTCTCAGCAGATCCTCGACGGCCGGCCGGTCGAGGCCGATCGCCAGCATCCGGCCGGAGCCGGCCACCCGCTGCTGCAGCGTGGCCCGGTGGTAGACGAGCCGCGTCGCATCGGCGAGTGAAATCGCCCCGCTCGCGTACGCCGCGGCGACCTCGCCCGAACTGTGTCCGACGACGCACTCCGGATGGACGCCCCAGGCCGCCAGCATCTCCACCAGGGCACACTGAATCATGAAAATGGCCGGCTGGGCGAGCTGAACCTCGTTCAACTCCTCCTGGCTCGCCGAGAAACAGGCGTCGCGCAGCGACGCGTCCGAGTGTTTCCGCCATTCCTCCTCGATGGCATCGACCACCCGCCGGAATACGGGATCCGCGTCGTAGAGATCGCGCCCGCACCCTGCCCACTGCGTACCCTGTCCCGAGAACACCATGGCCACCCGGCGGTCGCCCGCTTCCACCGTGGAGACGCGGGCGGGGTCTTCCACGAAGGCGTCCAGTGCCTCGACCAGCTCCGAGCGGCTGCGGACCGCGAACGCCGTGCGCGCGGGGAACCGGGCGCGGCGCCGGCTCAGATTCCCGGCCAGCGTGTAGAGGTCGGTCTCCCGCCCTTCGAGGTACTCGCGCAGGCGTCGCGCGCTCTCCTCGAGGGCCTTCGGCGTCCGCGCCGAGAGGGGGATCATGTAGCCGGCGTCGGGCGCCAGCGGCACCGACCATTCGCTCGATCGGTCCCGCCGGTACTCCCGCACGACGCAGTGTCCGTTCGCGCCGCCGAACCCGAAGGAGTTGATCCCGACCACGACCGGGCGGTCCGGGAACGGCTCGCAGGCGGTCTGCACCTCGATGGGCCCGAGGTCGAAATCGATCTCCGGGTTCGGAACCAGGTAGTTCTCCGAGATGGGGGCGAACGTCCGCCGCTCCATCATGAGGATGACCTTCAGCAGCGCACAGCTGAACGCCGCCGCCTCGAGGTGTCCCACGTTGCTCTTCACACTGGCCACGCGGAGGGGCGCCTCGCGCTCGACGCCGCCGAACGCCTCGGCAATGGCGTTTCCTTCGATGCGGTCGCCCACGACCGTGCCGGTCGCGTGCGCCTCCACGTAGTCGAAGTCCTCCGGCCGCAGTCCCGCGCGCCCGCAGGCCTCGCGCATGAGTTCGACCTGCGAATGGCGCGTCGGCGCCGTGATGTAGCGCCCCTGGGCGAATCCGGCGGCGTCATCGGCGGTCCCGGCCGTGTTGACCGCCGTGGCTTCGATCGACGCGAAGATGTGGTCTCCGTCCCGCTCGGCCGCCTCCAGCGGCTTCACGGCGAACACGAACGCGCCCTCCGACCGCATGTAGCCATTGGCGTCGGCGTCGAAGGAATGGCACCGGCCATCCGGACTAATGACGCCGAGTGCGTTGAAGGAGGCGCTGCAGCGGGCGGACCCCAGGTAGGTGGCGGCGCCCACCAGAGCCTGCTCGCAATCGCCTTGACGCATCGAGTTCACCGCCGTGTGAAGCGCGGTCAGCGACGCCGAGCAGGCGGTGGAGGTCGCGATCGACGGCCCCATGAGGTTGAGATGGTAGGAGATCCGGTTCGCCAGCATCGAGGCGTCGATGCTCAGGATGGAGAACTCGTTGGTCCCGAACAGGGCGCGCCAGTTCGCGGTGGAGGCGACCTGGGCTCCGATGAAGACGCCCGTGCGGCTGTTGCGGAGGGCGTTCAGGCTCCAGCCGGCGTGTTCGCAGCTTTCCCATGCGCAGCCCAGCAGCATCCGGATCTGCGGATCCATATAGGCCATTTCATGGTGTGAGACGCCGAACAGACCCGGATCCATCCGCTGCTCCAGGTCATCCCGGAGCAGCCCTTCGTACGGACTGCCGAAACGGCCCGGACCCGAGAACCGGCCGATCGGCTGGTAGCCCCGGCCGTAGCGCTCCGTGACGGACTCCTGGACGACCTCTCGCTTGCTGAGGAGCCGCCAGAAATCTTCGTCCGTGCGGAGGCCGCCGGGCATCCGGTAGGCGTAGCCGACGATGGCGATGGGATCGCCGGATGTATCCGCGATGGAAGTCACGTGGCCTCCGCTCGGCGGGCGCCCCCGAGCGCGGACGCCGGGACGCCGGCCTGTTGTTGTATCGAGATTGCTTTGAGCGCTTCCGGAATGGCCGCTGGAATGACCGCGGCCACGTTAGCGAGCCGTCCCCCCGCCAGCAAACGTCGCCGGAGGCCGCCCGAACGCAGCAGGGCACGTGCCATCCACCGCCAGGTTAAGGTCACCTTCAGGAGCGCGTCGTGGCCCCGAGAACCGGCAGCGTCGCCTTCGACGGTCCGGCGGGTCTCGGCTCCGAAATCAACGCAAGCTCGAAGTCCGCCAGAGCCTCGCCGACACCGTCTCCCGTAAACCGGAATTCACCGGGGATGGCGTTCCGGCGCCTCTTGGCCCGTTGCAGAGCCTTCCGTACGAGAGGGTCCTCCGGGCCGGCGACTGAACCGGGATCCCGTCCGGCTTCATGGAACGCCGCCGACTCCGACTTCAGGTAGTCCTTGAAGCTGCGGAGAGCGGTCTGCTGGCGCGTGAACTTCTCGCAGTGGTGGCCGGTGGCGGCCAGACTGATGGCCAGCGGCAGGAGTCGAGGGTGGTCTCTGGAGACCTTGGCGATGTAGCGTGAAAACGGCGGGATTTGTTCCGGCGTGAGGCGCCGGCGGATTCCCATGATGCCCCCGTAGAGGATGTGCGCGTTCACACGCTTGTGGAGGTGCGGTACGGGATTGAGGTGGTCCAGCAGAGTCAGGCAGCGGTCGAAATAGTTCTCCAGCGTCGAATCGTAGATGGTCCCGATGACCCGGAGATACCCCTCCACCAGCGTCGTGGGGTCCATTTGCGGCTTGAAGTTCAGGGAGGTGTCGTCGATTTCGACAGCTTTGTCCAACAATCGATTCTCCCGCTCCAGCCGGGTCCAGAGATTCGTTCCCTTGAGTGCGGTCAGCAACCCGATCAGTGCCATCGGAATCCCGGCTTGCTGAATGAAATCGATCTGGGCATCGAACGCGTTGTCGTCGTCGTCGTCGAGCCCGAGAATGAAGCCGCCGAGAACCTGCATGCCCTTCCCCTGGATCTTTCGCACAGCCTTGAACAGGTAGTCGTCATCGCGCATGTCGATGTTCTGAGGCTTCTTCATCTTCTTGAGAGCCTTCGGGTTGGGCGTCTCGATTCCCAGGAAGACGGAGTCGAAACCGGCCTCGATCATGACATCCATCAAGTCGTCCATTCGGACGAGATTGACGCTCGCTTCCGTGAACAGGGAGAAGGGGTGGTCGCGCTCCTTTTGCCATTCTGCGATCGCCGGGAGGAGCCTTGAGACCTCGCGCTTGTTGCCGATGAAGTTGTCGTCGACGAGAAAGAGAGGACCCCGCCATCCCAGGCCATACAGGAGGTCGAACTCGGCAACCATCTGTTCCGGGGATTTCGTTCGGGACACGCGGCCGTACAGCTTCGTGATGTCACAGAACTCACAGTCGAAGGGGCACCCCCGCGAGAACTGCAGGCACATCGAGTAGTAGTCGTTCAGGTCGATGAGGTCGAAACGGGGCAGCGGAGCGAGGGTCACATCAGGCTTCCTCGGGGCGCGATAGACGGCCTTTGCGGCGCCGTTCTCCAGGTCGCGAAGAAAGGTGGGGAAGGTCTCCTCGACCTCATCGAGCACAAAGTGATCGACGCCCTCCATCTCCTCGTGAAAGGTGGTGGGGTGCGGGCCGCCGGCGATGACGGGAACCCGCGCGCGGTTGCAGCGCCCCACGATCTGCTCCAGCGAGGGGCGTTGCGGGATCATGCTCGACGTGAAGGCCAGGTCCGCCCACTCCAGGTCGGCGTCCTCGAGCGGAGTCACGTTCAGGTCGACCACGCGCAGGTTATACCGCGACGGAAACATCGCGGCGACGGTGAGCAGGCCGAGAGGAGGAAAGGCCGCCCTGATGCCCATGAGATCCAGGGCGTAGTCGTGGCCCCAGTACGTCGGCGGGTGCCTGGGGTAGAGCAGCAGGGCGTTTGGCATGTTGACCTGGTCCGGTCGCCAGCCGGCTATTCCATGCGAATCAGGATCCTTCGACGCAGTCGCGCACGGCGTCGTCGGCGGCGGCGAACAGCCTCGCGCGCCATTCCTTCCGGCGGGCCCGGAACGCGTTCACCATTTCCCACAGCGCGTCGCGGACCTTCTCCACCGCCTCCGTCCGTGCCTCATCGGACAGCGTCGTGCCGTTCGTGAACTCGTACTTCTCGATCGCGAAGTCCGCGATGTCCAGGATGTTGTCTCCGACGATGCTGAGATCGACCGCGTTCCGCATGGTCGGGGCCGGGCGTGGCTCGCTCATCTGCTCCATCCTCGCTGAGTGGGTTTGGAGGTCGCTTCCGTGTGTCGCGAAAAAATCATGCAGGGACGACCTGTTTCGGTCAACCGACCCCCCATCCGGCGGGAGCTCACGACCGGTCCGCGGCCCAGGCGCGGTTCACGTGCACGGTCAGGACATCGGCGTTGTGGTACTGGTGGTGCTTGACGGAGGAGGCGTGATGCCGCAGCAGCGCCAGGGACAGGTCCCGCTCGCTCGTCGGGTCGGGGCGATCCCCGAGCAGAGCCATCTGGTTCTCGAGGTTGCCCTCGTGCGTCGCCGCGGTGAACTCCAGCCCGGCGCCGAAACGGAGGTTCCGGGCCACGACGCGCAGCCGGCGCTCTTCCGCGGCCGGGGCGTCCCCGTCCTCTTCCTGCCGCACGAGACTCAGGAGCGCCTCTTCGGCCGCCGCCCGCAGGCGGTCCGTCGCCTTGCCGCTCCACTTGTACCTGGCCGCGAAATCCTGGAGGAACCCGTCGAGTTCCCGGAGGTTCTCCGGGCGCAGCGCCATCTCGATCCTGTGGCGGCGGGGTCCGGTCACGTCGAGAAACAGGTTCAGGAGGAGGATGGACAGCCCGCCCACCGTGAGGCCGTTCGCGAGCATGCGGCCCATAGGCGTGGCGAGGTAGGCGGGGAAGATCGCCTGGAACTGGATTCCCGCCCCGATCCAGAACGCCAGCCCGGCGATCAGCGAATACTGCCGGTCGATCCCCTCCTGGAAGAGGATCCGCATGCCCTGCACGAAGATGAGGCCGAAGACGACCATGATGTAGGCGCCGAGCACCGGCGCCGGGATCGAGAGGATGACGGCCGTGAGCTTCGGCACGAAGGCGAGGGCGATGAAGACGACCCCGATGACGACGCCGATGCTGCGGGCGGCGACGCCGATGCCGCTCGCGAGGGCGATTCCGGCGACGTACGGCCACGGCGGCAGCACGCCCGCGAAACCCGACAGGAGCGTGCCGGCCCCGCAGGCGGCGACGGACCCCTGGACCCGGCGAAAATCGACCGCCCTCGGCTCGCGCCGGGAGAGGTGCTGCATGCGGACGTTGTCGCTGACCTGCCGGATCGTGATCACGAACGACACGAAGAGGAACCCGGGCAGGAGCAACCAGAAGCTCGCGTCGAAACTCAGGTCGAGGCCGGACAGCGTGGGGCTGGGGATCCCGATCCAGCGGGCCGCCGCCACGCGCTCGAAGTCGAGAATCCCGAACAGCGCGGCGGTCAGGCAGCCCGCGGCGATGCCGATGGGAGCGTTCCACGCCCGCACGAACCGCTTGCCCCGGAGCAGGAGGCCCATGACGCACAGCATCGTGACCGCGGCGACGGTGGGGGCCGCGGCCGGCGGAGCGTTCTCCGGCACGCGCGTGAGCATGGCGAACGCCAGGGGCATGATCGTCACGGCCACGAGCGCCGTCAGCGTGCCCGACACGACCGGCGTGATAATGCGCCGGAGCAGCGCCAGACGGGCCGCCAGGGCAAGTTGGCACAGCCCCGCGGCGAGGACCAGCACCCCCAGCAGCGCGGGGCCGCCCGCGACGAGAGCGAGCACGCCGACCCCGATCGAAGCCCCCGAAGCGCCCATCACGGTCAGCGTTCCGCCCCCGAGACCGGCGAAGCGCTTCGCCTGGACGATCGTGAGAAAGCCCCCGATCACCATGCTCGCGAAGATCGCCCAGGAGAGGTATTCGTCGCTCTGGTTCGCGACGCGCGTGACGATCGTCGTGACCACGACCACCGGCACGCACACAAGGAGTGCCGTCTGTACGCCGATCACCAGGCTCGCCGCTCGCGGCGGACGTTCGTCGGCCGCGAATCGCAGCTCCGCTACATCCGAACCGGGTCCGTTCGCCATCAGTTGGCGTCCGTCATGGCAGTCGGGAGCTCGCGGTCGAGTCGCTCCGTCAGCAGGTCCACGCATTCCTCCGGAGAGAGTTCTTCCGTATCCAGGCGCAGATCGGGATCTTCGGGCCGTTCGTAGGGGCTGTCGACTCCCGTGAAGTTCCTGATCTCTCCCCTGAGCGCCTTGGCGTAAAGGCCCTTCGGGTCGCGCTCCGCACACGCCTCGAGCGATGCGTCCACATGAACTTCCATGAATTCGCCGGACGCAAACAGACCTCGGGCGTAGTCGCGTTCCGACCGGAACGGGCTGATGAAGGCGACGATCACGATCAGGCCGGCGTCGACCATGAGGCGGGCGACCTCCGCTACCCGCCGGATGTTCTCCACCCGGTCCGCCTCGGTGAAGCCCAGGTCGCGGCACAGGCCGTGACGCACGTTGTCGCCGTCCAGGAGATACGTGTGCCGTCCCTCGATGGTCAGCCGGCGGTCGAGCAGGTTGGCAATGGTGGACTTCCCGGAAGCCGACATCCCGGTCAGCCACACGCACTGGGGGCGCTGAAGCTTCATCCGCGAGCGGACATCCTTCGATACGTCCAGCTGCTGCCAACTCACGTTCGCCGCCCGCATGAGCGGGAAGACGATCGTGCCGGCGGCGGCGGTCGCGTTCGTGGCGCGATCGATCAGGATGAAGCCGCCCAGCGTGCGCGACTCTTCGAAGGGCGCGAAGGGGACGGGACGGCTGGTCGCGAGGTTCACGGTCCCGAGGTCGTTCAAGTGCAGAACGGAAGCGGCCAACTCGCTGCCGTTGGACACGTCCAGCCGGTGCCGGATCCGGGTGACCGCGGCCCCCACCTCCCGCGTGTGGAGCTTCAACACGTACGGGCGGCCCACGGCGAGAGGCTCGTCGTGCATCCAGACGAGGCGTGCCTGGAACTGGTCCGCAACCTCGACGGGTTCGCCGGCGCTCGCGACGACGTCGCCCCGCGTGACGTCGACATCGGGAGCCAGCGTCAACGTCACGGAGTCGCCCCGGGCGGCGCGCTCGCGGGTTCGGTCCCCCACCGAGATCGACGCCACGCGGCTCTCGGTTCCGGCGGGCGAGATGCCGACGGCATCGCCGACCGCCACCGTGCCGGCGGCCACGCGTCCGCAGTATCCGCGAAAGTCGGCGTACGGCCGATTCACGTACTGCACCGGCATCCGGAAGGGCCGGCCGGCGGCAGATTCCTCGATGTCCACGGTCTCGAGATGGGCGAGAAGCGTCGGACCCGCATACCAGGGCGCCGACGCGCCGGTTCGGGTGAGGTTGGCCCCGGTCAGCGCCGAAACCGGAATCGCCTCGACCGCGGCGAGACCGATCTCGTCGGCGATTCCGCGGTAGGCGTCCCGGATCGATTCGAAGGTGTCCCGGTCCCACCCGACGAGATCCATCTTGTTCACGGCGAGCACGACGCGGCGGACGCCGAACATGGCCGCGATCCGCGTGTGCCGCGCCGTCTGGGGCAGAACGCCCTTGCGCGCGTCCACCAGCACGACGGCCAGATCGGCCGTCGAGGCGCCCGTCGCCATATTCCGCGTGTACTGCTCGTGGCCCGGCGCGTCGGCCACGATGAAGCGGCGCCGCGGCGTCTCGAAGCTCCGGTACGCGACATCGATCGTAATGCCCTGCTCGCGCTCGTCCCTCAGTCCGTCGACGAGCAGGGCGAGATCCGTCGCCGTCCCCTGCGTGCCGTAGCGCACCGAGTCCTGCTCGACCCGCTTCAGCTCGTCCGAGAAGACCTGCCGGCAGTCATGCAGAAGTCGGCCGATGACCGTGCTCTTGCCGTCGTCGACGCTGCCGCAGAGCACGAAGCGAAGCGCCGGCGGCATCAGAAATAGCCCTGCTTCTTCTTGTGTTCCATCGAGCCGTCGCGGTCATGGTCGATGAGACGCCCCTCGCGTTCGGAACCTTCCGTCGCGAGCGTCTCGGCAATGACCGCGTCGAGCGTATCCGCGTCGCTTTCGACCGCCGCCGTCAGCGGGTAGCACCCCAGCGTCCGGAAGCGGATGCGCCGTTTCCGGGGCTCCTCGCCGGGGAGCAGCGGCATTCGGCCGTCGTCGACCATGATCCACCGTCCATCCCGCTCGACGACGGGACGTTCGGCGGCGTAGTAGAGGGGCACGATCGGGATCTCCTCCGCGCGGATGTATCGCCAGACATCCGCTTCGGTCCAGTTGGAGAGCGGAGAGACGCGCAGGGACTCGCCGGGAGCCAGGCGGGTGTTGTACAGGTTCCACGGCTCGGGACGCTGCGCCTTCGGATCCCATTGGTGGGCCGCGTTGCGCAGCGAGAAGACGCGTTCCTTGGCGCGCGACTTCTCCTCGTCCCGCCGTGCGCCGACGAACACGATGTCGTACCCGCCCTCGTCGAGCGCCTGCCGCAGCGCCGCCGTCTTCATCACATCGGTGTAGCGTTCGGACCCGTGATCGAACGGATTCACGCCTTCGCGCAGCCCGTCCTCGTTGGTGTGAACCCGGAGTTCCACGCCCGTTTCCGCCGCCGTGCGGTCCCGGAACGCGATCATGTCCCGGAACTTCCACGTCGTGTCGATGTGCAGCAGCGGGAAGGGCGGCGCGGCCGGCCAGAAGGCCTTCCGCGAGAGGTGAAGGAGCACCGAGGAGTCCTTCCCGATCGAATACAGCATCACGGGCCGCGACGCCGCCGCGAGGCCCTCCCGAAGGATTTCGATGGCTTCGGACTCGAGCGACGCCAGCCAGGTGCCCGAGAGATCGCTCAGCGCTCGATCCCTCCCGCGGCCAGGCCCAGTCGCGGCCTTCGCCGCCTGCGGACGAAGGCCCGCTTCGCCCTCATCGTGAACGTGTAGTTCATCATCGCCAGCGCGGGCACGGCGAGCATGATGATGAAGGTCGCGAACAGGATCCCGAACCCGAGGCTCACCGCCATGGGAGAGAGGAACTGCGCCTGCGTGCTGCGCTCGAGGATGATCGGCGAGACCCCGAGGAAGGTCGTCACGGAGGTCAGCATGATGGGACGGAAGCGGACCTTGGCCCCCTGCACGATGGCTTCCGACATGGGGAGCCCCGACCGGTGCCGTTCGTTGATGAAGTCGATCAGCACGAGCGAATCGTTCACGACCACGCCCGACAGGCCCACGAGCCCGAACATGGAGAGCATGCCGAGGTCGAGCCCCATGATGAGGTGCCCGATCGCGGCGCCGACGAGCCCCAGGGGGATCGAGGCCATGACGACGAGCGGCTGCAGGTACGAACGGAAGGGGATGGCGAGGAGCGCGTAGATCGCGAGCAGCGCGAGCAGGAAACCGCGGGCGATTCCCTCGAACGCCAGCGTCTGCTGGCGCTGTTCTCCGCCGAAGCCGTAGCGAAGGCCCGGGTATTGGGCCTGCAGTTCCGGCAGGATCGCCGAGGTGATCTCCGTGTTGACCTCCTGCCCCGTGATGACGGCGGCGTCCACGTCCGCCGTGACCGTCACGATGCGCCGCCCATCGATCCGGTTGATCGTCGATGAGGCGACGCCGAACGAGACGTCCGCGACCTCCGACAGCGGCGCCTCGCCTCCGGTCGGCGTGCGGATCCGGTAGTCCCGGAGGTCGGCGAGCGTGTTCCGCTCCGACTCGGGAAGCCGCACGTAGACGCGCACCTCGTCGCGGCCCCGCTGCAGACGGTAGACCTCGTTCCCGAAGAACGCCCCGCGCACCTGGCGCGCCAGGTCGTCGAGCGTGATCCCGAGCGTGCGGGCGGCGGGCTTGAGCTCCAGCTCCAGCTCCCGTTTCCCCCGGCCCCGGTCGTCGCGGACCTCCGTCACGCCCGCAATGCGCGTCAGGCGGTCCGCGAACGCCGGCACCGCCGCGTTCAACATGGCCGTGTCCGGGTGGGACAGCTCCACCTGTACCGGCGCTCCCAGATCGATGAGGATCGAACTGAACGTGAGTTCCCGGGCGCCGGCGACCGGCCCGACGCGCTCGCGCCAGGCCCGCTCTACCTCGATGGCCGGCAGGTCCCGGATCTCCGGGTCCGTCAGCCGCAGGCTGACCTCGGCGACGTTCGACCGGATGAAGCTCGCCTCGGCGCTCATCCCCGGGCCTCCGGCCTGCGAAGGACGCTGCCCGACGCTCGTGAAGACCGCTTCGACCAGGGGCGGCTCGTCATCCGGCAACTGCGCCTCCAGGTCCGCGATCGCCGCGTATCCCTGCCCTTCCACATAGCTGGCGACTTCCAGCGTGCGCTCGCTCGTCGTGCCCTCGGCCATCTCGATGTAGGCGACGACCTCCTCGCCCTCGATCACGGGCAGAAGGCTGAACCGGAGGTGCCGTCCCGCCACCAGCCCCCCGACGATCATGAGGGAGGAGACGGCGCCGAGGACGGTCAGCCCCGGGCGCCGCACCGCGAAGCGCACGGAGCGCTCCAGCGGGCCGTCGATGAAGCGCTGCAGGTTCGTCTGGACGAGCGCCTGCGCGCGGTACACGGGTCCCAGCAGCCCGCCCCTGCCCCGGCCCGAGCCCGGTTCCGGAAGATGGGAGAGGTGATAGGGGAGGATGAACAGGACCTCGACGAGCGAGAGCAGGAGCACGGAGATCACGATCGCGGGGATCACGTAGAGGAACTTCCCGAGGCTTCCCGGCACGAAGAGGAGCGGGGTGAAGGCCGCCACGGTCGTGAGCACGGCGAAGATCACGGGCACGGAGACGCGTCTCGTGCCTTTGATCGCCGCCCGCAGCGCGGGCGCTCCCTTCTCCCGTTCGGCGAAGATGTTCTCCCCCACCACGATCGCGTCGTCCACCACGATCCCGATCGCGAGGATGAAACCGAACAGCGTCATCATGTTGATGGAGATGCCGACCCACGCCATCACCGCGAACACGCCGGCGAAGGAGAGGAAGATCCCGACCGCGGTCCAGAACGCGAGGCGCAGATCCAGGAACAGGGCCAGCGCAATGAGCACCAGGATCAGACCCAGCCGGCCGTTCTTGATGAGGAGGTCGATCCGGCTCTGCAGGTACGAGGCCTCGCTGCGCCAGATGCTGTAGTCGACACCGCGCGGCAGCGAGCCGGCCAACTCCTCTTCCAGGTAGCGTTCGACTTCGTCGGAGATCTCCAGGACACGCTCGTCTCCCGTCCGCAGGACCTGGACGAAGGCCGTCGGCTGCCCATTGTAGGCGTTGATGAGGTCGACGTGCTCGAAACCGTCCTGGATGTCCGCGATGTCGGTGAGACGGAGCATCGACCCGTCGACGTTCGCCCTCACGACGATGTCCGCGAAGTCCGCCCGGGTGTAGTTCTGGCCCCGGATGTGAACGAGAATCTCCTCGCGATCGGTCTCGACGCTGCCGCCGGGAAGGTCGAGGCTGCCGCGCCGCACCGCCGCGGCCACCTCGTCGAGCGTCAGGCCGTGAGCGCGCAGGGCCTCCTTCGAGACTTCGATCGAGATCTCGTACTGCCGCACGCCGGAAACGCGGACGAGGGAGATCGTCGGCAGCGAGGTGAGGTCGTCCTTGACCCGGTTCGCGATCTCCTTGAGGGTCCGCTCCGGAGCATCGCCGAAGATCGCGATCTCCATGACGCGGCCTTCCGCGCTCAGCGCGACGACCTCCGGCTCCTCGGCATCGACGGGGAAGCTCGTGATCCGGTCGATGGCGGACTTGATTTCATCGAGCGTCTTCGACTCGTCCGTGCCCAGCGACAGTTCGGCGAGCACGATGCCGACGTTCTCCGAGGCGGCGCTCGTGACGCGGTCGACGCCCTGGATGCCCGTGATCCGCTCCTCGACCCGCCGCACGATCGCCTGTTCGACTTCGTCGGGCGACGCGCCGGGGTACTGGACCTGTACCTGGATCGTGTCGAGCGAGATCTCCGGGAACGTCTCCTGGGGCAGGCCGATGAGGCTCACGAATCCCGCGAGGATGATCAGCACCATCAACAGGTTGGCGGCGACTCCGTGCCTGGCCATCCACCCGATCGCCCGCCTCATGAGCCATCTCCTTCCCGCCCGTCCCCGTTGGCGCCGGGCCGCCACGGCTCGGCGCTCTCCAGCATCTGAACCGGCCGCACCGTCATGCCGTCGGTGACGAAGAGGAGCATCGAAACGATCACCGGGGTTCCGTCCGGGATCGGTCCGAGCACCACGGCTTCATCGTCCACTTCCTGGATCGGCTCGACCGGGGTCATGACGAGCAGCGTGTCGTCCGCCACGGTCCAGAGGACGTCGCCGTCCCGCACGGCGGCGGCTGGAACCACGGCGTACTCCTCGAAGCTCGTGCCCTCGATGTCCACCGTCGCGTAGCTGCCGATCAGGAGCGGCGGGCGGCCGGGATCGTCCTCGGGGGGCGTGAACGGCTCAGGGACGGTGACGACGACGTCGACCGTTCGCGTCTGCTCGTCGAGCGCCGCCTCCGCCCGGTCCACGTATCCCGACCACGCGTACTCGGTCCCGCCGTACTCGGACACGATCTCGACGGGGATCCGGGTCGCGGCATCCCCCGCTCGCGCGCTCCAGAGGCGCTCGATCAGCGCCGCCTCGTTGTCGCTCAGCGGTACGACGATCTCCACCGCGTCCGTCGCGTACAGACGGCCGACGGTCTGGCCGGCCGCGACGAACTGTCCGAGGTCGACCGTCTCCTCGCGCACGATCCCGTTGAACGGGGCCCGAATCCAGGTCCGTTCCAGGGCGAGCCGCGCATCTTCCAGTCTGGCGCGGGCGCTCCTGAGCGCCGCGGCGGCCGCATCCAGTTGCGGCTGCCGCGTGACGAGCGCGTTCGGCGGGGTCGGGTCGAGGTTCTCGCGTTCGGCGAGCCGCCGCCATTCGTCGAGCGCCAGCCGCGCGTTCTCCTCGGCCTCCAGCAGTGCGACCTCGCGCTGGGCGACGTCCGCCTCCGCGGCCTCGACGGCGTTCTCGTAGTCCGCCGGGTCCACGCGCAGGAGCGACTCGTTCTCGAGGAACCGTCCGCCGCTCACGAGCGCGGGCGAAGTCCAGATCACGCGCCCGCCGACCTGCGGCGCGATCGTGACCTCGGCGCT
Organism: Gemmatimonadota bacterium; assembly: GCA_022820995.1. GTDB lineage: Bacteria > Gemmatimonadota > Gemmatimonadetes > Palauibacterales > Palauibacteraceae > Palauibacter. The sequence goes on along the minus strand of JAJEEM010000023.1, from coordinate 9,939 downwards.
GGGCCGCACCGTGCCGCCGCCGCGCACCTTGATTGCGCCCTGCGTCACCCGGGCGGGCACCGTGCTGACCGTCGGGATCACGCGCGGCGGCTCCACCTCCGCGGGTGCCGCGCGCATGCCGAACAGGATCGCGAAGCCGAGTACTCCCACGCCGAGGACGATCGTCCCCTGCACCATCCGCCTCAGGAGCGCCGGCCGGGCGACGGGCGCCTCCGCGTTCCCTGACTCGTGCGGCGTCCGCCGCGTTCCGTCTTCCATCACTCCGCCCTATCTCCGATGGGGGAGCGACGCCGCGCCCCCCGGGTCTTCACTCGTGTCGTCTTCACTCGTCTCGACGCCCTCGACGTCCTCGACGTCCTCCGACACCCATGCGCCGCCCAGGGCGCGGTGCACCGCGAGCCGCGCCTCTCCGATGCCGCGTTCGGCGAGTACCCGCGTGTTCTCGGCGCCGTTCAGGTTGACCCGCGCATCGAGGTACTCGACGTAGTCCCCCACCCCGCTCTGGTAGCGCTCCAACTGGTTCTCCAGCGAGGCGCGGGCATCGGCGACCTGTTCCATGACCTGCGCGTACCGTTCCCGTTCGTTCTCGAACTGCCGCAGGCTCGTCCGCACCTCCCGGAAGGCGTCCAGGACCGTGCGCGCGTAGGCGATGAGCGCCTGGTCGTACTGCGCCCAGGCCACCCCGACGTTGGCGCGCAGGCGGCCGCCCTGGAAGATCGGCGCGACGAGGCCGCCGATGAGGTTCGAGAACCACTGGTCGATGAACCGCAGATCCTCGGGCGCGCCCGCCTGGCGCCCCACGGCTCCGTTGATGGAGATCGTGGGGAGGAGTTCGGCCCTGCGCGCCCCCACCCTGCGGCGCGCCGCCTCGACGCGCTCGAACGCGGCCATGACGTCGGGCCGGTCCTCGAGGAGCGACACCGGCAGCCCGCCGGGCATCGGGGTCGTATCGACCGCCGGCTCGAGCGCGGCCGGCAGCAGGTCCTCGATCGTCCCCGCGTATCGTCCCACGAGGAGGGCCAGGCGCCCCTCCGCATCGTCCACGGCCGTGCGCAGGCCCGGCAGGTTCGACTCGGCGGTCCGGTACTGCTGCCGGATCGCATAGAGTTCAAACGTGTTCGTGACGCCGGCCTGATACCGCTCCCGGGTGAGTTCCGCGCGCTCCCTGAGCAGATCGACGTTGTCCTCGGCGATGGCGAGCTGGGCCCGCGCGGCGACGACTTCGAGATACGTCGAGATCGTGGACGCGATGACCGTGAGCCGCACCGTCTCCGCGTCCGCCCGGGAAGCCAGGAAGTCGCGGACCGCCGCCCCGGATTCGTTGCGCAGCCGGCCCCAGAAATCAAGTTCGTACGCGAAGCCCAGCGAGGCCGAATACGTCGTGAACTCGAACCGGTCGGGGAAGTTGAAGCTGAGCCCCGGAATCGGGCCGCCGCCGTCTTCGCCGTCTTCGCCGTCGCCGCCGAACTGCGACCCCAGCCCCGTATTGGCGGGCGTGCTGGACCGGTTCCCGTTCGCGTCGAGCGTCAGCGCCGGGAAGAGCGGCGCCCGCGCGATCCGGTACCGGTGCCGCAATTCCTCGAGCCGCGCGACGGCTTCGTGCAGGTCGAGGTTGGCGACGAGCGCCGTCTCGATCAAGCGGTCCAGCGTCGCGTCGTCGAACGCGCGCCACCAGTCGCGGGGCTCGGGCGCCGTGTCGGCGGGGGGAGCTTCCGCTTCGTACGCCGCGGGGAGCTCGGCCACGGTGGCCGGGAGCCGCGGACCCGGCGCGAACGAACACGCACCCGCCGCCGCGAGCAGGAGAAGCCCGCCGGTTCGACCGAGACCGCCGGCGCGGACCTTCGACGCCGCCGCCGCGGCGCTCACGCGAGTTCTCCCCGCCGGATGCCTCCCGCCGGCCGCAGACCCGCGAGCAGGAGATCGACGATGTGCGCCTTCCGTTCCTGCAGGAAGCGATCGAAATCCTCCACGGCGCGGGAGTGGAAGAGGCGGACCGTCGGGAGCGCGACGAACGGGAACAGGCAGGCCGACACGATCGTGAGCAGCGTGTGCCGGAGGTCGATCTCCCGGATCTCGCCCGCGCCGATGGCCGCGCGCAACCGGTCCTCGAGCAGGAGCCCCGGCACCTCCTCGCGCGCCTCGATCGCGGCGGCGAGGTGCCGCTCCAGGACGCCGCCGCCGCACAGGCATTCGTTCAGCATGAGACGGGCCATGTCCTGGTGCTCGTAGATGTAGTCGATGTAGCCGTACACGAACGCGCGCAGGCTGTCCTCGACCCCCTCCTCCGCGCGCAGCGACTGGCTGAGCCCGGCCATGAACTGCCGGCACCCGTGCTCGAACACGGCCTCGTAAAGCTGTTCCTTGGTGCGGAAATAATAGTGCAGCAGCGCGCGGTTGATCCCCGCGTGATCCGCGATCTCCTGCAATCGCGCGCCGTCCCGCCCCTTGCGGGCGAATACCGTAAGCGCGGCGTCGAAGATCCTCTGTTCGGTATCCGGCGGTCGGGTCGCGGCCGGAGCTTGCGGAACCATCCTGATCCTCGCGTTATCGAAATCGTTTAACATTCTTGTCAAGAAAAGCCGAACCCTAGTCACGCCCCGTACCGTGCGCAAGTTTCCCCGCAGCAGGGCCTTTTCCCACGGGCTGCTCAACCCCGAAAACCCGACGGAGGATCCATGAAGCCAGGCATCCGGGCGTACAGCACGACCGTTCTCGCGGTACTCGCGTTCGCGGCGGTTCCGCTTCGGCTGGACGCGCAGAGTGCGCCTCAGGTCGCGCGCTCGGCGGACGGGGTCGTCGTCGCGGCGCAGCCGCTGGCCGCTGCCGCGGGCGCGCGGATGCTGGAACTCGGGGGCAACGCCGCGGATGCGGCCGTCGCCGCCGCGTTCGCGATCTCCGTGGTCGAACCGAGCATGAACAGCATCGGGGGACGAAACCAGATCCTGATTCGTACGCCCGACGGCGGGGTCGCGGGCATCGACGGCACGACGTCCGTCCCGCTGGGATACGACCCGGCCACGGCGCCCCGCGCCGCCTACGGCTATCCGACCGTGGGCGTGCCCGGATCGGTGGCGGGCCTCATGCGCCTCCACGAGGAGTACGGATCCCTTCCTCTGACCACGATCATGGCTCCGGCGATCGACTACGCGGCGCACGGGTTCCGGTTGCTGCCGGGAGAGGCGCGCCGCCAGGCGGGATCGCGCGACCAGGTCGCGGAGTCCGAAGGCGCCCGGCGCTACTACCTGAAGGCGGACGGATCGCCCTACCGCCCCGGCGACCGGCTCGTGCAGTCCGACATGGCCGCGACGCTGAGGGCGATTTCCCTCGGCGGCGACGACGCCTTCTACCGGGGGGAGATCGCGGGCCGCATCGCCGACGACATGGCGGCGAACGGCGGCTTCCTGACGCGCGAGGCGCTCGCGGCCTACGAGGCGGAGGACTCGCGGATCGTGCGCGGATCCTACCGGGGGTTCGAGATCGTCGGTTCCGACATCCCGGCCTCCGGCGCGATCGCGATCCTCGCCCTCCAGATCGCCGAGGCCTTCGATCCCGACGGCATGAGCGACGAGGCGTGGGCTTCCGTCATCGCCCAATCCCTCGCCCTCGCGATGACGGAGTACCGGCGGGACGGTTCCGACTCCTCCGCCGTGCGCGTGACCTCGAAGGCCTTCGCCCGCGAACTCTCCGGGCAGGTGCGCGTGCCCGCGGAAGCGACGATGGAGGTGGACGGCGAACCGCGGGCGGCGGCGGGAACCGGAAGTTCATGGCTCGCCGGCGCCGTCGCGGGGCTGGATCTGCCGCCGGAGGACGGCCACACGACCCACCTTTCCGCCGCGGACGGTAACGGCATGGCCATCGCGCTCACGCAGACCATCGGTCCCGGCATGGGAGCAAAGGTCGCCACGCCCGGACTCGGGTTCCTCTACGCCGTGACGCTGGGCGGTTACCTGGGGATCAGCGAGCCGGGAGAGCGCGCGCGGTCCGGCATCACGCCGTTCATGGTGCTCGACGACGGCGAGCCGCTGCTCGTGCTGGGCGCGGCCGGCGGCATCCGGATCATCTCGGCCGTCGTCCAGGCCGTGACCCGGGTCGTCGACGACGGTCTGGCGCTGCCCGCCGCCCTCGCGGCGCCGCGCGTGCATCCCGACATGGGGCCGGACGGGCTCGCGGGCTTCTCCGTGGAAGCGGGCCCCGAGGACGGCTGGTCGGGGACTTCGGTCGAGGAATTCCGGGAGATGGGATTCGAGATCACGCCCACGCCGCGGCAGGGCGCGTTCGGGCGCATTCACGGCCTCCAGTACGACGCCGCCACGCGCACCTGGATCGGGGCCGCCGATCCCGACTGGGAGGGCGCCGCCGTAGCGCCCCGCCCCGCCGGGCCGACACGCGGAGGCTAGGCCGCAGCCGCGCGGGCGCGCGACCCCGTCACCGTCGCGTCGATCTCCGAGGCGGCCCGGAGGCCCGACTGGAGGGCCCCCTGCATCCATCCCCGCTCCCCCGAGGCGTGCTCCCCCGCGAAGTGAACGGGGCCCTCGGGCGATGCGAGTTCCGGGCGCTCCGAAAACGGGGGGTCGTCCCGGGTGTAGGCGGCCCCGATCCAGGGCTGGTGCTCCCATGCAAAGTGAGTCCCGCCCTCCGCGACCTCGCCTGAGCCGGGGAACAGGTCATCGAAGCGGTCGATGAACCCGGGCACGATGGCGCCGGCCTCCATCGCCGCGACCGCGCGCGCCATGTCTCCGTACAGGTAGGACATCAGAATCCCCCGAGGCCCCTCCTGGTTCCAGGTGGGGTGCCAGAATTCCGAGAACCCTCCCACGAACGACAGTCCCCATCCGTTCAGGCCGTGCTCCTCCCACGCCCGCGCCGCATACTGAACGTAGACGCGCGTGACGTCCTGGTAGGAGGTGGCCGCGAAGGCCGCCCGCTTCGCTGCCGAGAGGACGGGGTCGAAGGCGATCCTGTCGATGACGGGGAGGGGTACGGTGCAGATGAGGCGGCCGCCCCTCAGTTCCGTCGCGGCCCCGCCGGTGCCGTATGTGGCCACCACCCCGGCATCATCCCGGACCACCCTCGTCACCGGCGAATCGTACCGCACGCGGTCTCCGAGCGCTTCGGCGAACGCCAGCGGCAGGGCATCGGTCCCGGCCGGAATCTTGAGCCACGCATCCCGCCCCCTGTCCAGGAAGACGCCCGGCGTCTCCCGGTAGCGGTCCCCCTGCTCGGGAACGATGAGGTACTCGCCTTCCTGCGTGTAGAAGGGAGAGGTCTCGATGCCGAAGTGGTCGATGTAGCCGAGCGTTCGATCGTGGTCGGGCGGGATGCGGGCCGGGCCGGGTTCGGCGATGAGCCCATCATCGAAGGGCTCGCGAAGCGTCTGCGCCCGGCCCCCGGCGGCGTCTCGTGCTTCCAGCACCCTGACATCGTGCCCCGCACGGACCAACTCGTACGCGGCGACGAGCCCGGACAGGCCGGCGCCGACCACGATCACGTCGACCCTGTCTCCTGGCGGCGGTGGCGGCGGCGGTGGGGGCCCCAGCCCGCCGTCCGAACAGCCGGTGCCCAGGGAGAGGGAGACGAGTGCGCCGCCTCCCTGGACGAGAAAGTGCCGGCGGCTGACCGCTATCGCTGCATCCCCGGACAGCCGGCGGCCTCCGCCACCGCGCGCGCGATCAACACCTGCGCGAGGTGGAGGCGGTACTCCGAACTCGCGTTCTCATCCGCCGGGGGCGTCTCGAGTTCCGACACCTTCGACACCGCCGCGAGGATCTGCGCCTTCTCGGACGTGCCGGTCAGCGCCGCCTCGACCGCGTGCGCCCTGAGCGGCGTGCCGCCCATGTTCGTGAGCCCGATCGCGGCGCCCGCGATGCCGGAGTCCGTCCAGTTCACGACCGCGGCCACGCCGACGATCGCCCAGTCCTGTGCCCGGCGCTGGAACTTCTGGTAGGCGCTGCCCCAGCCCTCCCGCTTCGGCACCCGGACGCCGGTCACGATTTCGCCATCGTCCGCCGCCGACATGAACGGCCCGACGAAGAAGTCCGCCGCCGCGACCGAGCGCGTGCCGCCGGGCCCCGCGAGGGTGACCTCGGCATCGAGCGCGAGCAGGGCCGCCGGCAGGTCCGAGGCCGGATCCGCGTGCGCCACCGAACCGCCGAGCGTGCCGCGGTGCCGCACCTGGGGGTCGCCGATCCCCTCCGCCACCTTCGCGATGAGACCGCTCCCACCCGTGAGAGCGGCCGCGCCGGCCACCTCGTGGTGCGTCGTCAGGGCTCCGATCGTGACCGAATCACCATCGTCCCGCACGCCGCGCAGTTCATCGATACCGCCGATGTCCACGAGCAGCGAGGGCCGCGCCAGCCGCAGCCGCATGAGCGGCAGGAGCGAATGTCCGCCCGCCAGCGGCCGCGCGTCCTCGCCGCCCGCCGCGAGCAGGCTCAGCGCCTCATCGAGAGACGAAGCGCGCTCGTAGTCGAAAGACGCGGGGATCATGCCTCACCTCCCTGGGCCGCCTGAATCGCTCGCCATACCCGTTCCGGACTCGCCGGCATCGGGACGTCCGTCACGCCGAGATGCGAGAGCGCATCCACGATCGCGTTGATCACCGCCGGCGCGGACCCGATCGTCCCCGCCTCGCCGATCCCCTTCACGCCCATGGGGTTCGAGGTGCTCGGCGTCACCGTCCGATCCGTCTCGAAGGACGGGAACTCCGCCGCGGAGGGCACGAGGTAGTTGACCATCGACGAGGTCTCGAGCGTCCCGTCCTCCGCGTACGTCGCCTCCTCGTACAGCGCGGCCGCGATCCCCTGCGCCACGCCGCCGTGCACCTGGCCGTCCACGATGACGGGGTTGATCACCGGCCCGCAGTCGTCCACCGCGATGTAGCGGACGAGATCCACGGCGCCCGTCTCCGTATCCACTTCCACGACGGCCACGTGCGTGCCGAAGGGGAAGGTGAAGTTCGGCGGGTCGTACACGCAGCTCGCCTCGAGCCCGGGCTCCGAATCCTCCGGCAGGCTGTGGGCCGTCCACGCCGCGAAGGCGAGTTCCGGCATCGACTTCGTGCGGTCCGGGACGCCCTTCACCGAGAAGATCCCCGCCTCGTACTCGAGGTCCTCCGGCGCCACTTCGAGCAGGTGCGCCGCGAGCCCGCGCGCCTTGTCTACCACCCGGTCGCACGCGTTGTGAACCGCGACCCCCGCCACCGCGAGGCTGCGGCTCCCGTAGGTGTTCATCCCGTGCGGCGCCACGTGCGTGTCCCCGTGGAGGACCGTGACGTCCTCGTAGGGGATCCCGAGCGCGTCCGCCGCGATCTGTGACCAGGAGGTCACGTGCCCCTGCCCGTGCGGCGAACTGCCCGTCACGACCTCCGCCTTTCCGGTCGGCAACATGCGCACCGTCGCCGCGTCCCAGCCGCCGGCGGCGTACTTCAGCGAGGCGAGCACCTGCGAGGGCGCGAGCCCGCAGATTTCCACGTAGGACGAGAACCCGACGCCGATCTGCCTGCTGCCCCCTCCCTCCCTGCGCTCCGCCTGGTCGCTCCGGAACCCGTCGTAGTCCAGCAGTTCCAGCGCCCGGTCGAGCGCGGGCTCGTAGTCGGCCGAATCGAAGGCGAGCCCGCCCGGGCTCTGCACCATGTCGCCGGCCGGGAGGAAGTTCCGCCGCCGGATCTCCGCCGGGTCCACGCCGACCTCCCGCGCGAGCGAGTCGATCGCCCGCTCGATGGCGTAGGTCGCCTCGGGCCTGCCGGCACCCCGGTAGGCGTCCGTCGGGGTCGTGTTCGTGAACACGCCCGTGCACTCGAAGTGATACGCCTCCCCGCCGTAGCAGCCGCAGTAGAGGAAGGCGCCCAGGAGCGGCACTCCCGGCGCCACGAGCTGCAGGTAGGCGCCCATCGCCGCGAGGATGTGGACGCGGTATCCGAGGATGTCGCCGTCGGAGGTCGCCGCGATCTCGATCTCCTGGACCTGGTCCCGGCCGTGAATCGTCGCGAGGTATCCCTCGCTGCGGCCCGCGACCCACTTGACCGGCTTCCCCAGCCGGCGCGCGAGGGCGATGCAGAGCGCCTCCTCCGCGTACACGTTCAGCTTCGAGCCGAAGCCGCCGCCCACGTCGGAGGGCGCAATGACCCGGATCTGCGACTCGGGAATCCCCAGCGTGAGCGCGAACAGCACCTTCGCGACGTGCGGAATCTGCGTCGTGGACCACACGGTGAAGTCGCCCGTCGAGGGGACGGGCTGCGCGACGACCGCGCGCGGCTCCATCGCGTTCGGGATCAGCCGCGGCTGCGTGTAGCGCTCCTTGACGACGACATCCGCCTTCGCGAACGCCTCATCCACCTCGCCGTTCGTCAGCGCCCAGGTGTAGCTCTTGTTGTCGTCGAACGACTCGTGCACGCGCGGCGCGCCATCGGCCACCGCCGCCTCCACGTCCACGACCGCGTCGAGCACCTCGTAGTCGACCTCCACGAGTTCCGCCGCGTCGAGCGCCGCGTTGCGGCTCGTGGCGACCACGACCGCCACGGCATCGCCCACGTAGCGCGCGACATCCTGCGCCACCGGCCAGTGATCGGGGATCCGGATGTCGTCGGTCACGGGCCACGCCATGGGGAGCCCCGCCGCCCATTCGTCGGCCAGATCCGCGCCGCTGTACGCGGCGACCACGCCGTCCGCGGCCGCGGCGGCGGAGACGTCCACCGAGTCGATGCGCGCCGACCCGTGCGGACTCCGCACGAGCGCCGCGTGAAGCATGCCGGGGAGCGTGAGGCCTTCCAGGAACTGGCCCTGCCCCGTGAGAAGCTTGGGATCCTCTTTCCGCGGGACCCCACCGCCAACGTATTTCTCAGCCGTCGCCATGTTCTCTCTCCTCGCCTAAGAGCCCATGTCGTCGGCGGCCGCGAGCACCGCCTTGACGATGTTGTGGTAGCCGGTGCACCGGCAGAGGTTGCCCTCCAGCGCGAGCCGGACTTCGTCCTCCGATGGCGACGGGTTCTCATCCAGATATCCCACCGCGGCCATCATCATCCCGGGCGTGCAGAACCCGCACTGGAGGCCGTGATTTTCGTGGAACGCCTTCTGGACCGGGTGCCAGTCGCCGTTCGACGCGAGACCCTCAACGGTCGTCACCTCCGCGCCATCCGCCTGGACGGCGAGCACGGTACACGACTTCGCCGACTGACCGTCCATCAGGATCGTGCAGGCGCCGCACGAGGACGTGTCGCAGCCCACGTTGGTGCCGGTCAGTTCGAGTTGTTCGCGGATGAAATGAACGAGGAGGGTGCGGGGTTCGACGTCCGCCTCGTGCCGAACCCCGTTCACGGTGACGGAGATGCGCTTCATGCGGCCGCTCCTGATCCTGTGCCGGCGGGAGCGCCGATGGAGCTCCCGGAACGGGACTCATCCGGCCGCCCGTCGGCCGGGGGGATTCAGTCTAGAGCGGGTTGCGGGGAGGGTGCAACCAGCTTGGCGGCCGTGCCGCGGTGACGGGTCGCATGGCACCCCGGGAGTCGCGGGCCGCGGCGGCCGTCAGTTGCGGCAGCGCGTTCCCGTGAACCACATGATTCCCGCCACCCACGCGTCGAACGCGGAGTCGCGCGGCACGCACAGCGTCGACACCATCGAGAGAGTCCTGAGCGACGTCATGCGCGTGGCAGACCGGGGCAGCGGTCCGCTCATGCGCGTGCTGCCGAGCATCAGCACCTCGAGGCGGGTGAGATTTCCGAACGCCTCCGGCATCGGCCCGCTCAACTCCGTGTGGTTGAGTTCCAGCCTCTCCAGCTGCTCGAGCTGTCCGAGTTCGGGCGGCACGGATCCGCTCAACTCGTTCTGGCGGAGCCATAGCTGCTTGAGGTTGGCCAGGTTGCCGAGTTCGGGAGGGATTTGACCGGTTAGCTGGTGCCCGTTCAGCCACAACTCTTCGAGATTCGCGAGCTTCCCCAGTTCCGGC